>NZ_JAOWES010000087.1:1655-931819 GCF_030334095.1 Citrobacter sp. Cf118 | reverse complement strand
GATTCGAACCCCGGATACGTTGCCGTATACACACTTTCCAGGCGTGCTCCTTCAGCCACTCGGACACCTCACCATATTGTATTGCTGCCTGACCGCTTGGGGGGCAACGGGGCGCTACTATAGGGAGTTGCGCTAAAACGGTCAAGCAGAATTTACGTGTTAACTCTCGTTTGGTTACGCAATATACATATTCCTCCGCCCAGGCAGGCGCGGAGGATAGGATTAGCGCTGAGAGTCCAGTTTTTCGCCGTTGGTCACGACTTCCTGGGCTTTACTGTAGCTCTCGATCAGCAACTGATAAGCCGGGAAGACTTTGGTATACACTTCCGCCCATTCGGCGGCGTCTTCACGGTTCCATGTGCCCTGAATTTCAGACGCGACGGCGGCGGTATCCATCGGCACGACGCCAGCCTGAACAACGCGAGCCAGGGTGATTTCCTGCGCCATTTTGCTGTAAGTACCGGAAGCGTCGATCACTACGAAGACCTTATAGCCTTCCGCAACCGCGCTGATAGCCGGGAAAGCCATGCACACGCTGGTAATCGTACCGGCGATAATCAGCGTCTTACGACCTGTTGCTTTGACCGCTTTCACGAAGTCTTCGTTATCCCAGGCGTTGATTTCGCCTTTACGCGCCACGTATTGGGCATGTGGCGCATTAGCGTGGATCTCGGGGATCAGCGGGCCGTTAGGTCCCTGCGGTACGGATGCCGTGGTAATCACCGGTATCTTCGCCAGGGTCGCCATTTTAGCCAGCGCGGCGGCACGCGCACGCAGTTCTGGCATTGGCATGTCGCCGACGGTCTGGAACAACCCGCTCTGATGATCGATAAGCAGCATGACGGAATCATTTACATCGATGACCGGACGTGAACCATTAAAGTTTGCAGGACTGGACATATTCTTCTCCTTCGATTCAGATTTGGCCAAAGCGGCCGGAGTTAAAATCGCGTACGGCTTCAGCGATTTCTTGTTTCGTGTTCATTACAAACGGACCGTAACCAACAATCGGCTCGTTCAACGGTTCTCCAGAAAGCAGCAGCACGCTGGCGTCGCTGGAGGCTTCAATATGCAGCGTTTTCCCTTGCTGGCTCAGCACCACCAGTTGCGCTTCGCTGGCAGACGTAGTGCCGTTTACGGTGATATTCCCTTTCAATACCACCAGCGCAGTGCTCCATCCTTCCGGCTGGGACAACGTGAGCTGATGATTACGTTGTAAACGCATATCCCAAACGTTCAGCGGCGAGAAGGTATGTGCCGGGCCTTTTGTATCCTGATAGCTGCCCGCAATCACCCGAACGCTTCCTGCTTCATCAGGCAGGGCGACAGAGGGGATCACATCGCTGCTGATGCCCTGGTAACCCGGAACGGCCATTTTGTCTTTTGCTGGCAGATTGACCCACAGCTGTACCATTTCCAGTTCGCCGCCCTGACGGGTAAATTCTGGTGAATGGAACTCTTCGTGTAATATTCCTGCACCCGCGGTCATCCACTGCACGTCGCCGGGGCCGATAATGCCGCCGCGACCGGTTGAATCACGGTGTTCAACTTCGCCGCTGTAAACGATGGTCACCGTCTCAAAACCACGGTGAGGGTGCTCGCCTACGCCGCGTTTTTCGTTACCCGGCGTAAACGTATGTGGACCGGCGTAATCCAGCAGCAGGAACGGACTTAGTTGCTCAGCATGAGACTGGTAAGAAAACATCGAGCGAACCGGAAATCCATCGCCAACCCAGTGCGGGCGAGGTGCGGTGTAGACGCCTGTTACGTGTTTCATTTGTGTCTCCTCAGTGGCGTTATCTTGATGTGAATAAGCTTATATTCATGACAGCGAGCTGAGTAGTAGCTAAAATAGCTCTCACTGTCTCATAAATAGGACAATTAGATGACGAAGCCAGATCTCAATGATTTTGCATGGTTTGTGCATGTTGTAGAGGAAGGAGGATTCGCGGCGGCGGGTCGGGCGCTTGATGAACCGAAATCAAAACTAAGCCGACGGATAGCGCAACTGGAAGAGAGGCTGGGAGTTCGACTGATTCAGCGAACCACCCGCCAGTTTAACGTGACGGAAGTGGGGCAAACCTTTTACGAACACTGTAAGGCGATGTTGGTTGAAGCGCAGGCGGCGCAGGATGCCATTGCCGCGTTACAGGTTGAACCGCGTGGCGTGGTGAAGTTGACGTGCCCGGTCACGTTGCTGCATGTGCATATCGGGCCAATGCTTGCTCGTTTTATGGCGCGTTATCCTGACGTATCAGTGCAACTGGAGGCGACAAATCGCCGTGTTGACGTCGTTGGAGAAGGTCTGGACGTGGCGATTCGTGTCAGGCCTCGACCATTTGAGGATAGCGACCTGGTGATGCGTGTGCTGGCGGACAGGGGGCATCGTTTGTATGCCAGCCCGCAGTTAATCGAGCAAATGGGGGCGTTACACTCTCCGGCGGAGCTGACACGCTGGCCTGGTTTGAGTCTCGCCTCGGGCAAACATGTACATCGTTGGGAGTTATTTGGCCCGCAGGGCGCGCGGGCAGAAGTGCATTTCACGCCGCGAATGATTACCACGGATATGCTGGCGCTACGTGAAGCCGCAGTTGCCGGTGTGGGGGTAGTGCAGCTTCCGCAACTGATGGTAAAAGATCAATTAGCCGCGGGTGAACTGGTGGCGTTGCTCGACGGTTGGGAACCGAAGCGAGAAATTATTCACGCAGTCTTTCCATCACGCAGGGGATTATTGCCGTCAGTGCGCGCGTTAGTAGATTTCTTAACGGAAGAATATGCGCGGATGATTGAGGATTAAATACATATCCTCAGCCCACAAAAAAGGCCGGTTAAACCGACCTTTTATTATCTGGACGCCATTCGGGCGTTAAAAACAATCAGCGACTACGGAAGACAATGCGGCCTTTGCTCAGGTCGTACGGGGTCAGCTCAACAGTCACTTTGTCGCCCGTCAGGATGCGGATATAGTTTTTGCGCATTTTACCGGAGATGTGTGCAGTAACCACGTGACCGTTTTCTAACTCTACGCGGAACATGGTATTAGGTAACGTATCGAGAACGGTACCCTGCATTTCAATATTGTCTTCTTTGGCCATCTAATCCTCTGGGGTATCACTACCGTAATTTGAACCGGCAAGATAATGCCGAAGTTCTTTTAATAAGTAAAGATTTGTGCGTTTAAAACACAGCAAATCGGGTTTGGCGCATTACTCTAACCACACACGGCAAAGCCGCACTTAAAGCGCAACGTGTAAGGGAACGAGGAGATAAACGATAGGCGTTGCCTGACGCGAACTGTTCCTTAACGGCGGCGGGGTAATGGGCTAAACCAACTCTGCGCGACAATTATAACACCCCGACAAAAAATGTGCCGAAAACATTCACCCCTGAGGCGAAAATAACGTCCTGGGAACCCAGAAATGGCTCGGTAGCCGCTGCTGGCGCAGTCTGCTCAGGTGTTCAAGGTACTCCCGACGAGGGGTTTCGACGGCGCCCAGCGAAGCTGTGTGGCTATTTAATACCTGGCAGTCGATTAATTTTCCGCCCTGACGGATAAATTCAGCGCAAAAAACAAGCAGTGCGGTTTTGGACGCATTTTCCTGACGGCTGAACATTGATTCGCCACAAAATAGTGTACCTTGCGCCACGCCATACATACCGCCCACTAATTCATTTTTTCGCCACACTTCAATGGAGTGCGCATGGCCCAGTTCGTGCAGGCGATGGTAGGCGTCCACTACATCATGCGTGATCCAGGTGCCTTCTTCCCGGTCGTTCGCGCAGCCTTCAATCACCTGACCGAACGCGTAATTGAGCGTCACGCGATAAGGCGAGTTTTTATGAAAGCGTTTCATGCTGCGGCTGAGATGAAATTTCTCGGGCCAAAGAATGGCGCGTGGATCGGGCGACCACCAAAGGATGGGGTCGCCAGGCGAAAACCACGGGAAAATTCCGCGCTGATAGGCCATTAATAGTCGGGCTGGACTGAGATCGCCGCCAAGCGCCAACAAACCGTTAGGCTCGCGTAAAGCGCCTTCCGGTGAAGGGAAGGCTATAGAATGACGGGACAATTGCACCAGGCGCATGACTGCGAAACTCCACTACGCGAGTTTGATCGTTCAATAATAGCTTACAGACGTTGCTTAAACTGGTAATAACGTCCCTGCCGGGCTAACAAATCTGCATGATTACCTTGCTCAATAATGTGTCCGTTGTCCATCACTATTATTTGATCAAAACGTGACAAGCCGCGCAGACGATGTGTCACCATCAGTACGGTTTTATCACGCATGGCATCGCCAATTAATTCAAGCATTTGGCTTTCTGTTGTTGCATCAAGTCCTTCGGTCGGTTCGTCCAGCAGCATCAGTGGGGCATCGTGCAATAAGGCACGGGCGATAGCCAGACGACGAAGTTCGCCACCAGAAAGCTGTCGACCCCCTTCGCCTAACCAGGCGTTGAGTCCATCACCCTCAAGCAGTTTGTCCAGACCGACGCGGCACAGCATTGCGGATAATGTGTCATCACTGGCGTGCGGTGCCGCCAGCAGAAGATTGTCGCGAAGCGTCGCGCTGAACAGGTGCACGCGCTGTGGCACGACGCTGATGCTCTGGCGCAGCGTGGTTTCACTGAGGGCTGAAATCGGCTGCTCATTAATCAGAATTTCGCCGTGCTGCGGATCCCATGCACGGGTAAGCAATTGCAGTAACGTTGACTTACCGCATCCGGTGCGACCGAGAATCGCAATATGCTCACCGGGCTGAGCCTGCAGGGAAAGGGTGTCGAGCGCTTTTTGTGCTTGTCCCGGATAACTGAATGATACATCGCGTAGCGTGAGAGTGACCTGCTCAGAAACCGGGGAACCGGCATCCGGGAAGGTGACTTCTGGCTGCTGTTCAGTCAGTTCGGTGATGCGCAGCGCAGAGGCAATAACCTGTCCGAGATGCTGAAACGCGCCGGTGACGGGTGCTAATGCTTCAAATGCGGCCAGCGCACAGAAGACAAACAGCGCGATCAGCGCACCAGGCTGGGTATTGCCACCTACGCCACCTGAGGCCATCCATAACATCACAACCACTGCCAGTGCGCCGACTAACAGCATGACCGCCTGTGATAGCGCCGTTAATTCAGACTGACGTCGTTGGGCTTCATGCCACTGCAACTCAGTGGCTTCCATTTGCGCGCGGTAACGTTCACTGGCACCAAAGATGGTCAGTTCAGCCTGGCCCTGCAGCCAGGATGTTAACTGCTGACGATACTGCCCACGTAAATGCGTCAAGCTTTGCCCGGTGCTTTTACCTGCCTGATAAAAGAGTGGGGGCAAGATAAATAAGGTCAGCAGCATAATACCGCCGAGAGTAATAGCCAGCGTGAAATCGAGAACGCTTAGCCCCAGCGTGACCACCATGATGACGACAAAAGCGCCTACAAGCGGGGAGAGCACGCGTAAATAGAGATGATCGAGCGTGTCGACATCCGCCACCACGCGGTTAAGCAATTCACCTTGTCCATAACGGGACAGGCCAGCAGGAGAGAGCGGCAGCAGTTTGCTGAAGGTATATATACGCAAATGTTGCAGCACGCGGAACGTCGCGTCGTGGCTGACCAATCGCTCGAAATAGCGGCCCGCGGTGCGGGTGATTGCCGCACCGCGTACCCCGGCGGCAGGGAGCATATAGTTAAAACTGTAAATCCCGGTGACACCCACCACAGCAGAAGCCGACAGGAACCAACCGGAAAGCGTCAGCAAACCAATACTTGCCAACAGTGTGACGATCGCCAGAACGATCCCCAGGGTTAACATCCATTTGTGACGTTTATACAGCGTCAGATAAGGTAGCAAAGCGCGCATTTAGATGTCCTCCTGACGATGAGCCAGTAATGTCGCAAACGCCCCGTTGGCTGCGCTAAGTTCTGCATAAGTGCCTTGTTCAACGATCTGTCCGTCCTGCATCACCCAGATAGCGTCCCAGTCGGCAAGGTCTTCAAGTTGGTGTGTCACCATCAGCGTAGTCTGGCGGCGTGACGCTGCGTTCAACGCTTGCATCACGCGTTGTTCGCTGTGTGCATCCAGGCTGGCTGCAGGTTCATCCAGCAGCAGCAACTGACACGGATTGAGTAAGGCGCGAGCCACGGCAACGCGCTGCGCTTGTCCGACAGAAAGTCGAGCCGCCTGATCGCCTACTGGTGTATCTACACCCTGCGGCAGTAGCGGTAAAAACTCACTGACCCAGGCGCTGTCGAGTGCGGCCTGCAGCTGTTCTTCGCTGGCATCGGGGCGAGCGAGCAGCACGTTATCGCGTAACGTGGCGGCAGGGAGCTGCGGATTTTGTCCAACCCAGGACAGCTGTTTGCGCCAGCAATCAGGCGACAGGTCGCGTAGTTCAAAGCCGTTAATTCTCAGCGATCCCTGATAAGAGAGAAATCCGGACAGGACATTGAGCAACGAACTTTTTCCGGAGCCGCTGCGGCCAACCAGCACCGCGCGTTGACCGGCTGGCAGGGTAAAGTTGAGCGGGCCTGCAAGCACTTTACCTTCCGGCGAGGTGATGACCAGATCTCGTGCTTCGATTGACACGGCGTCTTTTGTCGCCAGCTCAATATCGCCACGCTCAGGATGTGCAAGCGGGGTTTCCATGAAGGTTTTCAGACTGTCTGCTGCACCAACGGCTTGTGCTTTGGCGTGATAAAACGTGCCCAGATCGCGCAGGGGCTGGAAAAATTCCGGCGCCAGAATGAGCGCGAGGAAGCCGGCAGCCAATGTGACACCTGTGCCGTAGTGTCCAAAATCGAGTTCGCCAAGGTAGGAAAAGCCGAAGTAAACCGCGACCAGTGCGATGGACAGGGAGGTAAAGAACTCAAGGACACCGGATGACAGGAAAGCCAGGCGCAGGACTTCCATGGTGCGCTGGCGGAAATCCTGTGACGCAGCGCGGATGCTTTCCGTTTCGGCTTCACCGCGACCAAAGATTCTTAGCGTCTCCATGCCCCGCAGGCGGTCGAGGAAATGGCCGCTGAGGCGAGCAAGAGCCTGAAAATTGCGGCGGTTAGCGTCGGCAGCACCCATACCAACCATCGCCATAAACAACGGGATCAGCGGGGCAGTTCCAAGCAGAATAAGGGCGGCCACCCAGTTTGACGGGAATACCGCCGCCACGATCAATAAGGGGACGCATACGGCCAACGCCATTTGCGGCAGATAACGTGCATAGTAATCATGCATATCGTCAATCTGCTCCAGGATCAACGTGGCCCAACTCCCGGCCGGTTTGCCTTGTATCCAGGCCGGACCTGCCTGTTGCAGACGGTCAAGCACCTGGCGGCGAATTTCAAAGCGAATATGCTGCCCTGCGTGAAACCCGACCCGTTCGCGTAACCAGACGACCCATGCCCGCAGGATGAAAATCAATACCAGCACGATGAAAGGAAGCAGAAGCGCCTCTCGGGGAATATTGGCCATGATCATATGGTCCAGAATTCGGGCCATGAGCCAGGCCTGAGCGACAATTAACAGGCCGCTCACGAACCCCAACAGGCGCGAAATGTTCAGCCATCGTTGGGAAATTACACTTTGCTGTTTTAACCAGCGGGTCAGCTCTTTTTGACGGGTTTTATTCATTGCACGCTTAGCAGGTGAGTTATTGGAATTTTTGGGCAGGGCAATGTTACAACGAGGCAAAAATAAAGGCGACTTATAGTCGCCTTTTTTACTTTTGTTACTGATTTGTAAAACTTATTTGCAAGCGCCCGCCAGACCGTCGAGATAACGTTCTGCATCAAGCGCGGCCATACAGCCCGTGCCCGCAGAGGTAATCGCCTGGCGATAAATATGGTCCATCACGTCACCGGCTGCGAAGACACCCGGAATGCTGGTTTGAGTGGCATTGCCGTGAATACCGGACTGAACTTTGATGTAGCCGTTTTCCAGTTCAAGCTGACCGTCGAAAATAGCGGTATTAGGGCTGTGACCGATAGCGACAAATAACCCGGCAACGTCAAGTGATTCCACGTTGTCAGTGTTTTGCGTATCGCGCAGACGCAGTCCGGTTACGCCCATTTGATCGCCGGTCACTTCTTCCAGCGTGCGGTGGGTGTGAAGCACGATGTTGCCGTTTTCAACTTTATCCATCAAACGTTTGATGAGAATTTTCTCCGCGCGGAAGCTGTCGCGACGGTGAATCAAATGCACTTCAGATGCGATATTCGCCAGATATAGCGCTTCTTCAACAGCGGTGTTGCCGCCGCCGATCACCGCAACTTTTTGGTTACGGTAGAAGAAACCGTCGCAGGTCGCGCAGGCGGAAACGCCACGGCCTTTGAATGCTTCTTCTGAAGGCAGACCCAGGTAACGTGCTGAAGCGCCGGTGGCGATGATCAGTGCGTCACAGGTGTATTCACCGCTGTCGCCGGTCAGACGGAAAGGACGGTTTTGCAGATCAACTTTGCTGATGTGATCAAAAATGATTTCAGTGTCAAATTTGGACGCATGTTCGTGCATACGTTCCATCAGCAGCGGGCCAGTAAGATCGTGCGGATCGCCAGGCCAGTTTTCCACTTCTGTTGTTGTGGTCAACTGACCACCTTTTTCCATACCGGTAATCAGTACCGGTTGCAGGTTCGCGCGTGCAGCGTAGACCGCAGCGGTATATCCCGCAGGGCCAGAGCCCAGAATAAGAAGTTTACTGTGTTTGGTTGCGCCCATGAGATCCCCATAGTTGTTGGCAGGCAATGAGCAGGATTGTAGGGAATTTACAGACGTAAAAAAAGAGTATGGCGATTTTGTTAACAATATGTGTAATAGCAGAAACCGATGAACGGGGTGATCAGCCGTAATACTATAACGATTTCTACTTAAAATCGGTCAGTTATAAGGTGATAAAATGACGATTTTCCATCACTGCGAATGAATAACTGGCATGTTGTACTAAAAATCGATGTTTTGCTTTGACAATCCCCTGCTGTTTTGCGAAAACATTCAAGGAAGAAAAAAACTGTGTCATGTATGTGCTGCATAATCATGCATGTAGATACCATGTTTACCGTGTTAGCGAAATCTACGCATGGTGTGGACAGATGCCATTCGTGATGTCGATAGCCGCCGACAGGCAACGGTCTTCTCACCATAAACCCAGACATTGCGAACCGAAAATCCCTCTGGGTTGCGGTTTATTTTGATGGGTAGCGACTCTGAACAGTGATGTTGGTAGAGTCAGGCAGGAGTAGGGAAGGAATACAGAGAGACAATAATAATGGTAGATAGTAAGAAGCGCCCTGGCAAAGATCTCGACCGTATCGATCGTAACATTCTTAATGAGCTGCAAAAGGATGGGCGTATTTCTAACGTCGAGCTTTCTAAACGTGTGGGACTTTCACCAACGCCCTGCCTTGAGCGTGTGCGTCGGTTGGAAAGACAGGGTTTTATTCAGGGCTATACAGCGCTGTTAAACCCGCATTATCTGGATGCATCACTTCTGGTTTTTGTTGAGATTACTCTGAATCGTGGCGCCCCGGATGTGTTTGAACAATTCAACTCTGCAGTACAAAAACTTGAAGAAATTCAAGAGTGTCATTTGGTTTCCGGTGATTTCGACTATTTGCTGAAAACACGCGTACCGGATATGTCGGCATACCGTAAGCTGTTGGGGGAAACCCTGCTGCGTCTGCCTGGCGTGAATGACACACGTACTTATGTAGTCATGGAAGAAGTCAAACAGAGCAATCGTCTGGTAATTAAGACGCGCTAACACGGAACAGGTGCAAAATCGACGCAGTTTGATTACACTCCTGTTAATCCATACAGCAACAGTGCCGGGGTAACCCGGTGCTGTTGTCCGTTTTAGCATCGGGCAGGAAAAGCCTGAAACCTGGAGAGCCGTTTTTGAGCCAGGAATACACTGAAGACAAAGACGTCACATTGACGAAGTTAAGCAGCGGGCGCCGACTTCTGGAAGCGCTACTGATTCTTATTGCCCTTTTTGCAGTCTGGTTGATGGCTGCCTTACTCAGCTTTAACCCTTCGGATCCCAGTTGGTCACAAACCGCATGGCATGAACCTATCCATAATCTGGGGGGAATACCCGGAGCATGGTTGGCGGACACGCTGTTCTTTATTTTTGGCGTCATGGCCTACACCATTCCCGTCATCATTGTTGGCGGCTGTTGGTTTGCCTGGCGACACCAGGCCAGCGACGAATACGTCGATTATTTTGCCGTCTCGCTGCGCATTATTGGCGTTCTGGCGCTGATTCTCACTTCCTGCGGGCTGGCCGCAATTAACGCCGATGACATCTGGTATTTCGCCTCTGGCGGCGTGATCGGCAGTCTGCTCAGCACTACGCTACAACCCTTACTGCACAGCAGCGGCGGCACGCTGACGTTGTTGTGCATTTGGGCGGCGGGATTAACGCTGTTCACCGGTTGGTCATGGGTGAGCATTGCGGAAAAACTGGGCGGCTGGTTACTCAATATCCTGACGTTTGCCAGCAACCGTACCCGCCGCGACGATACCTGGGTCGATGACGAAGAATATGAAGATGAAGAAGAGTCTGTCGATGCCGCTGATGGCAAACCCCATGAATCGCGTCGGGCTCGTATTCTGCGCGGTGCGTTAGCGCGCCGTAAGCGTCTGGCAGAGAAATTTACCAACCCGCTTGGTCGTCATACCGATGCGGCGCTGTTCTCCGGCAAACGCATGGATGATGAAGACGAAATTGAATACAGCGCCCGTGGCGTGGTTGCCGATCCTAACGATGTGCTGTTTTCCGGCAATCGCGCGACGCTGCCTGAATATGACGAGCTTGACCCACTGCTTAACGGCCACTCGGTGACCGAGCCTGTGGCTGCAGCAGCCGCAGCTACAACGGCCGCTCAGGCCTGGAGCGCGCCGGTAGATCCGTTGCTGCAAACCTCGCCCGTGACCAACACTGTTATGGAGCAACCGGCTCCAGCCGTAGCCTGGCAATCCGCACCAGGCCCGCAAACCGGTGATGCCGCGATTGCACCAACGCCTGAAGGTTATCCGCATTCAGCCCAGTACGCGCAACCTCCGGTGCAGCAGCCGTATGAGCCATGGCAACAGCCGGTTGTGGAGGAGAGTCCGCAGCCGCAATATTACGCACCACAGCCGGAACCTGTTTATGCGCAGCCAGTCGCGCCGCAGCCGGAACCTGTTTATCAGCCAGAGCCTGTGCTGCAGCCTGTCTATCAACAGGATCCGACCTCTCAACAGAACGCCACATTCCAGCAGCCTGCTTATCAGCCGGAGCCTGCGCCGCAACCTGTTTATCAGCAGGAATCAATCCCTCAACAGAGCACTACGTTCCAGCAGCCTGTGGTTGAACAACCGCTTGTGGTGGAACCTGAGCCCGTGGTTGAAGAAGTTAAACCGACTCGTCCGCCGCTCTATTACTTTGAAGAAGTCGAAGAGAAACGTGCGCGTGAGCGTGAGCAACTGGCCGCATGGTATCAGCCGATTCCAGAACCTGCTCAGGAGCCTGAGCGTATTAAACCGTCTACGCCATCTATGCCGACGACTGCATCCATACCGCCCGTTGAGTCTGTTGCTGCTGTTGCACCGCTGGCTGCCGGTGTAAAAAGCGCCGCTTTAGGGGCGGGTGCAGCAGCTGCACCTGTCTTTAGCCTTGCGGGCAGCGGTGCGCCGCGTCCGCAGGTGAAAGAGGGGATTGGCCCGCAGTTACCGCGCCCAAATCGTGTGCGCGTGCCTACTCGCCGGGAATTGGCGTCGTATGGCATCAAACTGCCGTCACAGCGTATGGCTGAAGAGAAAGCGCGCGAAGAGCAGCTTGATACAGATGCGTACAATGACGATGAAATGGATGCAATGCAGCAGGACGAGCTGGCACGCCAGTTCGCTCAGTCGCAGCAGCATCGTTATGGCGAAGAGTATCAGGACGATACCCACCAGACTGATGACGAAGATTCAGCCGCAGAAGCGGAACTGGCTCGCCAGTTTGCTTCTTCTCAGCAGCAGCGTTATTCCGGTGAACAGCCTGCCGGAGCGAATCCGTTCTCGCTCGATGACTTTGAATTTTCGCCAATGAAAACGCTGGTAGATGAGGGGCCGCATGAGCCGCTGTTTACGCCTGGCGTGATGCCGGAGCCTGCGCAGCAGTACCAGGAACCTGTTGCACCGCAGCAGCATTATCAGCAACCGGCGCAACCTGTTGCACCGCAGCAGCATTATCAGCAGCCGGCGCAGCCTGTCGCACCGCAGCAGCATTATCAGCAGCCAGCGCAGCCTGTCGCACCGCAGCAGCATTATCAGCAGCCAGCGCAGCCTGTCGCACCGCAGCAACATTATCAGCAGCCAGCGCAGCCTGTTCCGCCGCAGGATAGTCTGATCCATCCGCTGCTGATGCGTAATGGCGACAGCCGTCCGGTGCACCGTCCAAGCACGCCGCTGCCATCGTTAGATCTACTCACACCGCCGCCGAGCGAGGTTGAGCCGATAGATACGTTCGCGCTGGAGCAAATGGCACGTCTGGTGGAAGCGCGTCTGGCGGATTTCCGCATTAAAGCCGATGTAGTGAACTACTCTCCAGGCCCAGTGATTACCCGCTTTGAGCTTAATCTGGCTCCTGGGGTTAAAGCGGCGCGTATTTCCAACCTGTCGCGCGATCTGGCGCGTTCATTGTCGACCGCAGCGGTACGTGTGGTCGAGGTTATTCCAGGCAAACCGTATGTCGGACTGGAGTTACCGAATAAAAAACGTCAAACCGTTTATCTGCGTGAAGTGCTGGATAACGCTAAATTCCGTGATAATTCATCTCCGCTGACTGTGGTGCTGGGTAAAGATATTGCGGGCGAACCGGTGGTGGCCGATCTGGCAAAAATGCCGCACCTGCTGGTAGCAGGGACAACCGGATCCGGTAAGTCTGTTGGGGTGAATGCCATGATCCTCAGCATGCTGTACAAGGCGCAGCCGGAAGACGTTCGCTTTATCATGATTGACCCGAAAATGCTGGAACTGTCGGTTTATGAAGGCATTCCGCATCTGCTGACCGAAGTCGTGACCGACATGAAAGATGCTGCTAACGCCTTGCGCTGGAGCGTCAATGAAATGGAACGTCGCTACAAGCTGATGTCGGCGCTTGGCGTGCGTAACCTTGCCGGTTATAACGAGAAAATCGCCGAAGCCGCCCGCATGGGGCGTCCGATTCCGGACCCTTACTGGAAGCCGGGTGACAGTATGGATGTTCAGCATCCGGTGCTGGAAAAACTGCCGTATATTGTTGTGCTGGTGGATGAATTCGCCGACCTGATGATGACGGTTGGCAAAAAGGTGGAAGAACTGATTGCTCGTCTGGCGCAAAAAGCGCGTGCGGCAGGGATCCACCTGGTGCTGGCAACCCAGCGACCGTCGGTTGACGTTATCACCGGACTGATTAAAGCGAACATTCCAACGCGTATCGCCTTTACCGTGTCCAGTAAAATTGACTCGCGTACCATCCTTGACCAGGGCGGAGCGGAATCGCTGTTAGGTATGGGTGACATGCTCTATTCCGCACCGAACTCGACGATCCCTGTGCGTGTTCACGGCGCCTTTGTCCGCGACGAAGAAGTTCACGCAGTGGTTCAGGACTGGAAAGCGCGCGGTCGTCCACAATACGTCGACGGCATTACTTCTGACAGCGAAAGCGAAGGAGGCGGTGGCGGCTTTGATGGTGGCGAAGAGTTGGATCCGCTGTTCGATCAGGCGGTAAACTTTGTGACCCAGAAACGCAAAGCCTCAATCTCCGGCGTCCAGCGTCAGTTCCGCATCGGCTACAACCGAGCGGCGCGCATCATCGAGCAGATGGAAGCGCAGGGTATTGTCAGCGAACAAGGGCATAATGGTAATCGTGAAGTGCTGGCTCCGCCGCCCTTCGAATGATTGCAAAGTTAAGTAATTCAGTATTTTCTACTTTCCTCATGCTGATTTTTGGCCTGAAATGGATAGCAGAGGGATCTCCCCGTTGGGAGTGACGTATTTTGAGGAATAACGATGAAAAGAATCGCAATCACCTGTGCATTACTGTCGAGCTTTGTGGTGAGCAGTGTCTGGGCTGACGCTGCCAGCGACCTGAAAAGCCGTCTGGATAAAGTCAGTAGCTTCCATGCCAGCTTTACTCAGAAGGTCACGGACGGCAGCGGCGCAGCGGTGCAGGAAGGTCAGGGTGATTTATGGGTTAAACGTCCTAATCTGTTTAACTGGCATATGACCCAGCCTGATGAGAGCATCCTGGTTTCCGATGGGAAAACGCTGTGGTTCTTTAATCCGTTTGTTGAACAGGCGACCGCGACCTGGCTGAAAGACGCCACGGGCAATACGCCGTTCATGCTGATCGCGCGTAACCAGGCCAGTGACTGGCAGCAGTACAACATTAAGCAAAACGGCGATGATTTCGTGCTGACGCCAAAAACCAGCAGCGGTAACCTGAAGCAGTTTACGATCAATGTTGGGCGTGACGGAACGATCCATCAGTTTAGCGCCGTTGAGCAAGACGATCAGCGCAGCAGCTATCAGCTGAAATCTCAGCAGAATGGTGCGATTGAACCTTCCAAATTCACCTTTACCCCGCCGCAAGGTGTAACGGTTGACGATCAACGTAAGTAGAGGCGTGTGAGTGAGCAATCTGTCGCTCGACTTTTCTGATAATACCTTTCAGCCACTGGCCGCGCGTATGCGGCCAGAAAATTTAGCGCAGTATATCGGCCAGCAGCATTTGCTGGCTGCGGGTAAACCCTTGCCGCGCGCTATCGAGGCGGGACACCTGCACTCCATGATTTTATGGGGACCTCCGGGGACGGGAAAAACTACGCTTGCCGAAGTCATTGCCCGTTACGCCAACGCCGATGTCGAACGCATTTCGGCGGTTACGTCTGGTGTAAAAGAGATTCGTGAAGCGATTGAGCGTGCACGTCAGAACCGTAACGCTGGTCGGCGTACGATCCTGTTTGTCGACGAAGTTCACCGTTTTAATAAAAGCCAGCAGGATGCGTTTTTACCGCATATTGAAGACGGTACCATCACGTTTATTGGCGCCACCACCGAAAACCCCTCGTTTGAACTGAACTCGGCGCTGCTGTCACGCGCACGCGTTTACTTACTGAAATCGTTAACCACCGACGATATTGAACAGGTGCTGGACCAGGCGATGTCAGATAAAGCGCGGGGTTACGGCGGCCAGGATATCGTACTGCCGCCAGAGACGCGTCGGGCTATTGCCGAACTGGTTAATGGTGACGCGCGCCGGGCGCTGAATACGCTGGAAATGATGGCCGATATGGCCGAAGTTGATGATTCTGGCAAGCGCGTATTGAAACCAGAATTGCTCACTGAAATTGCCGGTGAGCGCAGCGCACGCTTCGATAATAAAGGCGATCGCTTTTATGATCTCATCTCCGCATTACATAAATCGGTTCGCGGCAGTGCACCGGATGCCGCGCTTTATTGGTATGCGCGCATCATTAGTGCAGGCGGTGACCCGCTGTATGTTGCTCGTCGCTGCCTGGCAATTGCCTCTGAAGATGTGGGCAATGCTGATCCTCGTGCCATGCAGGTGGCAATTTCCGCATGGGACTGCTTTACCCGCGTGGGACCAGCGGAAGGCGAACGTGCGATTGCTCAGGCGATTGTTTATCTGGCCTGCGCGCCGAAAAGTAATGCAGTTTACACCGCCTTCAAAGCCGCGCTGGCTGATGCACGTGAACGTCCGGATTACGACGTGCCGGTTCACCTGCGCAATGCGCCGACGAAGCTGATGAAGGAGATGGGCTACGGTCAGGAATATCGTTACGCCCATGATGAGCCAAATGCCTATGCCGCCGGAGAAGAGTACTTCCCGCAGGAAATGGCACAAACGCGCTATTATCACCCCACAAACAGAGGTCTTGAAGGCAAGATTGGCGAAAAGCTCGCCTGGCTCGCCGGACAGGATCAAAATAGCCCTATAAAACGCTACCGTTAGTGTTATCGTTGCGGTAATGTTGTCTCTGTATCCCTGTGACCGCAGGCTGTGGTCACTTTCTCCTATTTTAATTCGATAAGCACAGGATAAGCATGCTCGATCCCAATCTGCTGCGTAATGAGCCAGACGCAGTCGCAGAAAAACTGGCAAGCCGGGGCTTTAAGCTGGATGTAGATAAGCTGCGCGCTCTTGAAGAGCGTCGTAAAGTTCTGCAGGTACAAACTGAAAACCTGCAGGCAGAGCGTAACTCTCGATCGAAATCCATCGGCCAGGCAAAAGCGCGCGGGGAAGATATCGAGTCTTTACGTCTGGAAGTGAACAAACTGGGCGAAGAGCTGGATGCCGCGAAAGCTGAACTTGATACCTTACAGGCCGAGATCCGCGATATTGCGCTGACCATTCCTAACCTTCCAGCGGACGAAGTTCCGGTGGGTAAAGATGAAAATGACAACGTCGAAGTCAGCCGCTGGGGTACACCACGTGAGTTTGATTTCGAAGTGCGCGATCACGTTACTCTGGGTGAAATGCACACGGGTCTTGATTTCGCCGCAGCGGTTAAGCTGACTGGCTCTCGTTTCGTTGTTATGAAAGGCCAGATCGCGCGCATGCACCGTGCGCTGTCTCAGTTCATGCTGGATCTGCATACCGAACAGCATGGTTACAGCGAAAACTACGTTCCGTATCTGGTTAACCATGACACGCTGTACGGAACAGGCCAACTGCCGAAATTTGCTGGCGATCTGTTCCACACCCGTCCGCTGGATGAAGAAGCTGACAGCAGCAACTATGCGCTGATCCCAACTGCAGAAGTGCCGCTGACCAACCTGGTGCGTGACGAAATCATTGACGAAGATGCGCTGCCGATCAAAATGACTGCGCATACGCCGTGCTTCCGTTCTGAAGCAGGTTCTTACGGTCGTGATACCCGTGGTCTGATCCGTATGCACCAGTTCGATAAAGTTGAGATGGTGCAGATCGTTCGCCCGGAAGATTCGATGGATGCGCTGGAAGAGATGACCGGTCATGCTGAGAAGGTCCTGCAACTGTTGGGTCTGCCGTATCGCAAGATCATCCTGTGCACAGGCGACATGGGCTTCGGCGCATGCAAAACCTACGATCTGGAAGTGTGGATCCCGGCGCAGAACACCTATCGCGAAATCTCCTCTTGCTCCAACGTGTGGGATTTCCAGGCTCGTCGTATGCAGGCGCGTTGCCGCAGTAAATCCGATAAAAAGACCCGTTTAGTACATACGCTGAATGGTTCTGGTCTGGCGGTAGGACGTACGCTGGTTGCGGTAATGGAAAACTATCAGCAGGCTGATGGTCGCATTCAGGTTCCGGAAGTGTTGCGTCCGTACATGAATGGCCTGGAATTCATCGGCTAAGCTACCTTTCCCTGCTAAAAAAGCGCCTCCGGGCGCTTTTTTTATGCCCGTTTGACGTCGGACAATAACGACTACCTCCATAGGAGTAATACTGCCTTCAAATGAAAGTCAGTATTTATCTCTGTCTTTTCGCAAATTCAGTATCTACCAGTCTGTATATCGATAGTAACGTTATATAAAAATCTATACAACGAATATTTGCCTTTTGTTTATTGTGAGCAGCAGAGTGAGCCACTATGAAAACTAAGATCCCCGATGCCATGCTGGCAGCTGAGGTTAGTCGCCGAGGTTTGGTGAAAACGACGGCGATAGGCGGACTGGCAGTGGCCAGTAGCGCGTTTACCCTGCCATTTACCCGTATTGCAAATGCTGCAGAAGCCCTTAATCCAACACAGGCCAGTGAGAAAGTCATCTGGAGCGCGTGTACGGTGAACTGTGGTAGCCGTTGCCCGCTGCGTATGCATGTGGTAGATGGTGAAATAAAGTATGTCGAAACCGACAACACCGGTGATGACAACTATGACGGCCTGCACCAGGTACGCGCCTGTCTGCGAGGTCGCTCCATGCGTCGTCGCGTCTATAATCCCGATCGTCTGAAATACCCGATGAAACGCGTCGGCAAACGTGGCGAAGGTAAATTTGAACGTATCAGCTGGGATGAAGCCTACGACATCATTGCCAGCAATATGCAGCGTCTTATCAAAGACTACGGCAACGAGTCTATCTACCTGAACTACGGCACAGGTACGCTGGGCGGCACCCTGACACGCTCCTGGCCACCGGGCAAAACGCTGGTAGCACGATTGATGAACTGCTGTGGTGGCTACCTGAATCACTACGGTGACTACTCTTCAGCGCAAATCGCTGCGGGGTTGAACTACACCTACGGCGGCTGGGCAGACGGTAACAGCCCGTCAGACATTGAAAACAGCAAGCTGGTGGTTCTGTTCGGGAATAACCCAGGTGAAACCCGTATGAGCGGGGGTGGGGTAACCTATTACCTTGAACAGGCGCGACAGAAATCCAATGCCCGCATGATCATTATCGATCCTCGCTACACGGATACTGGCGCGGGTCGTGAAGATGAGTGGATCCCCATCCGTCCGGGTACGGATGCCGCGCTGGTAAATGGGCTGGCGTATGTTCTGATCACCGAAAACATGGTTGATCAACCGTTCCTTGACAAATATTGCGTAGGTTACGACGAGAAAACCTTACCGGCCGATGCACCGAAAAACGGTCACTATAAGGCGTATATTCTTGGGCAGGGCAAAGACGGTATTGCCAAGACCCCGGAATGGGCTGCGCAAATTACCGGGATTCCTGCTGAACGAATCGTCAAACTGGCACGTGAAATCGGTAGCGCTAAACCGGCATACATCAGCCAGGGGTGGGGACCGCAGCGTCATGCTAATGGTGAAATAGCGACCCGCGCCATTTCTATGCTGGCTATTCTGACCGGTAACGTTGGGATTAACGGCGGCAACAGCGGGGCGCGTGAGGGCTCATACAGTTTGCCGTTTGAACGTATGCCTACGCTGGAAAACCCTGTAGAAACCAGTATCTCGATGTTTATGTGGACGGACGCCATTGAGCGAGGTCCGGAGATGACGGCGCTGCGTGACGGTGTTCGTGGTAAAGATAAGCTCGATGTTCCGATTAAGATGATCTGGAACTATGCGGGTAACTGCCTGATTAACCAGCACTCCGACATCAACCGCACACACGAAATCCTACAGGATGATAAGAAGTGCGAGATGATCGTTGTCATCGACTGCCATATGACCTCCTCGGCGAAATACGCGGATATTTTGCTGCCGGACTGTACCGCTTCGGAGCAGATGGACTTCGCACTGGATGCCTCCTGCGGGAATATGTCGTATGTGATTTTCACCGATCAGGCGATCAAACCACGTTTCGAATGCAAGACTATCTATCAGATGACCAGCGAGCTTGCGAAACGCCTGGGCGTTGAGCAGCAGTTTACAGAAGGTCGCACTCAGGAAGAGTGGATGCGTCATCTGTACGAGCAGTCGCGCAAAGCGATTCCTGAACTGCCAACGTTTGAAGAATTCCGCAAGCAGGGGATCTTTAAACAGCGTGACCCACAGGGGCATCACGTGGCGTACAAGGCGTTCCGTGAGGATCCTGACGCCAATCCGCTGACTACTCCGTCAGGTAAGATCGAAATTTATTCGCAGCAACTTGCCGAGATCGCGGCGACCTGGGAACTGCCGGAAGGTGATGTGATTGATCCACTGCCGATTTATACCCCAGGATTTGAAAGCATAAACGATCCGCTGGTGGAGAAATTCCCTCTGCAACTGACCGGTTTCCATTACAAGTCTCGTGTGCACTCGACCTATGGCAACGTGGATGTTCTGAAAGCATCCTGCCGTCAGGAAATGTGGATCAACCCGATGGATGCGCAGAGACGCGGCATTAACAACGGCGACAAGGTGCGCATCTTTAACGATCGTGGTGAAGTGCACATCGAGGCTAAAGTAACGCCGCGTATGATGCCTGGCGTGGTGGCACTAGGCGAAGGGGCGTGGTATGACCCGGACGCAAAACGCGTGGACCAGGGCGGTTGTATTAACGTCCTGACGACCCAGCGTCCGTCTCCTCTCGCGAAGGGGAACCCATCACACACGAACCTTGTTCAGGTTGAAAAGGTGTAAGGAGTAACCGATGACAACCCAGTATGGATTTTTTATTGATTCCAGCCGTTGCACCGGTTGCAAAACCTGCGAACTGGCCTGCAAAGATTTTAAAAATTTAACCCCGGAGGTCAGCTTCCGCCGCATTTATGAGTATGCAGGCGGTGACTGGCAGGAGGACAACGGCGTCTGGCATCAGAATGTCTTTGCCTATTACCTCTCCATTGCCTGTAACCACTGTGAAGATCCGGCCTGTACCAAGGTTTGTCCGAGCGGCGCGATGCACAAACGTGAAGATGGCTTTGTCGTTGTCGATGAGGATGTGTGCATTGGCTGTCGGTATTGCCACATGGCCTGTCCTTACGGCGCGCCGCAGTACAATGCTGAAAAAGGGCATATGACTAAATGCGATGGCTGCCATGAGCGCGTCGCTGAAGGTAAAAAACCTATCTGCGTCGAATCCTGCCCACTGCGTGCGCTGGATTTTGGTCCGATTGAAGAGCTGCGCAAAAAGCATGGCACCCTGGCTGCGGTTGCGCCACTGCCGGGTGCGCACTTTACCAAACCGAGTATTGTCATCAAACCTAACGCCAATAGCCGCCCGACCGGGGATACCACAGGTTATCTGGCCAATCCGAAGGAGGTGTAAGATGGGAAGTGGATGGCATGAATGGCCGCTGATGATCTTCACGGTCTTCGGACAGTGTGTGGTTGGTGGCTTTATCGTTCTTGCGCTGGCGTTGATGAAAGGTGACTTGCGTCCAGAATCGCAGCAGCGCGTGATTGCCTGCATGTTTGGACTGTGGGTATTAATGGGCATTGGCTTCATTGCTTCTATGCTCCACCTGGGCTCGCCGATGCGCGCCTTTAACTCGCTCAATCGCGTTGGGTCTTCGGCGTTGAGTAACGAAATTGCCAGCGGTTCAATCTTCTTTGCCGTTGGTGGTATCGGCTGGCTGCTGGCCACGTTGAAAAAAATGTCGCCCGCATTACGCAATCTGTGGTTAGTTGTCACCATGGTGCTGGGTGTGGTTTTTGTCTGGATGATGGTACGCGTTTATAACACCATTGATACTGTGCCGACCTGGTACAGCGTCTGGACTCCGCTGGGCTTCTTCCTGACGATGTTTATGGGCGGTCCGCTGCTGGGGTATCTGTTACTGAGAATTGCTGGCGTGGATGGTTGGGCTATGCGCCTGCTGCCGGCAATTTCAGTGCTTGCTCTGGTCGTAAGCGCCATCATGTCTGTCATGCAAGGGGCTGAACTGGCGACGATCCACAGTTCGATTCAACAGGCTTCTGCGCTGGTTCCGGATTACGGCTCGCTGATGGCGTGGCGGATTGTGGCGCTGGCATTAGCGTTGTGCTGCTGGATTGTACCGCAAGTGAAGGGTTACCAGCCTGCCGTTCCGCTGCTTTCCGTGGCGTTTATTTTGCTGTTAGTCGGCGAGCTGATTGGTCGTGGCGTGTTCTACGGGCTGCATATGACAGTCGGTATGGCGGTGGCGAGTTAATCCAAACTATGCCGGATGGTAGCTTGCGTCTTATCAGGCCTACAGATCCGTAGGCCTTAAAGCTGCGCGTCATCAGGCAATATGTCAGGCCAGGGTTTTCGCCCTGGTTTTACTTCTGCTTAGTTAACGTGTCGTAGCTGGTCATCAGATTGCGGTAGTCCGGAATGTGATTCGAGAACAGCGTTGCCAGACCTTCGATATCGTTGCGCCAGTCGCGGTGCAGCTCGCACGCTACTCCGAACCATGTCATCAACTGAGCGCCTGCTTGAGACATCCGATCCCAAGCTGAATGACGGGTAATTTCATTAAATGTGCCTGAAGCATCGGTTACCACAAAGACGTCAAAGCCTTCTTCAATAGCTGAGAGCGCAGGGAAGGCGACGCAAACTTCCGTCACGACACCAGCGATAATCAGCTGCTTTTTGCCGGTCGCTTTCACTGCCTTCACGAAATCTTCGTTATCCCATGCGTTAATGTTTCCTGGGCGAGCAATATAGGGCGCATCGGGAAATTGCGCTTTCAGTTCCGGTACCAGCGGCCCGTTTGGTCCTGTCTCAAAACTGGTTGTCAGAATGGTTGGGAGGTTGAAGTATTTTGCTAAGTCACCCAGGGCTAGCACGTTGTTTTTAAATTTATCGGGATCGATATCCCGAACCAGAGAGAGCAGGCCAGCCTGATGGTCGACCAGCAGTACTGCCGCATTATCTTTATCAAGTCTTACGTAAGGTTTAGTCATGATATTTCTCCTGTTCAGCATCAGTGGGGGAAATTTGATGAATTTAAGTCTACGAAAAGAACGATATCTGGAGTAGATGCCTAAATAAGAACTCACGGTTCTATTTTGAAGACAATGCAGCTCAGCATCCCGCATTGAGTTTAGTAAGAAATAAAAGTAAGGGTAATCCATGAAATTTTTCGACTGAACGTAACGCGAGATTTTTGTTTTAGATCAATAAAAACAAGCAGATGTGATTTTGTATTTTTTATCTATTCACATTAAGAATCAGTAACGCAAATCGATCGACCAGAAAGCGCCTCAGCCCTTTGATTACGCCGATTGACAATGTTTTTAGCAGTGGCATGATGCGCATGAAATTTGAACTTCCTCACGGTTTTTATTCATGTCCACCTATACCCGTCCCGTCATGCTATTGCTGTGCGGGCTACTTCTGTTGACCCTGGCGATCGCCGTGTTAAACACGCTCGTCCCGCTTTGGCTCGCCCATGAAAATCTGCCCACCTGGCAGGTAGGCGTGGTGAGCTCGTCTTACTTTACCGGTAATCTGGTAGGGACGTTGTTGACAGGGTATTTAATAAAACATCTGGGTTTTAACCGCAGCTATTACATCGCCTCGCTTATTTTTGCTGCGGGCTGTGTCGGGCTGGGGATTATGGTGGGATTCTGGAGCTGGATGACCTGGCGTTTTATCGCCGGTGTTGGCTGCGCCATGATTTGGGTGGTGGTGGAAAGCGCGCTGATGTGCAGCGGGACTTCGCGTAATCGCGGACGTTTGCTTGCCGCCTATATGATGATCTATTACGTGGGGACGTTTTTAGGCCAACTGCTGGTGAGTAAAGTATCCACGGAATTGATGAACGTCCTGCCGTGGGTGACGGGTACTATCCTGGCGGGTGTTTTGCCACTGCTGTTTACGCGCATTGCCAATCAGCAGGGTGATGAGCAGCAGTCTACGCCTATTGTCTCCATGCTGAAACTCCGCCAGGCGCGTCTGGGCGTGAATGGCTGTATTATTTCCGGGATTGTGCTGGGGTCTTTGTATGGCCTGATGCCGCTGTATCTCAATCATCAGGGGGTGAGTAACGCCAGCATTGGTTTCTGGATGGCGGTCCTGGTAAGTGCAGGTATTCTGGGGCAATGGCCGATTGGCCGTCTGGCGGACAAGCTGGGACGTCTGTTGGTTTTACGCGTCCAGGTCTTCGTGGTGATCGTCGGGAGTATCGCCATGCTGAATCAGGCGGCGATGGCGCCCGCGTTGTTTATGTTGGGTGCGGCAGGCTTTACCCTCTACCCGGTCGCGATGGCCTGGGCCTGTGAAAAGGTGGAACATCATCAGCTGGTCGCCATGAATCAGGCATTGTTATTGAGCTATACCGTGGGCAGTCTGCTGGGTCCTTCATTTACTGCAATGCTGATGCAGAATTATTCAGATAGCTTGCTGTTTATCATGATCGCCAGCGTATCGTTTATTTATTTACTGATGTTGTTGCGTAAAACGGGCCATACACCCAATTCTATTGCGCACATTTGACCTGATTTAACAGAATATGAACAGGTTCCCATACATACTGTTTATGTATGCTTTATGGGAACCTGCATTATTTAATCACACACTTCTTTCCTAAAAATAAAGTGTGCAGAAGGTTATAGTTTTACATCCTGCCGTTTCCGCTCGCTCATTTTACCGCGCATAATCCCACGCCTCATTTATTGATAATCATAAAGCTTCCACGAAGGATTGCGTATGGCTGGTGTGCAGGAAAAACAATTGCGATGGTACAACATTGCATTGATGTCTTTTATTACCGTTTGGGGTTTTGGCAACGTCGTTAACAACTATGCTAATCAGGGATTAGTTGTTGTCTCCTCTTGGATATTTATTTTCGCGCTCTATTTTGTTCCTTATGCGTTGATCGTCGGTCAGCTTGGCTCGACTTTTAAAGAGGGCAAAGGCGGCGTCAGTACCTGGATTAAACATACCATGGGGCCAGGGCTGGCTTATCTTGCTGCATGGACCTATTGGGTTGTGCATATTCCTTATCTGGCGCAAAAACCGCAGGCTATTCTGATTGCGGTGGGATGGGCGCTGAAGGGCGATGGTTCGTTGATTAAAGAGTACACCGTCGTGGCGTTGCAGGGGCTGACGCTGGCGCTGTTTGTCTTTTTCATGTGGGTTGCGTCCCGTGGCATGAAGTCGCTGAAAATTGTTGGGTCAGTTGCAGGCATCGCGATGTTTGTGATGTCCATTTTGTATGTCGTGATGGCGGTAACTGCGCCTGCAATTACGGATGTGCAGATAGCGACAACTAATATCACCTGGGAATCGTTTATCCCGCACATTGATTTTACCTACATTACCACGATCTCCATGCTGGTCTTTGCCGTGGGCGGCGCGGAGAAAATTTCGCCATACGTTAATCAGACACGTAATCCGGGCAAAGAATTTCCGAAAGGGATGCTCGTTCTGGCTGTTATGGTGGCGGTATGTGCGATTCTCGGGTCGCTGGCTATGGGAATGATGTTTGACTCCCGGCATATTCCAGATGACCTGATGACGAATGGTCAATATTACGCCTTCCAGAAACTGGGCGAGTATTATGGTATGGGTAATTCGCTGATGGTTATTTACGCGATTGCCAATACGCTGGGACAGATTGCGGCATTGGTATTTTCTATTGATGCACCGCTTAAAGTTCTGCTGGGTGATGCTGATCGTAAATATATTCCCGAGAGCCTGTGTAAAACCAACGCTTCCGGTACGCCGGTAAATGGTTATATTCTGACGCTGGTGCTGGTGGCGATTCTGATTATGTTGCCAACACTGGGAATTGGCGACATGAATAATCTGTATAAATGGCTATTGAATCTTAACTCTGTCGTGATGCCATTGCGTTATTTATGGGTGTTTGTGGCGTTCATTGCCGTTATTCGTCTGGCGCAAAAATATAAATCGGAATATGTCTTTATTCGCAACCGATCGCTTGCGATGACCGTGGGGATCTGGTGCTTTGCCTTTACCGCATTTGCCTGTCTGACCGGGATTTTCCCGAAAATGGAAGCCTTCACCCCAGAGTGGACATTCCAGCTCACGCTGAATATTGTGACGCCATTTGTGCTGGTTGGACTGGGATTGATTTTCCCGTTACTGGCGAGAAGAGGGCGTTAAGGCAGAGTCAGGTGGGTAACGTATCTGTTACCCACCATAAAAATCAATACATCACTTTATGTCCATATTGCTCGAGAATACCCTTCACGCGCTCCATGGTCTCTTTCTTCGGCGGTTTGACGCCATCCAGTTTGTACTCTTCGCCCATTGCCACCCATTTGTGTTTGCCCAGCTCGTGGTAAGGCAGCAGCTCGATTTTTTCAACGTTGCCCATATCGCGGGTAAATTCGCCAAGGCGGTGTGCGGAGTCGTCATCGTCAGACCAGCCAGGTACGACAACATAGCGGATCCACACTTTGATGTCTTTGTTGGACAGGTAACGCGCGAACTCGAGTGTACGATGGTTAGATACACCCACCAGATTCTGATGGATTTCATCGTTCATTTGTTTGAGATCGAGCATGACCAGGTCGGTGACTTCCAGCAGCTCATCGATCACCGGATCGTAGCGGCGAACAAAACCATTAGTATCCAGACAAGTATGAATACCTTCTTTTTTACAGGCCCGGAACCAGTCACGTACGAATTCAGCTTGCAAGATAGCTTCGCCGCCAGACGCTGTCACGCCGCCGCCGGAGGCGTTCATAAAGTGGCGGTAGGTCACCACCTCTTTCATTAATTCGTCAACGGTAACTTCTTTACCGCCGTGCGTATCCCACGTGTCGCGGTTATGGCAATACAGGCAGCGCATCAGGCAGCCCTGAAAGAAGGTAATAAAACGGATGCCCGGGCCATCAACAGTGCCACAGGATTCAAAGGAGTGAATGCGACCAATAACTGACATTGCGGTGTTTCTCCAGGTGTGGCCCATCCGGGGCCAGTGTTAGTGCACAGTTATTAACTGTGTCGAGTCTGTTTTGGCTGCTATCCATAAGTATAGATGGCTGACAAAGCAGGCTATTAAAAAGGCCCCACTTACGTGGAGCCTTTATTGTACGCTTTTTAAAGTACGATTTCAGTCAAAACCAATTACATAGTCTGAGTGAAGGTACGAGTAATAACGTCCTGCTGCTGTTCTTTAGTCAGGGAGTTAAAACGTACTGCGTAGCCAGAAACGCGGATGGTCAGCTGCGGATATTTTTCCGGATGTTCCATCGCATCCAACAGCATTTCACGGTTCATGACGTTCACGTTCAGGTGCTGACCACCTTCGATGGACGCTTCGTGGTGGAAGTAACCATCCATCAGACCTGCCAGGTTGGTCTTACGAACTTCGTCGTCTTTACCCAGAGCGTTCGGAACGATAGAGAAGGTGTAAGAGATACCATCTTTAGCGTAAGCAAACGGCAGTTTAGCAACGGAGGTCAGAGAGGCAACAGCACCTTTCTGGTCACGGCCGTGCATCGGGTTAGCACCCGGTCCGAACGGCGCGCCAGCACGACGACCATCTGGGGTGTTACCAGTTTTCTTACCATAAACCACGTTAGAGGTGATGGTCAGAACAGACTGAGTCGGGATAGCGTTACGATAAGTAGTCAGTTTCTGAATTTTCTTCATGAAACGTTCTACCAGGTCAACCGCCATGTCATCAACGCGAGAGTCGTTGTTACCAAACTGCGGGTATTCGCCTTCGATTTCGAAGTCGATAGCCAGACCGTCTTCGTCACGAATCGGTTTAACTTTCGCATATTTGATTGCAGACAGGGAGTCAGCAGCAACGGACAGACCAGCGATACCACACGCCATGGTGCGGATAACGTCACGGTCGTGCAGCGCCATCAGAGAGGCTTCGTAGCTGTACTTGTCGTGCATGTAGTGGATAACGTTCAGTGCAGTGACGTACTGTTTAGCCAGCCAATCCATGAAGTGATCCATGCGGTCCATAACTTCGTCGAAGTTCAGAACGTCGCCTTTGATCGGTTCAGATTTAGGACCAACCTGCATTTTCAGTTTTTCATCAACGCCACCGTTGATTGCGTACAGCATGGTTTTCGCCAGGTTTGCACGCGCACCGAAGAACTGCATTTGTTTACCAACAACCATCGGGCTTACGCAGCAAGCGATAGCGTAGTCGTCGTTGTTGAAGTCCGGACGCATCAGGTCATCGTTCTCGTACTGCAGAGAAGAGGTGTCGATGGACACTTTAGCGGCGAATTTCTTGAAGTTCAGAGGCAGTTTTTCAGACCACAGAACAGTGATGTTCGGCTCCGGAGAAGGACCCATAGTGTACAGGGTGTTCAGGAAGCGGAAGCTGTTTTTGGTAACCAGAGTACGGCCATCAACGCCCATACCACCGATTGATTCAGTTGCCCAAATCGGGTCACCGGAGAACAGTTCATCATATTCAGGAGTACGCAGGAAGCGAACCATACGCAGTTTCATGACCAGGTGGTCGATCATTTCCTGTGCGTCTTGCTCGGTGATTTTGCCTGCTTTCAGGTCACGTTCGATGTAAGCATCCAGGAAGGTGGATACGCGACCGAAGGACATTGCTGCACCGTTCTGAGATTTAACTGCGGCCAGGTAGCCGAAGTAAGTCCACTGGATAGCTTCCTGAGCGTTGGTAGCCGGACCAGAGATATCGCAGCCATATTTAGCAGCCATTTCTTTGATCTGACCCAGAGCGCGGTGCTGTTCAGCGATTTCTTCACGCAGACGGATAGTTGCTTCCAGGTTTACGCCGTTTTCCAGATCGGACTGCAGAGAGACGAACTGAGCGTATTTGTCTTTCATCAGGTAGTCGATACCGTACAGCGCAACGCGACGGTAGTCACCGATGATACGGCCACGGCCATAGGCATCTGGCAGACCAGTCAGAACACCGGATTTACGGCAGTTCAGAATGTCTTTGGTGTAAACATCGAATACGCCCTGGTTGTGGGTTTTGCGGTATTCGGTGAAGATTTTTTTCAGCATCGGGTCCAGTTCACGATTGTACGCTTTGCAGGAACCTTCAACCATTTTGATGCCGCCAAACGGAATGATCGCACGTTTCAGCGGAGCTTCAGTCTGCAGACCAACAATCTTCTCGAGCGCTTTGTTGATGTAGCCAGCGTCGTGAGAAGTGATGGTAGAAGCAACGGAGGTGTCAAAGTCAACAGGCGCGTGAGTGCGGTTTTCCTGTTTAACGCCTTCCATCACGCTGTCCCACAGTGCAGTGGTCGCATCAGTTGCGCCAGCCAGGAAGGACTCGTCACCCTCATATGGAGTGTAGTTTTTCTGAATGAAGTCACGTACGTTTACTTCATTCTGCCAGTCACCTTTGGTAAAACCTTCCCAGGCTGTGGCTAACTTTTCATTAAGCTCGGACATGTAACACCTACCTTCTTAAGTGGATTTTTTATTTACTGCGTGTAATGGGCATCATCAGATTAATGATGATCGTTACCACGCAGATAAATGACCCAGTATGTCAACCCGACCAACAAACCGCCGCCGATAATGTTACCGATCGTAACCGGAATCAGGTTATCGGTGATGAAATTCATCACGGTCAGGTGAGAAAAATTCTCCGGAGAAGACCCAACAGCGGTCCAGAATTCCGGGGTGGCGAAATCGCGTATTACAATACCCATAGGGATCATAAACATGTTTGCGATACTGTGCTCAAAACCGCTGGCAACAAACATTGCGACCGGTAATACCATGATAAACGCTTTGTCCATCAGGCTGCGGCCCGAGTAGCTCATCCATACCGCCAGGCATACCATCAGGTTAGCCAGGATGCCAAGGCTTACTGCCTCAACAAAAGTATGGTGCACTTTGTGGTCGGCTGTTTGTAGGACGTTGAGCCCCCACGCGCCGTTGGCGGTCATGTATTCGCCGGAAAGCCACATCAATAGCACGAAGAGCAAGCAACCCACCAAGTTACCGACATAAACGTTAAGCCAGTTTTTCGCTAACTGACCCCAGGTAATACGACCACTGGCTTTAGCAACGACGATCAGTACGGTTGAAGTGAAGAGGTCTGCACCGCAGACAACACAAAGAATCAGCCCCAGGGAAAAGCAGATACCACCTACTAATTTCGCCATGCCGAAAGGCATAGTACCAGTGCCGGTTGTGGCGGTAATATAGAAAACAAAGGCAATTGAAATGAATACACCGGCAGTAATTGCCAGATAGAACGTCTTAAGCGGATGTTTCGTTGCTTTATAGACGCCTGCTTCTTCGGCAACTTTGGCCATTGCAGCAGGTAGAATAAGATCAAAAGGGTTGTCAGCTTTCACACTAACTCTCTCTTTATTAAGTCGGCGACGAGATACTAACAAAGCATTATAGATGAGAATTTGATATAGATCATATCTCGCCTGGCTTATAGGCCCGTAAGACGCATGGTTTTTATGCGATTACGGTGTAACATGTTGATTATCCATATAAAAATAAATTTTAAAAATTATAAAGTGAGTTGAATTTTTTCTTTCAGCCTCCTATGGGACGGTTAATTAAAATGGAGTAATTGAGATAAAAAACCACATTAATAAGCTAATTTTTTTAATATCAACCACTAATATTTAACCTTGTTTTTACATTTATTTTTTGGTTTGACCAAAATAAAAAACGGGGCGCTTTAAGCGCCCCGTAATATAGCTCAGACAATACATTTAGCCTACTCGAGGCAAGTTGTTTGTCACTATTTTGACCAGTGTGCCGCTTTCGCGCGTTGCAATTTCTCATAGGCTTTCAGCAGAGACTGATGTGCCGGGAATGCCTGCAGATCGCTGTCTACTGGCTGAAGTCCATAAAACGGAGCTTCACCACTCAGTGCCGCACTTGCCGCTTCAACCGCCTCAGCGCCGTACATGCGGACAAATGCGTTCAGATATTGCAGCGGCTGACGGTCCTCTTCCTGAGACAGCAGCAACAATGTTTGCAGGCAGCGATAGTAGTTTGCACGTTCCGCGCTAAAGACGGAGGCGTTAAATTCCATCGTCCATTCTGTCCACACCAGCGCCTGCTCCAGATCGCCACCGGCCAGCGCCAGCATCACTTTAAGCTCGCCAATACGCAGGGTGTACCAACCGTTATCCGCACCGGTCGCCAGACCGAGTAGCTCGCGCACGCGGGTGAAGTCGTCAAAACCTTCTTCATCCAGTTGTTCGATCAGATTGAGGTAGTCTTCTTTATCCCATTCGCTGCCCGGCAGAGAGAGAATGGTGTCACGCAGATGGGCGCCCATAGCGTTGTTGGCTAACCACAGATCTTCTGCCGGATAGATGTCAGACATTCCCGGCACAATAATGCGGCACGCGTAAACGCTCAGGTGCTCATAGTCAGCGATATACACTTCTTTATCTTCAGCATTGAAGATGGCCATCAGAGTGGCGAACTCTTCTTCCGTGGTGCCAGAGAAATTCCAGTCAACGAACGGATAGTCGGCATCCTGCTTGAACAGATCCCATGAGATCAAACCGCTGGAATCGATGAAGTGAGTTTCAAGGTTGGTATGTTCTGCCACTTCTTCATCGTCGAAGGTCGGTGGGGTGAAGACATCAAGATCCTTCAGACCACGACCCTGCAGCAGTTCAGTGACGGTACGCTCCAGCGCCACGCCGAAATCCGGGTGTGCGCCGAAGGAAGCGAAGCAGGTACCGTTGGTCGGGTTGAACAGGACAACACAAATCACCGGATACTTACCGCCCAGCGAGCCATCATAGGCAAAAATTGGGAAACCTTCAGCTTCCAGTGTGGCGATGGACTCCACCACTGCCGGATAGCGCGCCATCACCTCGGCCGGGATTTCCGGCAGGCTGATGCTTTCGGCGATAATACGGTTCTTCACATGACGCTCAAAGACTTCAGACAGGCCCTGAACGCGCGCTTCGTTAGGCGTGTTACCCGCGGACATGCCGTTAGAAACATACAGGTTGCCGATAATATTCATCGGAATATAGACAATCTGGTTATCCGACTGACGGGTAAACGGCAGGCCGCAGACGCCACGTTCTTCATTACCAGACTGCAGATCGATAAGCATGCTGCCAGTCAGTTCGTTATCTGGATCGTAAAATGCTCGCAGACGTGCATCCAGTAAACCTTCTGGTACATCGTCTTCTTCTGTCAGCGGGAACCATTTTTCGTTCGGATAATGCACGAACGGGCCATTGGCGATAGTTTCGCCCAACCAGAAATCCGCAAAGAAATAGTTAGTCGACAGACGCTCAAAGTATTCGCCCAGCGCGGAAGCCAACGCCGCTTTTTTCGTCGCGCCTTTACCGTTGGTGAAGCACAGCGCGCATTCTTTGTCGCGAATATGTACAGACCAGACGTTAGGGACGGGATTCAACCACGAGGCTTCTTCAATTTGAAAACCGAGGTCGAGCAATTTTTGCTGGAAGCGAGCGATGGAGTCTTCCAGAGCGGCATCTTTGCCGGGGATAAATGTTTGCGTCATGAAAATCACTTTTGTCGTACGGAAAGCGCGCAATGATACGGGTTTTCAATGAACGGCGCTATCGCCGCCGGAGCTCAGGCGTAAATAAAAGCATTGGCTATGCTTTCTTACAACCAACCACGTTTAGAGCATATTAATGAAAGCTTTCGATTTGCACCGTATGGCGCTTGATAAGGTGCCCATGGATTTTCTGGGGGAAGTTGCGTTACGCAGTCTCTACACCTTCATATTGGTTTTTCTGTTTTTAAAAATCACCGGACGTCGCGGCGTACGCCAGATGTCGCTTTTTGAAGTGCTGATCATCCTTACGCTGGGTTCTGCAGCGGGAGACGTGGCATTCTATGACGATGTCCCGATGCTGCCGGTGCTGGTGGTTTTTATTACTCTTGCTGTGCTGTATCGGTTGGTAATGTGGCTGATGGCGCATAGTGAAAAAATGGAGGACTTGCTGGAGGGCAAACCCGTCGTGATCATTGAAGATGGCGAGCTGGCATGGTCAAAGCTCAATAGTGCCAATATGACGGAATTTGAATTCTTTATGGAACTGCGTTTGAACGGCGTGGAGCAATTGGGACAGGTGAAACTGGCTATTCTGGAGACGAATGGACAAATCAGTGTCTACTTCTTTGCCGATGAAGACGTAAAGCCGGGGCTCAGTATTTTACCTAAGCACTGTACGCAACGATTTAAAGTAATGCCTGAAGCAGGGGACTATGCCTGTATACGTTGTAGCGAAGTGGTGCAAATGAACGCAGGAGATCATCAATTATGTCCACGCTGTGCAAATCCAGAATGGTCGAAGGCCAGTCGGGCAAAACGGGTTACCTGACAGCAAAAATCTCGGTTTTTACCCGTCAATCCGATAGATTCTGTTGTGTGACCAATGACACATTTTTACCCTGGTCAGTTTTACCCATTGCGGCGCGTGTCACTGAATGATAAAACCGATATCCACAGGAATAACTTATACCAATGTCTGTCACCGGATTATCGTCAATGACAGGATGTTGATTGGACAACAACACAACGTGGTGAGGGGAAATGGCTCAGGTCTTTAATTTTAGTTCAGGTCCGGCAATGCTACCGGCAGAAGTACTTAAACTGGCTCAACAGGATCTTCGCGACTGGAACGGTCTTGGCACGTCGGTGATGGAAATTAGCCACCGTGGCAAAGAATTCATCCAGGTCGCCGAGGAAGCGGAGCAAGATTTTCGTGATCTTCTTAGCATCCCCTCCAATTATAAAGTGTTGTTCTGCCATGGCGGTGGTCGTGGGCAGTTCGCGGGTATCCCGTTAAATATTCTGGGTGATAAAACCACCGCGGATTACGTCGATGCCGGTTATTGGGCCGCCAGTGCAATTAAAGAAGCGAAAAAATACTGCACGCCAAACGTTATTGATGCCAAAGTCACCGTGGACGGCCTGCGTGCTGTTAAGCCGATGAGTGAATGGCAGCTTTCTGATAACGCGGCGTACCTGCACTATTGTCCGAACGAAACTATCGATGGCATTGCGATCGATGAAACACCGAATTTTGCCAGCAACGTTGTGGTCACGGCTGATCTGTCCTCTACCATTCTTTCCGCACCGCTTGACGTTAGCCGTTACGGCGTAATTTATGCCGGGGCACAGAAAAACATCGGCCCGGCCGGCCTGACGATTGTCATCGTCCGTGAAGATTTGCTGGGTAAAGCTCATGTATCATGCCCGTCAATCCTCGACTATACCGTGCTGAATGACAACGACTCCATGTTCAATACACCGCCAACCTTTGCCTGGTATCTGTCTGGCCTGGTCTTTAAATGGCTGAAAAAGCAGGGCGGTGTTAATGCAATGGATAAAATTAACCAGCAAAAAGCGGAACTGCTGTACGGCGTAATTGATAACAGCGATTTCTACCGTAACGATGTGGCGAAATCCAACCGTTCGCGCATGAACGTACCGTTCCAGCTGGCTGACAGCGCACTGGATAAACTGTTCCTGGAAGAGTCTTTTGCTGCGGGCCTGCACGCGCTGAAAGGGCATCGTGTGGTCGGCGGTATGCGTGCGTCCATCTACAATGCAATGCCGCTTGAAGGTGTAAAAGCACTGACCGATTTCATGGTCGATTTTGAACGCCGTCGCGGCTAATCTGCTGTACTTTTCATCCCCACAGCCTGTCTGTGGGGTTTTTATGTCTGTTTTTGAGAGTCGAGTTTCATGGAATCCCTGACGTTACAACCCATTGCGCGGGTGGATGGCACAATCAATCTGCCTGGATCCAAAAGTGTTTCTAACCGCGCTTTGCTGCTGGCCGCATTAGCCAATGGCACCACTGTCCTGACCAACCTGCTGGACAGCGATGATGTTCGCCATATGCTCAATGCTCTGAATGTGTTAGGGATTAGCTATACCCTTTCTGCTGATCGTACCCGCTGCGAGATTATTGGCAATGGTGGTGCATTACATGCGCAAGGCTCAGTGGAACTGTTCCTTGGTAATGCCGGAACCGCAATGCGCCCGCTGGCCGCAGCGCTATGTCTGGGCAGCAATGACATCGTGCTGACGGGCGAACCGCGCATGAAAGAGCGCCCGATAGGCCATCTGGTTGATGCGCTGCGCCAGGGCGGAGCCAAAATTGACTATCTGGAGCAGGAAAACTATCCACCTTTACGTCTGCGCGGTGGCTTTACCGGAGGCCAGGTTGAGGTAGACGGTAGCGTTTCCAGCCAGTTCCTCACTGCGCTGCTGATGACTGCGCCGCTTGCGCCGCAGGATACGACGATTGCAATTAAAGGTGACCTGGTATCCAAACCTTACATTGATATCACACTGAACCTGATGAAAACGTTTGGTGTTGAAATTGAAAATCAAAACTACCAGCGCTTTGTCGTGAAGGGGCAGCAGCAGTACCAGTCACCGGGTGCATACCTGGTTGAAGGTGATGCTTCTTCCGCTTCCTATTTCCTCGCGGCGGGTGCCATTAAAGGCGGTACGGTAAAAGTTACCGGGATTGGTCGTAACAGCATGCAGGGTGATATTCGTTTTGCCGATGTACTGGAAAAAATGGGTGCTACCATTACATGGGGCAACGATTTTATTGCCTGTACTCGCGGCGAGTTGAACGCAGTGGATATGGATATGAACCATATTCCTGATGCGGCGATGACCATTGCAACGGCGGCGCTGTTTGCGAAAGGCACCACGACATTACGTAATATCTACAACTGGCGCGTCAAAGAGACCGATCGTCTGTTCGCGATGGCGACGGAGTTACGCAAAGTGGGCGCGGAAGTGGAAGAGGGGCATGACTTTATCCGCATCACCCCGCCTGCAACATTGCAATTTGCGGACATCGCGACCTACAACGATCACCGCATGGCGATGTGTTTCTCGCTGGTGGCGCTATCTGACACGCCTGTGACCATTCTTGATCCAAAATGTACCGCCAAAACTTTCCCTGATTATTTCGAACAGCTGGCGCGTATTAGTACATCTGCCTGATTTCATTGCCGCACTTTCGGGTGCGGCACATTCTGACATCTCCGATTGCCTATTTATTCTACACTCAGCTTCAATGATTCTGCATTTTTCACACAAAGATAACGATCGTTGGCGTTGGCGCGTATAATGCGCGGCGTTCACGTTAATGTACGCCCGTTTAAGGAGAAAAAGATGACGGCAATTGCCCCGGTTATTACCATTGATGGCCCAAGCGGTGCAGGAAAAGGCACCTTGTGCAAGGCAATGGCGGAAGCATTGCAGTGGCATCTGTTAGATTCAGGCGCGATCTACCGCGTACTGGCGCTCGCAGCGTTACATCACCATGTTGATGTAACATCTGAAGATGCTCTGGTACCGCTTGCCTCACACCTTGATGTGCGTTTTATCTCAACAGACGGCAACCTTGAAGTCATTCTTGAAGGTGAGGATGTCAGCGGTGAAATACGCACTCAGGAAGTGGCGAATGCCGCCTCTCAGGTCGCGGCGTTTCCTCGCGTGCGTGAAGCGCTTTTACGTCGTCAACGCGCATTTCGCGAAACCCCAGGTCTGATTGCTGATGGACGTGATATGGGGACCGTGGTGTTCCCGGATGCGCCGGTGAAAATTTTTCTGGACGCCTCCTCGCAAGAACGTGCGCATAGACGTATGCTACAGTTGCAGGAGAAGGGCTTTAGTGTTAACTTTGAACGCCTTTTGGCCGAGATCGAAGAACGCGATTATCGCGATCGTAACCGTGCTGTAGCGCCGCTGGTTCCTGCTGCTGATGCTTTAGTTTTGGATTCAACCCGATTAAGCATTGAGCAAGTGATTGAAAAAGCGTTACAATACGCGCGCCAAAAACTGGCTCTCGCTTAAGTGCGACCGAATTTGCAGTACCCCCGTTGCAATGGATTGACAGCGGGTATGTTAAACAACCCCATCCGGCATGGAGCCAGGTGGACGTTAAATATGAAACCTGAAGATTAAACATGACTGAATCTTTTGCTCAACTGTTTGAAGAATCCTTAAAAGAAATCGAAACCCGTCCGGGTTCCATCGTTCGTGGTGTTGTTGTTGCTATCGACAAAGACGTAGTACTGGTTGACGCTGGTCTGAAATCTGAGTCCGCCATTCCGGCAGAGCAGTTCAAAAACGCCCAGGGCGAGCTGGAAATCCAGGTTGGTGACGAAGTTGACGTTGCTCTGGATGCAGTAGAAGACGGCTTCGGTGAAACCCTGCTGTCCCGTGAAAAAGCTAAACGTCACGAAGCTTGGATCACGCTGGAAAAAGCTTACGAAGAAGCTGCAACCGTTACTGGTGTTATCAATGGCAAAGTCAAGGGTGGCTTCACTGTTGAGCTGAATGGTATTCGCGCGTTCCTGCCGGGTTCCCTGGTAGACGTTCGTCCGGTCCGCGACACGCTGCACCTGGAAGGCAAAGAGCTTGAATTCAAAGTAATCAAGCTGGATCAGAAGCGTAACAACGTTGTTGTTTCCCGTCGTGCCGTTATCGAATCCGAAAACAGCGCAGAACGCGATCAGCTGCTGGAAAACCTGCAGGAAGGCATGGAAGTTAAAGGTATCGTTAAGAACCTCACTGACTACGGTGCATTCGTTGATCTGGGTGGCGTTGACGGCCTGCTGCACATCACCGACATGGCATGGAAACGCGTTAAGCATCCGAGCGAAATCGTAAACGTTGGCGACGAAATCACTGTTAAAGTGCTGAAGTTCGACCGCGAGCGTACTCGTGTATCTCTGGGCCTGAAACAGCTGGGCGAAGATCCATGGGTAGCTATCGCTAAGCGTTATCCAGAAGGTACCAAACTGACTGGTCGCGTGACCAACCTGACCGACTACGGCTGCTTCGTTGAAATCGAAGAAGGCGTTGAAGGCCTGGTTCACGTTTCCGAAATGGATTGGACCAACAAAAACATCCACCCGTCCAAAGTTGTTAACGTTGGCGACGTAGTGGAAGTTATGGTTCTGGATATCGACGAAGAACGTCGTCGTATCTCCCTGGGTCTGAAGCAGTGCAAAAACAACCCATGGCAGCAGTTCGCGGAAACCCACAACAAGGGCGACCGTGTTGAAGGTAAAATCAAGTCTATCACTGACTTCGGTATCTTCATCGGCCTGGACGGCGGCATCGACGGCCTGGTTCACCTGTCTGACATCTCCTGGAACGTTGCAGGCGAAGAAGCAGTTCGTGAATACAAAAAAGGCGACGAAATCGCAGCAGTTGTTCTGCAGGTTGACGCAGAGCGTGAGCGTATCTCTCTGGGCGTTAAACAGCTCGCAGAAGATCCGTTCAACAACTGGGTTGCACTGAACAAGAAAGGCGCAATCGTAAACGGTAAAGTCACTGCAGTTGACGCTAAAGGCGCAACCGTAGAACTGGCTGACGGCGTTGAAGGTTACCTGCGCGCTTCTGAAGCTTCACGTGACCGCGTTGAAGATGCAACTCTGGTTCTGAGCGTAGGCGACGACGTTGAAGCTAAATTCACCGGCGTTGATCGTAAGAACCGTGCAATCAGCCTGTCTGTTCGTGCTAAAGACGAAGCTGATGAGAAAGATGCAATCGCAACTGTTAACAAACAGGAAGATGCTAACTTCTCTAACAACGCAATGGCTGAAGCTTTCAAAGCAGCTAAAGGCGAGTAATATCGAGTGCTCTAAATCCTTTGTGCTGTTAACGGCACAAAGGATGACGAGTAGCTTGACAGATTACAGGATTCGTCCTGTAATCAATGACAAAGGGCGGCTACGGCCGCCCTTAATCAATGCAGCAGCTAATTATGCCTTTAAGGAACCGGAGGAATCATGACCAAGTCAGAATTGATTGAAAGACTTGCAACCCAGCAACCTCATATTCCCGCGAAAGCGGTTGAAGATGCAGTTAAAGAGATGCTGGAACATATGGCCTCGACTCTTGCGCAGGGCGAGCGTATTGAAATCCGCGGTTTCGGCAGCTTCTCTTTGCATTACCGCGCACCACGCACCGGACGTAATCCGAAGACCGGCGATAAAGTGGATCTGGAAGGGAAATACGTTCCGCACTTTAAACCAGGTAAAGAACTGCGCGATCGCGCCAATATTTACGGTTAAGTTTTTAGCGAGACTTAACGCCGAGAAAAGCACCCGCATGGGTGCTTTTTTCATTTCTGTGCGCCTATCCTGGAATCCTCATCCCAGTTAATTTGTACGTTACAACCCCCACTAAATGTCTGCGGAACTCAGGTCGTATAACGATAAATTGATGCCAGACAACCGTCGAAGAGTACTGCACACTCCCTGTAACAGGGAGATTATTGATGAAAATAACAACGGTGAGTACGTGTGCATTATTCGGCATTCTCCCACTCATGCTATTACCTACGCTGCCAGGCATGTTGTGTATCGGCATTGTATTTTGTCTGGCATGTCTGCTCTGTTTTCTCCCCCACAAATACATACGTTCCGCCGGACTAACCCTGCTGTTTTTTCTTTGGGGAATCCTGGCTGCGAAAGAGGCTCTGTGGGCCGGTAATACGCTGCCTGCGAAAACCCAGCAAGCCATTGTGCGGATAACCGGAACTGACAATATGACAACGCACTACGGCCAAATCACTCACCTTCAGGGGAAACGAATCTTTCCTGCACAAGGAATCGTCTTGTACGGACAGTATTTACCCGGTGATGTTTGTGCGGGTCAGACATGGGCGATGACGTTGAAAGTCCGCGCCGTACACGGTCAATTAAACGAAGGCGGATTTGATAGCCAGCGTTTCGCATTGGCGCAGCATCAACCGTTGACGGGGCGATTCTTACAGGCTTCGGTTATCACACCACAATGCAGTTTGCGTTCGCGATTTCTCGACTCGTTGAAAACGGTACTCGCCGACTATCCCTGGCAGCAGGTTATACTGGGTCTGGGAATGGGTGAGCGCTTGTCCGTGTCACCAGAGGTGAAAACGATTATGCGTGATACCGGCACGGCTCATTTGATGGCTATCTCCGGGCTGCATATTGCGTTTGCTGCACTTCTGGCTGCCGGAATAATTCGCGCGGGACAATTTTTTATGCCCGCCAGATGGATTTGCTGGCAGGTTCCATTAGTGGGTGGGATTGTCTGCGCAACATTATATGCCTGGCTGACGGGGCTGCAACCCCCGGCATTACGAACGGTTGTTGCGCTGCTAGTCTGGGGGGCGCTAAGACTTAGCAGCAGGCAGTGGAGCGGATGGTCGGTATGGATCTGCTGTCTGGCAGCCATTCTGGTGGTGGATCCTGTTGCCGTTCTTTCGCAAAGTCTATGGTTGTCTGCATCCGCCGTTGCGGCACTGCTGTTCTGGTACCAATGGGTACCGCTCCCGGACTGGCCGCTGTCGCGTGCTGGTCGTCAATTTCTGGCGCTGGCTCATCTGCAATTGGGTATTACGCTTCTGCTTCTTCCCGTACAAATCGCAATGTTTCACGGTTTTAGTCTGACCTCGTTTCCGGCTAATTTGTTTGCCGTCCCTTTGGTCACGTTTGTTTCCGTACCCTTGATATTAGCAGGCATGATCGTGCATTTAGCCGGACTGGTGATGATTGAATCGAATCTGTGGTATTTAGCGGATCGCTCTCTGGCGCTACTATTTTGGGGGCTCAGGAGCCTGCCTGAAGGGTGGATCAATATTGATGCACGCTGGCAATGGCTCGCATTTTTACCCGGAATGATGATTATCGCATGGCGACTAAATATCTTGCGTACGCTACCGGTGGTCTGTTTCTCTGCGCTACTTTTGCTGAGTGGGCCGCTTTGGCGTGCACCGCGTACAGATGCGTGGCAAGTGCATATGCTGGATGTCGGGCAGGGGCTGGCGATGGTGATTGTGCGTAATGGAAAAGCGCTGCTTTACGATACCGGTCTGGCATGGCCTGAAGGCGATAGCGCGCAACAGCTGATTATTCCCTGGTTGCGTTGGCATAATCTGGAGCCGGAAGGGGTCATTTTAAGCCATGAACATATGGATCACTGGGGAGGGTTGCACTCCTTACAACAAGCCTGGCCATCACTATGGATAAGAAGTCCGCTAGGCTGGAAAGGACACCTCCCGTGTTTTCGCGGAGAACGTTGGCAATGGCAAGGGTTAACCTTCAGTGCGCACTGGCCTGTGCGTGGAAATACAGGGCAGGGGAATAACCACTCCTGCGTGGTTAAAGTTGATGATGGGTATCAGAGTGTTCTGCTGACCGGCGATATTGAGTCTCCCGCTGAACAAAAAATGCTAAGTCACTACTGGCAGCATCTGCAGTCTACGGTGGTACAGGTTCCGCATCATGGCAGCAATACTTCATCATCACTGGCACTCATTCAGCGAGTTGACGGGCAGGCCGCACTAGCCTCTGCATCTCGTTACAACGCCTGGCGTCTGCCATCCTGGAAAGTGAAGCAACGTTATCGGAAACAAAATTATCAATGGCTGGATACACCACATCAGGGGCAGATTACGCTGGATTTTTACCAAAAAAACTGGCGAATACACAGCTTGCGGGATCAGATTTTACCTCGTTGGTATCATCAGTGGTTTGGCGTGTCGGAGGATAACGGGTAGAATATGCGGCTATTCTAACAAATGCTGGTTTTTTGAATGCATAACGATAAAGATCTCTCTACGTGGCAGACGTTTCGCCGACTATGGCCAACCATAGCGCCTTTTAAATCGGGTCTGATCGTGGCGGGTATAGCGTTAGTCCTTAACGCGGCCAGCGATACCTTCATGTTATCGCTCCTTAAACCATTACTGGATGATGGTTTTGGTAAAACGGATCGTTCGGTGCTGCTGTGGATGCCGCTGGTGGTCATTGGGCTGATGATAGTTCGTGGCTTAACCAGTTATGTCTCCAGCTACTGTATCTCATGGGTGTCAGGCAAAGTGGTCATGACCATGCGTCGCCGCCTGTTTGGTCATATGATGGGCATGCCAGTCTCCTTTTTTGATAAACAGTCTACAGGTACGCTGTTGTCACGTATTACCTATGATTCAGAGCAGGTCGCGTCATCGTCTTCCGGCGCGCTGATCACCGTGGTACGTGAAGGGGCCTCAATCATTGGCCTGTTTATCATGATGTTCTATTACAGCTGGCAGCTGTCACTGATCCTGATTGTACTGGCGCCAATTGTGTCAGTGGCGATCCGTGTGGTTTCCAAGCGCTTTCGTAGCATCAGTAAAAACATGCAAAACACCATGGGGCAGGTTACGACCAGTGCGGAGCAGATGCTGAAAGGCCACAAAGAAGTTCTGATTTTTGGTGGTCAGGAAGTCGAAACCAAGCGCTTTGATAAGGTCAGCAACAAGATGCGTTTGCAGGGTATGAAGATGGTCTCCGCTTCTTCTATCTCCGACCCTATCATCCAGTTGATTGCGTCTCTGGCTTTGGCCTTCGTGTTATATGCGGCCAGCTTCCCAAGCGTAATGGAAAACCTGACGGCAGGGACAATTACGGTTGTCTTCTCCTCAATGATCGCATTAATGCGTCCGTTGAAATCGCTGACCAACGTCAACGCGCAGTTCCAGCGCGGTATGGCGGCATGCCAGACCTTATTTACGATTCTGGATAGCGAACAGGAGAAAGATGAAGGTAAACGTGTTATCGAGCGTGCTACCGGCGATCTCGAGTTCCGCAACGTGACTTTCACCTATCCGGGACGTGAAGTACCGGCTCTGCGCAACATCAACCTGAATATTCCCGCGGGTAAAACCGTTGCTCTGGTTGGCCGTTCGGGCTCAGGAAAATCCACCATCGCCAGCCTGATTACGCGCTTCTACGATATTGATGAAGGGCAGATTCTGATGGACGGACACGATCTGCGCGAATATACCCTGGCATCCCTGCGCGATCAGGTTGCGTTGGTTTCGCAGAATGTGCACCTGTTTAACGATACGGTTGCCAACAACATCGCCTACGCGCGTACCGATATGTACAGTCGTGAGCAGATCGAAAAAGCGGCACAGATGGCCTACGCCATGGATTTCATCAACAAGATGGATAATGGTCTGGATACGGTGATTGGTGAAAACGGCGTCCTGCTTTCCGGCGGACAACGTCAGCGTATCGCTATCGCCCGTGCCTTGTTGCGTGACAGTCCAATTCTGATCCTTGATGAAGCAACATCAGCTCTTGATACCGAATCTGAACGTGCGATTCAGTCTGCGCTGGATGAGCTACAGAAAAACCGTACTTCTCTGGTCATTGCTCACCGTCTTTCAACCATTGAACAAGCCGACGAAATCATCGTGGTGGAGGATGGTCTGATTGTCGAACGCGGAACCCATAGCGACCTGATTGAGCAGCGTGGGGTCTATGCGCAATTACACAAAATGCAATTCGGTCAATGATCGCACGTATCTGGTCTGGTGAATCGCCGCTGTGGCGATTGTTACTTCCACTCTCCTGGCTTTATGGCCTGGTGAGTGGTGGGATCCGTCTATGCTACAAGCTTGGGCTGAAACGCGCTTGGCGCGCGCCAGTACCGGTTGTGGTGGTCGGAAACCTTACAGCCGGCGGCAATGGCAAAACACCGGTGGTGATTTGGCTGGTTGAACAACTGCAGCAACGCGGGATTCGCGTGGGCGTGGTGTCGCGTGGTTACGGCGGGAAAGCGGCTGCTTACCCGTTGTTATTGACCGCAGAGACCACTACCGCAGAAGCGGGTGATGAACCTGTGCTGATCGCCCAACGTACCGGCGTGCCGGTAGCGGTATCCCCGGTAAGATCTGATGCGGTAAAAGCCATTTTGGCCCAACATGACGTGCAGATTATTGTGACCGACGATGGGCTACAGCACTATCGTCTGGCGCGAGATGTTGAAATCGTGGTTATTGACGGCGAACGTCGGTTTGGCAACGGCTGGTGGCTTCCCGCTGGTCCAATGCGGGAACGCGCAGGTCGTCTAAAATCGGTGGATGCGACTATTGTTAACGGTGGCGTTGCGCAACCAGGGGAAATCCCTATGCGACTTGAACCGGGGCTGGCCGTTAATTTACGTACAGGTGAACGCCGTGATGTATCGCAATTGCCCAATATTGTCGCCATGGCGGGCATTGGCCACCCACCGCGTTTTTTTGCCACGCTGAAAGCATGCGGTGCCAGCGTGCAAAAAAGCATTGCGCTGGCAGACCATCAGTCTCTGACCTACAGTGACGTCAGTGCGTTTGTAAACGCCGGGCAAACGCTGATGATGACGGAAAAAGATGCGGTTAAGTGCCGGGCATTTGCCGATGAAAACTGGTGGTATTTACCTGTTGACGCTCATTTGTCAGGCGATCGGCCTGACGTGTTGCTGGATAGCTTAATCTCGCTGACTCGCTAACTGATTCACGCTGCGGCAGCGAATCATTTATGAGGCCATAGATGTCGTTGCCGCACCTTTCTCTGACGGATGCCCGTCATCTTCACCTTGCCGCTCAAGGTCTGCTGAAAAAAACACGCCGTCGGGCAACCCCGGCAGATATTCTCGCGACTATTTCGCGCATGTCGTTACTGCAAATCGATACCATCAATATTGTGGCGCGAAGTCCTTACCTGGTGCTGTTTAGTCGTTTAGGAGATTATTCACCCCAATGGCTGGACGACTCGTTACAGCAGGGCGAACTGATGGAATACTGGGCGCACGAGGCCTGCTTTTTGCCGCGCAGCGATTTTATGCTGATACGTCACCGCATGCTGGCCCCGGAGAATATGGGCTGGAAGTATAAAGCGGCGTGGATGAAAGAACATGCTCATGAAATTGAGCAACTGCTCCAGCACATCCAGCATAACGGACCGGTACGATCTGCTGATTTTGAGCATCCACGCAAGGGGACCAGCGGCTGGTGGGAATGGAAACCGCAGAAGCGTCATCTTGAAGGGCTGTTCACTGCCGGGAAAGTGATGGTGGTGGAACGGCGTAATTTCCAGCGCGTGTATGATTTAACCCATCGCGTCATGCCACACTGGGACGATGAACGCGACCCACTTTCGCAGGAAGATGCTGAAAGCGTTATGCTGGATAACAGCGCCCGCAGTCTGGGGATTTTCCGCGAACAATGGCTGGCAGACTACTACCGCCTGAAGCGCCCGGCGCTAAAAAACTGGTGCAACGAACGGGCGGAACAGCAACAGATTATTCCTGTCGACGTTGAAGGGCTGGGAACGCTATGGCTGCATAGCCACCTTCAGCCGCTACTCGAACAGGCGCTGGCGGGCAAATTAACGGCGACCCACAGCGCAGTGTTATCGCCTTTTGATCCGGTGGTTTGGGATCGTAAACGGGCAGAGCAGCTATTCGATTTTAGCTACCGGCTGGAGTGTTACACGCCAGCACCAAAACGTCAGTACGGTTATTTCGTCTTGCCGTTGCTGCACCGCGGGCAGTTGGTTGGGCGAATGGATGCCAAAATGCACCGTAAAACGGGCGTGCTGGACGTGATTTCGCTGTGGTTACAGGATGGGGTTAAGCCTGGGGTGACTTTGCAAAAAGGATTGTTTCAGGCGATTGACGATTTTGCCCGCTGGCAGCAGGCAACACGCGTTACGCTGGGACGTTATCCTGAAGGTTTATTTGCTGATGCACGCCATGGTTGGGAAATAGACCCAGCCCTTTAAGCGATTATGTTAATATTTACGGATTCACAATCCGGTCCATCTGGAGGAACTATGGATCATCGTCTGCTTGAAATCATTGCCTGCCCGGTATGCAATGGCAAACTCTGGTTTAACCAGGAAAAACAGGAACTGATTTGTAAACTGGATAACCTTGCTTTCCCACTGCGTGATGGCATTCCTGTGTTACTGGAAACCGAAGCCCGCGTTCTGACTGCTGATGAGAGTAAATCATGAGTTTTGTGGTCATTATTCCTGCGCGTTATGCGTCCACTCGTCTGCCGGGCAAGCCGCTACTGGATATCAACGGCAAGCCAATGATCGTGCATGTCCTGGAGCGTGCGCGTGAATCTGGTGCTGAACGTATCATCGTGGCCACCGATCACGAGGATGTCGCTCGCGCGGTAGAAGCGGTGGGGGGGGAAGTATGCATGACCCGCGCCGATCACCAGTCTGGTACGGAGCGCCTGGCGGAAGTCGTCGAGAAATGTGGTTTTAGCGATGATACCGTTATTGTGAACGTACAGGGTGATGAGCCGATGATTCCGGCGGTTATTATTCGCCAGGTGGCTGAGAATCTGGCGCAACGTCAGGTCGGCATGGCGACTCTTGCGGCTCCGATTCACAGTGCGGAAGAGGCATTTAATCCGAATGCGGTAAAAGTCGTTTTGGACGCTGAAGGATATGCGCTCTATTTTTCACGCGCGACCATCCCATGGGATCGCGATCGTTTCGCCAAAAGTCTGGAAACGGTGGGGGACACCTTCCTGCGCCATCTGGGCATTTACGGCTATCGCGCCGGTTTTATTCGCCGCTATGTTAACTGGCAGCCTAGCCCGCTTGAGCATATCGAAATGCTGGAGCAGCTGCGAGTGCTGTGGTACGGTGAAAAAATTCACGTTGCCGTCGCAAAAGAAGTCCCGGGTACCGGCGTAGACACTACCGAAGATCTCGAGCGCGTTCGCGCCGAAATGCCTTAGTTTTTCTCACGGCACTCCCCCATATTGATGCGTATTTTTGGGAGGAGTGTCGTATCGTTGCGCTTTCCCTCCACTTTTCTTTTCATCAATTGATCTCATCCGGGTGACATCTGTCTGCCCGACGCTCATTATGAAAGCAGTAGCATTTATGAGGGCAATCTGAAATGGAACAGTTGCGTGCCGAACTCAGCCACCTGCTGGGCGAAAAACTCAGTCGTATAGAATGCGTGAATGAAAAAGTGGATACGGCCCTGTGGTCACTGTACGACAGCCAGGGAAATCCGATGCCGCTGATGGCGAGAAGTTTCACCACGCCAGGTATGGCGCAGCAACTGGCATGGAAAACCTCCATGTTAGCGCGCAGCGGTACGGTGCGTATGCCCGTCATTTACGGGGTCTTGACCCACGAAGAGCATCCCGGCCCCGATGTGTTACTGCTTGAGCGTTTACGGGGTGTGCCGGTGGAAGCGCCAGCCCGAACGCCCGAACGCTGGGAACATTTAAAAGATCAGATCGTAGAAGGTCTGCTGTCATGGCATCGGCAGGATAGCCGTGGCTGCGTGGGAATGGTGGATAACACGCAAGAGAATATCTGGCCATCCTGGTATCGCCAGCGTGTTGAGGTACTGTGGACCACGTTAAATCAGTTCAACAATACTGGCTTGACGATGCAGGATAAGCGGATCCTGTTTCGTACCCGTGAGTGTTTACCCGCTTTATTTGAAGGATTCAATGATAACTGCGTACTGATCCACGGTAATTTCAGTTTACGTAGCATGCTCAAAGACGCCCGTAGCGATCAGCTACTGGCCATGGTGGGACCGGGGTTGATGCTGTGGGCACCCAGAGAGTATGAATTGTTCCGTTTAATGGATAACGCGCTGGCGGAAAGCCTGCTTTGGCAATACCTGCAACGCGCGCCCGTGGCGGAGTCCTTCATCTGGCGGCGCTGGCTGTATGTGTTATGGGATGAGGTGGCGCAACTAGTCAACACCGGACGTTTTAATCGCACCAACTTTGATCTGGCAACGAAATCACTGCTGCCGTGGCTCGCCTGAACCTTTTAACCACTGCCAGATGCGACCCAATGTTTCGTAACCAGCGCGACCGCTGTGCATCAACCAGACGGGAGAGGGGATCGCGCGTTCCCACGGATTTAGCGGTGAATCAATTGCTAACTGATTAGCCGGCGCGGGCAACGGGTGTAGTCCAGCCTGTTGGAAGAAAATCATTGCTCGTGGTAAGTGCGATGCGGAGGTCACCAGCAGGAACGGCGCGCTGCCGATGGCCTGCTTAACTGCTGCGGCTTCTTCTTCAGTATCTTTAGGTTTATCCAGCGTGATGATATCACCGGGTGGCACACCCAGTGACTGCGCTACGCGGGCTCCCGCTTCTGCAGTACTGACGCTATTGCTCTTTGCCGCAGCACCGGTAAAGATAAGCTTCGATCCCGGATTAGCACGCCAGAGGCGAATACCTTCATTCAGACGCGGAAGACTGTTGCTGATTAGGTTTGAACTTGGTGCCCACTGAGGATTCCAGGTATACCCTCCGCCCAACACCACAATGTATTCCACTTTTTGTGTATCCTGCCAGGTTGGATAGCTGTCCTCAATCGGTTTCAGTAGTCTATCAGCGACGGGTTGCAAGCTAAGAAGTAACAGCGCCAGCCAACTCAGGCTAATGCACACTTTCCCTGTTTTTTGAAAGCGGCTAAACCAGAGCAGCGCCAGGCCTATACCCATGATAATGAGCATTAGCGGAAGTGGCAGCATCATACCGCCAATCACTTTCTTCAGCGTAAAAAGCATCCTTTTTGGTTCCTTTTTTAACCATACAGCAGGGGATCTGCAGCGATATTACACCAGGAAGGTTCATTCTCGGCGTGGGTGTGACAAAATAGCGGTTTTACTTAGTCACCCTAAAGCCAGCATGTGGAGAGCCCGATGCGGGATCGCAATTTTGATGACATTGCAGAGAAGTTTTCCCGTAACATTTACGGCACCACTAAAGGTCAGCTTCGCCAGACGATCCTCTGGCAGGATCTGGACAAACTTCTTGCCGACTACGCGGGCCAGACATTGCGTGTGCTTGATGCGGGTGGCGGAGAAGGGCAGACAGCCATTCTGATGGCGCAGCGGGGCCATCACGTTACCTTGTGCGATCTTTCTGCTGAGATGGTGGCGCGAGCGCAACGGGCGGCAGAAGAGCAAGGTGTGAGCGACAACATGCATTTTATACATTGTGCCGCTCAGGACATCCCACAGCATTTGGATTCTCAGGTTGATCTGATATTGTTTCATGCTGTGCTGGAATGGGTGGCCGATCCACAAGCCGTCTTAAAAACATTGTGGTCGATGTTACGCCCGGGCGGTGCTTTATCGCTGATGTTCTACAATGCAAATGGCCTGTTGATGCGTAATGTGTTGGTCGGTAATTTCGGCTATGTACAGCAGGGAATGTATAAAAAGAAACGGCGCACGTTGTCTCCCGATTTCCCGCGCGACCCTCAGCAGGTCTATGGCTGGCTGGAGGAGATTGGCTGGGAGATAACCGGTAAAACGGGCGTGAGGGTGTTTCATGATTATCTGCGTGATAAACAAAAACAGCATGACTGTTTTGATGCTTTAACAGAAATAGAAACGCGCTATTGCCGCCAGGAACCGTATATCAGCCTTGGGCGCTATATTCATGTCACCGCGATTAAACGTCCGGCCCGAGCCGCAGATGCAAGGATAACCTATGAGTGAATTTTCCCAGACAGTCCCCGAACTGGTTGCCTGGGCCAGAAAAAATGACTTCTCCATCTCTCTGCCGGTAGACAGACTTTCGTTCCTGCTGGCGGTCGCCACATTGAACGGTGAGCGACTTGACGGTGAGATGAGTGAAGGTGAACTGGTGGATGCGTTCCGCCATGTGAGTGATGCGTTTGAGCAAACCAGCGAAACCATCGGCGTCCGCGCCAACAACGCGATCAACGACATGGTGCGTCAACGTCTGCTGAACCGCTTTACCAGCGAGCAGGCTGAAGGCAACGCCATTTACCGTTTAACGCCGCTCGGGATTGGCATCACAGATTACTATATTCGTCAGCGCGAGTTCTCTACGCTGCGTCTTTCCATGCAACTGTCGATTGTTGCAGGCGAACTGAAGCGCGCGGCGGATGCGGCAGCGGAAGGTGGCGATGAGTTCCACTGGCACCGCAACGTCTATGCGCCATTGAAATACTCGGTGGCGGAGATTTTCGACAGTATCGATCTGACCCAGCGCATCATGGATGAACAGCAGCAGCAGGTAAAAGACGACATCGCACAGTTGCTAAACAAAGACTGGAGGGCGGCGATTTCCAGCTGTGAACTGCTGCTTTCTGAAACGTCTGGTACGCTGCGTGAACTGCAGGATACGCTGGAAGCGGCGGGGGATAAGCTGCAGGCTAACCTGTTACGCATCCAGGACGCCACAATGACGCATGATGATTTGCATTTTGTTGATCGGCTGGTGTTTGATTTACAAAGCAAGCTCGACCGCATTATTAGCTGGGGTCAGCAGTCCATTGACTTGTGGATCGGCTACGATCGTCATGTGCATAAATTTATCCGTACCGCGATCGATATGGATAAAAATCGCGTCTTCGCCCAGCGTCTGCGTCAGTCTGTCCAGACCTACTTTGACGACCCATGGGCGCTGACCTATGCCAACGCCGATCGTCTGCTGGATATGCGTGACGAGGAGATGGTGCTACGCGACGAAGAGGTCACCGGTGAACTTCCGGAAGATCTGGAATATGAAGAATTTAACGAGATCCGTGAACAACTGGCGGCGATCATCGAAGAACAGCTGGCTATCTACAAATCCAGACAAACACCACTGGATCTCGGTTTGGTAGTGCGCGAGTATCTGGCGCAATACCCACGTGCGCGTCATTTCGACGTCGCGCGTATTGTTATCGATCAGGCGGTACGCCTTGGCGTAGCGCAAGCAGACTTCACCGGACTGCCAGCCAAATGGCAGCCGATTAATGATTACGGAGCCAAGGTACAGGCGCATGTCATTGACAAATATTGAACAAGTGATGCCGGTAAAGCTGGCGCAGGCGCTGGCGAATCCGTTATTTCCGGCGCTGGATAGCGCCTTACGTTCGGGCCGCCATATCGGTCTGGATGAACTGGATAATCATGCCTTCCTGATGGATTTTCAGGAATATTTTGAAGAGTTTTACAGCCGCTATAACGTGGAATTGATCCGTGCGCCGGAAGGGTTCTTTTACCTTCGTCCGCGTTCAACGACGCTCATTCCGCGTTCGGTCCTGTCTGAACTGGACATGATGGTGGGTAAAATTCTTTGCTATCTCTATCTCAGCCCGGAACGCCTGGCGAACGAAGGGATTTTTACCCAGCAAGAGCTGTATGACGAGCTGTTAACGCTGGCGGATGAAGCCAAACTGCTGAAGCTGGTGAACAACCGTTCAACCGGTTCTGACGTTGACCGCCAGAAGCTACAGGAAAAAGTGCGTTCTTCGCTCAACCGCTTGCGCCGCTTAGGCATGGTGTGGTTTCTGGGCCACGACAGCAGCAAATTCCGTATTACAGAATCTGTCTTCCGCTTTGGCGCGGATGTGCGTAGCGGTGACGATCCGCGTGAAGCACAGCGTCGCTTAATTCGTGATGGTGAAGCGATGGCGGTAGAGAACCGTCTGCAGCTCAACGATGAGCCCGAAGAGAATCAGCCGGACAGTGGAGAAGAAGAATAATGATTGAACGCGGTAAATTTCGCTCACTTACGCTGATTAACTGGAATGGTTTTTTTGCCCGTACGTTTGATCTCGATGAGCTGGTCACCACGCTGTCCGGTGGTAACGGTGCGGGTAAATCCACCACCATGGCGGCATTTGTTACGGCGCTCATTCCGGACTTAACCCTGCTGCATTTCCGTAACACCACCGAAGCTGGTGCAACCAGCGGTTCACGTGATAAAGGTCTGCACGGTAAGCTGAAAGCAGGGGTCTGTTACTCAATGCTCGACGTCCTCAACTCGCGTCATCAGCGCGTGGTCGTGGGTGTGCGTCTGCAACAGGTTGCGGGTCGTGATCGCAAAGTGGATATCAAACCGTTTGCCATTCAGGGGCTGCCGATGTCGGTACAGCCAACCCAACTGGTGACGGAAACGCTGAACGAACGCCAGGCGCGCGTACTGTCTCTACCTGAGCTGAAAGAGAAGCTTGATGAGATGGAAGGTGTGCAGTTTAAGCAGTTCAACTCAATAACCGATTATCATTCGCTGATGTTCGATCTGGGCATCATTGCCCGTCGTCTGCGCTCCGCGTCTGATCGTAGTAAATTCTACCGTCTGATTGAAGCCTCGCTGTACGGCGGGATCTCCAGCGCCATTACCCGTTCACTGCGTGACTACCTGCTGCCGGAAAACGGCGGCGTCCGTAAAGCGTTCCAGGATATGGAAGCCGCGCTGCGTGAAAACCGCATGACGCTGGAAGCGATTCGCGTAACCCAGTCTGACCGCGACCTGTTTAAGCATTTGATCAGCGAAGCGACCAACTATGTGGCTGCGGATTATATGCGCCACGCCAACGAACGTCGTATCCATCTGGATAAAGCACTGGAATATCGTCGTGAACTGTATACCTCACGTAAGCAGCTGGCGGCAGAGCAGTACAAGCACGTGGATATGGCGCGTGAACTGGGCGAGCATAACGGCGCCGAAGGCGATCTGGAAGCCGATTATCAGGCCGCGAGCGATCACCTGAATCTGGTGCAAACCGCGCTGCGTCAGCAGGAAAAAATTGAACGCTACGAAGCGGATCTCGAAGAACTGCAGATCCGTCTTGAAGAACAAAATGAGGTGGTTGCGGAAGCCGTTGACCGCCAGGATGAAAACGAAGCCCGCGCGGAAGCCGCCGAACTGGAAGTGGATGAGCTGAAAAGCCAGCTTGCCGATTACCAGCAGGCGCTGGACGTCCAGCAGACGCGAGCCATCCAGTATACCCAGGCGATCCAGGCCCTAAATCGGGCGAAAGAGCTCTGCCACCTACCGGATCTGACAGCCGACAGCGCCGCCGAATGGCTGGAGACTTTCCAGGCCAAAGAGCAGGAAGCCACTGAAAAACTGCTAACGCTTGAACAAAAAATGAGCGTGGCGCAAACCGCGCATAGCCAGTTCGAACAGGCTTATCAGCTGGTGGCGGCTATCAACGGCCCGCTGGCACGTAGTGAAGCCTGGAGCGTGGCGCGTGAACTGCTGCGCGAAGGCGTTGAACAGCGCCACCTGGCGGAACAGGTTCAGCCATTGCGTATGCGACTGAGCGAACTGGAGCAGCGTCTGCGCGAACAGCAGGATGCCGAGCGTCTGCTGGCCGAATTCTGCAAGCGTCAGGGTAAACAGTTTGATATCGATGAGCTGGAAGCGCTGCACCAGGAACTGGAAGCGCGCATCGCCGCCTTGTCGGACAGCGTCTCGTCTGCCAGCGAACAGCGTATGACGCTGCGTCAGGAACAGGAACAGCTACAATCCCGTATTCAGCATTTGATGAAGCGGGCACCTGTCTGGCTGGCTGCGCAAAATAGCTTGAATCAGCTTAGCGAGCAGTGTGGCGAAGAGTTTACCTCCAGCCAGGATGTGACCGAGTATCTGCAACAATTGCTGGAGCGCGAGCGTGAGGCCATTGTTGAGCGTGATGAAGTCGGTGCACGTAAAAATGCGGTTGATGAAGAGATTGAACGTTTAAGTCAGCCGGGCGGGGCGGAAGATCAGCGTCTGAACGCGCTGGCGGAACGCTTTGGCGGCGTGCTGCTGTCAGAAATTTATGATGACGTTAGCCTTGAAGATGCCCCGTACTTCTCTGCGCTGTATGGTCCTTCGCGCCATGCCATCGTGGTACCGGATCTATCACTAATTACCGAACAGCTTGAAGGGCTGACGGATTGCCCGGAAGATCTCTATTTCATCGAAGGGGATCCGCAGTCGTTTGATGATAGCGTCTTCAGCGTTGATGAACTGGAAAATGCGGTGGTGGTGAAAACCGCCGAGCGTCAATGGCGTTATTCCCGCTTCCCGAAGGTGCCTATTTTTGGTCGTGCAGCCCGTGAAAGCCGTATCGAAACCCTGCATGCCGAGCGTGAAGGGCTGTCTGAACGTTTCGCCACGCTCTCCTTTGATGTCCAGAAAACCCAGCGTCTGCATCAGGCGTTCAGCCGCTTTATCGGCAGCCATCTGTCGGTGGCGTTTGAAGCCGATCCAGAAGCGGAAATTCGCCAACTGAATGGCCGTCGCGTTGAACTGGAACGTGCGCTGACTAATCATGAAAATGATAACCAGCAAAGCCGTATGCAGTTTGAACAGGCGAAAGAGGGTGTCTCCGCGCTGAACCGCCTGCTGCCGCGCTTGAATCTGCTGGCCGATGACACGCTGGCCGATCGTGTGGACGAAATTCGCGAGCGTCTGGATGAAGCTCAGGAAGCCGCGCGTTTTGTACAGCAACATGGCAATCAGTTGGCGAAACTGGAACCTATCGTTTCAGTTCTGCAAAATGACCCTGAGCAGTTTGAACAGCTGAAGGAAGACTATACGTATTCCCAGCAGATGCAGCGCGACGCACGTCAGCAGGCTTTTGCGCTGACTGAAGTCGTACAGCGTCGGGCTCACTTTAGTTATTCCGACTCAGCCGAAATGCTGAGCGGTAATAGCGATCTAAACGAAAAATTGCGTGAACGCCTGGAACAGGCGGAAGCCGAACGTACCCGCGCTCGTGAGGCGCTGCGCAGTCATGCTGCACAGTTAAGCCAGTATAACCAGGTCATGGCATCGCTAAAAAGCTCTTATGACACCAAAAAAGAGCTGCTTAACGATTTACAACGTGAACTGCAGGATATTGGTGTTCGTGCGGACAGCGGTGCCGAAGAGCGCGCGCGTATCCGTCGTGACGAACTGCATGCGCAGCTCAGCAACAACCGTGCACGCCGCAACCAACTTGAGAAAGCACTGACCTTCTGCGAAGCGGAGATGGAAAACCTGACCCGCAGACTGCGCAAGCTGGAACGTGATTATCATGAAATGCGTGAGCAGGTAGTCACCGCCAAAGCCGGCTGGTGTGCAGTCATGCGGATGGTGAAAGATAACGGTGTGGAACGTCGTCTGCACCGTCGCGAGTTGGCCTATCTTTCCGGTGACGAACTGCGTTCGATGTCGGATAAGGCGCTCGGTGCGCTACGTCTGGCGGTTGCGGATAACGAACACCTGCGCGATGTGTTGCGTATGTCTGAAGATCCAAAACGCCCAGAGCGCAAAATCCAGTTCTTCGTCGCGGTTTACCAGCATCTGCGTGAACGTATTCGCCAGGATATTATCCGTACCGACGATCCGGTTGAAGCCATCGAACAGATGGAGATTGAGCTGAGCCGTCTGACGGAAGAATTAACCTCTCGTGAACAGAAACTGGCGATCAGCTCACGCAGCGTGGCGAACATTATTCGTAAGACCATTCAGCGTGAACAGAACCGTATTCGCATGCTGAACCAGGGGCTGCAAAGTGTGTCGTTTGGCCAGGTTAACAGCGTTCGCCTGAACGTCAATGTGCGTGAAACGCATGCTACCTTGCTGGACGTACTTTCAGAGCAACATGAACAGCATCAGGATCTGTTTAACAGCAATCGCCTGACCTTCTCAGAAGCGCTGGCGAAGCTGTATCAGCGCCTGAATCCGCAGATCGACATGGGGCAACGCACGCCGCAAACCATTGGTGAAGAGCTGCTGGACTATCGTAACTATCTGGAAATGGAAGTTGAGGTTAACCGTGGTTCTGACGGCTGGCTGCGTGCTGAATCTGGCGCGCTGTCAACGGGTGAAGCGATCGGGACCGGGATGTCTATTCTGGTGATGGTGGTGCAAAGCTGGGAAGATGAAGGTCGCAGATTGCGCGGGAAAGACATCTCTCCTTGCCGCCTGCTGTTCCTTGATGAAGCAGCACGACTCGATGCGCGTTCTATTGCGACTCTGTTTGAGCTGTGTGAGCGTTTGCAGATGCAGCTGATTATCGCTGCGCCGGAAAACATCAGCCCAGAGAAAGGCACCACCTACAAACTGGTGCGTAAAGTCTTCCAAAACACCGAGCACGTTCATGTGGTGGGGCTGCGCGGATTTGCGCCTCAGTTACCGGAACCACTGCCGGGGACTGAAGATGCCTCCTCGCAGGCAAGCTAAGCAAAAAGGCGGCTACAAGGCCGCCTTATTTTTTTCCGCAAAGACGTTATGCCTGGTGTAATTTCTTTAGACTTCTTTACATTAGGTTAGGCAAAAACTTTTTGATGTTTATATACTAAAGGTAAGCCCAACGCGTCACGGGCTTGCTCGTCATACTTCAGTTTGTATTGGCGTTTTACAGGTCCGCCCCCGTCAAAATAAAGGGGAATACAGGCGGCCTGGCTATTCAGAGTATGATAAAGAAAACAGGGGGCAAGGGATGTTGCTTAATAAAATGTGTGGTCGTCGGCTGTCGGCAATCAGTTTATGCCTGGCCGTAACATTCGCTCCACTGTTCAATGCGCAGGCCGATGAGCCTGAAATGATCCCTGGCGATAGCTCTGCGACCGTCAGTGAACAGCCAACAGCGTTATCGCAGCCGCAGGTTCAATCTTCTGCGACGGCTATCATGGCGGGTATTCAACCGCTGCCAGAAGGCGTGTCTGTCGATAAAGCCCGCGCCGAAATACACTCTCAACTGCCAGCAGGCTATACGCCGGTCTACATGAGCCAGCTGGAACTGCTGTATGCCGCACGTGAAATGAAGCCGATGTGGGAAAATCGTGATGCGGTAAAGGCCTTTCAACAACAGTTGGCCGAGGTCGCGATTGCTGGCTTTCAGCCGCAGTTTACTACCTGGGTTGCACTTCTGACTGATCCGGCAGTAACCGGTCAGGCGAGAGACATTGTGCTCTCGGATGCGATGATGGGGTATCTGCACTTTATCGCTAATATACCTGTCAAAGGTAATCGCTGGCTTTACAGCGATAAGCCCTATGCGCTAACGACGCCGCCGATTTCTGTCATCAACCAGTGGCAGGTCGCACTGGATAACGGTCAACTAACTTCGTTTGTTGCCAGCCTGGCGCCTCAGCATCCGCAGTATGCAGCCATGCATGAATCGCTGCTCAAGCTGGTAGGTGATACACATCCCTGGCCGCAGCTCACCAGTACAGCAACGCTACGTCCGGGGGAGTGGAGTAATGACATCCCTGCGCTGCGTGAAATTTTGCGACGAACCGGGATGCTGGAGCCTGCCGTCAGTACGTCTGGCAAAGAAGGTCGTGGCACCTACGATCGTGAACTGGTTGATGCGGTAAAGCGTTTTCAGACGTGGCAGGGACTTGGCGCCGATGGCGCGATTGGCCCTGCCACGCGTGACTGGCTGAACGTGACGCCCGCTCAGCGTGCGGGCGTGCTGGCGTTAAATATTCAGCGCTTGCGACTGCTACCGAGTGGGCTGTCTACCGGTATCATGGTGAACATTCCTGCCTATTCGCTGGTTTATTATCAGAATGGCAATCAGGTGCTGGCCTCGCGCGTTATTGTCGGGCGTCCAGATCGCAAAACGCCGATGATGAGTAGTGCGCTGAATAATGTGGTCGTTAACCCACCGTGGAACGTTCCACCGACGCTGGCCCGAAAAGATATTCTGCCTAAGTTATGGAATGATCCGGGATATCTTGAACGTCACGGCTATACCGTAATGCGCGGCTGGAACAGTAAAGAGACGATAGATCCGTGGCAGGTTGACTGGGCCACCATCACTGCGTCCAATCTGCCGTTCCGCTTTCAGCAGGCTCCGGGCGCACGTAACTCGCTCGGACGCTATAAATTCAATATGCCGAGTTCGGACGCTATTTATCTGCACGATACGCCGAACCACAATCTGTTCCAGAAAGATACGCGGGCGTTAAGTTCCGGCTGTGTGCGTGTGAATAAGGCATCTGAGCTGGCGAATATGCTGCTACAGGACGCGGGTTGGAATGATACCCGCATCTCGGATGCCCTGAAGCAAGGGGATACGCGGTACGTGAATATTCGCCAGAATATTCCGGTCAACCTCTACTATCTGACCGCATTTGTTGGCCCGGATGGTCGCACGCAGTATCGTACAGATATTTACAATTACGATCTGACAGCGCGATCCAGCGCACAAATTGTGTCAAAAGCCGAGCAATTAATCAGATAAATGAAGCAGTTCGAGGAAAATGATTGTCGTAAGTTATGCTGGAAACGGGGCAAAATGGCTGTGAGCCCCGTATTTCCTGGGGTTGGGAGCCTTGACGTGGACTACTTAGCCAGATAAGGTTTCCCGCGTGCGCTAGAGCATACATACGATAACATTGACCTTGTAGACCTTAATACCATGGACAAATTTGACGCTAATCGCCGCAAACTGCTGGCGCTTGGTGGTATTGCCCTCGGCGCTGCCATCCTGCCTACGCCTGCGTTTGCAACACTCTCTACCCCACGTCCGCGTATATTGACTCTGAATAACCTGCATACCGGTGAGTCAATAAAAGCAGAGTTTTTTGATGGCAGGGGCTATATTCAGGACGAATTAGCAAAACTTAACCACTTTTTCCGTGATTTTCGGGCCAATAAAGTGAAATCCATTGACCCCGGACTGTTTGATCAACTCTTCCGTCTGCAGGGCCTGCTGGGTACGCGTAAACCCGTACAGCTGATCTCCGGTTATCGTTCCGTCGATACCAATAATGAACTACGTGCGCGCAGTCGCGGTGTGGCCAAGAAAAGCTACCACACCAAAGGCCAGGCCATGGATTTCCATATTGAAGGCATCGCATTAAGTAATATTCGCAAAGCTGCGTTATCTATGCGCGCAGGTGGTGTAGGATACTACCCCAGCAGTAACTTTGTGCATATCGACACCGGCCCTGCACGGCACTGGTGATCCATAAGCTTAATGAAACAGGAGCTGTATGAACTATCGTATTATTCCGGTCACTGCATTCGCCCAGAACTGCTCGCTAATCTGGTGTGAGCAGACTCGTCTGGCCGCGTTGGTCGATCCCGGCGGCGATGCCGAGAAAATCAAACAGGAAGTGGATGCCAGCGGTCTGACGCTAATGCAGATCCTGCTTACTCACGGTCATCTTGATCATGTTGGGGCGGCAGCTGAACTGGCACAGCATTATGGTGTACCGGTTATTGGTCCGGAAAAAGAAGATGAGTTCTGGCTACAGGGGCTCCCTGCGCAGAGCCGCATGTTTGGCCTGGGCGATTGTGAGCCGCTGACGCCCGATCGCTGGCTGAACGAAGGTGATCGGGTCAGCGTTGGCAACGTGACGTTGCAGGTGTTGCATTGTCCGGGTCATACACCGGGACATGTGGTCTTCTTTGATGAGCAATCAAAGTTACTGATTTCGGGTGACGTGATTTTCAAAGGTGGCGTAGGGCGCAGCGATTTTCCGCGCGGAGATCACAGCCAACTGATCGATTCGATTAAACGTAAACTGTTGCCGCTGGGCGATGACGTGACGTTTATTCCGGGTCACGGCCCACTTTCTACGCTGGGTAACGAACGGCTTCATAACCCGTTCCTGCAGGACGAAATGCCTGTCTGGTAATACCGCAGATAAATAAAAAGGCCGCTATTGCGGCCTTTTTTGTACGCGATAGATTACAGTACTGCGACAATCGCTTCGCACAGCGGCGCCATGTTATCTGGCGTCATTCCTGCAACGTTTACACGTCCGGAAGCGACAGCGTAGACACCAAACTCTTCACGCAGACGCAGAACCTGCTCTTTTGTCAGACCGCTGAATGAGAACATGCCGTTCTGTTTGATGATAAAGCTGAAGTCGCGGTTCGCACCTTTCTCCTGCAGCGTATTCACGAACAGTAAACGCATGCGCTGAATGCGTTGGCGCATATCGGTCAGTTCCTGTTCCCAGATGGCACGCAGCGCGTCATTGCTCAGAATCGTGGCAACTACGGATGCGCCGTGCGCTGGCGGGTTGGAATAGTTAGCGCGAATGGCTGATTTCATCTGACTAAACGCACGGTCGACGGTTTCAGCATCAGCCGCAACCAGCGTACAGGCACCTACGCGCTCATTGTACAGACCAAAGTTCTTGGAGTAGGAACTGGCAACGATCAGCTCTTTGTGCAGCGCGGCGAATGCGCGCAGACCTTCTGCATCTTCTTCCAGACCGCGGGCAAAGCCCTGGTATGCGAAGTCAAACAGCGGCAACCACCCTTTCTCGACAGAAAGCTGAGCCAGCGTTTGCCACTGCTCAAGCGTAGGATCGATACCGGTTGGGTTATGGCAGCAGCCGTGGAACAGTACCACATCGCCAGCCTGAGCTTCGCTGAGGCTGGCCAGCAGCGCATCAAAGTCTAATGAGTGGTTCGCTGCATCGTAATAGTTGTATTCACGAACTTCCAGACCGGCAGAGTTAAAGACGCTCTTATGGTTCGGCCAGCTTGGGTTGCTCACCCATACGCGTTTAGCCGACGTATTTCTTGCGAGAAAATCAGCTGCCACGCGCAGTGCGCCAGTGCCGCCAGGGGTCTGTGCTGTACGTGCGCGTTTATCGTTGATAAGCGAACTCGTTTTACCAAACAGTAATTCCTGAGTGCAACGACCAAACTCTGGAATACCGTCAATGCCAAGGTAGTTTTTGGTGGTTTCATTTTCCAGTATATATTGCTCGGCTTTTTTAACGCTGGTCAGTACCGGCGTTTTGCCTGTCTCATCTTTATATACACCGATCCCGAGGTTTATTTTTCCAGGGCGGTCATCGGCACGAAACAAATCAGCCAGACCCAAAATGGGGTCGGCAGGAGCGGCGGTAATGTTCTCAAACATGACGAGGTTCCATAGTGATTACAGAAGGGAAGTCCGCTATCAGGTTAACGGTAGATTTACAAAATGCCAACCGTTACTGACGAAAAGCTGAGGTGTTTTTTTAAGACGCAAGAATTTGCTAGCAGATATAAAAAAACAGGACCGAAGTCCTGTTTTTAAGGCATTTAACAAAGAGGTCTGCTATTAGAACTGGTAAACGATACCGAGTGCTACGGTGTCGTCAGAGTTCACACCCAGTTTGTTGTCAGAATCGATCTGGTTGATCTGGTAGTCAACATAGGTGGACATGTTTTTGTTGAAGTAGTAGGTTGCGCCTACTTCAATGTAGTTCACCAGATCTTCGTTACCTACACCTTCTACGTCTTTCGCTTTAGATTTGTTGTAGGAGATGGACGGGCGCAGACCGAAATCGAATTGGTACTGAGCGACAACAAAGAAATCTTGCGTTTTGTTGGCGAAGCCGCTGGTGGTCACGCCATTCTGGGTAGTGGAGAGGCGGGTTGCGTTACGGGTTTCACCGTAGTTCGCTGCCAGGTAGATGTTGTTAGCATCGTACTTCAGGCCGGTTGCCCACTGTTCAGCTTTTTTGCCACCGTTAGCGTAGAAAGAGTTTTCCTGCGCGTTGGTACGGTCAGCTGCACCGTAAGCACCAACGATACCGAAGCCATCCATTTCGTAGCTTACAGAACCGCCAACGCCGTCGCCGTTAGAACGACCGGTATTGCCATCACGCTCGTTTTTACCCAGATACTGGATACCGAAGTTCAGGCCGTCAACCAGACCGAAGAAGTTAGAGTTACGGTAGGTCGCAACACCACCTACACGGCCAACGAAGAAGTTGTCGCTGTACGCGGTATCACCACCAAATTCTGGCAGCATATCGGTGTAACCCAGGGCATCGTAAACGATACCGTAGTTACGACCGTAGTCGAAAGAGCCCAGATCGGCATATTTCAGACCAGCAAATGCCAGACGGGTTTTGTTACCATTCTGAGCGTCGCTGCCGCCTTCGGAGTTGTTACCGGCAAAGTTGTATTCCCACTGACCGTAACCGGACAGATCGGAATTAATCTGAGTTTCCCCTTTGAAACCAAGACGGGCATAAGTCTGATCGCCATCGTTGCCAGCGTTATCAGAAAAATAGTGCAGACCTACGGTTTTACCGTATACATCCAGCTTGTTGCCATCTTTGTTATAAACTTCTGCAGCGTTAGCTGCCCCGGCTACCAGCAGAGCAGGGATAACCACTGCCAGAATATTGCGCTTCATCATTATTTATTACCCTCATCGGTTTTTATATGACACCTGCCACTGCCGCCAATAAATTCCGTCAATGAAAATTTACGGAACTATTGATGAGAGTTTGGTGTCTTTATGTGTCTGACAGGCATCTTTCCATTCAAACTACCGTTTCGCTACCGTCAAAGTGCTACAAATATAAAGATTTGGTTTCAAAAAGAAAAAATGTGTAACAAGATGTTATTTTTGTGCAACTTTGTGAACAGCGTCAAACTTCGGATACCCTTGCCCCCAAAATTCTCGTTTTTATTTCTATTTATATGATTTTCTTATATTTAATTTTGCTAAGGTTATTTTTTCTCCGTAATACCGGAAAGTTTGGATTTTACAGGTAACGATTTTTGGACGTCTGGAGTGCCGTGCGAAAGGCTAAAAAATGTACTATTTAATCAGAAAATGCTAATCCACAATAAAATTACTGGTTATTTTTTGTGCAAATGTATTGCGATGAAATATTACGTAACAGGTGGAGGGGATTGAAAGGTTGCGTTTAACGTGAGATGGGTATCCAGATAACATGAAAAGGGTATAAAAAAGGCCAGCAATGCTGGCCTTTGAAACAATAACGCACGTTTAGAAGGTGGCGTTACGCGGAGTACGCGGGAACGGAATAACATCACGGACGTTTTGCACGCCGGTGACGTAAGCGATCAGACGCTCGAAGCCCAATCCGAAGCCGGAATGCGGAACGGTACCGTAGCGACGCAGGTCGCGATACCACCAGTAATCCTCTTTGTTCAGACCCATTTCCAGCATACGGGCATCCAGCACGTCCAGACGCTCTTCACGCTGAGAACCACCGATGATTTCGCCGATTCCAGGAGCCAGAACGTCCATTGCAGCAACGGTTTTACCGTCTTCGTTAAGGCGCATATAAAACGCTTTGATATCTTTCGGGTAGTTTTTCACCACCACCGGCGCTTTAAAGTGCTCTTCAGCAAGATAACGTTCATGCTCGGAAGACAGATCCACACCCCAGTAAACCGGGTTTTCAAACTGTTTGCCGCATTTTTCCAGAATGCTTACCGCGTCGGTGTAATCCACCTGCGCGAAGTCAGCGTCAATGAAACGTTCCAGGCGTGAAATCGCGTCCTTGTCGACACGTTCAGCGAAGAATTTCATATCATCTGCACGCTCTGCCAGTACGGCTTTGAACGCGTATTTCAGCATCGCTTCAGCCAGGCCTGCAACATCGTTCAGGTCAGCGAACGCCACTTCTGGTTCCAGCATCCAGAATTCTGCCAGGTGACGACTGGTGTTAGAGTTTTCTGCACGGAACGTCGGACCAAAAGTATAAATTTTGGACAGAGCGCAGGCGTAGGTTTCACCGTTCAACTGACCGGAAACGGTCAGGAAGGCTTCCTTACCAAAGAAGTCTTTATCGAAATCGACTTTACCCTGATCGTTACGCGGCAGGTTTTCCAGATCCAGCGTAGAAACACGGAACATTTCACCGGCACCTTCCGTATCGGAAGCGGTGATCAGCGGAGTCGATACCCAAAAGAAACCCTGCTCGTGGAAGAAGCGATGCAGCGCTTGCGCCAGCGTATGACGTACGCGCGCTACCGCACCAATCATATTGGTGCGCGGACGCATATGCGCCACTTCACGCAGATACTCGATGCTGTGACGCTTAGCCGCCATTGGGTAGGTATCAGGATCTTCAACCCAGCCCGCGACTTCAACTTCAGTGGCCTGAATTTCAAAGCTCTGTCCTTGTCCAGGTGATGCAACGACTTTACCCGTTACGATAACTGAACAACCCGTCGTCAGGCGCAGTACGTCCTGATTGTAATTGGGCAGAGAATTATTGATGACGGCCTGTACAGGATCAAAGCAGGAACCGTCATAAACGGCGAGGAAGGAGATGCCAGCTTTTGAATCTCGGCGGGTACGCACCCATCCGCGCACGGTGACTTCGCTGTCAACGGCTACGCGGCCCTGGAGTACGTCGGCTACAGGCACAACGCTCATAATATTCTCTCTGTTAATAGTCGGATATATAAACACATGTCCACCCATAATGGGGGGGATACCTATGTTACCTGGCATCTGCAATCAGACAAGCAGAATTCGTAGCTGGAGTGAAAGATTTCGGAAATAAACGCGAATAAGGGAGCCAAAATGGCTCCCTGGAAGGATTAACTGGCTTTTTTAATATGCGGGAGATCGAAGGCTTTGCGCAGTGCACGAACAAATGCTTTATCGTGGCAGATGGTTTTACCCGGGCTGTCAGATAACTTCGCCACTGGTTTGCCGTTACATTCCACCAGCTTAATTACGATATTAAGCGGCTTAACCTGTGGAATGTCGCATGTTAGCCGTGTCCCAATACCAAAACTCAACTGTACGCGGGAAGAGAAGTGGCGGTAGAGTTCAATCGCTTTTTTCAGATCGAGGTTATCTGAAAAGACCAGCGTTTTGCTCAGCGGATCAATACCCAGTTTTTCATAATGGGCGATGGCTTTTTCACCCCATTCCACCGGATCGCCTGAGTCATGGCGTAATCCCTGGTAGCGGGTCGCAAACTCAACGCCAAAGTCGCGTAAAAATGCGTCCATGGTGATGCAATCGGTCAATGCAATGCCGAGTTGATCAGGATACTCATTTAACCAGGCGGCCAGGGCTACACGTTGGCTGGTGGCAAGTTCAGGACTGATTTGCTGATGAGCCTGGAACCACTCATGCGCCTGCGTACCCATTGGGGTTAATGACAGGCGGCGGGCCAGATCGTAGTTACTGGTACCGACAAACCAGGGCTCTTGCTGCAGGCGTTTAACGATAGCCTGCTGTACTTCGCGCGAAAAACGACGACGCGTACCGAAATCCATCAAATGGAAGCGGGACATATCGACATCTTTTGTTAAAGCAGAGAATTCTACTAGTTTGCTTTCCAGCTCATCGAGTGCCTGCGGGACGCCTGATTCAGGTGAGCGGTAACGGTGTACCAGTTCGCTAATCACCGCTAACAGCGGGACTTCCCACATGATCACTTCACGCCACGGACCGGTTAAGCGGATGTTTAGCTTACCGTTATCATTGGTGACGCAAACCTGTTCCGGGTTATAGCGGAAATCACGTAACCAGGTGAGGTAATCAGCTTTAAAGAAAGGCAGGCCGGAGAGCCACTGGTACTCATCCTCCTGCAGTCGCAGGTGCTGCATAGCATTCACCTGCTCACGAATAGAATCGGCATAAATACCGAGCAGGTCATCGCCACGGCAACGAAATTCAGCCGCTACTTGTACGTCATAGTAGTGGTGAAAAACGGCTTGCTGCATATGCAACTTATAAGCGTCTGTATCCAGCAGCGAGTGCAGAACAGGAGAAGCGAATTGTGTCATAGGTGCGCAGTAGCATCCTCTCACGGGAGCGTTTAGTACAATAAACAACTAAGAAAACCGCTGGAGTATACCCTGTTTAGCGATTTATTGAACCCCGATCACACCATAAGCTCTCTTTCTGGTCGAGGGCAATTCGTGCCACGTGTTATAAAAATGTAGCAAAAAGGGTGTTTGTGCCTGAAAAGATGAACATTCTGCGTAGCGCGATTTACGCAACAGGAATAGACTGAAGCCGAGACTCTATTAAAGATGCTAAAGGTTTTTTTATGACACAACAGCCACAAGCCAAATACCGTCACGACTATCGTGCGCCGGATTACCAGATTACTGATATTGATTTGACCTTTGACCTGGATGCTGAAAAAACCGTGGTCACCGCAGTGAGCCAGGTTGTCCGTCATGGCGCGTCCGACGCGCCCCTGCGCCTGAATGGCGAAGATCTGACCCTGGTGTCGATCCACGTAAACGACGAGCTGTGGACAGAGTATAGAGAAGAAGAGGGCGCTCTGGTCATCAATCAACTGCCGGAACGTTTTACGCTGCGTATCGTGAATGAAATTAGCCCAGCTGCGAATACCGCGCTGGAAGGGCTGTACAAGTCAGGCGATGCGCTGTGTACCCAGTGCGAAGCAGAAGGTTTCCGCCATATTACCTGGTATCTTGATCGCCCGGACGTGCTGGCGCGTTTTACTACCAAAATAATCGCCGATAAAACGCAATATCCGTTCCTGCTCTCCAACGGTAACCGCGTGGCGCAGGGTGAACTGGAAAATGGTCGCCACTGGGTTCAGTGGCAGGATCCATTCCCGAAACCGTGCTATTTATTTGCGCTGGTGGCCGGTGATTTTGACGTCCTGCGCGATACTTTTACTACCCGCTCAGGGCGTGAAGTAGCACTGGAACTGTACGTCGATCGCGGTAACCTGGACCGCGCGCCATGGGCGATGACCTCGCTGAAAAACTCCATGAAATGGGATGAAGAGCGCTTTGGCCTCGAGTATGACCTCGACATCTATATGATTGTCGCTGTGGATTTCTTCAACATGGGCGCGATGGAGAATAAAGGTCTGAACATCTTTAACTCCAAATACGTGCTGGCGCGTACCGATACTGCCACCGACAAAGATTACCTTGATATTGAGCGCGTTATCGGTCACGAATATTTCCATAACTGGACCGGCAACCGCGTGACCTGTCGCGACTGGTTCCAGTTGAGCCTGAAAGAGGGTTTAACTGTGTTCCGCGATCAGGAGTTCAGTTCCGATCTCGGCTCACGTGCGGTAAACCGCATCAGCAATGTGCGTACCATGCGCGGTCTGCAGTTTGCTGAGGACGCCAGCCCGATGGCGCATCCTATCCGCCCGGATATGGTCATCGAAATGAACAACTTCTATACCCTGACCGTGTACGAGAAGGGTGCGGAAGTGATTCGTATGATCCACACCCTGTTGGGTGAGGCTAACTTCCAGAAAGGGATGCAGCTGTACTTTGAGCGTCACGACGGTAGCGCTGCAACCTGTGATGATTTTGTGCAGGCGATGGAAGATGCGTCTAACGTTGATCTCTCCCATTTCCGCCGCTGGTACAGTCAGTCCGGTACGCCGATTCTGACCGTGCGTGATGACTATAACCCATCAACTGAACAGTACACGCTGACCATTAGCCAGCGCACGCCGGCCACGCCGGATCAGGCTGAAAAACAACCGCTGCATATTCCATTCGCTCTCGAGTTGTATGACAACGAAGGGAAAGTGATCCCGCTACAAAAAGGCGGGCACCCGGTGAATTCCGTACTCAACGTCACCCAGGCAGAGCAGACGTTTGTCTTTGATAACGTCTACTTCCAGCCGGTTCCGGCGCTGCTGTGCGAATTCTCCGCGCCGGTAAAACTGGAATATAAATGGAGCGATCAGCAACTGACCTTCCTGATGCGTCACGCGCGTAATGATTTCTCTCGTTGGGACGCGGCGCAAAGCCTGCTGGCGACCTACATTAAGCTCAACGTTGCCCGCCATCAGCAGGGACAACCGCTGTCGCTGCCGGTACACGTGGCCGATGCATTCCGCGCAGTTTTGCTGGATGAGAAAATCGATCCGGCGCTGGCGGCAGAGATCCTGACGCTGCCTTCAGTAAATGAAATTGCCGAACTGTTCGACATCATTGATCCGGTGGCGATAACCGAAGTACGCGAAGCGTTAACCCGCACGCTGGCCGCCGAGCTGGCGGATGAATTCCTCGCCATCTATAACGCTAATCATCTTGATGAGTACCGCGTTGAGCATGCCGATATTGGCAAGCGTACGCTGCGTAACGCCTGCCTGCGATTCCTGGCTTTTGGCGAAACCCATCTGGCTGACACGCTGGTAAGCAAGCAGTACCGTGAAGCGAACAATATGACCGATGCGCTGGCGGCGCTATCCGCGGCAGTCGCTGCGCAGCTTCCTTGTCGTGACGCGTTGATGCAGGAGTATGACAATAAGTGGCACCATGACGGTCTGGTGATGGATAAATGGTTTATCCTGCAATCCACCAGCCCGGCTAGAAACGTACTGGAAACGGTACGCGGCCTGTTGAAGCATCGCTCTTTTAGCATGAGTAACCCAAACCGCATCCGTTCTCTGATCGGTGCCTTCGCGGGCAGCAACCCGGCAGCATTCCATGCGGAAGATGGTAGCGGTTATCAGTTCCTGGTTGACATGCTGACTGAGCTCAACAGCCGTAACCCGCAGGTGGCGTCACGCCTGATTGAGCCGCTGATTCGCTTAAAACGTTATGATGCAAAACGTCAGGCGAAGATGCGTGCGGCGCTGGAACAGCTGAAAGGTCTGGAGAATCTGTCAGGCGATCTGTTCGAAAAGATCTCTAAAGCGTTAGCCTGATAATATTGCCGGATGGGTCCGGCCTACCATTCACGCGTAGGCCGGATAAGCGGTAGCGCCATCCGGCATTTTTAACCTTGCTTGCGTAGCTGAACTTCATTGTCGCCACGCTGCATCACCCGGTTCAACACCTCTGCTTCCAGTTCTGTCAAACGCACGGAACCAATCCGGCGAGGTCGTGCAATATCCACCGTTAAATCCAGCCCGATTTTTCCGTCCTCAATCAGCAAAACGCGATCGGCCATTGCTACCGCTTCGCTGACGTCATGGGTGACCAACAGTACGGTAAAGCCGTGCTCTTGCCATAAAGAGACGATCAGCTCCTGCATTTCAAGGCGGGTTAAGGCATCCAGTGCGCCGAGGGGTTCATCCAGCAGCAGCAGACCAGGACGATGAATTAATGCCCGGGCCAGGGCCACGCGCTGTTTTTGTCCGCCAGAAAGCGCTGCGGGCCACTCCTGAGCACGATTCTCCAGTCCAACGGCGGCCAGCGCATCTCGGGCTGCATTGTGCCAGTGACCTTTCAGACCCAGACCGACGTTATCGATAACCGTCTTCCATGGCAGCAGACGCGCATCCTGAAACATCATACGCGTATCATCCTGAATTTCCGCCAGTGGGGTGGTTCCGGCAAGTAATGCGCCTGAGGTGGGCGACTCCAACCCTGCCAGCAGACGCAGCAACGTGCTTTTACCACCACCGCTGCGGCCAACTACGGCAACGAATTGCCCGGCCTGTATATGCAAATCTAACTGATTGAGCACCATATTGGCGGCGTATTGTTTTGTCACGGCGCTCAGCAACAGCGGCGTACCTTGGTTCAAGCGAGCGGTATTCATACGGTAGCCTCCTTTATATGGTAAGCCGGGTGCCAGCGCAGCCAGACTCGCTCCAGCAATTGGGCGCTGACGTCGGCAAGTTTGCCGAGTAAGGCGTAGAGAATAATGGCCACCACGACCACATCGGTTTGCAGAAATTCGCGGGCGTTCATCGCCAGGTAGCCAATACCGGCATTGGCTGAAATGGTTTCTGCGACGATAAGCGTCAGCCACATCAGCCCGAGAGCGAAACGCACGCCGACCATAATTGAGGGCAGAGCGCCAGGGAGGATGACATGAACAAACAGTGAAAAGCCGGACAACCCATAGCTACGCGCCATTTCTACCAGCCCACGATCGATATTACGGATCCCATGCCAGGTGTTGATGTAAATCGGAAACAGCGTGCCCAACGCAACGAGAAAGATCTTGGCGGATTCATCAATGCCGAACCACAAAATCACCAGCGGGATCAGCGCCAGATGCGGTACGTTACGCAGCATCTGCACCGAGGTATCCAGCAGGCGTTCTCCCCAACGCGAAAGACCGCTGATCAGTCCCAGCGTCAGGCCAATCGATCCACCGATGGAGAATCCGATCAGCGCGCGCCAGGAACTGATGGCCAGATGCTGCCAAAGCTCGCCGCTGGCGGAAAGCGTCCAGAAGGCTTCGATAACACCCTCCGGAGAGGGCAGTATGCGGTTGGACAGCCAGCCCATTGATGATGCGAGCTGCCAGAGCGCCACCAGACCTACCGGTAAAAACCAGGGCGCGAGGCGCAATAACCATCTGTTTTTCGTCGTTGCCATTAGCCGCTCCTTAGCTTTGTGCGACTTTGCGCGGGATGAATTCGTTTGCAACCGCTTCGCCTTGCTGTTGCAGGCGCTGCGGTTGCGGAATTTCTGGTATCGCGACATCCAGATGCGGGAACAGCAGCTCACCAACCCTGTATGCCTCTTCCAGATGCGGATAGCCGGACAGCACAAAGCTGTCGATTCCCAGCGCGGCATACTCGTTAATACGTGCTGCGACCGTAGGACCATCTCCAACCAGTGCGGTCCCTGCGCCACCGCGTACCAGTCCTACCCCTGCCCACAGATTCGGGCTAATTTCCAGTTTGTCGCGTTTACCGTTGTGCAGTGCAGCCATTCGCTGCTGACCAACCGAATCCGTTTTTGAGAAGGCGGCCTGGGCTTTGGCGATGATGTCGTCATCCAGATGGGCTATCAGACGATCCGCTGCCTGCCATGCCTCGTGCGTTGTCTCTCGTACGATCACATGCAGACGAATACCGAAGCGAATCTTACGCCCGAGCGCCGCTGCTTTGGCCCGCACCTGTTCAATCTTCGCTTTCACCTGTTCGGGCGGCTCGCCCCAGGTCAGGTAGAGATCAACCTGTTCTGCAGCAAGATCTTGTGCGACATCAGACGAGCCGCCGAAATAAAGCGGTGGTCGGGGTTGTTGCACGGGAGGGAAAAACAGCTTCGCGCCGCGGACGTGAATATGTTTGCCGTTGAAATCCACCGTTTCACCTTGCAGCAAGCGCCGCCAGACCTGAGTAAATTCAGCAGAGGCTTCATAGCGCTCGGTGTGATCGAGGAACACGCCGTCGCCTGCCAGCTCCTGTGGATCGCTGCCAGTCACCAGGTTAAATAACGCCCGGCCATTTGAGAGTCTGTCGAGCGTTGCAGCCTGACGTGCGGCAACCGTTGGCGAGGTAACGCTTGGACGCAGCGCGACCAGAAACTTTAATCGCTGGGTGACCGGGATCATCGAGGCAGCGACCAGCCAGGCATCTTCGCAAGAGCGACCAGTTGGGATCAGAACGCCGGTAAACCCAAGACGATCGGCCGTTTGCGCGATTTGTTGCAGATAACTGTGATCGACAGGGCGCGAACCTTCTTCCGTTCCAAGATAATGACCGTCACCATGGGTGGGTAAAAACCAAAACATGTTCAGACTCATAATTTTTCTCCTGCCTGCTGAGTGGGTTGCCAGATACGCTGGCGAATATCGATTTTTTTCGGCACCAGACGGTTGTCATAAAACAGATCGGCGGTTTGTTGTTGCAGGGCTGCAACAGAGGCGTTGACTGGCACAATGGTGGTTGGCGGACGGTGATCCAGATAAGACGCAATCACCGGTTCTGGCAGTCCCATGGTTTTGGCCAGCAGGGTAATACTTTGCTGGCGCTGGCTGAGGGTTAACGCATCGGCCTGGCTAAAGGTATCCAGTACGCCAAGAACAAATGCGCCATTTTTCTCGGCATAGGGACGGGCGGCGAGATAAAACGAACCGGTTTGCTTGAGGTCTGAGCCGTCTTTTAGCACGCGTACATCACCTTGCAGTAACGCGGCGGAATAATAGGGGTCCCAGATAGCCCATGCATCAACGTTTCCTTGCTGAAAGGCTGCTCGCGCGTCGGCGGGAGTCAGATAGGTCGGTTGAATATCGGTAAATTTCAGTCCAGCCTGTTGCAGCGCCCGGAGTAGTAAATTGTGGGCGCTGGACCCTTTCTGGAAGGCGACTTTATGTCCTTTAAGCTGCGCGACGCTCTGGATCGGGCTATTTTTCGGCACCAGAATCACTTCGGCTTTCGGCTTGGGCGGCTCGACGCCCACGTAAACCAGATCGGCCCCGGCGGCCTGGGCAAAAATTGGCGGAATATCACCGGTGCTGCCGAGATCGATACTGCCGATGTTGAGCGCTTCCAGCATTTGCGGCCCAGCCGGGAATTCAATCCACGAGATTTTAGTCTGCGGATAGCGTTTCTCGAGTAGCTGATGGCTTTTGGCCAGTACCATACTGACGCTTCCTTTCTGGTAACCAATACGCAAGGCATCGGGGGCCGATTCTGCGGCATGCCCCAGAGTTGACAGCGACAACAACCCACTCAGTGCCAGCCATGACGTGTGACGCTTGAGAAGATTAAGCATGGGCGGCACCTCGCAGGGTGTTCAGTTGAGGAAGTTGGACATCGCGACGATGCAACGCCAGCCAGAAGGTATCAAGCGCACTGTCCAGACGCTGCTGAAGATTGGGCGTAAACTGAGGTTTATGTTGATAATCAATTACCTGTGAATCATCGGCAAACACACCGTGCAGGATCTCCTGGGCCTTTAATGCGCTCAGTACCGGTTTCAGCGCGTAATCGACGGCAAGCAAATGCGCCACGCTGCCGCCGGTAGCCAACGGCAAAACTACTTTTCCTTCCAGCGCTCGCTCGGGGAGCAGATCGAGCAGGGTTTTCAGGGCGCCAGAGTAAGCGGCTTTATAGACCGGCGTGGCGACAATCAGCCCGTCTGCATCCTGCAATTGTTCGCTAAATGTGTTCAGCGCCGGACTGTCGAAACGGGCATAGATCAGGTCTTCTGGGGCAAAGTTATGCAGGTTCCAGTGAAAGACTTCGACATCATGACCGTTTAGTTTTTCTCGGGCATATTCCAGTAACGCGCTGGAGCGAGAGGGAAAGCGTGGGCTTCCCGCCAGAGTAATGACGCGCATAATTTTAATCTCCACTTATAACTAATTGTTTGCTTTTAGTTAACATTGATAACAATTTATGCAGTCTGGCAGAGAGATTTTGTTTATCGAAATGATTTATACGGGATAGAAAAGTTGGAAATTGAATAAAAAGGCAGGGGCCAGGAAAACGATTGCTATTTATTGCCGCAGGTCAATTCCCTTTTTGCTCGCGATCGCACATAATACGCCCCCGGTTTGCACACCGGGAATCCAGGAGAGTTCATGTACTACCCCTTCGTTCGTAAAGCCCTTTTTCAGCTCGATCCAGAGCGCGCTCATGAATTGACATTCCAGCAATTACGTCGCATTACCGGCACACCGCTTGAAGCGCTTGTGCGCCAGAAAGTACCGGCAAAACCGGTTACCTGTATGGGGTTGACGTTTAAAAATCCGCTCGGGCTTGCTGCCGGACTGGATAAAGACGGGGAGTGCATTGATGCGCTCGGCGCGATGGGATTTGGTTCCATTGAGATTGGTACCGTGACGCCACGCCCTCAGCCGGGTAACGATAAACCGCGTCTGTTCCGTCTGGTCGATGCAGAAGGTTTGATCAACCGTATGGGGTTTAATAACCACGGGGTTGATAACCTGGTTGAGAACGTTAAAAAATCGCATTTTGACGGTATTCTGGGGATTAATATTGGTAAGAATAAAGATACCCCAGTAGAGAACGGCAAAGATGACTATCTGATTTGTATGGAAAAAGTCTATGCTTATGCGGGTTATATCGCGATTAATATCTCTTCACCGAATACGCCGGGATTACGTACGCTGCAATACGGCGAGGCGCTAGACGATCTCCTGACGGCAATTAAAAATAAGCAAAATGATCTGCAAACGATCCACCATAAATATGTTCCAGTGGCGGTTAAGATCGCGCCGGATCTTTCTGTGGAAGAACTGATCCAGGTTGCTGACAGTTTAGTTCGTCATAATATTGATGGCGTAATTGCGACTAACACTACGCTCGATCGTTCTCTCGTTCAAGGAATGAAAAATTGCGATCAAATGGGTGGCCTGAGCGGTCGACCGTTACAATTAAAAAGTACAGAAATTATTCGTCAGTTGTCTCAGGAATTAAAAGGCCAGCTGCCGATTATTGGTGTTGGTGGTATCGACTCGGTGATTGCTGCACGTGAGAAAATAGCTGCTGGTGCCACCCTCGTACAGATTTATTCGGGCTTTATTTTTAAAGGTCCGCCGTTGATAAAAGAAATCGTCAGCAATATCTGAATGCTACCTTAATCACAAACCAGGGCTTTATTTCTAGCCCTGGTTGTTTTATATTCCTTTACTGTTGCTTATTTAAACATTCTGAGCTTTTATTATTAGGGCAATAAACGAAGCGGCAAAAGGATACTGTCGTAACGGTGATGATTAAGGAAAGGAGAGAAACTGATGCGAATTAAACCCGACGATAACTGGCGCTGGTATTATGATGAAGAGCACGATCGTATGATGCTCGATTTAGCCAATGGCATGTTATTCCGTTCGCGTTTTGCTCGTAAAATGCTCACTCCTGATGCATTTTCTCCGTCAGGTTTTTGTGTTGATGACGCCGCGCTATATTTTTCCTTTGAAGAAAAATGTCGCTACCTGGATTTAGCCAAAGAACAAAAAGCGGAACTGGTGCTCAATGCGCTGGTGGCGATTCGTTATCTCAAACCGCAGATGCCGAAAAGCTGGCACTTTGTTGCACACGGTATTAACTGGTCACCGGTCGTGGGTGACGCTGCCTGTGTTGATTTAAGCGATACCGATGAACAGGTAAACCTGTTAGTGGTTGAGCCGGGTGAAAACGCCGCGCTTTGTCTGCTTGCGCAACCTGGTGTGGTTATCGCCGGGCGTACGATGCAGCTTGGCGATGCGATTAAAATAATGAATGACAGACTGAAACCGCAGGCCGTTGTTGACAGTTTCAGCCTTGAGCAGGCGGTTTAGCTCTCCAGCCTGATTGCCGTTTTGGGAACACAACTGCAGCACAGAATCGTTCCGTCGTCCCCTATCGCTGATTTCTTCAACGGGCTAACTTCGCCATCTACCAGTCGAATTCGACAGCATCCGCAAATGCCTGCCCGGCATGAATAGGGAACCCGGATACCCTGGTTTTCCAACTGCTCAAGCAATACCTGCTGATTATTTCCGCGAAAGGTTTGTCCCTGCCAGTCAATAAGCACCGTGGCATCAGGTTGTTGTTCGTGGGCAGTGTCGTCTGATTCCGCCGCGCCGTACGCTCTGGCGAGGCCGGTTGCCAAAATTTCTACCTCATCGCCGACGCGAATAACGCCACTGTTGCGTGCGATAAGATTCTGGCCGAAATCGACATCGCCATTATCTACCGCAGTACGGAAGGTTTGCAGTGTTGCGAGCGGTTCGCCGGATGGATGTTTCTGGCCTTTTTCCGGGCTAACGGTAGTGAAAATACAGCGGCTACAGGGTTTTGCAACATCAAAAATGACGTCGCCAATACGAATCACTTTCCAGGTATCTTCTTCCCAGGCGCCAGCTCCCGAAACCACCAGATTGGGGCGGAACTGTTCCATTTTGACGCTTGCCGGACAGCGCTGTTGCACATCGCGCAGGGATGCTTCGTTGGCCAGCAGATAGGGATAACCATCAGCGAAGGATAAAGGAACATCAACATGTCGTTTTACACGGCGCGTCAGCTGCGGACCGACCCAGCGTAGCTGCACGTCACGGGAGAAAAAACTGCTAAGCCACTGGTTAATAGCCACTGGCGCAATGCGCGCGGTAAAATGATTTCCCCATACTTCAGTTGGCGCATCCTGGGTGGCGAAGTCGGCAAACCGTACGAGCGCACTGCTGCCGTCTGGAGCCGTAAGATGCAGCCCATCGTGGAATGGGGAAGGCGTAAAACGGACCATTTGTGGGAACTGGCGGGCGGTTATGAACGTTCCATCAGGTTCAGTGATCATAAATATGCGATCAAAGGCGAGACCGCTAATATCTGCCAGGGCATGCGTAAGCCCAATGCCGCGCATTGATTTAACCGGATGAATAAAAAGTCGGGTTAACGTGACCACTGTACAGCCCCTCGAATGAAAATAAGCCTTCAACTTTATGACATACAGCCCATATTAGCTATAATGCGCAGCAATTTTCTCGGAGTAAAAGTGACATTATGAATTCTCTGTTTGCCAGTACGGCCCGCGGGCTGGAAGAGCTGTTAAAAACTGAACTGGAAAACCTCGGCGCGCTGGAGTGTCAGGTCGTTCAGGGTGGGGTCCATTTTAAGGGCGACACGCGGCTTGTTTACCAGAGCCTGATGTGGAGTCGCCTGGCCTCGCGCATTATCCTGCCGATGGGAGAGTGCAAGGTCTACAGCGATCTTGATCTGTACCTCGGCGTTCAGGCAATCGACTGGACAGAGATATTTAACCCTGGTGCTACGTTTGCCGTTCATTTTAGCGGCCTGAACGAAACCATTCGTAACAGCCAGTACGGCGCGCTAAAGGTCAAGGATGCGATTGTCGATGCATTTACCCGTAAAAATATGCCGCGTCCGAATGTGGATCGTGAATCTCCGGATCTGCGCATCAACGTCTGGTTGAACAAAGATACCGCCAGCATTGCGCTCGATCTGAGCGGTGATGGTTTGCACCAGCGTGGCTATCGCGATCGCGCGGGTCAGGCACCGATTAAAGAAACGCTGGCCGCCGCTATTGTTATGCGTTCTGGCTGGCAACCGGGAACCCCGTTACTCGATCCGATGTGTGGTTCCGGCACACTGCTGATTGAAGCGGCGATGTGGGCAACCGATCGTGCGCCGGGCCTGCACCGCGGGTACTGGGGCTTCAGCGGTTGGGCGCAGCACGACGAAGCCGTCTGGCAAGAAGTTAAAGCCGAAGCGCAGGTGCGTGCGCGTAAGGGACTGGCTGACTATACCTCGCATTTTTATGGATCCGACAGCGATGCGCGAGTGATTGAAAAAGCGCGCAGTAACGCTCGCCGCGCCGGTATCGCCGATCTGATGACGTTTGACGTTAAAGATGTCGCCAAACTGAGCAATCCGTTGCCGAAAGGACCGTATGGGACAGTTATCAGTAACCCGCCTTACGGCGAACGTCTGGATAGCGAACCGGCGCTGATTGCCCTGCACAGCCTGCTGGGCCGTACGATGAAAAACCAGTTTGGCGGCTGGAATTTGTCGCTGTTCAGCGCCTCTCCGGATCTGCTCAGCAGCCTGCAATTACGTGCAGACAAACAATTCAAGGCGAAAAACGGCCCGCTGGATTGTGTACAGAAAAACTATCACGTTGCAGAGACCACCGCGGACAGCAAGCCAGCCACGGTAGCGGAAGATTATGCTAACCGCCTGCGCAAGAACATCAAGAAACTGGAAAAATGGGCGCGTCAGGAAGGCATTGAATGTTATCGCCTGTATGACGCTGATCTGCCGGAATACAACGTTGCTGTGGATCGTTACGGTGAGTGGGTCGTGGTTCAGGAATATGCTCCACCGAAGACCGTTGATGCGCAAAAAGCGCGCCAACGCCTGTTTGACATTATTGCCGCAACGCTGTCAGTACTGGAAATCGCGCCCAATAAACTGGTGCTGAAAACCCGTGAACGCCAGAAAGGCAAGAATCAGTATCAGAAGATGAATGAGAAGGGTGAATTCATTGAGGTAAGCGAGTACAACGCGCGCCTGTGGGTGAACCTGACTGACTACCTTGATACGGGTTTATTCCTCGATCACCGTATTGCGCGCCATATGCTGGGGCAGATGAGTAAAGGTAAGGACTTCCTTAACCTGTTCTCCTACACCGGCAGCGCCAGCGTACATGCAGGATTGGGCGGTGCGCGTAGCACCACGACGGTTGATATGTCGCGTACCTATCTGGAATGGGCGGAACGCAACCTGCGTCTGAACGGCCTGAGCGGTCGCGCTCACCGTTTGATTCAGGCCGATTGCCTGGGCTGGTTGCGTGATGCCAATGAACAGTTTGATCTGATTTTCATCGATCCACCGACGTTCTCTAACTCAAAACGTATGGAAGACTCGTTTGATGTGCAGCGCGATCATCTGGCGCTGATGAAAGATCTGAAACGTCTGCTGCGTAAAGACGGCACGATCATGTTCTCCAACAACAAACGTGGGTTCCGTATGGATCTCGACGGTTTGGCTGAACTGGGATTGAAAGCACAAGAAATCACCCAAAAAACGCTTTCCCAGGACTTTGCCCGTAACCGTCAGATCCACAATTGCTGGCTGATTACCGCAGCCTGAAAGGAAAATTAAATGTCATTAATCAGTATGCATGGTGCATGGCTGTCGTTCAGCGATGCGCCGCTTCTTGATAATGCTGAACTGCATATCGAAGATAACGAGCGGGTCTGTCTGGTTGGCCGTAATGGCGCGGGTAAATCGACGCTGATGAAGATCCTGAACCGTGAACAGGGTCTTGACGATGGGCGTATTATTTATGAGCAGGATCTGGTTGTGGCGCGTCTGCAGCAGGATCCGCCGCGCAACGTGCAGGGTAGCGTCTACGATTTTGTCGCCGAAGGGATTGCAGAACAGGCGGTTTACCTCAAGCGTTATCACGATATCTCGCATCTGGTGATCGCCGATCCGAGTGATAAAAATCTCCAGGAACTGGCGAAGGTTCAGGAACAGCTGGATCACCACAATCTGTGGCAGCTGGAAAACCGTATTAATGAAGTACTGGAACAGCTTGGCCTGGAAGCAGACATGGAGCTGGCATCGCTTTCCGGCGGCTGGCTACGTAAGGCGGCGCTGGGCCGCGCGTTAGTGAGCAACCCGCGCGTGCTGCTGCTGGATGAACCGACGAACCACCTGGATATTGAAACCATCGACTGGCTGGAAGGGTTCCTGAAAACCTTCAATGGGACAATTATTTTCATTTCCCATGACCGTTCATTTATCCGCAATATGGCGACGCGTATTGTCGATCTTGACCGCGGCAAGCTGGTGACCTATCCGGGGAGTTACGATCAGTATCTGCTGGATAAAGAAGAAGCGTTGCGCGTAGAAGAGTTACAAAACGCGGAATTTGACCGCAAGTTGGCGCAGGAAGAAGTCTGGATCCGTCAGGGTATCAAAGCGCGTCGTACGCGTAACGAAGGTCGCGTGCGCGCACTGAAAGCCATGCGTCGCGAGCGTGGCGAACGTCGCGAAGTGATGGGCACAGCGAAGATGCAGGTCGAAGAGGCTAGCCGTTCAGGCAAGATTGTTTTCGAAATGGAGAATGTGGATTACCAGGTTGACGGAAAGCAGCTGGTGAAAGATTTCTCCGCGCAGGTGCAGCGTAGCGACAAGATCGCGCTAATCGGACCTAACGGCTGCGGCAAAACAACGCTGCTGAAGTTGATGTTAGGTCAGCTTCAGGCTGACAGCGGACGCATTCACGTCGGTACCAAACTGGAAGTGGCCTATTTCGATCAGCACCGCGCCGAACTGGATCCCGATAAAACCGTGATGGACAACCTGGCTGAAGGTAAGCAAGAGGTGATGGTTAACGGTAAACCTCGCCATGTGTTGGGTTACCTGCAGGACTTCCTGTTCCATCCGAAACGTGCGATGACGCCAGTACGTGCGCTCTCTGGCGGGGAACGTAATCGCCTGTTATTGGCGCGTTTGTTCCTGAAACCCAGCAATCTGTTGATTCTCGATGAACCAACGAACGATCTTGACGTCGAAACGCTGGAACTGCTCGAAGAGTTGATTGATAGCTACCAGGGCACCGTGCTGCTGGTGAGCCACGACCGTCAGTTTGTCGATAATACCGTGACCGAATGCTGGATCTTCGAAGGCGGCGGTAAAATTGGTCGTTATGTCGGCGGTTATCATGATGCGCGCAGTCAACAATCGCAGTATGTGGCGTTTAAGCAGCCAGTTGCGAAAAAAACAGAGGAGCCAGCCGCTCCTAAAGCAGAAATTGTCAAACGCGGCACCAGCAAACTAAGCTATAAACTGCAGCGCGAACTGGAGCAGCTCCCCGTGTTGCTTGAAGAACTGGAAGCTAAGCTGGAAGCCTTACAGGCTCAGGTTGCTGACGCCGCGTTTTTCAGTCAGCCTCACGAGCAAACGCAACAGGTGTTAGCTAATTTGAACGAAGCGGAACAAGAACTTGAGCAAGCCTTTGAGCGCTGGGAGTATCTTGAGTCTTTGAAGAATGGCGCATAATTAAAGGAGCACCTATGTGCGAACATCACCATGCCGCGAAGCATATTTTGTGCTCGCAGTGTGACATGCTGGTGGCGTTACCTCGCCTTGAGCATGGTCAGAAAGCGGCATGTCCACGATGTGGCACTACGTTAACCGTTGAGTGGGACGCGCCCCGGCAGCGTCCCACTGCCTATGTTTTAGCCGCACTATTTATGCTGCTGCTGTCAAACCTCTTTCCCTTTGTGAATATGAACGTCGCAGGGGTGAGTAGTGAAGTGACGTTGCTGCAAATTCCCAGCGTGCTCTTTTCTGAAGATTACGCCAGTCTCGGCACCTTCTTTATCTTATTCGTTCAGCTAGTTCCGGCCTTTTGCCTGCTGACGATCCTGCTACTGGTAAACCGGGTTCAGATGCCCGAGCGGCTTAAAGCATGGCTGGCGCGCATTTTGTTTCAGTTAAAAAGCTGGGGAATGGCAGAAATCTTCCTCGCCGGCGTGCTGGTGAGTTTTGTTAAGCTGATGGCCTACGGCGATATCGGCGTGGGCAGCAGCTTTATTCCGTGGTGCTTCTTTTGCGTTTTACAGTTGCGTGCATTTCAGTGCGTTGACCGTCGCTGGCTATGGGATGATATTGCGCCAATGCCTGTCATAAAGCAGGCCTTAAAACCTGGCGTGCCTGGTATTCGACAGGGACTGCGTTCCTGCTCTTGCTGCACTGCAATACTTCCCGCTGATGAACGGGTGTGCCCACGCTGTCAGACGAAAGGCTATGTGCGGCGTAAAAACAGTCTGCAATGGACGTTGGCATTACTGTTTACGTCGATCATGCTTTATCTTCCTGCCAATATTCTGCCGATTATGATTACCGATTTGCTCGGGTCAAAGCTGCCGTCAACGATACTTGAGGGGGTGGTTTTAATCTGGAGCGAAGGCTCGTATCCGGTGGCTGCGGTTATCTTTATCGCCAGTATTATGGTGCCGACGTTGAAAATGATCGCCATTGCCTGGCTATGCTGGGACGCCAAAGGGCACGGCAAACGCGACAGTGAACGTATGCACCTGATTTATGAAGTTGTGGAATTTGTCGGTCGCTGGTCAATGATCGACGTCTTTGTGATTGCGGTACTCTCTGCGCTGGTGCGCATGGGAGGGTTAATGAACATTTATCCTGCAATGGGTGCTTTGATGTTTGCTTTAGTCGTCATTATGACAATGTTTTCTGCGATGACATTTGATCCGCGTCTGTCGTGGGATCGTGAACCAGAACCAGGCCATGAGGAGTCCTGACAGCATGGAATCTAAAAGTGGGGAAGCCAAAGTGCAAAAGGTAAAAAACTGGTCGCCCGTGTGGATATTTCCTATCGTCACTGCACTCATTGGCGCGTGGGTTCTGTTTTATCACTACAGTCATCAGGGGCCACAGGTCACGCTTATTACCACCAATGCCGAAGGTATTGAAGGGGGCAAAACGACGATTAAGAGCCGCAGTGTAGACGTCGGCATCGTTGAGAGCGCAACCCTGACGGATGATCTGACCCATGTGGAGATTAAAGCGCGTCTTAACTCCGGAATGGAAAAGCTGCTGCATAAAGATTCTGTCTTTTGGGTGGTGAAGCCGCAGGTTGGACGTGAAGGTATCAGTGGGCTCGGCACGCTATTGTCCGGGGCTTATATTGAACTGCAGCCTGGCAATAAAGGCAGTAAGCTGGAAAATTACCAACTGCTGGATTCACCGCCACTGGCCCCGCCAGATGCAAAAGGGATCCGTGTGATTCTGGACAGCAAAAAAGCCGGTCAGTTGAGTCCGGGCGATCCGGTGCTTTTTCGCGGCTATCGTGTAGGTTCGGTTGAAACCAGCACATTTGATGCGCAAAAGCGTACGATCAGCTATCAGCTTTTCATTAATGCGCCTAACGATCGTCTGGTGACCAGTAATGTGCGTTTCTGGAAAGACAGCGGGATCGCCGTAGATCTTACCTCAGCAGGTATGCGCGTAGAAATGGGTTCGCTCTCCACGCTGTTTGGCGGTGGTGTAAGTTTTGATGTGCCAGAAGGTTTAGAGCAGGGCGAGCCGGTCGCACAACAGTCAGCGTTTAATCTTTATGACGATCAAAAAAGTATTCAGGATTCACTGTATACCGATCATATCGATTATCTGATGTTCTTTAAAGATTCGATTCGTGGCCTGCAGCCTGGTGCGCCGCTGGAATTCCGTGGCATCCGCTTGGGTACGGTGAGTAAAGTACCTTTCTTCTCACCGAATATGCGCCAGGTGTTCAACAATGATTACCGCATTCCGGTGCTGGTACGCATCGAACCAGAACGTCTGAAGGCGCAGCTGGGCGAAGATACTGATGTTGGTGCTCATCTGGCGGAATTGCTTAAACGCGGATTACGGGCATCGCTCAAAACCGGGAACCTGGTGACCGGCGCGCTGTATGTCGATCTCGACTTCTACCCGAAAGAGCCGCCGATTACTGGTGTGCGTGAATTTAATGGTTATCAAATTATTCCGACCGTGAGCGGTGGTCTGGCGCAGATCCAACAGCGTCTGATGGAAGCGTTGGATAAGATTAATAATCTGCCGCTGAACCCGATGATTGAGCAGGCAACCAATACGCTGTCGGAAAGCCAGCGCACGATGAAGCATCTGCAAACCACGCTGGATAACATGAACAAGATCACGTCCAGCCAGTCGATGCAGGATCTTCCGGCGGATATGCAGAACACGCTGCGTGAACTAAATCGTAGCATGCAGGGCTTCCAGCCTGGTTCCGCGGCCTACAACAAGATGGTGGCAGATATGCAGCGTCTTGATCAGGTGCTACGTGAACTGCAACCGGTACTGAAAACGCTGAACGATAAGAGTAATGCGCTGGTATTTGAAGCGAAGGACAAAAAAGATCCAGAGCCGAAGAGGGCGAAACAATGAAAAAGTGGCTAGTGGTGATGATGGCGGTCTGGCTGACGTCATGCAGCTCCAGCGGAGAGAATAAAAGCTATTACCAGCTCCCTATCGCACAAGGCGGTGTGCAGAGCTCCGCCAATCAGGGAAACCGTCTGCTGTGGGTTGAACAGATTGCGGTACCTGATTATCTGGCCGGTAATGGGGTGGTTTACCAGACCAGCGATGTGCAATATGTTATAGCCAATAATAATCTCTGGGCCAGCCCATTAGATCAGCAATTGCGCAATACGCTGGTTGCTAACCTCAGCATGCAGTTGCCTGGCTGGGTTGTTGCTTCGCAGCCGCTGGGAAGCACCCAGGACACGCTGAACGTCACCGTAACCGGCTTCCACGGTCGTTACGATGGTAAGGTTATCGTGAGTGGTGAATGGTTGCTGAATCATCAGGGACAACTGATCAAACGTCCATTCCACATCGAAGCTGTACAGACTAAAGACGGCTACGATGAGATGGTGAAGGTTCTTGCCAACGCCTGGAGTCAGGAAGCGACAGCTATTGCTCAAGAGCTGAAACGCATCCCATAAGCTTAAATAATTGTAAATTATGCCGCCCCTGGCTCACCGCCCGGGGCGGTTTTTTTATTTTTTTAGCCGTGGAGATAGCTGTTCTGACTGACTATTTTTGTACAAATGATTTAGAGGCTAGCTCACAAATATGACACTGGCGTGAATTTTGCGCATTGACGAGCCTAATGTTTAGGGGTATTCGTTTAGTGTGATTGCACACTTAGTAATCACTGTTTTCTTTTCCACCAGACCAAAAAATGAGGGAAACGAGGCATGAAGAGACAAAAACGAGATCGCCTGGAACGGGCACATCAACGTGGATATCAGGCCGGCATTGCCGGACGCTCAAAAGAAATGTGTCCCTATCAGACGCTGAATCAGAGGTCATACTGGCTGGGAGGCTGGCGAGAAGCCATGGGGGATAGGGTTTTAATGGCCTGATTCTGTCTCTTTAGATAAAAGAAACCTCCGCAGAGCGGAGGTTTCGCCTTTTTGCACACCAGATAAAACGGAGAAACGTTAATGTCTGGCTGCTACGCCGTCCTGGATTAGAACGCGGAAGTGTCCTGGAACAGACCCACTTTCAGATCGTTTGCGGTGTAGATCAGACGACCATCAACCAGCACTTCACCATCAGCCAGGCCCATGATCAGGCGACGGTTAACGATACGTTTGAAGTGAATGCGGTAAGTGACTTTCTTCGCAGTCGGCAGAACCTGGCCGGTGAATTTAACTTCACCTACGCCCAGCGCACGGCCTTTACCTTCGCCGCCCAGCCAGCCGAGATAGAATCCAACCAGCTGCCACATGGCGTCGAGACCCAGGCAGCCCGGCATCACCGGATCGCCGATAAAGTGACAACCGAAGAACCACAGGTCTGGGTTGATATCCAGTTCAGCTTCAACATAACCTTTGTCAAAGTTGCCACCGGTTTCGGTCATCTTGATGACACGGTCCATCATCAGCATGCTTGGTGCTGGCAGTTGTGGCCCTTTTGCGCCAAACAGTTCACCGCGACCAGAGGCAAGAAGGTCTTCTTTCGTATAGGATTCGCGTTTATCTACCATGTTCTCTGTAAGCCTTATTTTATTGAAGCACGCAGGATAGCTAACACGTGTACGCTGAACAAGTCCGATCAGTTCGGAATAATCCAGTTCAGCCAACGTAGCGGCCATGGAAAACGGTGACGACCTTCCTGTTGCGTAGCCGTGGCAATACGCTCCTGAATGGTTTGCATCAGCGTTGTCTGGCCTTCGCCATCCCACACCAGATTTAACAACAGTGGCAGCGCATCAGTTACGTCGTCCACCGCCCAGATAGTGAATTTTTCTTCTTCTATGGCCTGTAGCAGCGCGGGATGCAGGCTGAGGTGTCTGACGTTAGCCGAAGGAATGATAACGCCCTGCGTGCCCGTCAGCTCACGCTGCTGGCAGATGGCGAAGAAACCTTCAATTTTCTCATTCAGACCACCGACAGGTTGCGCCCGACCAAACTGATCGACAGAACCGGTAATGGCGATACTTTGATTAACAGGCACGTCGGCGAGGGCGCTGATCAATGCGCACAGTTCTGCCATAGACGCGCTGTCACCGTCCACTTCGCTGTAAGATTGCTCAAAGGTCAGCGAGGCAGAGAAGGGGATTTGCTGCTCAAGCTGGAGTTCCGACATCAGGAACGCCTGCATAATCATCATACCCTTGGCATGAATATTTCCGCCGAGCTCGGCTTTGCGCTCAATGTCCGTAAACTCGCCGTCGCCAATATGAACGACGCAACTGATACGAGAAGGTTCGCCAAATGCGCGTGGGTGGCCTGGAAACTCAATCACCGACAAGGCGTTGATCTGGCCAATACGCTCGCCTTCTGTCTCGATAAGGATCTGCTCTTGCAGAATTTCATCCTGCATGCGTTCAGCCAGGAATCCCTCACGCCATTCGCGCTGAGCCAGCATCAGGCTGAACTGCTCAGCGTTGCAGGTTTCGCTCTCGCATAACGGGGCCACCTCTTTGAACTGTCTGGTGATCCACAGCGGGTTAAGCGGCAATGTATCCTGTTCACCGGTATAGCGAACGGCTTCACGGATCAAAACCTGCCAGGCATCAGGAGCGGGGTAAGGCAAATTATTGCGCATTGCAGTATGCGTGACCCACTGACACCACTGCGTCATGGTTTCGGCATCCACGATCTGCAGATTATCTTCAAACTCGCTGTAAATGGCCTGTTCAGCCAACTCTGGTTCCATGTCCTGGAAATCCGCCAGCGATTCACGCTCTCCCACCAAAATCACTTTCAGTTTAAGCGGCATAGGCGGAACAGAGACAGGCAGCGGGCGAGACTCATCAAAAGCCACCCAATCAAAACGCTCGTGGCTGACAATGGCTTTCAGACGCATCCACAACAGCGGTTGGGCCAACAGCGTGCGTAACGAGATAACCAGCACACCCCCATTGGCCTGATGTACCAGACCTGGCTGCAGCGTAATTTCGCCATTGAACTGACGTAGACAGCCAAACAGTTGTTCAGCTTCGGCCCAGTCAGCGCTGACCACCTGCGTCAACGTCGCAAAATTGTCTTCCGCTTTTCCAGCTGTACGATAACGAATAGTGTGACCGGAGATGTCGTAATGACCGCCAGTCAGGCTTCCTGCATCCGTGTGCAAGGGACGTGCAGCTTTTGCAATAAGGTTGAGATACTCAAGCTCCTCCGGTGCTTTCACCAACATGAACGAGGATGTTGTCCAGTGCTGAAGAAGCTGCTCTAGCGCGAATTGTAAACGTGGCTGAGTATCACTAAGTAAGGTGTCGGTGTCGTCAGTGACGTGCGGCTGTGCAAATACTTCCTGATAACTGTCGGTATCAGGAACCAGATCACGCCATGCAAGTTTCGTAATGGTCAAAGTTGATGTTTTTTAGTCTGTTGTAAAAAACGAGATTATACCGTAACCCTCACCACTAAACACCTGGAAAGCGGCGCGAAACGGTTGTGATGACGCGCGGCAGTTCACAGGCTGGATATTCTTTTCTTCAGATGCCGAAAAAGCTGATATTCTGATAAGAGTTACACGGTAACATTGAGATCGCAATGAAATATCAACAACTTGAAAATCTTGAAAGCGGATGGAAATGGAAGTACCTGGTGAAGAAGCATCGCGAGGGGGAGTTGATTACCCGCTATGTGGAAGCCAGCGCTGCCAAAGAAGCCGTTGATTTGTTGCTAACCCTCGAAAATGAACCGGTTCGGGTCAACGCCTGGATTGAAGAATACATGAACCCTGCACTGCTCAATCGTATGAAGCAAACGATCCGGGCGAGGCGTAAGCGGCACTTTAATGCAGAACATCAACATACGCGTAAGAAATCTATCGATCTGGAGTTTATGGTCTGGCAGCGTCTGGCAGGTCTTGCGCAGCGGCGCGGAAAAACACTTTCTGAAACTATAGTGCAGCTGATTGAAGACGCAGAGCATAAAGAGAAGTACGCGAACAAAATGTCGACATTGAAGCAGGATTTACAGGCGTTGCTGGGAAAAGACTAGCGGTTGGCTGGTGTAACAAGAGGCTTGTTTTGAGTGGAAACAGATGAAAAAAAACCCCGCATAGCGGGGTTTTTTTATAAGACGATAACTTAAGCCTGAGGCTGAGTTACAACGTCTTTGATGCCTTTAACTTCGATCTCAACACGACGATCCGGAGCCAGGCAGTCGATCAGTGCAGCGCGAGCTTTCACGTTGTCACAGGTGTTGCCAGTAACTGGGTTGGATTCACCCATGCCACGTGCAGAGATTTTGTCAGAAGGAATACCTTTAGAGATCAGGTAATCAACAACGGACTGAGCACGTTTCTCGGACAGACCCTGGTTGTAAGCGTCAGAACCGATGCGGTCAGTGAAGCCCAGAACCACTACGGAACCGTCTTTCGGATCCAGGTTGCTCAGCTGGCTGTACATCTGGTCCAGAGCCTGCTGGCCTTCTGGTTTCAGAGTTGCTTTGTTGAAGTTGAACAGAACGTCAGACTTCAGAGTGAAGTGCTTGGTCTGTACTTCTGGAGCCGGAGCCGGAGCAACAACTACTGGAGCTGCTTCTTCCTGCTGGCCGAAACGGTAAGAAACACCAACGCTCAACAGGCCGTTATCCGGACGACCACCAACGGTGTTCGCGTCACCGATGTTGTTGGTCCACTGGTATTCCAGACGGGTAGCGATTTCAGGAGTAATTGCATACTCTACGCCACCAGCGAATACTGGGGATACACCAGTGTCGTGGTCTTTGAAGCCTTCGTTGTTTTTAGCGTCTGCACGCCAAACCATACCACCCAGACGGGTATAAACGTCCAGATCGTCAGTGATTGGGTAACCCAGTTTAGCGGTCAGCTGAACGCCCTGAGCTTTGAAAGCGCCGTTTTGATGAGTCTGGTCGGTGTAGCCTTTGTACGGCATACGGCCTAACCAGTCGTAACCCATTTCAAAACCAACGTACGGGTTAACCTGATAACCACCGAACGCACCGGCACCCAGTTGGCTTTCGTGGGTCGGACCGGCGTTGTTGATCTGGTTGTTGCCAATATCATGGTACTGAGACCAGCCCATTTTAGCACCAGCGTACCAGGTGTTATCTTTCGGAGCGGCCTGCGCCACGGTAGCGAAACCAGCCAGTGCCACTGCAATTGCGATAGCTGTCTTTTTCATTTTTTGCGCCTCGTTATCATCCAAAATTCGCCATGAATATCTCCGAAGAGAGATAACACGGTTAAATCCTTCACCCGGGGACCAGTTCAATAGTTACTCTACCGATATCTGCGGCTTACGCCGAGCACCCCTGGCGATGTAAAGTCTACAACGTAGTTGAAAACTTACAAGTGTGAAGTCCGTCAGGCATATGAAAAAAAAAAGCTTGTATACATAATATTTAACATTTATTGATGACTAAATGCACTGAGGATTTCCTGAAAACCGCTTGAGACAGGCGTTCGGACGAAAAACGCGTTAAAGCTCAAAGGCAAATTAAAGCATGAAAAAAAATTCCAGGATAAATCCTAATTTTACTCAATGATACAAATTCGAGTGAATTTTTAGCCCGGAATGCTGTCTCCCCGCAAGTGACTGTGCGCAAACAGGACGCATGATAAAACCCATCGCATTTCCTTCATCAGCCGCTTTTACCAGCTCGGCATGTTCATCTTCCGTTAATTCTTCTGCCAGCCAGCCGATAACGACACTGTAATTACCTGTGCGCAGCGCACGGATCATCGATTCCAGCGTATTGCAGGGGGAGAGTTGGCTAATCTGCATTACTTTTGTCAATGGAAGTCCGGCTGACTGCACCCACTCCCGGCTTAATTTTTGCTGAGGCGTCAGCCACAGCTGCCAGCGTGATTGCTGCCCTAACTGTTGCAGCAGAGGAAGCAGCAGTAGTTGCGTCATCATGGGCTGGTCCTCGCGATAGACTACTTCACTGATAAGCCCAGCGGTTGCGTTCTCTGATGAAACGCGCGCAATGCTGCTTGATGCGGAAGAGAACGACGAAGAACGATTTGCATAGCCTGAAGTGTACATAATCAATCCAGCCCTGTGAGTTACTGTATGAATATACAGTAACCCTGCTATCAACAAAGATCAACCTTATTTTCGGAAACAGGTTCGCAATTTTTAGTCATCGTCACGGGAAAAATAAAATTCATCTTGCCCCATACGCATAAGTTGCCTATTTTCGTCATTAACGGATCCGCTATTGAAAATCATTTGCTTACGTTATGATTTAAAAAGGATTTTTATGAAAGAGCTTTCTTATGCACGGATCTATAAATCGCAGGAATATCTGGCTTCTCTGGGGACAATTCACTATCGCTCACTGTTTGGTGGCTACAGTCTGACGGTTGGCGATACGGTCTTTGCCATGGTCGCCAATGGTGAGTTGTATCTTCGCGCCTGTGAACAGAGCGCCCAGTATTGTGTACAAAATTCTCCTGTCTGGCTGACATTTATTAAGCGGGGACGTCCTCTTGTACTTAATTATTACCAGGTGAACGATGCCCTGTGGCAAAACCAGCAGCAACTGGTGTCGTTATCGCGATATTCGTTGGATGCAGCGGTTAAGGAAAAACAGAGTCGCTTTACCCAGCATCGTCTGCGGGAATTGCCAAATATGACGTTTCATCTGGAGACTCTGCTGAATGAAGTTGGCATTAAAGATGAGGGGACTATGCGGTCGTTGGGAGCACAAATGTGCTGGCTGAAACTTCGGCAAAATAACCCGGCTCTGACGGTAAAAGTACTCTATGCCCTTGAAGGCGCGGTAGGGGGGATACATGAAGCCGCGCTCCCGGCGACGCGTCGCCAGGAGCTGGTGGAGTGGGTAAGTTCTCTTACGCCGGAACCGGGGTATTAGAAGGTAGTACGGCAATTTGCTGCTGTAATCGCCGGATTTCCGGGAGCAGAGCGATCAATAACCCAACTTGCTGAACGACCAGAGGCTCTTTACTGTCCGGGCGTGGTTCCAGGTGCTGAATTCGCTGCTTCAGCCCTTCTAACGCCTGGTATACGCGTTGCTCGTCAGCGGGTTGATGGTGAAGGGCATCATCAACATAGCAAACAGCGTCATCCAGCAATGCCAGAACGTCTGGATTGGTCAACTGTTCGCGATGTGCGCCAAGCGCAGAAATATAGCTGGTAAACGTATGGTTGAGACACAGTAAACGGAACGCCGTTTCGCGGGTTTGGGCCGTCACATCCGGCTCGCTCGACATGTTTGACACCACGGAGGCGAGTTCAGCATCACGGTTATGCGCGTCACGGCGAGCGATACGGTAGGCCAGACGATTATCACGACCCTGATGATATTGTTCGAGAATTGCATCAAGGTAGCGGCAGTTAGCGTCAGTCGCCCGCTCAATTACCCGTGGTAGATTACGAAAACGCCAGTCTGGCCAGATGAAACTGACAGCCGCCCAGGCGATAGCACAGCCAATTAGCGTATCGATGACACGCGGCAGCGCAACCTCAAAGCCTTCGCCGAGCAGGTTAAAGCACAGTAATACCAGCAGCGTGATAAACATGGTGGCATGCGCATACTGGACGTTGCGAAAGGCAAAAAACAGTACACCAGTGATCACTAAAAGTATTAGCTGCCCTTCTAAAGAGGGCACAAACCACAGGATCGGTAAACCGATGGCAATCCCAACCAACGTGCCGATAATCCTGAGCGCCAGGCGATGTCGGGTGGCATTGTAGTTTGGTTGACAGACAAACAGGCTGGTCAGCAAGATCCAGTATCCGTGATTCATGCCGGTTACCTGGATAATGGCATAACCAACACAGAGCACTAACGACATGCGGACGGCATGGCGAAACAGTGCGGACTCTGGGGTGAAATTACGGCTCAGGCGTAACCAGATATCGCTGAATCCATGGGGACTGTCATCAGCAAGCTGATTTTCAGACTCATTGCGCGAGAGTACCTGAGCCTGTTCAGACTCAATGGTGGTCAGTTGCGCATCGATAGCCCGCAGGTTCGATAGTAAGAATCCCAGCGTATTGAGCAGATCTGCAGGCTCACCACTGGCACGCATGCGCTCAAGTGCGGCATCTATATGGGTGAAGACGCGTTCAAAGTGCGGATCGTGCTGGTAAGGCGTGCGTAATAAAATACAACGAGACAATTGTGAACAGGCTTGTCCTTGCATCGACATCAACCGCTGGAAGCGGAACATCACATCGCTATGACGGAAATGATCGCGTAGCGTTTGATACTGAATATGTGAGGAGCTTGCGCGTTCATGAATATCCTGCGCCACAAAATAGTAATGTAGCGTGCGACGTGTTCCCCGTTGTCCACGGTCACCGCGCAGGCGAGTCAGCAGCGATACTTTGGTCTGGTTTAGCGTTGCCATCAGTTGCCCATTAGCGAGGGCTAAATCATACAACGGCGCCTGGCTTTCATCTTCTATGTCGGGATCAAAAAGACGCGACTTCAGTTCCAGGTAGTGCGCTAATTGTTCGTAGCTGCGGGCCAGATTGTCCTGTAAGGGGCGGATGGGGAACAGAAGATGTCCGGTGAGCGTCAGCAGGTTATACCAGATAGCGCCAGCGAGCAGCAGGATTGGTTGTTGATACCACTGATCGTAAAGCGAGGTGCCCAGCATCGTGTAAATGGCGATGAGCAACGCGCCAAAAGCGATGGTTGCATAGCGCTGGCCTAATCCCCCCAGCAGAATAAAACCGCTGGTGGAAAGCGTTAACCCAATAGCAAACAGCCAGGGCCATGGGAAGAGCAGTTCAACGGAGGCTGAGGCAATAAAAAAGCACACCAGCGTGATGATTAAATTGCGCAGTCGGCCCGCGAGACGATCGTCGAGATCGGTAAGTGCGGCAGCGACCATACCTAGCGTGAGGGGGATGGTCAGCTTGACGTCACCCAGCCACCAGGGCAGCGCCGTTGTACCGCATAGCGCAATAAAAATCCGTACGTAGTACAACCAGGTGCTGTTCCAGGTATAGCGTTTGAGCAGAGGACTTAACATAAAGGCCATTGGTCCTGATTATTCAAAGCGACGACGTGCATTGGCTTCACGCGCTGCACGGGCAACTTCTACTGAAACTACCCGGCGACCCACCGGCCAGAGCGCAATGGCAGCGATTTTAAAGTTCGCAATGCCAACCGGAATACCAATAATCGTTATGCACTGAGCAATACCAGAGACAATGTGCATCAGACACAACCACCAGCCGAAGAAAATCAGCCAGAAAATATTGAGCACGGTGCCGCCGGTATTCAACAGGACGCTTTTACCGGCCGGATTCAGTTCATCGACATGTATCGCTTCGTTGCCATAGGGAAACAGCGAAAGTCGGGTTATCTCCCAGCATGAACGGGTTAAGGGTAAAGTAAAAATAAGCACGACACTGACCAGCGTTGCCAGTAACCAGGCCAGGGTGGTGGCGAACCCCCCAAGCACAAAATTTAAAATATTCAGAACAGTACGCATAAACCCTCGGTTAACTCTGGTTTTCTGTGAATTCGGCAATTGTAACGTTTTTTTGGGCTGGAGCACGTTTTCTCTGGCGGTTACACTGATAAGCAAACCTCTTCGTGTGGATCCGCTTGAGTCTTATGGAACTGAAAGCTACTTCTCTTGGAAAACGTCTGGCACAACACCCTTACGATCGGGCCGTTATTCTCAATGCCGGGATTAAAGTTTCCGGCGATCGTCACGAGTATCTTATTCCCTTCAATCAGTTATTGGCTATTCATTGCAAACGTGGTCTGGTGTGGGGCGAGCTGGAGTTTGTACTCCCGGATGAGAAGGTGGTCCGTCTTCACGGTACAGAGTGGGCGGAAACCCAGCGCTTCCATCATCATTTGAATGCACTCTGGCAACAGTGGAGCCAGGAAATGAGTGACGTTGCTGCGGGGGTTTTACAGCAGCAGTTGGATGCGATAGCGGCGCGTACTAGTGAAAGTAAATGGCTGACGCGCGAACAAACATCAGGGCTGCAGCAGCAGATTCGCCGTGCCTTTGCTGCTTTACCGCTCCCGGTTAATCGGCTGGAAGAATTTGAAAATTGCCGGGAGGCGTTACGTCAATGCCAGGCGTGGTTGAAGGACATTGAAGCCTGCCGCTTACAGCACAATCAGGCGTACACCGAGGCAATGCTGGAAGAGTATGCTGAGTTTTTCCAGCATATTGAATCTTCGCCGTTGAATCCGGCTCAGGCGCGCGCGGTAGTGAACGGTGAGCAATCCTTATTGGTTCTTGCGGGGGCCGGAAGCGGCAAAACATCCGTATTGGTCGCCCGTGCGGGCTGGCTGCTTGCTCGAGGAGAGGCGGCGGCTGAACAGATCCTGTTGCTGGCGTTTGGACGCAAAGCAGCCCAGGAGATGGATGACCGCATTCGTGAGCGTCTGCATACGGACGAGGTCACTGCGCGGACGTTCCATTCACTGGCGTTGTACATTATTTCGCAAGGTAGCAAAAAAGTTCCAACAGTGAGCAAGCTGGAAAATGATGCCGCCGCTCGCAACAAACTATTTATAACGACCTGGCGTCAGCAGTGCAGTGAGAAAAAGGCTCAGGCTAAAGGCTGGCGACAATGGTTAGAAGAAATGCAGTGGTCTGTACCCGAAGGTAACTTCTGGGATGACGAAAAATTACAGCGCCGTCTGGCCTCCCGGTTGGATCGCTGGGTTAGTTTGATGCGGATGCATGGTGGAGCACAGGCGGAGATGATTGCTAATGCTCCGGAGGAGATCCGCGATCTGTTCAGTAAACGCATAAAGCTAATGGCGCCGCTGCTCAAGGCCTGGAAGAGTGCCCTGAAGGATGAGAATGCCGTCGATTTCTCCGGGTTGATCCATCAGGCTATTGTCATTCTGGAGAAGGGGCGGTTTATCAGTCCGTGGAAACATATTCTGGTCGATGAATTTCAGGATATTTCCCCTCAGCGCGCCGCCCTGTTAGCCGCCTTGCGAAAGCAAAACTCGCAGACCACACTGTTTGCCGTGGGAGATGACTGGCAGGCCATTTACCGGTTCAGCGGAGCACAGCTTTCTCTGACGACCGCATTCCAGCAAAATTTTGGTGAGGGCGATAGCTGTAATCTGGATACGACTTACCGTTTTAATAGCCGGATTGGCGAAGTCGCAAACCAGTTTATCCAGCAAAACCCACATCAGCTCACGAAACCGCTGAACAGTCTGACGATCGGTGATAAAAAAGCTGTCATGTTGCTCGATGAAAGTCAGTTAGATCTGTTGCTGGATAAGTTGTCGGGTTTTGTGAAAGCTGAAGAGAGAATTCTGGTGCTGGCGCGGTACCATCATCTGAAGCCAGCCAGCCTGGACAAAGCGGCCACCCGCTGGCCCAAGCTGCAGTTGGATTTTATGACTATTCATGCTAGCAAAGGGCAGCAGGCGGATTACGTTATTGTTATGGGGCTTCATGACGGGAATGACGGTTTTCCGGCTCCGGCTCGCGAGTCGATTATGGAAGAGGCGTTACTCCCGGCAGTTGAAGATTTTCCTGATGCTGAAGAGCGGCGGTTGCTGTATGTGGCGCTAACGCGTGCACGACATCGGGTATGGCTACTGTTTAGCAAAGACGCGCCATCATGTTTTGTTGATGAGCTTAAGCAATTAGACGTTCCGGTGACCCGGAAACCTTGAAAAGCAGGCGGCAGTTGCCGCCTGCTTAGCGTTTATTTGAGGCGTTCTGCAAGATAACGGGCGTAATCCGGGATCAAGATATCCGTTGCGTCGTTGAAGTTTGGCGACTGGATAATAAAATCAGCCGTTGACACGTTGGTGGCGACCGGAATGTTCCAGACTGTGGCCAGGCGTAGCAGGGCTTTGACATCAGGATCGTGGGGAACGGCGTTGAGCGGATCCCAGAAGAAAATCAGCACATCAATTTTCCCTTCTGAAATTAGCGCACCCACCTGCTGGTCACCCCCCATCGGGCCGCTCAGCATGGCGTTGACGTCCATTCCTGTCGCGCGTTGAATTAGATTTCCTGTTGTTCCTGTAGCATACAGAACGTGTTTTTCCAGTAATGGCTGGTGGCGTTCAACCCAGCTCATCAACATCTTTTTGCAGTGATCGTGTGCGACCAACGCAATATGTTTCTGCGCTGGTAATGTGCGAGTCGTTAATTCCATAGTACAGCTCCCAAGTTAACCTTGTTACAGAGTACTGGAAGCACTTGACGCTGCAAGAGAAAGACAAAAAAAATGCGTATACGAACATAAATGTCACGATGGGGGCTGTTTCTCAGCCCATTGTAAGAAGTTACTTCGCGTTTGTGCGTCAGCCTGTTGAAACCAATATTTTAAGCGTTGCTCAGTCAGCGTTTGCGACTGAGGCGGCACGCGGTCCAGTTCAGATACCCCGGAAAGCAGCGAACTGTCATCGGCCATCATCGTGGCAAATTGCGGTAAAGACGCATGCTTAGCCGCTTTGTTATAGCGCTCTGTTTCTATTTCATAATCTACGATTTTTGCGGTGGATGTGATTGACAGAATATCCAGCTTAACCGGTATAGGCATGGAATCCCCATCCAGCAGTTCTACGCGTGGGGCATCATCAAAATGCGTTGCATCTCGCTCGTTGCTCAGACGTGGCAGGTGAAAATTAACCTGACTGACGAGTTGGGTATCAAAGCTGATGACCAGCGGGGGCGAAATATACAGACGTTCTTCGTGGCTGGACAGGCGAATGGTTTTTTCTACGCGAAACACAAGCTGGTGCCGACCATTTTCCAGCTCAATACTTTCGGCACCACGCAGTAATGAGCTGGAGACTTTTTTTCCGTCCAGCACCAGAAGGTCAATATCATTAGACAGACGTAGAGAGGTAGCAAAAACGGTTACCGGCAAACACAGGGCAATTAAGGCTGTCACAATGCCGGCTTTCATAGGTTTCTCCTGTCCAGAAAAAATCTGTATAAGATGTATCTAAATTTTTCGATAATCATGTTTACTAACATATAGACATATTTTTGAGTTTAGCTCTCATGCGCCAGTATGGGATGAATGGTCGCAAAGTCCGGTTTGTCGTACACTTTGCTAAACAGCCTGGAGGAAAACGATGAAAGAGACCGATATTGCTGGCATTTTGACAACGACCCGCACGATTGCACTGGTGGGAGCAAGCGATAAACCCGATCGCCCAAGCTATCGGGTTATGAAATATTTACTCGATCAGGGCTATCACGTTATTCCTGTTTCACCGAAAGTTGCCGGAAAAACACTGCTGGGGCAGCAGGGCTATGCGACGCTGGCAGATGTACCAGAGAAAGTGGATATGGTAGATGTCTTCCGTAATTCCGAAGCGGCGTGGGGTGTTGCTCAGGAGGCAATTGCCATCGGCGCGAAGACCCTATGGATGCAGCTCGGCGTGATTAACGAGCAGGCAGCCGTACTGGCTCGTGATGCAGGGTTGACGGTGGTAATGGATCGTTGCCCGGCGATTGAGATCCCGCGGCTGGGACTGGCGAAGTAAGGTTGATCTGTAGCCGAACAAAACGCACAGACCCGATTAGCTAATCGGGTCTGTGTTTGCATCAATTGCGCAGGCGCGGGGCCTGAAGCTGTTTTCGAATTGTTCGCGCCAGTTCATCCATCGACGGTTGCTCCGGATGTTCTTCCTGTAGCTCGCTACTCAGTTGTGCTTCGGCCAGATACGTATGTACTGGCAGACCATTATCGTCTTCCATCACCACGTGATACCAGGGAGCGGCGCGAAGTTCGTCGTTAACCGCCAACTCATCGGCTGACGGTTGATCAAGCGAATATTCCGGGTCGATATCCACGACCACTCCGAGGTAACCTAACAGGGAATGGCGGACCTGCTGGCCGATACCGAATTTGCTGGCAATCATAGTCACCTCCCGGGAAATAGATACCCTCTATGTAAGGGTAATATTCCACTTTTCAAGTTACATGATGCGACAGGCAAACCCTTTCAGATACAGCCCTTCCGGGTAGGTAGCGATCACCGGGTGATCGGCGGCCTGACGGAACTGCTCTATAAATTGTACATCACGACCAGCATCTATTGCGGCATCAGCGATGATTTTCTGAAATAAATCGGTGGTCATAAGCCCAGAGCAGGAGAAAGTCAGCAGTACGCCGCCCGGATTGAGCAACTGAATAGCCAGCATATTGATGTCCTTATAGCCGCGGCAGGCGCCCATCAACTGGCTTTTGTTTTCGACAAATTTCGGCGGATCCATCACGATGACGTCGAATTTCTCACCACGATCGCGATAAGCTCGCAGAAGTTTGAACACATCATCACGCACGAACTCAGCTTTGCTCAGATCCAGCTTGTTCAGTTCCACGTTCTGGCGGGCAATATCGAGCGCTTCCTGAGAGGTGTCAACGCTGACGACCTGACGGCATCCACCCATTAATGCTGAAACCGCAAATCCACCGGTATAAGAGAAACAGTTCAGCACACGCTGATTTTCCACATAACGACGCGTGGCCAGGCGGCTATCGCGTTGATCGAGGTAGTAGCCGGTTTTGTGACCATGCTGAATATCAACCAGCAGCTTCATGCCGTGCTCTTCAATTGGCAGCAGTGCTGGCGGAAGCTCGCCCGTTACTGGCCCTTGAGTCAGCTCCATACCTTCTTTTTTACGCACCGCAACATCGCTACGGTCATAAATGGCGCAGTCCGGGAAAACAATTTGCAGAGCGCTAATCAGCGCGGCGCGTTGGTATTCAGCCCCCGCACTGAGCAACTGCAACACCAGGAAGTTGCCGAAGCGGTCAATGGTGACACCCGGCAGACCATCGGATTCGCCGGCGATCAGACGGTAGCTGTCCAGACCGTCTTTTTTCGCCAGCCAGTCACGCCATGTCTGCGCCTGCTGCAGACGACGGGTGAAGAAATCAATATCGATGGACTCAGACTTGTCAAATGTCCAGACGCGTGCACGGATCTGCGACGCGGGTGAGTACGCGCCGCGTGCTAACCATTTACCCTGATGGTCAACAATATCGATGGTTTCACCGAGGTTGGCTTTACCTTCCATACGTGCGACAGCACCGGAAAATACCCACGGATGGCGGCGCAGTAATGATTTTTCGCGCCCTTTGGCTAACACTAAACGTACACTCATAATTTACTATTCTGTCAATTCAAAGAAATGGGCGCCATTGTCCTGAGTTTTACGCATATTTGCAACGCGCGCTGTGATGATAAGGAGAACCGCAATGTCGAAAGTCTGCATAATCGCCTGGGTCTATGGCCGGGTTCAGGGAGTAGGATTTCGCTACACCACCCAGCATGAAGCACAACGGCTGGGATTGACCGGATACGCGAAGAATATGGATGACGGCAGCGTAGAGGTTGTCGCCTGCGGTGAAGGTGACCGGGTGGAACAACTGATGAAGTGGTTGAAAGCCGGGGGGCCGCGAAGCGCCAGGGTAGACAGAGTTCTCAGCGAACCCCATCGTCCTGGCGACGAGCTAAAGGGATTTAGTATCCGTTATTAAATACATTTCACCGGTTTCGGCAGGCCGGCAATTTTAGTCGCCTGCTTGGCGGGTCCTTTCGGGAACAGGCGGTAGAGATAACGGCTGTTGCCTTTTTCTTCGCCAAACTTGTTGGCCATCGCTTTTACCAGCATGCGAATAGCGGGGGAGGTATTAAATTCCAGATAAAAATCGCGGACAAAACGCACCACTTCCCAGTGTTCTGCGGAGAGCGTAATGCCTTCGTTTTCGGCGATTTTCTCCGCCAGCGGCTCGCTCCACAGCGTGGTATCTTTCAGATAGCCTTCGCTATCGGTACTGATTTCTTTACCTTCAAAGATCAACATAATTCGTCACTACGTTAGTCAAACTGGCGGCAGTTTACCAAAAAAGAAAGCCCCGCATAAGCGGGGCTGGATAGTGCGAGTTGACAACTTAGTCGCGGCTGGCGAAGCCCAGAATGCTCAGCAGGCTGACGAAGATGTTGTACAGCGAAACATACAGGCTGACCGTTGCACGGATGTAGTTGGTTTCACCGCCACGGATGATATTGCTGGTTTCAAACAGGATAGCGCCTGAAGAAATCAGAATAAACACCGCACTGATGGCCAGATGCAGAGCTGGCAGTTGCAGGAAGATATTCGCAACCATACCAATCAGCACCACCACGATACCTGCCATCAGCATACCGCCGAGGAAGGACATGTCTTTACGGGTGGTCAGCACATAGGCAGAACAGCTGAAGAAGACCAGAGCAGTGCCGCCCAGCGCCATACCGATAACATCACCCATGCCTGCAGACAGGTAGGTGTTCAGAATCGGTCCCAGAATGTAGCCCAGGAAGCCGGTGAATGCGAAAGCAGACAGAATTCCGACCGGCTTATCCGCAGTTTTATATGTCAGGAACATCAGACCATACATACCCACCAGCGTCAGGATTAGACCCGGGGATGGCAGCATCAGCACGGTGCTTGCCGTTGCGGTGATGGCAGAAAACGCCAGCGTCAGGCTGAGCAGAAAATAGGTATTGCGCAGCACTTTATGCGTGCTGAGTAGCGATGTACGGTCGCGCGAAGAACTAATAATACGATCCATGAGTCACTCTCTTATGACAGATGTAATTAATGATGGAGGATAATGAAATCAAGGGGAATGACACAGCGGTTTTACCCATCTTTACGCATTTTAACCCGCCAGACTTAAGCATATTATTTCAGCAAAAGTGCCTAAATTAGATGTTACCACTTATTGTTTGAAAATGTCAGATCGACATCTTATAGGTCACTGAAAAATATTGCGTTATTCCTGAATCTCTCTGACAGTGAAAGCGGTGTCTACATAAAACAGAACAATAAGGTGCAGGGAATGACTCAACACAAATCGAAGGTATTTACGTTTACGCTGTTGGCCGCCTGTATGATATCAATAAACGGCGCGGCATGGGCAGCTCATGTTCCCGCAGGAACAGCATTGGCTGAAAAGCAGGAACTGGTGAGAAATAACGGCAGTGAGCCGGCATCGCTGGATCCGCATAAAGTCGAAAGCAACGTTGAGTTTAATTTAATCAGCGATATGTTCGACGGTCTGGTTGCTGTCAAGCAGGATGGGTCTATCGAGCCCCGCCTTGCGGCATCCTGGGAGAATAAAGACAATACTATCTGGACCTTTCATTTACGTCCGGGCATTACCTGGTCTGATGGCTCTGCGATTACCGCACAGGATGTTGTCTGGAGTTGGCAGCGTCTGGTCTCGCCGCAAACGGCTTCACCTTATGCTTCGTATCTGGGCAATATGCATGTTGCGAACGCGGTTGATATTGCCCAAGGGAATAAAGATCCCGCTACACTAGGGGTCAAAGCCCTGGATGATACCACGCTGGAAATTACCCTGACGCAACCGACGGCGGCGTTTCTGGCGATGCTGGCGCATCCATCGCTGGTGCCGCTGGATAAAGTTCTGATTGGGCGTTTTGGCGACAAGTGGACCCGACCAGAACATTTTGTCAGCAGTGGGCCGTACAAACTATCGCAATGGGTGGTCAATGAGCGCATTGTTGCCGAGCGTAACCCACATTACTGGGACGATCGGCATACGGTTATTAATAAAGTTACTTATTTGCCCATCAGCTCAGAGTCGGCTGACGTAAACCGCTATAAGGCCGGTGAAATCGACATTGTTTATAGCGTACCGGTCAATCAGTTCGCCCAACTGAAAAAAACGATGGGCGATGAACTGCATGTCTCTCCCCAGCTTTCAACGTATTACTATCAGTTCAATACAACCCGCGCGCCGTTTAATGATCCGCGCGTGCGCCGGGCACTGAATATGGCGCTGGATAAAGACATCATTGCGCAAAAGGTGATGGGGCAGGGGCAGCGAGCAGCGTGGGTTATCAGCCAGCCGGAAATAGGTGGGGTGAAACTGCATGCTCCGGAGTATGCGTCATGGCCGCTCGAAAAACGTATTGCTGAAGCCAAAAAACTGCTTGCTGAAGCCGGTTTTGGTCCTGAGCATCCGCTTAGCTTGAATTTGCTCTACAACACCTTCGAAACGCACCAGCGTATTGCGATTGCCGCATCGTCGATGTGGAAGAAAAACCTTGGCGTCGAGGCGAAGCTGCAAAACCAGGAATGGAAAACCATGCTGGACACTATGCACACCGGTAATTTTGACGTCGTGCGCTATGCGTGGATAGCCGACTATGATGATGCTTCAAGTTTCCTCAATATTTTCCGTACCGGTGATAGCGAGAATACTACCAAGTACAGCAATCCCGCCTTTGATGAAGCGATGCGTAATGCGGCGAAAGCAAATTCACTGGAAGAACGAGGCAAATACTATCAGCAGGCTGAAGATCTTTTAGGTGATGATGTCCCTGCGATTCCGGTTTACCACTATGTCCGCACGCATCTGGTGAAGCCGTGGGTGGGGGGATTTGCGCCGGATAACCGGGGCAATTACTACACCAAAGATATGTACATCAAAAAACATTAAGCGTTGTAGCCGGTATTTGTGCTGATTAAATGGTCAGTCTGTTGTTATTTCAATCGATTAACAACATTTTGGCTGTTTTTCAGGCAAACGAACACATTGGTGCTTTACAGGTCCGTTCGGGATGTTTATAGTGCGCCTCATTGGAAGCGTGGCCGAGCGGTTGAAGGCACCGGTCTTGAAAACCGGCGACCCGAAAGGGTTCTAGAGTTCGAATCTCTACGCTTCCGCCAAACATAAACCCCAAGCTATCAAATAGCTTGGGGTTTTTTCGTTTTGCTCGGTTTATATTTTGTCTTCCTTTACTCGTCTTAGTCGCGCAAGGGTAACAGTGCTGCTGACCGGTTGAATGCTGGTGAAATGAGTAATCACCCCGCCCCGCAAAAACTACATGAGCGAACGTCTCTTCATTCGTCGTAATATCCATAGCAGCCCCAGCATAATAGCCAGATAGCCCATAACGTAATTCCCTTGCTGTTTTCGTTCAGAGAGCGCCGGATCGGCTGCCCATGCCAGAAAGGCGGTAACATCTCTGGCGTATTGCTCCTCAGTTTCAGCTTTCTGCGACGCCGGACTCCATTGGATCTCTCCGCTATTCAGCGGTTTCGGCATGTTAATCACGCCGCCCGGAAAATAGCGGTTAGCCTTCAGTTCGGGATCGTCAGGCAGATAGCCGGTGAGTAGCGCGTAGACGTAATCAGCTCCCTGGTCCGTGTAGGGCAGAAAAGCATCTAACAGGAATTGCGGAAATCCACGATCGTATGAGCGGGCGCGGACGATATAGCTCAGGTCAACAGGTTCTGCGCCATTATTAAGGTATCGAGCTTCCCGCTCGTTTAAATATGGCGATATAAAGCTGTCATTTAGCGTCCCGTCCCGCTCACCCATCTGGCCGTCATCCTGAATCTCAGGAAACTGATAGCCGTTAGCGATACTTCTTGCTTCTTCTTCCGTGAGTTCCGGGCCGCCGGGTCTGGTCAAGGTTCGAAAGGTAAGGTGCTTCATGCCGTGACAAGCGCGACACTTCTCTTCATAAACCTGCAGACCACGCCGAAGCTGCTCTTTATCATACTGGCCATTGATGCCGCTGAAACTCCATTCCTGTCGTTCAGGCGTGGCTTCTTGCGCATAGGTGGAGCCCAGTCCCAACAGAGAAAAACACAGAACACTGAATTTCAATAGTCGTTTCATTATCAGTCCTGTTTTTCCAGAAAACGACGGCAAGGTAATACGATTAAAAACCAGGCAAACCAAATCAGCGTCGAAAGCTGGGACGCGGCACGTATCCAACCTTCTTCGTTACGAAAACCGTCAAGAAGGTCGGGGCCAACCAGCGCTTTCGATCCTAACCAGCCTAAAAAGCAGGCATTGATGACCCACAGCCAGAATCCGCATTTGACCAGTTTGCTGTAATGGCGAAAACGAGCCCGGGAGGTATCAAGCCAGGGAAGAAAATAGAAAATCAGTATCGAACCGCACATCGCGGCTAGTCCCACGAATTCATTCGGGAAGCAGCGCAAGATGGAGAAGAAGGGAAGGAAATACCATTCTGGCGCAACAATCGCTGGTGTAATCGTTGGGTCTGCGGGAATAAAGTTATCGGCGCTGCTCAGATAGTGCGGAGCAAAGAATAAAAACCAGGCGAAGAGCATCATAAAAAGGGTGATTTTGATGGCATCGAGATCGGTAATTTTGTAATCGAACAACAGGCTCCTGGACTCTTTCTCGCTGAACCTCTTTTTCATCGCCTGGGCAAACGCTGACTGTACGGTACGTATATGAAAAACCGTTGCCACGACAATCATAAAAGGAAGAATAAAGTGGATAACAAAAAAGCGGCCAAGCATCGGTGTTCCCGGCGTATGGCTACCGACTAAATATGCGTATAACGTATCACCCACTAGCGGAATGGCCTGGGCAAAGCGAGTAATGACCGTTGCCGCCCAGTAGCTTTTTTGCCCCCAGATAAGACTATAACCAAGAAATGCGGTTATCATCAGGAGGATATACAGCGTGACGCTAATCAACCACATTGTTGTCCAGGGCTTGCGGTACACGTTGTAGTACATACCGCGAAAAATATGCAGATAACAGGCAAAGAAAAAGAGCGATGCGCCAATAGCATGCATATTGCGTATCAGTTCTCCGTGGCGAACCGCACGCATAATATGAATAATGGAGTCAAATGCCAGCCCGGCTGTCGGCACGTAAAACATCGCCAGTACGATACCTGTCAGGATCTGCACGCCGAGCATAACCAGCAGGATTGCGCCGATAGCGAACAGCCAGAGTCCGGCAATCGAACGAGGAAAAGGAATTCGCCAGCGAAGCGAATAGACGCGCTCACTCATCATGTCAGGCTTCCTTAGTGCCGATACGCACGATCTGACCATCAGAATGAAAAGCGTAATCCGGGATTGCCAGGTTGGCCGTTGCGGGGCCGCGCGTCACGCGCCCGGAGGTATCAAATTCCGAGCCGTGGCACGGACAAATCCAGCCCAGCCCTCCCGGCTGGGCGTTGGGGACACATCCGGCATGTGGACAGTACCCTTGAACCACCAGCCATTGGGGATGAACCGCAGAGACCCTCTCGCTGTCAGACTGTGGGTCAATAAGCGTATGCAAGTCGGTATTTCTGGCGGCGACAATCTCTTCCTGCGTGCGGTGGTGAATAAGAATCAGCTTTCCCTGCCATATGCGCCTGATGGTTTGTCCAGCAGCAACACCCGCAAGAGAAACATCAATCGGTTCATTTTCCCCTAGCGTTTTCTCATCCGGGCTTAAGGCCGAAACCAGCGGCCACACGGCAGCCGCGACGCCCGCCGCGCCGACGAATTTCGTCAGTTTACACAGGCATTCCCGACGCTGTTCCTGGATTTCGCCATCTGCAAGTTTTTTATCTGCCACCTTGTATTTCTCCCAGAGTAATGCGGATTATTGTTTGTCGATACGCGCGTAAATTTCCTGAAAGCGCTTATCAGCAATACCCGGCGCTTTGAATGCCCGATAGCTATCCGGTAACGTGGTATCGCCAACCTTAATCATCATCACCATGCCCTGAGCGTAATGCGGTGAGCATTTGATGCCGTAAAATCCAGGGTTGTCATAAGTCACCTCGATCTCTTCATCTATTTTTCCCATGAAACCGGGATAGTCAGCTGGAGACAATTCAGCAATTGAAGCCGCGTTGTGGCTCTTATGCTTACGGATAAACTTCACCGTATCACCGGGTTGGATCTCCAGATAATCCGGCTCGTAGACCATCGGCCCCGCAGACCCACGATTCTTCATCAACACTTCGTGAGTTTGCGCGAAGGCTGAAGAGGCGAGGGCGAGTAAACACAAAACTTTCAGACTCTGTTTGAGGTATTTCATCGATTCTTCCTTAAAATTCATCAGGTCTTTGATAACGAATAAAACAGTTTTCACTACCCGCTTCATGTTCGACAATGGCGTCGATACCAAACCAGGCATGGAGATTTTCGCGGGTAAAAACGGTGCAAGGTTTACCCTGCATCGCCATATGTCCGGAGGTCATTACGATGATGCGATCGCAGAACATCGCGGCATGATTAAGGTCGTGCAGAGCAGCAATCACCGTGAGTTTTTCACGTTTAACCAGACTCAGCAGGCCAATCTGATGTTGAATGTCGAGATGGTTGGTGGGTTCATCCATCAGCAACAATTGCGGCTGCTGCGCCAGCGCCCGTGCGATATGCAGGCGCTGTTTTTCTCCCCCGGAAAAGGTATGCCAGCAGCGGTGCTGGAATTCACTGAGATCGACCTTCTCCAGCATCGTTTGTACGATATCGTCATCTTTGGCAGACCAGGGGGTGAGCAGGCTAAGCCAGGGGGTCCGTCCCAGAGAAACGGCTTGTAAAGCGGTAAGCCGCTCGCTGGTTTCAGCCTGTTGTTCGACCAGCGCCACCTGTTGCGCAAGATGACGCCGCGAATAGTGCTGGAGCGCTTTTTGCCGCAGAGTGATGTGCCCGGAAGTCGGCTTCAGCAAACCGGCCAGCAGTGAAATCAGTGACGTTTTGCCCGAGCCGTTGGGACCGATGATACCGACAAACTCGCCGGGAGTTACGCGAAGAGAAATATCATCAACAATCGTCTTACCCTTTACCTTCCAACGCAGATTGCAGGCTTCAATAACGGCTTGCGCAGAGGTAACAAGTGGCTGTACGAGGTTTACCGTCATTTGTTCTGGTTTCCTCTTATCAGAATGATTGAAAACGCAGGCGCGCCGACCAAAGCCGTGATCACCCCAATTGGCAGTACCTGACCGGGTAGTAACGTGCGGGAAATAACATCGGCGACAATGAGGAAAATGGCGCCGGTAAGCGCACTAACCGGCAGCAGTCGATGATGCTGGTTGCCGACCAGCAAACGAGCGGCATGAGGGATAACCAGACCGACAAAGCCGATCGCACCAACAATGGAGACCATAATCGCTGTCATACCGGTGACAGCAGCAATCAGTACTGCGCGGGTACGTTTGACCGGAATACCCAACGATGCCGCGGATTCAGCGCCAAAGGAGAACGCATCAAGGTGGCGGACATAACAGAAGCACAGCGCAATACCGACCAGAGCGGTAGGAATAGCTAAGACAACATCGGGCCAGCGTACACCGCTCAAATTGCCTAACAACCAGAACATAATACCGCGCGCTTGCTCGGCGTTTGCTGAGCGGGTGATGATAAGCGACGTAATCGCATTGAACAGTTGCGAACTGGCGATCCCGGCAAGAATGATTTGGGTTGTAATCCCGCCACCTTGTTTACCGCCAGCGGCCATCGCCAATAGTGCAACGAACAGAAATGCCGTCAGCGCACCAATGAACGCCCCTAAAGACATACTGATGATGCCAGCCCCCAGTCCCGTGAGCGCAATCAGCACCGCACCGGTAGATGCTCCGGCAGAAATCCCCAGTAGATAAGGTTCGGCGAGCGCATTGCGTAGCAACGACTGTAACACTACGCCGGAAACAGCCAGGCAGGCGCCGCAGCTGGCTGAGACCAGTGCTCGGGTCAAGCGGTAGTTCCAGACGATCCCGGCATCCAGTGCATCGACAGGATAGTGGGTATCGAAAAGATGATTTGCCAATGTGCTGAGTACGTGCTGCCAGGGGATAAACGTTTCGCCGATGGAAATCCCCGCCAGCAGTACGCAACACATCAGCGCACTGACCCAAACGGCATGACCACCGACTCTCACCGCAAGCTGACCAACAGCGCGACGCATCCTGCGAGAATCACTCATGATTATCTGCGTTCCTGAGTAACGGAGATGCGCTATACCGTGCCGTGATATAGCGCAAAATGTAGATTAATGAGCAGCCTGCGGATGCGCTAAGCCATATTCAACCAGAGCGTCAGCCAGTTTTTCCACTCCATCAATAGTTCTGATCCCGGCATTCATTGTCTGTACGTCAATGGCCGGCAGATGGTTTTCTTTGACGGCAGGAATCAGTTTGGTGACAGGATCGGACTGGAGGTATTCCATCTTGATCTTCCAGTCATCTGCCGGGAAGCGTCGGCGGCTCATCTCACCGAGCACAATGACAGAAGGGTTAGCTTTAGCGATGGTTTCCCAGCCCACCGTTGGCCACTCTTCAGCAGAATCAATGACATTTTTCACACCCAACGTTTGGGCTATCCATGCTGCTGGGCCAAACTTCCCGGCAACGTAAGGATCGAGCTGTAAATCGGCGCTTGAGAACCAGAACACGGCGGAAACATTCTTATCCATGCCGGTAATTTTATTTTTTGCTGCTGATTCACGTGCTTTAAGGCTGGCAATCAGCGCTTCGCCTTTATCCTGAACATCAAAAATTTTTGCCAGATCGGCGACTTCCTGATACACCATGGCAATATCAAACATGCCCTTACGAACACCATCACCCCCATCTTCGTTATCCTTAGCACAGTCAGCTGGTGCAGTGTAAACGGGCACCTTCAGTTCACTAAACTGTTCGTATGAGGCAACTGTGCCAGCAGGGCCGATTTGCCACTCAAATTGGCTGGCAACCAGATCTGGTTTTTTAGCCACAATTCCTTCAAAGCTGGGAATATTTTGCGCAATAACGGCAACTTTTTCATTTGCTGCTTTGTAAGCATCCAGTACTGGGCCAAACCACAACGAAGTACCCACGACACGATCGGCCAGTCCCAATGAATAGAGAATCTCGGTACTGTTCTGACCCACCGTTGCCACACGCGTTGGTGCCTGATTAAAGGTAATATCGCGGCCACAGTTTTTAATCGTCAGAGGATATTCGGTTTTTGCCGCGTTAGAAAAACCGGAAGTCAACAGTACAGTGGTTCCAACAATAGCCAGAAGCGTTTTTTTAGAAGAGAAAAATGTAGAATTAGCGTGCATTATCATCGTCCCGTTGATGCCAGAATCTTAAAGTCTGGTCATGGCTCATTTCATTCCATATATCGGGAGGAGACATGAAGATAGATGACATTGAATCGTGAATTTTAAGAATGAAGATATGCAACAAATGCAAATAAGCCTTACTTAGCCAAAATCTTATTCATAAATACACTACTGCTTGCGTCAAATAATTCATCCCATGGACCATCCCGTCCACTTAATGGTATACATCGTTGACAGCAGGTCTCCTGACTCACGGTAATCAGAATATCGGCCTTCCCATAAAGACGAGCTTTACAGTGACCTGTGGCTTATTAACCACACAAGGATATTCTGCATCCGCCTACAGTTGCGGGGGCAGTTATGGAATTGAATTGAATAATTCTCACCATATTCCTATTCATATACAAAAATGTAATGAAATGCTGTCAAAAGCGACTCTAACGGCAATTGTTAACGAGGTCAACCGTATGAATAAATAGGGAAAACCTCACACCTCTGGTAAAATTGTTATGTTTTACAGTTGGTTATGCTTAAATCCTTTATCTCGGATGTATACATGAAAATAACAATAAAAAGCTAAATGAGAATTGATTGATATTGATCAAGCTATAAACGCGGTTTTATTTTTTCAATTTAATCATATTGATCGTTATCAATAACGCAGTTAATTAGCGTTGGGTTAATTTAATAATGTGATCTCTGCATATGTACCAATTGCCATTCATCCTGCATATCCATAACGACGCTAAAATCTTTACGCAACCAAAAATGATACCCTCCAGGCAAGAAATGATGAGTATGAAGATATAAGGTTTTATATTTTTGCTGCTGGCAGAACATTTGAGCTAAAGCAAACAACCGGCTTCCGATTCCCTGTCTGCGGTAGCGCGCATCCACGTAGCAACGACAAATTTCTGCCGTTTCAGGCAAATTATAGTGCCCACGTAGCTCAGTGATACGATCATCATATTGACATACCGCAAGTGTAGCGATGAGCTCTTGTTTTTCACTCCATGCGCAAAGTAATAGATTTCTTTCTTGCAAAATATACTGCTGCCTGAGATCGAAGATATCTTCTTCAGCAGCAGGCATGACTCTCCCGGCATTGAAGAACAAATTAAGATGCTTAATAAGGAACGACTGAACAGCAGGTATATCGGCGTGAGTCATCTCACTAAACCTTAATCGGGTCATGGCAGGCATCCAAGCTTAGAGTGGAATACGATAATAACAATAAGACCACTTTCAAAACAATATTGACGCTGCTATGGCTACTCGCGCCAACGCGGTAGTCACCAGCGATTTGGGGGCTAATCTGTTCTTTTATTGTTCTGGGTCTTGCTTTTCCTAACTGTTGCCGGGGCATAGTTTTCCTCTGCATCCTAAGCCTGCAACTCTAACTCTCAGAAATGAGAGGCCGATCCTTTGAGCAGGACTTTTGTCCTCAATCCTCTGCAAACGTCTGGTTACAATCCCTGCATATCTCCAATACCCATAATTCAGGAATTGTTATGACTGCACATATTAATGCTAAAGCGGGTGATTTTGCGCCAACTGTGATTATGCCGGGCGATCCGCTGCGCGCAAAATTTATTGCCGAAAATTATCTTATGGATTACCGCGAAGTTACCAACGTGCGTAATATGCTGGGCTATACCGGTCTTTATTTTGGTCAACCTGTTTCGGTGATGGGACACGGTATGGGTATTCCGTCTATGACGCTATACGCCCATGAGCTGGTACATGATTTTAATGTGAAGAGAATTATTCGCGTCGGTAGCCTGGGGGCAACACAACCGCATGTCAAAATGCGCGACATTATTCTGGCTCTCGCTGCCGGAACGGACTCTGTCACAAATTTAAAACGTAGCGCGGGCTACACGATGGCGACATCCGCTCACTTCCCATTACTACAACAGGCGTGGATGCTGGCGCAGAAGGCCGGAATCGACATTAAGGTCGGTAATGTTTTCAGTGGCGATCTTTATTACGATCCTGACGAAAACCTCATTCCTGCACTGGAAAAGTTTGGTGTACTGGGTGTGGATATGGAGGTGGCCGGCTTATACGCCTTAGCACACCAATTTAATATTGAAGCACTGGCTATTTTAACGGTGTCCGATCATTGCCTGACTGGCGAAGAAACCACGGCAGAGGAACGACAATTAACTTTTAAAAATATGATTGAGCTGGCGCTAAATACAGCCGTTACGGCTTAGCATTGGCTTTTAATTGAACCAATCAGGGATGTCATTATATGAAGAATAAAATAGCACTTACACTGATTAGTTTTCTGGCAAATTTTATTATGGCGGGGTTTGCCAGTCAGTTTGGAATGCTGATTGAACCGATTGCGGTACGTTACAGTGCTGATGTGAATACCGTTGCCTCGATATTTTCGCTGCTTAACGGTGGGGCATTAGCCGGGACCATCGCCGCCTTTTTCCTGATAGAAAAAATTGGCGTCAAGCGAATGACGTTTATTATCTATTCGATAGTGTTCCTTTGTTCGCTGGCAATGCACTTAAGCCCCGGCTTATGGCCGGTGATGGTTGCCATGACTTTGGTGGGCTTTTGCGGTGGGATTGGCCTGTGTGTGGCAGGAACGATTGTCGTTTCGGTATGGCAGGATCGCATTCAAAGTACAATGTTGGTGGTACAAGACGCCACCTTTAACGTCGCAGGCGTGGTTTTCCCGCTGATCACCACCTACGCCCTGACGCACAATATGTCATGGAGTTACAGCTATCTAAGTGTTGGCATGGTAGCCTTACTTACGTTAGGTGTGGTGGCGCTCACTCGTTTTACTGCCTGTGAAACCGCGTCTGCGGAAGATCGGACAGACGCGGTGAAGTCTGAGTGGAACCCAGGGATTATTAGCGGAGGTATTGGTCTGTTCTTAGGTATGCTGGCGCTGTATACCTTCCTGACCTGGGCACCATTATTTGTGAAGAACAAATTTGGCATTCCATTTGAAGAAGCCGGTAATATTATTACGCAATACTGGGGAGCGGCGTTGGTTGGGGCGCTAGTATCAACTGTCATTGTTTCTCGAGTGAGGATACATTATTTCCTGTTGAGTATTATTTTTCTCGCTTGCGTTATTACGACCATTATTGTAACGAAAGACAACATCTCGGGGCTTGATTATCTGGCTTATAGTTACGGATTCGTCTGTGCGGCGCTGTATAACTCCTTTATTGCCTACGGAGTTTCATTTGTGAAGCACGCAAGTAGTCAGAATGTTTCATATATTTTAATTAGCGGTAGCGCCGGGGCTATGTTTAGTCCAGCGATCAGTGCGCTAATGGAAAAAACAATGGGCTTGCAGAAAATTATGTACGCAATACCAGTATTATATTTAATAATCTTTATCATGTTGATGGGTACATTAAAACTTAAACGTAACAAAGCACAGTAATAACACTTACCTCTCTAATTAGATAGTCAGTCGCCACACCATTTATTTGGTGGGGCGACACTCAACCTTGCTCAAAGGAATTGAAAATGATGAAGAATAAATCAATGATTAAAAAAACAGTTCTGGGCGCAATCGTTGCAATGAGCTGTACGCAAGCGCTTGCTGCTGATTATACCGATGGCAACGTCCGTAAAAATGATTTTAACTGGATGCAGATGAACTTAATGCAAAGTGTGGATGCGAAAGTGCCTTATGGTATTCGTAATGACACTTATCTGGAACTGGAGTTTGGGGCGCGTTCCGGAATTATCGATCTGTATGGTTATATCGATTTCTTTGATATTTTTGACCGCAAGCAGGATGACCGCCATGGTGGCGATAACTTTTTCGCCAAGATATCCCCACGGTTTTCCCTGGATGCTATTTTTAATAAAGATTTATCCGTTGGGCCATTTAACGAATTCTATATCGCAACGGTAAATAACATTGGCGACCGGGAATTATTTGAACATTATGTCGGTCTGGGCACAGATGTTAAGGTTCCGTGGTTTGGTCTGGTGGGAATGAACATCTATGCGCATTATGTGCGTGAAAACTACGGTGCGGATAACGAAGGCAAGTGGGATGGCTACATGTTCTCGACCAACTGGTCGACGCCGTTCTATACCTTTGCCAACGGCAGCTACCTGAACTATCAGGGTTACTTTGACTATCAGTTCGCCGCTAACAAGATTGCTAATCAACCGTTATACAGCAATAACGCGATTGAATGGTATAACGGTATCTACTGGCATTCAGAGCATTATGCGGTGGGTTATGGCCTGAAGTATTTCCGCAATATGGCATTGATGGAAAATCATGGCGGAGCAGGGCGCACCACCGGACTCGGTCACTACTTCAACCTTACCTATAAATTCTGATTGCGCTGAACTGACACACCAACCTTCTCTACGGGGATGGTGTGTCAGTCAATGATGTCATTGCCGAGGAATTTACGCAGCCCATCCAGATCCTTAATTTCCAGTCCTTGCTTCGTGCGTGTTACCAGTCCGGCATCCGTCAGGGCTTTAACCGCCCGCCGATAGACCCGATCGGTGGTGCCGAACCGTTCTGCTTCCTGGTATTTTTTATGGAAACCATCCATCGGCTGTTTGTTCTGATGCTGGCGATACAGATCATACGCCACGTTATGAACGATAGGGTAGAGCATCCGGTGCAGGAAGATTTCCAGCATATCCTGATAATCAATCGCCATCGCACTGGCAAAAAATATCGCCAGTCTCGGGTGCTGGTTTAGCGCTTCTTCCAGACGCTCACAGCTGCACACCGCCACGGTCAACGGCTCTTCGGCCACGATATCAAGCTGGCAGCGATACCCGGTAAAAAACTCCATTTCACCAAATAGTTGCTCATCACATTCCATTGCGCCCAACTGAAAACGGCGACCATTTTCCGCGCTGTAACGCAGGGAAATTCTGCCTGATTGCACCATGATAAGTCGATCGACTACCTGTCCCTGGCGATAGAGATACTCATCTTCGTGGATCATCTGCGTTTCAGAGAGCAGTTCCTGGAATATCTTCTCAATTAAGGCATCATCTTGCTGCCAGATATTGTGAAAACGACCTTTTGTGAGGGGCTTAAGCTGCATGGCTCAACGTCTTATTGTTTGAGATAATTCTTATCGCTGACTGTATGCCATCTACTGCTTAATGTCATTAAGAGCAGGTTTCGGGACAATAAAAGGGCCAGCACCATGCTGGCCCTGACGCACTAAGGATGGCTGATAAAACGGGACAGCCGCTGGCGCAGCAGGCGGTTTTCCTGACGCAGCTGCGCGTTCTCTTCCAGCAACGTCAATGCAACGGCAATCCCTGGCCAGTCAAGTTCCAGCTCCTGACGCAGGCGCACCGCGCGACGCATTACGGTCAGCGCATGATCGTCAAACGTCTCGTCTTCGTAGGGTTCTATCACCCCTAAGCCGACAACCTCATGCAGTTCTTCTTCTGACACACCGGTGTACAGACAAAATTCGGTAATGGTAAAAGTGACGGTAACGTTAGCCATTATGCTTTCCCCCACTCTTTGCGCGGATCAAAGGTCTTTTGTGCATCTGCCAGTTGTTGCCACAGGGCAGCACTGGTGTCGTCAGGTTTCGGTGGCATGACGATCTTGATCACCGCATACAAATCGCCGGTATGTTTTTTACTTACCAGCCCCTTGCCTTTAATGCGTAGCCGCTGACCGGCCTGGCTGCCTGCAGGAATGGTCAGCAGGATGCTCTCTTTCAGCGTCGGAACGGTTACTTTCGCACCCAGCGCAGCTTCCCACGGCGCCAGAGGAACGACAACTTCCAGATCCTGATTAACGATATCGAACAGCGGATGCGGCGCAATATGAATCACCAGCCACAAATCACCGTTCGGCCCACCGTTTTCGCCGGGCGTGCCCTGACCTTTCAGACGGATACGCTGACCGTTACCGACGCCAGCCGGAATTTTCACGTTCAGTGTTTTAGGAATTTCTCGTTCTACCATGCCAAACGCATTGTAGACTGGCAGGTTGTAACTGATAGTGCGGCTATGCTCAGTAAGCGTTTCTTCGAGGAAGACGGCAACTTCTATTTCGATGTCGTGCCCGCGGCTGGCAGGGCGCTGGCGCGACTGGTGCGCACGCTGACCAAAAATGGAGGAGAAGATATCGTCGAAATCTTCGGCGCTGTAGCTTTGCCCCTCTCCTTGCTGGAATTGACGGCTGAACTGAGGGTCGTTGCGATGCTGCCACAGTTGGTCGTACTCGGCTCGTCGCTGTTCATCACTCAGGACTTCCCAGGCTTCAGCAACCTCTTTAAAACGGGCCTCAGCGTCAGTCTCTTTGCTGACATCAGGATGGTATTTACGGGCGAGTCGACGATAGGCGGTCTTGATTGTCTTGAGATCGTCTGTCGGTTTCACGCCCATAATGGCGTAATAATCCTTTAATTCCATAGCGTTCTCTCGTGTAAATCAACACTTGAAGAAGGTGTACCCCGACAACAGGTAACACCGCTAAGTTTAGGGTAATCCTGATAACGGCGAATGCCAACCGGGAAGAAAGGATATTGGTCTAAATGATGTGATTGCGCACCACCAACAGCGCTTTTGACTGTTGTGTGGTGCGAAAAGTGAGATTAGCGAAACGTCAGGATTTGGTGATCAGATAGCGAACCGTATCCGCGTAGCTCTTCACAAAAGAGTTTAGGTCGTCAGATTTCAGTCCTTTTGGATTGATCATATATTTACCGTTGATGAAAATGGCGGGCACACCGGTTAAATCTACCGCTTTAGCCATTTCTTGTTGTTTCGCGGTCAGGGATTTCACGGCAAAACTGTTCCAGGCGGCATCATAATCACTGGCGCTGACGCCCGCGCTGATAAATACGTTACGAATATCATCCGCTGTTTTAACGGTTTGTTTTTTCTGAACGGCATCAAAAAGCAACGGTTTAACTTTATCTTGTACGTTTAACAGCATGGCGACGGACCAGGCGTGCGTCATGTCTTGCCCCAGCGGACCTAAAAAGTCGACGTGGTATTCGGTGAGTTTGACATCAGCAGGCAGTACTTTTTTCACGTTATCCGTGATTTCAAAAACTTCATCGTACTGATAACAGGAAGGACAGTAAAATGAGAAAAACTTCAGCGCAGCTGGGGCGGAAGCGACGGGTTTTTCCAGGGTGATATACTCTTTACCGTCGGTAAATGATGCTGCCTGAGCGCTAACTGTAAAAAGTAACCCAATCAGGGGTAATAAATATTTTTTCATTTCCATATACTCTAAATAACATTTGATAAACAAATTATCTGCTAATGAATACGTTATTCATTGCGTATGGATATAATAAGGAAATCCCCTGAAAATGCGCTGACCCTTACTTTCATTTACGCATCAGTACGTAGCGTGCATTATTTGTGTGCTGACATTGAAATATTCTCTGGCATTCTTCGTTAATAGTGAATGATAACTTCCGTGATATTTTCGGGGGTGTTTTTAGCAATGTTATAGTGTAATAAACAAAGACGGAAATATGATTGATTATCATTTCGCTTTTAAAGCGTGAATGGCAAGGTATTGCGCTAAGTATTTGCAAATACCCCTGTAGATTGTCTTTTTCTTGTCGCGCGTGAATGAATAGGGTAAGTGTCAGAGATGAGCAATCCAAATGGATATCACTATGATCGACCACCTGGATCACCTGGTACTAACCACCAATCATGAAGAGGCTTGCGTTCGTTTTTATGTCGAGCTTTTAGGCATGAGGTTGGAAACTTTCGCACAAGGTCGGAAAGCCTTCGTCTTTGGCAATCAGAAAATCAATCTCCATATTCGGGGAAAAGAGTTTGAACCTAAAGCCTACGCGCCAACGCCGGGGGCGCTGGATTTGTGTTTTATCACCACGCGTACACTGGAAGAGGTGACAGAGACGTTTCAAACCCACGGAGTCGAGATTATTGAAGGGCCCGTTGCACGAACCGGTGCGACAGGACCGATTCGCTCGGTTTATGTCAGGGATCCCGATCTCAATCTGATTGAAATCGCGGTATATCCAGCAGATGCCAGGACATAACTTTACAGCGCAAAGGTTGCCAAAAACCGGCGAGTGGTTAAGATAACTCGCATCAATGAGTGAGGGTATAATGGCGAAACGTCAACGGATGGGATGGTGGTTCCTCTGTCTGGCATGTGTTGTGGTGATGGTTTGCACCGCACAACGCATGGCGGGTCTGCACGCGTTGCAGATGGATACCGCCGTTACAAGCGTTGTCGCCAGCGCACAAGTGCAGGCCGATGAGGCCTCACCCGTTACCCCTTGTGAACTGAGCGCGAAGTCATTACTGGCTGCGCCACCCGTACTGTTTGAAGGTGCTATTCTGGTGCTGTGCCTGCTGCTGTCGTTGCTGGCGCCAGTGCGGGCGTTTCGTCTACCTTTTTTCCCACCGCGAGCCATCTCGCCGCCCACTCTCCGGGTGCATCTCCGATTTTGCGTCTTCCGTGAATGACAGAACAGCCGTTGCTGACTGTTAGATAATTATTCACGGAGAAAAACTATGATGACTGTTTTCAGGCAGACACTGCTCTGTCTGTTATTGCTATGGCTGCCCGTATCCTGGGCGGCTGAACCCGGCTGGCTGCGTTCACCCGATAACGATCACGCCAGCGTGCGGTTACGCGCTGATACGTCCGCTGGCGGTGAAACCCGTCTGTTGTTGGATGTCAAACTGGAGGACGGCTGGAAAACCTACTGGCGTTCTCCGGGCGAGGGGGGCGTTGCGCCTGCTATCGCCTGGAAAGAGGAAATGCCTGCGGTCGACTGGTTCTGGCCAACCCCAGCTCGTTTTGAGGTCGCTAATATCACTACCCAAGGGTATCACGATAAGGTGACGTTCCCGATGGTGGTGCGCGGTAGAGCGTCCGCCACGCTCAGCGGCGTTTTGACGCTATCCACCTGTAGCAACGTTTGCCTGTTGACGGATTTTCCTTTTTCCGTAACGCCCACAGCCCAGGACCCGACTTTTGCACATGACTATGCTCAGGCGATGGGACAGATCCCACTTGCCAGCGGCCTGACCGATGCTCTGAGCGCCAGCGCGCGGGCGGGAGAGTTAGTCGTCGAGGCTCACCGTGCGGGAGGCTGGACTGCACCAGGGCTGTATCTGGATGCTGTTGATGATGCGGATTTTGGCATGCCGCAAATCCATGTTGAGGGGGAGACATTACGCGCCACGGTACCTGTACATGACGGTTGGGGAGAAGGCGCGCCGGATCTGCGTGGTAAGTCAGTCACCCTGGTGCTGGCAGATAACGGTGTTGCCCAGGAAAGTCGTCTTGCGATTGGCGAAGCCCCGGTTGTTGAGAACGCCTCACTCCCACTGTGGCAAGTGGTGCTAATGGCGCTGCTGGGCGGTTTGATCCTCAATCTGATGCCCTGTGTGTTACCGGTTCTGGGCATGAAGCTGGGCTCGATTTTGCTGGTCGAGGAAAAAAGTCGTCGCCAGGTCCGTCGTCAGTTCCTCGCATCGGTAGCCGGAATACTTGTCTCATTTATGGCTCTGGCTCTATTGATGACGGTGTTGCGTTTAACCAATCAGGCGCTTGGCTGGGGGATCCAGTTTCAGAATCCATGGTTCATTGGCGTGATGGTATTGGTGATGCTGACGTTCAGCGCCAGCCTGTTCGGGTGGTTTGAATTCCGACTCCCTTCTGCGATGACTACCACGCTGGCGACTCACGGCGGCAACGGTCTGTCGGGACATTTCTGGCAAGGTGCATTTGCGACGCTGCTTGCTACGCCGTGTAGTGCCCCGTTCCTTGGAACGGCGGTGGCGGTGGCATTGACCGCTTCGCTGCCGACATTGTGGGGATTGTTTATCGCACTTGGTCTGGGAATGAGCTCACCGTGGCTGCTGGTGGCTCTGCGTCCCGGTCTGGCGCTGCGTTTGCCGCGGCCAGGACGCTGGATGAATATTTTGCGGCGTCTGCTCGGCGTGATGATGCTGGGTTCCGCTATCTGGCTTGCGACGTTGCTGCTCCCGCATTTCGGGTTCGTAGGGCAAAGCACCGGCAAAGAGAGCGTGAACTGGCAACCGCTAAGCGAGCAAGCTATTGAGGATGCGCTGGCGCAACATAAGCGCGTGTTCATTGACGTCACGGCAGACTGGTGCATCACCTGTAAGGTAAACAAGTTCAACGTCTTGCATAAAGATGACGTACAGGCCGCATTGCAACAGCCGGATGTGGTGGCGCTGCGCGGCGACTGGACACTCCCTTCTGAAGCCATTACCGAATTTCTAAAAAAACGCGGCCAGGTTGCTGTGCCGTATAACCAAATTTATGGCCCCGGTCTGTCGGAAGGCCAGGCATTACCCACGTTGTTAACCCGTGATGCGGTACTGCAAACGTTGAATGATGCCAAAGGAGTTACCCCATGAAGATGATGATTGTTCTACTGTTAACCCTGTTTTCTGCCGTCAGTATCGCGAAAGAGCCTGCGCCGTTTACCCCGGAACAGGAAAAGCAAATTGAAGCATTAATTCAGGAAGCCCTGTTTAACGATCCCAACAGCCCGCGGATTGGCGCGAAGCAGGCGAAACTGACCCTGATAAACTTCACCGATTACAACTGCCCATACTGCAAGCAGTTGGATCCAATGCTGGAAAAAATTGTGCAGAAATATCCTGACGTGGCGGTAGTGATCAAACCGTTGCCGTTTAAAGGTGAAAGCTCGGAACTGGCGGCGCGGACCGTGTTGACCACCTGGCATCAGCATCCGCAGCAGTTTCTGGCGCTACATGAAAAACTGATGCAGAAGAAGGGCTACCATACCGATGTCAGTATCAAACAGGCGCAGGAAAAAGCGGGGGCCAGTCCGGTGACGCTGGACGCCCAAAGTGCTGAAACGCTGAGCACTAACCTGCAACTGGCGCGACTGGTGGGTGTACAGGGAACCCCCGCAACGATCATTGGCGATGAACTTATTCCCGGTGCGGTGCCGTGGGAAACCCTTGAGGAAGTGGTAAAAGAAAAACTGGCGGCGGCCAATGCTCAGTAAACTGCGCCGCTGGTTGCGCGAAGGGCTGATCTTACTGGCACTGTTGGCGGGGGCGATGCTGCTGATGGATGCCTGGCGCGCGCCGCAGCTCCCTGCCTCTTTTGACAGCACGCCTTTACAAACGCTGGATGGTGAAACCGTCACGCTGGCGGCGCTCAGCAAAGACCAGCCAGTGTTGCTTTATTTCTGGGCGAGCTGGTGCGGCGTATGCCGCTTCACGACGCCGGAAGTCGACAGGCTGCGTTCGGAAGGGGAAAATGTGATGACCATTGCGTTACGCTCCGGAAATGAAGCTGAGGTATCTCGCTGGCTGTTGCGTAAAGGCGTGGAATTTCCGGTCATCAATGATGCGAACGGGGTTATTTCCCGCAGTTGGGCAATCAGCGTCACGCCCACGCTGGTGGTGATGTCAGAAGGTCGGGTGGTGTCAACCACCAGCGGCTGGACCAGCTACTGGGGCATGAAGCTTCGGCTGTGGTGGGCGAAAATATTCTGATATTTGTGCCGGGGGAACCCGGCATTTTTTTATGGTGTCCCCTCCTCTGGAAGGCATATTTCGTTGCCTGACGAAGCAAGCACAGTGATTAACGTCCAGAATCAGTCATCTTCTCTTTTCCAGGAAAGTGCAACATGACGAGTTCTTTAGCGTTTGGACCCGCTCTGGTGGTGATGATTGCCGCCACATTTGTCCTCGCCGGGATGGTGAAAGGCGTTACGGGTATGGGGTTACCCACCGTGGCAATGGGGATCCTCGGATCGCTTATTTCACCGGTTGCGGCGGCGGCCATGCTGCTGTTGCCTTCGCTGATCAGTAATCTGTTTCAGTTTGGCGGTGGTGGAAATACACGCCAATTACTCAAACGACTGTGGCCAATGCTGCTGACAGTGGTAGTGGCGACTCTGCTTGCCAGCGCCTGGATTACCGGGGGCGACACCACCCGAACTCAGTTTGCGCTCGGCGTGGCGCTGGTGGCCTACGCTATCTGGACGCTGGCGGGAAAGAAAATCACGGCGGCCCCGCAGCGTGAAAAACCGTACTCCCTCGTTATTGGATTTGTGACTGGCTTATTGACCGGCGGAACCGGGGTGTTTGTGATGCCCGCCGTACCCTGGATCCAGTCCCTGGGCTTTGAGAAAGATGAACTGGTACAGGCGCTCGGGATCTCTTTTACCTTTTCGACCCTGGCATTGGCGCTGGGTCTGTGGTGGCATAACGCGCTGCCCGTACAATCCCTAAGCTTGTCGGCTTTGGCCATTGTTCCTGCACTTATTGGCCAGTGGATAGGAACCCGTGTGCGAAGGGTTATTTCTCCGCTCGTGTTTAAACGCTGTTTTCTGTTTTGTCTGGTCGGGTTGGGTACAGAGATGATGCTGCGTGCTATGTGACCGGTTCGGTGACTTTGCGCGACTTTCATGGCATCGTTAATTCAGAGATTCAGGGGCAATGAGGTCGTTATGGCATCCGTGATGTTACATGAAGAAGAGGGCGATCTGGAGTCGAGAATGGCGCTTACTGCGGCGGCAATGGCCGATAAGTCGCGCTCGCGTATGCTGTGCGCCCTGATGGATGGCCGTGCCTGGACCGCGACCGAGCTCAGCGCTGTGGCGGATGTGTCTGCGTCGACCGCCAGCGCGCATCTGGCGCGTCTGTGCGAACAACGCTTTGTTGTGGCGCTTGCGCAGGGCAGACATCGTTATTTTCGCCTTGCAGGTTCCGATATCGCTGAACTGCTGGAACGCCTGATGGGCGTTGCGTGGGCGACATCAACGCCCCGGAGAATCACAACGCCGCCAGGTTTGCGGCATGCCCGCACCTGCTACGACCATCTCGCCGGAGAGGTCGCGGTGAGGTTGTTTGATACGTTGGTTTCCCGTCAGTGGTTAACGCCGGATGGTGAAACGCTGACTCCTCCTGGCCAGGAAAAGCTGGCCCAGATGGGGATTGTCCTGGCGGCGGGTTCATCCCGGCGGAAGTTAACCTGCGGTTGTCTGGACTGGAGCGAGCGACGTTATCATCCTGGTGGTGTGCTTGGCGCAACGCTGCTGCGCTGGTTCAGTGAACAGCGATGGATAAAAACCGAACAGGGCAGCCGCCACGTCATCTTCACACCTCTTGGCATTCGTAAACTCGAAACCGAGTTTGGTGTTAAAACGACACGCTAGATGGTCTGTTTTGCGAAAGCGTTCCCGGAAATATGTCATATTTCTGTCACACTCTGTTGTGATTGATAACAACAAGAGGTCGTAGGGATGAATAAATCGTTAATCGCCGCAGCCGTGGCAGGGGCTGTATTATTGTCAACCGCCGCGCAGGCGCAGACCGCGCCGGAAGGGTATCAGCTTCAACAAGTATTGATGATGAGTCGGCATAACTTACGTGCACCTTTAGCCAATAATGGCAGCGTTCTTGAACAGTCCACCCCCAAGCAATGGCCAGAGTGGGATGTCCCCGGCGGACAACTCACCACCAAAGGCGGTGTGCTGGAAATCTATATGGGTCACTACATGCGAGAGTGGCTGGCAGAGCAGGGGATGGTGAAATCGGGCGAATGTCCGGCACCGGATACGGTTTATACCTATGCTAACAGCCTGCAGCGCACTGTTGCTACGGCGCAGTTCTTTGTCACCGGCGCTTTCCCTGGTTGCGATGTTCCGGTCCATCATCAGGAAAAAATGGGCACCATGGATCCCACCTTTAATCCGGTGATCACCGATGATTCCGCCACCTTCAGCCAGCAGGCCGTTCAGGCCATGGAGAAAGAGCGTAGTAAAATGCAGCTCAACGATAGCTATCAGTTGCTTGAGCAAATGACCGACTACAAAGACTCTCCATCCTGTAAAGAAAAACAGCAGTGTTCCCTGACCGATGCCAAAGATACGTTCAGCGCGAAATACCAACAGGAGCCAGGCGTATCGGGGCCGCTGAAGGTGGGGAATTCGCTGGTCGATGCCTTCACGCTGCAGTATTACGAAGGCTTCCCGATGGACAAGGTTGCCTGGGGCGAGATTAAATCGGATCAGCAGTGGAAGGTTCTGTCGAAGCTGAAAAATGGCTATCAGGACAGCCTGTTCACCTCCCCGGAAGTGGCGCAGAACGTCGCCAAACCTCTGGTGAAATATATTGATAATGCGCTGGTTACTGAACGCGCGAAAGCACCGAAAATAACTGTGCTGGTGGGACATGACTCAAACATCGCTTCGCTGCTCACCGCGCTGGATTTCAAACCATACCAGCTTCACGATCAGAACGAGCGTACACCGATTGGCGGGAAGATTGTCTTCCAGCGCTGGCATGACAGCAACGCAAATCGTGATCTGATGAAAATCGAGTATGTGTATCAGAGCTCGCTGCAGTTGCGTAATGCAGACGTTCTGACGCTGAAATCCCCAGCGCAGCGCGTAACGCTTGAGCTGAAAGGATGTCCGATAGATGCGGATGGTTTTTGCCCGATAGATAAGTTCGACAGCGTGCTGAATGAGGCGGCTAAATAAAAGAAAACTCCCCCGTGTTCGCGGGGGAGTCTGAGCGCTAGACGTTTTTACGTTCGATAGTCTGTTCACCCCAAAAGAGCGAATCTTTGTCTGTTTTTTCAAAGGCTTTGATGAGTACCTCATCGCTACCTTCTTCCCAAATTTTTTCCGCCAGTTTCTCGTCATAATGTGCGACTTCAAAAATGGCTTCGGCTATTTCCGGCGATGTATTGCGCAGACTTGCCCATTCGCCGACGCGATGGGCTTTCGCTTCTTGAGTTGGCATTCGAATCCTCCTGTTGAAGATTAGCCGTTGAGTTTTACTGCCAGACCTGCGACATATTCACCCTGATAGCGGGCGATAGATAATTCTTCCTGACTTGGCTGGCGGGAGCCGTCGCCTCCGGCAATGGTGGTTGCACCGTAAGGGGTACCGCCGCGAACTTGAGAGACATCAAACAGCTCTTGCGCCGCGTAACCGATAGGCACAATCACCATCCCATGGTGGGCAAGCGTAGTCCAGGTTGAGGTAATGGTTTGTTCCTGACCGCCGCCGGTTCCCGTTGAGCTGAATACACTGGCGAGTTTGCCGTACAGACCACCAGAGGCCCACAGCCCGCCAGTCTGGTCGAGGAAGGTACGCATCTGACCGGACATATTGCCAAAGCGCGTGGGGGTACCAAAAATGATGGCGTCGTAATCAGCCAGTTCTTGCGGGGTTGCGACTGGTGCGTTTTGTGTTTTGCCGCCAGCCTTAAGGAAAATCTCAGGCTGGATGGTCTCTGGTACGCGCTTAATAATCACTTCCGCGCCATCTACCTTATTTGCGCCTTCTGCGACTGCATGGGCCATAGTTTCAATGTGTCCGTACATGGAATAATAAAGCACCAGAACTTTTGCCATTTTACACTACTCCTCGAGTTAACCGTGTCCGTAGCGACTCGCTACCTACCTTTAAAGATATGACGTACTGTCAGGAGTGCAAATTTCACAATCACTTCTTTGATTTATAACAATTTTTATAACAACCTGCTTTGTAGCAAAATGATACATATTTAACTGGGTTGAATTCGGTAGTCATAAGAAAGACTTATTGATTTCTTAGGGTGATTATTTCTTTGGCACTCCTGATCCTGTTGCAGGATATTACAGTTAGCGTCTGCCCAGTCCACGCTTCACTATGCTTAATCCCACGCAGTTATTTTCAGGGCCTCGCCCGTAACGCTGCGTGAGGTATCACTCCTCAGTACCTATGCAATATGATGTCTAATCAATGACGGAGGTCAGTAATGGCAAACCATCGGGGCGGTTCCGGCAACTTTGCGGAAGACCGCGAAAGAGCATCAGAAGCAGGTCGAAAAGGTGGCCAGCACAGCGGGGGCAACTTTAAGAATGACCCGCAACGCGCTTCAGAGGCAGGCAAAAAAGGGGGCAAAAATAGCCACGGCAACAACAAATCGTAATTGTCGGGCTATCTGTCAGATATGTCGTGACGCCTGAGCGTCAGAGACAGACGTTACGTAGCCACCGCCGCCGGATCCTTCCGGCGGTTTTTTTTGTCTGCAAGGTTGAACTGTAACAAAACGCAACGCAGACTAATGACATTCAGTTAATCGGGTGTCTCATGTCATTACTCTCTCGTTATTCCTTTTCTGTTAAACCTCAGGAAGCGATCCTCATTGTGATCACCATGTTCTGGGGTGGCACGTTTCTGGCGGTGCAATATGCCGTTACCCTGAGCGGGCCTTTTTTCTTTGTCGGTGTGCGTTTTGCCACTGCCGCGCTGGCGGTCGCGATTTTGTCGTTATACACACTGCATAAGCTGACATGGCTGGAAGTCAAAGCAGGGGTGGCAATCGGTATCGCCATTGCGCTGGGCTATAGCCTGCAAACCTGGGGGCTACAGTTTATTCCCAGCAGTAAATCGGCGTTTATTACCGCGATGTACGTTCCGTTGGTACCGCTTTTACAATGGCTGTGTCTGGGGCGCATGCCTGGACTGATGCCGTGCGTCGGTATTGTACTGGCCTTTATCGGATTGATTTTTCTTGCCGGACCGGGAGGCAATTTACTGGCTTTAGGCGAAGGCGAGTGGATCACGCTCGCCGGTGCGGTGGCGATTGCGGCAGAAATTATCCTGATTAGCGCGTGGGCGGGAAAAGTGGATGTACGGCGGGTAACGGTAGTGCAACTGGCAACGGCTTCGATAGTGGCGTTTATTGCGATGGGACCAGCCGGAGAGACCGTGCCGCCAATGTCTACCGGATTGCTGGTGGTGGCGCTGGGGCTGGGGATTTTCAGCGCGATTATTCAGGTCACCATGAACTGGGCGCAGCGTAGTGTTTCGCCGACGCGCGCGACGGTTATTTATACCGGTGAGCCGGTGTGGGCGGGGATCTTTGGCCGTCTGGCGGGTGAACGCTTACCGCTACTTGCATTGCTTGGCGCGGCATTCATTATTGTTGGCGTGCTGGTCAGCGAGCTGAAGTTCAAAAAGAAAAAAGCGCAGCCGCAAGAGGCGCCTCCGGAATCGCTTTAATTTAACCATTCACCGCGTGATTTGGTATGCTGATGCCCTCACAAGAAGGAGAGGGCGCATGGTCCAACGCGCAGAGAAAAAAACAGGTAAGCGTTCGCAGGCCGTCAGTGCAAAACGCCAGGCCATATTAACCGCGGCATTAAATATCTTCTCCCAATATGGGATCCACGGCACGCGCCTGGAGCAGGTGGCAGAGCAGGCGGGCGTGTCAAAAACCAATTTACTTTATTACTACCCGTCAAAAGAGGTGCTTTATATCGCCGTTTTACGGCAGATCCTCGACATCTGGCTGGCTCCATTGAAAGCTTTTCGCGAAGACTTTGCGCCGCTGGTGGCCATTAAAGAATACATTCGCCTTAAGCTGGAAGTGTCGCGCGATTACCCTCAGGCATCACGGCTGTTTTGTATGGAGATGCTGGCCGGAGCGCCTTTATTGATGGCTGAATTGGAGGGGGATCTTAAAACGCTAATTGATGAGAAATCCGCGCTGATTGCCGGTTGGATCAAAAGCGGAAAACTGGCTCCGGTCGATCCGCATCATCTGATTTTTATGATTTGGGCTTCAACTCAGCACTACGCCGACTTTGCCCCACAGGTAGAGGCGGTGACGGGCGCAACGCTGCGTGATGAAGCCTTTTTTAACCAAACGGTCGAGAGCGTACAGCGGATGATTATTGAAGGGATCCGCGTGCGTTAACTGGCCGGTGGTAGTGGGCAGCTTAAATCGCCTTCTTCACACTGCAAGAGCGAGGCGAGAAACGCTTCGCGCTCGTTGGTCTTATCTGTCAGGCACTGGCTGGTAATCATCGCCTGAACGCTACCGCCTTCGGTGCCAGAACTGAGTAATGCACAGTCCGCATCGCGCAAAGTTATCCAGGATATTTGCGCTTTTTTCAGTAAATCGCGCTGGGTTGGAGCGGCGCGCTTCAGCGCATTCTGATAAGTTTCATTAAGTTTGGCGTCGGCCGCCTTATACTGCTCTGCCGCACAGGTGTTCATCTCAATCTGCGTGTTCGCGTTGGCGCAGTCATCCGCCAGCGCCTGGCCGCTCAGCAGCAGCGCTGCACATGTCAGTACGATTCGTTTCATGCTTCCCTCTGGCTTCATAAAAAAAGGCCCCGTTACCGGAGCCTTAATTAACCACAACCTTAGCCGATTGTCATCAGGCTGGCGTTCCCGCCGGCTGCGGCGGTATTGACGCTCAGAGAGCGTTCAATGTACAGCCTCTCCAGCAGAATATTGCTCTCGCCACGGGCAAAGCCCTGGACCGACACAATCGCCCCTTCGCGGGCCGCCACTGCTTCACACAGTGCGCGAAGCTGATCGGAATCGCCGTGGAAAATAACGGCATCAAACGGCTGCGTGGCGATGTTGTCCGCTTTGGCAAATTGAATGCGCCCGGAGACCGCGGCTGGCAGGTGTTTTGCCAGGTCGCGATGGAACGTATCATCTGGCCACAGGATTAAGCTACCAACGGAAGTTACAGCGGCAACCTGTACCAGTGCGTCCTGTTCATCATCGGCGATACATAGAACGCGTTCGCGCGGCAACAGCGTCCAGGTATTGCGCTCGCCGGTGGGGCCTGGCAGCAGGCGTTGCGTTCCGGCCTGCGCCAGTTCGCCAAACTGCTGGCAGAGCGCACGCAGTGCTGGACGGTCGGTTGCCCATTCGCTGAGCGCTTCCAGCGGTTGAACGAGTGCGGCTTTAAGCTGCGCATCGACCGGGTAGTCTGCATCCTGGCGGGCAAGGGTAATGCCTAACGCATTTTCCGGACGGTTTGCCAGCAGGCGGTACAGATACAGCGGCCCACCCGCTTTTGGCCCGGTTCCTGACAAGCCTTCACCACCGAATGGCTGCACGCCGACGACGGCGCCGACCATATTGCGGTTAACATACAGGTTCCCCACATGTGCTGAGCCCGTGACCTGGGCGATGGTTTCATCGATACGGGTGTGTACGCCCAGCGTCAGACCGTAGCCGGAGGCATTAATTTGCTCAATCAGGCTGCCCAGATTATTACGGGTGTAACGCACGACGTGCAGTACCGGACCAAACACCTCTTTTTGTAATTCATCGAAGCTTTCCAGCTCAATAAGCGTCGGGGCGATAAAGGTACCGGTTTGCCATTCCCGCGCATCGTCGCTATTTTCGCGCACGGCCTGGAACACCGGACGCCCTTTGGCGCGCATGGCCTGAATATGGCGCTCAATATTGGCTTTGGCTTCTTCATCGATAACCGGTCCAATATCGGTGGTCAGGCGGCCCGGGTTACCCATGCGGCATTCCGCCATCGCGCCGCGCAGCATTTTCAGCGTATGGTCGGCTACATCGTCCTGCAGACACAGGACGCGAAGCGCGGAGCAGCGCTGCCCGGCGCTGTCAAAGGCAGAAGCCAGAACGTCGACCACCACCTGTTCCGTCAGCGCGGAGGAGTCGACGATCATGGCGTTCATCCCACCGGTTTCGGCGATAAGCGGGATTGGACGTCCCTGAGCATCCAGGCGGGTCGCGATATTGCGTTGCAACAGCGTGGCAACTTCCGTTGAGCCAGTAAACATGACGCCGCGTACGCGCTCATCGGAAGTGAGCTGCGCCCCGACCGTTTCGCCCTGACCAGGCAACAGTTGCACCACGCCTGGCGGTACACCTGCTTCGAGTAAAATGGCAATACCCTGGGCGGCAATCAGCGGGGTTTGTTCCGCGGGTTTTGCCAGCACGCTGTTGCCCGCCGCCAGCGCGGCGGCAATCTGCCCTGAGAAAATAGCCAGCGGGAAGTTCCAGGGGCTGATACAGACTACCGGCCCTAACGGACGATGGGTTTCATTATCGAAGTCATCGCGGACCTGACCGGCATAATAGTGCAGGAAATCTACCGCTTCGCGCACTTCAGCAATGGCGTTACTGAAGGTTTTACCTGCTTCGCGCACCAGAATGCCAATCAATTGCTGCATCTGGCCTTCCATTAGAACGGCGGCGCGATGCAAAATAGCGGCGCGCTCTTGTGGCGGTGTGGCGAACCATATCGGCGCGTTATTTACCGCATTCTGCAATGCCTGTTCCACTTCGCTGTGAGTCGCTTCTCGCACGTAACCGACAATGTCTTTCGGTTCGGCCGGGTTGACGACTGGCGTCATTTCACCGTCAGCAACCGGATGTTCGAGTATTGGCTTAGCGTGCCATTTTTGCAGCGCACTGTTGAGCAGGGCGGAGGAAAGTGAGGCCAGACGATGTTCGTTAGCTAAATCCAGCCCGCCTGAGTTTTCGCGGCCTTTACCGTACAGGTCACGCGGCAGGGCAATCTTCGGATGTGGCAGACCAGCCTGGCCTTCCTGCTGCGCCAGTTTTTCAACGGCTTCGACCGGGCAGGCTACCAGTTCATCCAGCGGCAGGGTAGTGTCTGCAATGCGGTTGACGAATGAAGTGTTGGCGCCGTTTTCCAGCAGACGACGCACCAGATACGCAAGCAGCGTTTCATGCGTGCCTACCGGTGCATAAATGCGGCATGGACGGTTCAGTTTGCCATCGGCAACTTTACCGGTGACCTGCTCATATAGCGGTTCGCCCATACCGTGCAGGCACTGGAACTCGTACTGACCCGGATAGTAGTTTTGACCGGCTAACTGATAAATCGCCGCCAACGTATGGGCGTTGTGGGTGGCGAACTGCGGGTAGATCAGATTCGGTACCGCAAGCAGTTTTTTCGCACAGGCCAGATAGGAAACGTCGGTGTACACCTTACGGGTATAGACCGGATAACCTTCCAGACCGTCCATTTGCGCACGTTTGATTTCGCTATCCCAGTAGGCGCCCTTAACCAGGCGGATCATCAGGCGACGGCGGCTGCGCGTCGCGAGGTCAATTAGGTAGTCGATAACATACGGGCAGCGCTTCTGGTAGCCTTGAATAACAAAGCCGATACCGTTCCAGCCCGCCAGTTCAGGTTCAAAACACAGTTTTTCCAGCAGATCGAGGGAGATCTCCAGTCGGTCTGCCTCTTCAGCATCGATATTGATACCGATGTCGTACTGGCGGGCCAGCAGAGTAAGCGACTTCAGACGCGGATAGAGTTCATCCATCACGCGGTCATACTGCGCGCGGCTATAACGCGGATGCAACGCCGACAGCTTGATAGAAATGCCCGGCCCTTCATAGATGCCGCGACCATTTGAGGCTTTACCAATGGCGTGGATTGCCTGTTGGTACGAAACCATATAAGCCTGGGCATCAGCGGCGGTTAGAGCCGCTTCACCCAGCATGTCATAAGAGTAGCGGAAACCTTTTTCTTCCAGTTTACGCGCGTTAGCCAGCGCTTCGGCGATAGTCTCTCCGGTGACGAACTGCTCGCCCATCAAGCGCATTGCCATGTCGACGCCTTTACGCACCAGTGGTTCACCGCTCTTGCCGATAATACGGTTGAGTGAGCGTGAAAGGCTGGCTTCATTATGCGTAGAAACCAGACGACCGGTAAACAACAGCCCCCAGGTCGCCGCGTTGACGAAAAGTGACGGACTGCGTCCAATGTGCGACTGCCAGTTGCCGTTGCTGATTTTGTCGCGGATTAACGCATCGCGGGTTGCCTTATCAGGAATACGCAGCAAGGCTTCCGCCAGACACATCAGTGCGACGCCTTCCTGTGAAGAAAGGGAGAATTCCTGCAATAAACCTTGTACCATCCCGGCGCGGCCGCTAGCGGTCTTCTGGTTACGCAGTTTGTCGGCCAGGCTGTACGCCAGCTTGTGCGCTTGCTCAGCGATGGGTTGCGGCAGACGAGCCTGCTCCATCAGCATCGGCACTGCGTCGGTTTCGGCGCGGCGGTACGCGGCGGTGATTGCTGCGCGGGAAACTGACTGCGGCAGGATCTGTTCGGCAAATTCCAGGAAAGGCTGATGCGCTTCATTCTGCGGCGTGGTTGACTCCTCACCCTCATTCGCGGCACCCGCCAGCAGGGCCGGTAGTTCAGGAAGCGCGTCGTCATTTTCCAGTCTTTCGAGATAATTAAAGATGGCTTGTTTGATCAGCCAATGTGGCGTGCGATCGATTCGTGATGCTGCTGTTTTAATACGCTCGCGAGTGGCGTCATCCAGCTTAACCCCCATCGTGGTGGTTCCCATGCCGTTTACTCCTGTTGTACTGAAATACGGGTCTGATAGTTACCGAGAAATATCCACTATGTTGCAACTTTGTGCAACCGTGTTAAATGTGACTTGGTTTGCAAGCTTGGAAATGAATGAGATGTTAATAAATATGAGTCTTGTGATGTGGGCTGTAAAAATTACAGAATCTTTTTCTCTGCGGTAGTTAACACTTTTAAAAGGTGCAACCGAAAAAAATGTGAGAGAGTGCAACCTACAGAAAAATGCTATCTACTCTGGATCAAATTTGATGTAAATGGTGTGTTAAATCGATTGTGAATAACCATCGCTTCCGGCAGGATACGGTCGCCCTGGTCAACATAGATATCTTTGCCACGTTCCGGCAGGGTAATAAAACGGCAAGCCACGGCATTGCTGATACATAATTTTGGAGAGTTTTGATGGCTATTAGCACACCGATGTTAGTGACATTCTGTGTCTATATTTTCGGCATGATATTGATAGGGTTTATTGCATGGCGTTCAACCAAAAACTTTGACGATTACATTCTGGGGGGACGCAGTCTGGGTCCGTTCGTGACCGCGTTATCCGCTGGGGCATCTGACATGAGCGGCTGGTTGCTGATGGGTCTGCCTGGCGCAATTTTTCTGTCGGGCATTTCAGAAAGCTGGATCGCCATCGGCCTTATCTTGGGCGCCTGGATCAACTGGAAGCTGGTGGCCGGACGTTTACGCGTACACACCGAATACAATAACAATGCGCTGACGTTACCGGATTACTTTACCGGTCGCTTTGAAGATAAAAGCCGAATTCTACGTATTATCTCCGCGCTGGTTATTCTGCTGTTTTTCACCATCTATTGTGCATCAGGGATTGTGGCAGGGGCGCGTCTGTTTGAAAGCACCTTTGGCATGAGCTACGAAACAGCACTGTGGGCGGGCGCGGCCGCGACGATCATCTATACCTTTATTGGTGGTTTCCTGGCTGTTAGCTGGACCGATACCGTCCAGGCCAGCCTGATGATCTTTGCTCTGATCCTGACACCGGTGATGGTAGTCATTGGCGTGGGTGGATTCGACGATTCGCTGGAAGTGATTAAACAAAAGAGCATTGAGAACGTGGACATGTTCAAAGGGCTGAATTTTGTTGCCATCATTTCGCTGATGGGCTGGGGTCTGGGCTACTTTGGTCAGCCGCATATTCTGGCGCGCTTTATGGCTGCAGATTCCCACCATAGCATCGTTCATGCTCGCCGCATTAGCATGGCCTGGATGATCCTGTGTCTGGCAGGTGCCGTGGCTGTGGGCTTCTTTGGTATTGCTTACTTTAACAACAACCCACAGCTTGCCGGTGCCGTTAACCAGAACGCCGAGCGTGTGTTTATTGAACTGGCGCAAATCCTGTTTAACCCGTGGATTGCCGGTATTCTGCTGTCTGCGATCCTCGCTGCGGTTATGTCGACCCTGAGCTGCCAGCTGCTGGTGTGCTCCAGCGCAATCACCGAAGATTTGTACAAAGCGTTCCTGCGTAAAAATGCCAGCCAGAAAGAGCTGGTATGGATTGGCCGCATCATGGTGCTGGTCGTGGCGCTGGTGTCTATCGCGCTGGCGGCGAACCCGGAGAACCGCGTGCTGGGTCTGGTAAGCTACGCCTGGGCGGGCTTCGGCGCGGCGTTTGGCCCGGTGGTTCTGTTCTCGGTAATGTGGTCGCGTATGACCCGCAACGGCGCGCTGGCAGGGATGATCATCGGTGCGGTGACGGTAATCGTCTGGAAGCAGTTCGCCTGGCTGGGTCTGTATGAAATCATCCCGGGCTTTGTTTTCGGCAGCATCGGTATTGTGGTCTTCAGCCTGTTGGGGAAAGCACCTTCAACTGCTATGCAGCAACGTTTTGCCGAGGCTGACGCGCATTATCACTCAGCTCCGCCATCGCGTTTACAGGCAGAATAATTTATCTCCTGTCCCTGAAGCCCGCCGTGCGCGGGCTTTTTATTGCGCCCCCGCAAACCTGCATAACCATTACCCGCCTAACTGTTTACATTAAGTCATCATTCTCAAAACATTCTGCTTGAGTTTTTCTTTGCTGTAATGATAATCACTATCACTGTAATTTACTTTTCTTTTCATCAATTGACCGAGAATAACGTTTAAGGGTTCTTCGCATGTTTGTTCCATTTCTAATTATGTTGCGCGAAGGGTTAGAGGCCGCGCTGATTGTCAGCCTGATTGCCAGCTACCTGAAACGGACTCAGCGCGGTCGATGGATTGGTGTGATGTGGATTGGTGTTCTGCTGGCGGCGGCGTTATGCCTGGCGTTAGGGATTTTCATCAACGAAACCACCGGTGAATTTCCGCAAAAAGAACAGGAGCTGTTTGAAGGTATCGTGGCGGTTATTGCCGTGGTGATCCTCACCTGGATGGTGTTCTGGATGCGTAAAGTTTCCCGCAACGTCAAAGTTCAGCTTGAACAGGCTGTCGATAACGCGTTGCAACGCGGTAATCATCACGGCTGGGCGCTGGTGATGATGGTCTTTTTTGCTGTTGCGCGAGAAGGGCTGGAATCGGTGTTCTTCCTGCTGGCGGCATTCCAGCAGGATGTAGGCATCTGGCCGCCGTTAGGCGCGATGCTGGGACTGGCTACCGCAGTGGTACTGGGATACCTGATTTACCTCGGCGGCATTCGCCTCAACCTCGGGGCATTCTTTAAATGGACCAGCCTGTTCATTTTGCTGGTAGCTGCCGGTCTTGCCGCTGGGGCGATCCGCGCTTTCCACGAAGCTGGGTTGTGGAATCATTTTCAGGATGTGGCGTTTGACCTGAGCAGTGTGCTGTCGACGCATTCGCTGTTTGGCACATTGATGGAAGGTATTTTCGGCTATCAGGAAGCGCCAAGCGTTAGTGAAGTCGCTGTCTGGTTTATCTACCTGATTCCGGCGTTGATTATGTTTGCGCTACCGCCGCGTTCAGGCACTACGGCATCGCGTACCGCACCTTGATAAAAACGCGATGCAGAATACTTTTTAGTTACAACATACTTATTTATAGGGATAGGTTATGACGTTTAATTTTCGCCGTAGTGCGCTGCAGTTGGGTATTGCCGCGCTGTTTGCATCCGCTTTTTCTGCACAAGCCGCCGATATTCCGCAGGTGAAAGTCACGGTTAACGACAAACAGTGTGAACCGATGACGATCACGGTTAACGCCGGGAAAACGCAGTTCATCATCCAGAACCACAGCCAGAAAGCGCTGGAGTGGGAAATTCTTAAAGGCGTTATGGTGGTTGAAGAGCGCGAAAACATTGCACCAGGTTTTAGCCAGAAAATGACCGCTAACCTGCAGCCTGGCGAATATGATATGACCTGCGGTCTGTTGACTAACCCGAAAGGCAAACTGATCGTAAAAGGTAGCGCAACGACGGATGCCGCACAGAGCGATGCTCTGCTGAGTCTGAGCGGCGCGATTACCGAATATAAAGCTTATGTGACAGCTGAAACCGCGCAGTTGGTTGCGGGCACTAAAGCCTTCACTGATGCGATTAAAGCAGGCGATCTGGAAAAAGCGAAATCGCTGTATGCGCCAACCCGTCAGCATTATGAGCGTATTGAACCGATTGCTGAACTGTTCTCCGATCTCGACGGCAGCATCGATGCGCGTGAAGATGATTATGAGCAAAAAGCCGCCGATCCTAAATTCACCGGCTTCCACCGCCTGGAGAAAGCGCTGTTTGGCGACAATACCACCAAAGGTATGGAAAAGTACGCCGACCAATTAAATAGCGATGTTCTTGACCTGCAAACGCGTATTAGCGAGCTGGCTTTCCCACCGTCAAAAGTTGTTGGCGGGGCAGCAGGACTGATTGAAGAAGTTGCTGCCAGCAAAATCAGTGGGGAAGAAGATCGCTACAGCCATACCGATCTGTGGGATTTCCAGGCCAACGTAGATGGCGCGCAGAAAATTGTCGATCTCCTGCGTCCTCAGTTGCAAAAATCCAATGCTGAGCTGCTGGCGAAGGTGGATGCGAACTTCAAAAAGGTTGATACCATTCTGAGCAAGTACCGTACCAAAGACGGTTTTGAAACCTATGACAAACTGACTGATGCCGATCGTAATGCGCTGAAAGGGCCAATCACGACGCTGGCGGAAGACTTGTCGCAATTACGCGGTGTTCTGGGTCTGGATTAAGCACTATGCAGCAAGATAATGAAAACGGCGTGAGCGAACCGTCACGCCGACGTTTACTGAAAGGGATGGGCGCCCTGGGTGGGGCGCTGGCGCTGGCGGGTGGGTGTCCGGTTGCCCACGCGCAAAAACCACAAAGCGCGCCGGGTACGCTGTCTCCGGATGCGCGTAGTGAAACGCAGCCGTTTTATGGTCAGCATCAGGCGGGGATCCTGACGCCGCAGCAGGCATCAATGATGCTGGTGGCATTCGATGTTCTCGCCAGCGATAAGGCCGATCTTGAGCGTTTATTTCGGTTGTTGACTAGCCGATTTGCGTTTCTGACCACCGGTGGACCGGCACCGGATACGCCCAATCCGCGTCTCCCTCCTATGGATTCAGGTATCCTCGGCGCATACATTGCGCCAGACAACCTGACGATGACGTTGTCGGTTGGTTCATCGGTGTTCGATGAACGTTATGGTCTGAAACCGCAGATGCCGAAAAAGCTGCAAAAAATGACCCGCTTCCCGAATGATTCGCTGGATGCGGCGCTGTGCCATGGCGATTTGCTGCTGCAGATTTGTGCCAACACCCAGGACACGGTCATCCACGCGTTGCGCGATATCATTAAACATACGCCCGATCTCCTCAGCGTGCGCTGGAAACGTGAAGGGTTTATTTCTGACCACGCCGCGCGCAGCAATGGCAAAGAGACCCCGGTCAACCTGCTTGGCTTTAAAGACGGCACCGCGAATCCGGACGCTACAGATGCGAAGTTGATGCAAGACGTGGTGTGGGTGACGGATGGGCAGGGCGAACCTGCCTGGGCGCAAGGTGGCAGTTATCAGGCCGTCAGGCTCATTCAGTTCCGCGTTGAGTTCTGGGATCGTACGCCGCTGAAAGAGCAGCAAACGATTTTTGGTCGTGATAAACACACCGGCGCGCCGCTGGGTATGCAGCATGAGCATGATGTGCCTGACTATGCCAGTGATCCTGAAGGTGAGGTGATTGCGCTCGACAGTCATATCCGCCTGGCAAACCCGCGCACGAAAGAGACCGACTCGAGCCTGATGATGCGTCGTGGCTACAGTTATTCGCTCGGTGTGACCAATTCCGGTCAACTGGATATGGGGCTGTTGTTTGTTTGCTATCAACACGATCTGGAAAAAGGATTTTTGGCGGTGCAGAAACGTCTGAATGGTGAAGCGCTCGAAGAGTATGTCAAACCGATTGGCGGGGGATATTTCTTTGCTTTGCCGGGCGTTAAAACTGCAGACAATTATCTGGGACAGTCTCTGCTCGAAGCCTGATGATGATGCCCCGCAGTACAGCGGGGTTTTTCCTGACATCTTGATGAAGGAACAAACTATTTTTTATGATCGGTATGCGACTGAAATAATTCTGTCATCTCTCTGCAAGAGACTGTCTCTGGTGATAAGATAGAATTTAAGTTAACAATAAGTAAAAGCATTGTTGCATTAGCGAAAGGTTATGATGTAATTATAAGTAATAGCGGTAGTTCCCGGCGGTGATAGTCATTCACTATGGAGATCGCGAATGGAAAAGTCCTGTACTGGACATGTTTTTCACAGTAACAGCAGTACCTTACGCGGACGTTTCTCTTCCGGTAGCCACCTCGTCACCGCTAAATCTCTCTCTCATTCACTTCTTATCCTTGTTACTGACGCCCTGTACGGTGCGCGTAGCCGTGTGTGGCGTCTTATCCGAAAGCAAGCAATGGCTTACAAGGAAGCCAACCCTCAGATGTTCGTGCGCATAATCGTGCCGCCAACGGCACGTGTGATGTATACCTACAACTCAAGGTGCTATCCATGGGAAGACAAAAAGCAGTGATCAAAGCTCGTCGTGAAGCAAAACGTGTGCTGAGGCGGGATTCGCGTAGCCATAAGCAACGTGAAGATGAATCGGTCACCTCGCTTGTGCAGATGGGCGGCGTAGAAGCGATCGGTATGGCGCGTGACAGTCGCGACGCCACGCCAATCACGGCGCGGAATGAAGCTCAGGCGCACTACCTGAATGCTATCGAGAGTAAACAGCTGATCTTCGCCACCGGTGAAGCCGGGTGTGGTAAAACCTGGATCAGCGCGGCAAAAGCTGCAGAGGCTCTGATCCACAAAGACGTGGACCGGATCATTGTAACCCGTCCAGTTCTGCAAGCTGATGAAGACCTCGGCTTCTTACCTGGAGATGTTTCCGAGAAGTTCGCTCCTTATTTTCGCCCCGTGTATGACGTGCTGGTGAAACGGCTGGGAGCCTCCTTCATGCAATATTGCCTGCGACCTGAGATTGGTAAGGTGGAAATCGCGCCGTTCGCCTATATGCGTGGACGTACATTTGAAAATGCAGTGGTCATTCTTGACGAGGCTCAGAACGTCACTGCTGCGCAAATGAAGATGTTTTTGACCCGCCTCGGGGAGAATGTGACGGTGATTGTGAATGGGGATGTGACCCAGTGCGATCTTCCAGCTCACGTTCGCTCAGGGCTTAGCGATGCGCTGGCCCGTTTCGAAGAAGATGATATGGTTGGGATTGTTCGTTTCAATAAAGACGATTGCGTCCGCTCTGCGCTCTGTCAGCGGACGCTCAACGCTTACAACTGATAAGTACTCCGTCTTCAAGGCCCGGGAAACCGGGCTTTGTTATTTGTGTGTTATTAAGTAAATTTTAGAAATTGAAATAGTATGCTCTGATGAAATAGAACATCGAAAACGAGTAGAAACCAGGATATCTGAAGTCGAGGGGGAACCTTGCCTGACTTGAGATATGTCAAAAGCTTGATTTATGAACTGTGGAATAGAGAACACCTTATTTTAGACTCATGCGTTTATCCAGTGATGAATGCGTCTCGCGGATCAGCGACCCGTTGAGCTCACAGCACTCAGCGGACGTTCGTGTAATGATTCGCCAACGCGGAACGATAACTACGCTTTTATCGAGATGTCGCATTCATCAGCCAGTTTCTGAGCTAAGTTACGACATTATGTTACATCTGATTTTGCAGAAGAATCATGATTTCCTCATTAATATGATCCAACAGGTCATACCGTCTCCGGTATTCCGCGCGTTTTTTACTGGCAAGCTCATTAAATGACTTACGCTCTACATAAATTGGCAACTTATACCAATTACCGTATGGACGACCAGCAACTGATTCCCAAAAATCACTGTACAGGGCAACAAAGTATTTACGTTTCTTGTACCGGTATCGCCATTGCCTGAAAACATGGCTCTGTTCACTAACTGCTAAAATATTAGTGATATCACAGCAACGCATCAATGAACAAAGAACCTCAAAAACGATCCGCTTAGGGAATAGTCCATAGCAGGCTTTAGTAGCGTCACGAATAATGTCTGGGCCAATATTTTTTGGTGCCCCCTGCAGACCGCCAATAAATGCACAATGTCCTTTTTTTGACGGGATAACCGAGAAGGACAATCGGGCCACCGGGGTGTTGTTAAAACTCAGAGATAACATCAGTTCTCCTTCACGATCAAAACCGCCTGAAGAACAGTGAATATCAAAATCCTCACCATTTTTTCCGGTGAAATGGACCAATAGCACATCTCTGTCGGGTAATAATAACGCCTGGTGTTTCACTGGTAAACTCTGGACAAAACGGTAGTGACCAATAATGTTTTTCCTTCGATTCCATGCCAGCCCTCCTTTATGTAAATAGGGACGATGAATTTTGGCTGGTAACGTAGGTTGCATCTCTAAAATCTTATCAATTGATTTAAGGGAATGTAATTCTTGATAATACCGAATACTGGAGACAGGACTTATCATAGATCGTAAAAGATACATGAGTCGAAATTTTTTGTTCTTCCATTTGCTATGCAAAGGTCCACGTGCCAATAGAATTTGGTTAAAGAAACTTAGATATGATGTATTTTTCATAAGTATTCATTATTAATTCAGGGTGTTTAAATTTATTTACGTGCAAGGTGTAAATACTGGAATCTCTGACGCTGTTTTGTTAATGCGAAACATTTTGAAAATAAATTTATATCTGACATGCCAGTTTTGTTGATAATCATTAGGCGCTCTCTCTTCCGCATATCCTGATGAAAACAAATTTTTTTCATTCTACAGAGAAGAACATATATATTTGTTAAACAAAGTATACTTTACAAACATACCGATGTTCATTGAGTAAACTGGTAGGTTGACTTGTCAACCACATAACGAAGTAAATCATGTGATTCAGCGAGCCATGGGTGTTTGGAAAACGCACGACTTTGAACGTCAGGACAAATTTTGAACGATGACAGCTATCACAATTGGCTGTATTCCCGCGCAATACGCCGGTTTTCGTGGATTATTGTCAAATTGAATAACTTAAATTGGGATATACACATTCCTGACTTTCTTTCCGGATATAATGCCCAGTATATTTTTGGTAACCTTTTGTACTGAAAAGGAGTTTGCATTGTATGGTTATGAAACAGGCCCGCAAAACAATACCAAGGGGAACCTGATTCGCTGGCTGACGCACGAATAGGGTACTGCCGTTAAGAATATTTCCGGATACAGAGACTTTACCGATCGGCCGCAACATTCTCTGGTCACTCACGTTCTCAGAGAAATGCACTAGCTCGATGCCTGGTTGCAGTGCGGCAGTGTTCCGGGGGATTCACCGGTGATGAACAGTGCCAATCTGTATAAAGGTATCGGAAAAATTTTTTTGTCCGGCTTTAACCATGAACATGCAGTCAACTGTCCTATGTACCTAAATGACGTGGTAATCTTGAATAAACAAACTCGAATTGTTTACTCATTCATACCTGAGCGCGTGTTCCAGGGAAACGAATAAGCGTACTGAGTTTTATATTCTGCATGTACATCACCGTAAAGTGCCTGCAGGATGATTACTTTCAGACCGTGGAGGATTACGTCGGTAATGATAGTAAAGACTCTCAAATATACATAGCAACAATCCAAACCATACCGCTGAAAAACAAAATAGCTCGGAGTAATTAATAACTTCTCCAAATATAAGTATGGCAATGAGAAATTGCAAGGATGGTTCTATATACTGAGCAAGACCTGTCACAATAAGAGATGTACGATTTAGCGCTACTGCAAATAACACTAACGGAATTACTGTAACGGGAGCGGTTAATATATAAAGGAACAGAGAGATGTCAGATGATGTAGTTATACTCGAGCCAGTATAGATAAAGATGAAAAGAGCAACAGGTAGAGCCCAGAATGTTTCAAGCGTGATTGAGGTTATTGCATCGTAATGGATAAATTTTCGCGCCAGTCCGTACAATGCAAATGAAAACCCCATGATTAACGCTAGTGAAGGAAAACTGTTTGCGGAAATAATCTGATAGCCAAGACCACATACGCCGGATATTACTGCTATAAGTTGAAATAATGATGGTTTTTCTTTAAGAAAAATACAGCCAAGGCAAATGACAATAAGTGGGTTGATAAAATATCCCAGACTGGCGTCGAGTACCTTATGATTTGTTAATGCATAAATAAAAGCTGACCACGAAATTACCATTAGCAAGCCTGCTATCATGCAGGATATGAAGGAGGTTTTATCTTTCAGTAAATCGCGAAAAAACGTTCTCTTACGAAATAATAATCTTATTGGCAGTAATAGAGGTATAGACCAGAAAACTCTGTACATCAAAATTTCAGCGAGGGTTCCGCCAGATAGATATTGATAAAACAATGGGATCAGGCCCCATAATATAAATGCCAGAACAACAACTGCGGGTCCATTTCGCAGAAACTTTACCATTTATGTGTATCCTTGCTTGCCATACCGACATGTTCTTCTGAAGAGCATTGTCAACCCTTCACTCTGGCATGTACCTGCTCTTAAGAGAAACGTGTGCTGTTACAGTACTCAATCTCATTTACAGTCAGGGTGATATAAAAAACAAGGTGAAATTTATCATAATCGTATCTATAAAATGATGATAAAAATCAAGGGGAAGACTTCCGATTTGTATTGCGGGCTGGATCATCTTTCAGACGTCTGACGGGGAGTATTTGCCTTTCCCTGATTTCCTCGTCAATATCAAATAAGCACTCGTCGCAGAATTCTGTATCGAGTGAGAGCCACTGTTCAAAGACGCTCCTTTTCTTATTACACCGTGCGCATCTCTTCATCACATCATCCTTTATGCTATTTCCCTGCCGAGCTTCCAGGACAAAAGGTGTTCGCTCCTAAATAAGACAGGAATTAGATTTATAAACAATCAGTTAAATTCGTTTTAGAGATTGTGGCACAGGGACAATCATGCGGGATAATTCATTTTGCAGATCAATTTTTACGTAATCGATCGACGAAATCGATCGATGCTTACACCCCTGTATTACACACCATTCGTGATGCTGCCGGACTCACAACACCTGGCCAGCATTCCTTGCTTAAGCGCATCATTACCGGGTGCAATGCCGCGCTGGAATAAATTAAAGCAATGCTCCACCAGCTTGCTGATATCTCAGCACAACCGAGAGTATTGGCGGGCAAACTGCGCAGGACTAGGCAATGGGTGATGGCTTCCGCTGCTGGTTGCTTGAGAAAGAGTAAACCGCTATGAAGGTCATTACCTGCAATCTGGACCGGAGGATCTGGCGTGATTTGATGAAGAAATCCGGCATGATAAGTCTCATGCATGCCGCTACCAGCGATAAGTAGAGCAGAAACCTTGAGCGGGGCGATATCCCCGCCATGCTGTGCAACATACGAAAAAAAAGCCCGTACTTGCGTACGAGCTCTTCTTTAAATATGGCGGTGAGGCGGGGATTGATTCGCTTCGCTCGCCCTGCGGGCAGCCTGTTCGCTGTGCTCACAGTCTGTCCAACTGGCTGCGCCAGTAGTCGAACCCCGGTCCGGGCTTCTCATACCCGCCATGCTGTGCAACATACGAAAAAAAAGCCCGTACTTGCGTACGAGCTCTTCTTAAGATATGGCGGTGAGGCGGGGATTGATTCGCTTCGCTCGCTCTGCGGGCAGCCTGTTCGCTGTGCTCTCAGTCTGTCCAACTGGCTGCGCCAGTAGTCGAACCCCGGTCCGGGCTTCTCATACCCGCCATGCTGTGCAACATACGAAAAAAAAGCCCGTACTTGCGTACGAGCTCTTCTTTAAATATGGCGGTGAGGCGGGGATTCGAACCCCGGATACGTTGCCGTATACACACTTTCCAGGCGTGCTCCTTCAGCCACTCGGACACCTCACCATATTGTTGTTCCTGTGCTACCGGAACGGGCGCTAATGTAGGGGAAACACCGCCCCGTCGTCAATCAACTTTTTGAAAAAAATGTGCATTTACACAAACTTCAAGCAACATGGAGCATAAATAAGCGGGAATTGTTTTTTTTGCCAGCATCCTAAAATTTGCTACTCTGATGTTCCCTCGGAAAATAATGATAATAAGTGCGAGAAAGTTCCGCACAACAATGTTCAGGAGACAATGTGGATATAATTTTCTATCACCCAACATTCGATACGACCTGGTGGATTAATGCGTTGGCAAAGGCAATACCTGGTGCAAACGTTCGTGAGTGGAAAGCGGGTGATAATGCACATGCTGACTATGCGCTGGTCTGGCATCCGCCGGTTGAAATGCTCGCAGGACGAAAATTAAAAGCCGTATTTGCGCTGGGCGCGGGCGTCGATTCTATTCTCAGTAAACTCAATGCTCATCCGGAAATGTTGGATGCGTCGATCCCGCTTTTCCGTCTGGAAGATACGGGTATGGGCCTGCAAATGCAGGAATATGCGGTCAGTCAGGTGCTGCACTGGTTTCGTCGCTTTGATGATTATCAGGCATTGAAAAATCAGGCGAAATGGCAACCGTTGCCAGAGTATACTCGTGAGGAGTTTACCGTCGGGATCATGGGAGCAGGGGTATTGGGCGCAAAAGTTGCCGAAAGCCTGCAAGCATGGGGATTCCCACTGCGCTGCTGGAGCCGTTCGCGTAAATCCTGGTCTGGCGTGGAAAGTTTCGCCGGTACTGAGGAACTGGGCGCGTTTTTGAGCCAAACTCGTGTGCTTATCAACCTCCTGCCTAATACGGCAGAAACCATAGGTATTATTAACGCTGATTTACTTAGCCAATTGCTGGATGGCGCCTACGTACTGAACCTGGCGCGTGGTGTTCATCTCAATGAAGACGATCTTCTGGCATCGCTGGACAGCGGCAAGGTGAAAGGTGCCATGCTGGATGTCTATAGCCGTGAACCGCTGCCGGAAACCAGTCCTCTGTGGAAACATCCGCGTGTGGCAATGACGCCGCATATTGCCGCGGTAACGCGCCCGGCGGAGGCGGTGGACTATATCTCCCGCACGATTTTGGATCTTGAGAGCGGGAAATCCGTTACGGGTCAGGTCGATCGCGTACGGGGATACTAATGCTAACCCGGCGGATGCCGGGTTTCAGCTAATAAATAGCGGCGATACCTGCTATCCTTGACGAAAAATGACTACAGGAGAGAGTTATGTATCCCGTTGACCTGCATATGCATACCGTCGCCAGCACCCACGCCTACAGCACCTTAAGTGATTACATCGCTGAAGCCCGTCGCAAAGGCATCAAGCTGTTTGCTATTACCGATCATGGACCGGACATGGCGGACGCGCCTCACCACTGGCACTTTATCAATATGCGTATTTGGCCACGTGTTGTAGATGGCGTAGGGATCCTGCGCGGAATTGAGGCGAATATTAAGAATATTGAAGGCGAAATTGACTGTTCAGGTCCGATGTTTACCTCTCTGGACCTCATTATTGCGGGCTTCCATGAGCCAGTTTTTGCACCTCACGATAAAGAAACCAATACCCAGGCAATGATAGCCACGATGGCCAGCGGAAATGTGCACATCATTAGCCATCCGGGAAATCCCAAGTACCCGGTTGATATTACTGCAATTGCCCAGGCGGCGGCAAAGTACCAGGTTGCACTGGAAATCAATAACTCTTCGTTTTTGCATTCGCGTAAGGGCAGTGAGGATAATTGTCGTGCGGTTGCTGCGGCTGTGCGCGATGCTGGCGGTTGGGTGGCGTTAGGGTCGGATTCACATACTGCTTTCACGCTGGGAGAATTTGGCGAATGCCGTAAAATCCTGGATGATGTTAATTTCCCTGAAGACAGAATTTTAAACGTCACACCTAAACGCCTGTTGGCGTTTCTGGAATCGCGAGGCATGGAGCCGATCGCGGAATTTGCTGAACTGTAATTGTTACTAACTGGAATATATCAATGAACGAGTTTTCTATCCTGTGTCGTGTACTGGGCTCGCTGTTTTATCGCCAACCGCAGGACCCTTTACTGGTTCCCCTGTTTACCTTAATCAGTGAAGGTAAACTGTCCGCCAACTGGCCGCTGGAACAGGACGAACTGCTCACTCGTCTGCAGAAGAGCTGCGATATGCCCCAACTGGCTGCAGATTACAACGCGCTGTTTGTCGGTGAAGAGTGTGCTGTGCCGCCTTATCGTAGCGCCTGGGTAGAAGGGGCGAAAGAATCGGATGTTCGTGCATTTCTTTCTGCCCGCGGCATGCCGCTGGCAGATACGCCGGCAGATCACATTGGTACGCTGTTGCTGGCGGCTTCATGGCTTGAAGACCAGTCTGCGGAAGATGAAAGTGAGGCGCTTGAAACCTTGTTTGTAGACTACCTGCTGCCCTGGTGTGGTACGTTCCTTGGCAAAGTTGAGGCGCACGCAAACACGCCGTTCTGGCGTACCATGGCGCCGCTAACACGTGATGCTATTAGTGCAATGTGGGACGAATTGCAGGAAGATACTGACGAATAAATGTGATTTAAATCACTTTAAACTGCAACGCAAATTACATGCTTGCATAAATTGTGTGCACGATCTCATTCCTATGTCGTTTTTCTGCTAAGATACGCGGCATGAACATACTTCTCTCAATTGCAATCACAACGGGCATTCTCTCTGGGATCTGGGGATGGGTGGCCGTTTCTCTTGGCTTACTCAGTTGGGCTGGCTTTCTGGGTTGCACGGCCTATTTCGCCTGCCCGCAAGGTGGGCTAAAAGGACTGTGGATCTCGGCGTGTACGCTGCTAAGCGGTGTGGTGTGGGCGTTGGTGATTATTAACGGTAGCGCGCTTGCCCCGCATATGGACATTATTGGTTATGTCATGACGGGAATTGTCGCTTTTCTGATGTGTATCCAGGCAAAGCAATGGTTGCTTTCATTTGTACCGGGCACGTTTATTGGCGCATGTGCAACATTTGCAGGGCAGGGCGACTGGCGACTGGTTGTACCGTCACTGGTACTGGGCCTGGTATTCGGCTATGCGATGAAAAACAGTGGTCTGTGGCTGGCATCTCGCCGTGAAAATCGAATATCGCCGACGCTGACCAGTAAATAAAAAAGCGTGAGGGTTTTCCTCACGCTTTTTATGCAGTAAAGATCCATCAGGATTCTGGCGGTACCGACATATGGCGGTATTTAACCAGAATGTCATTATCAACTTGTTTCTTATCCTGCAAATCCCACAATCCGCGATCGATGCCGTCATTAATTAAGAAGATAACGCCTGTTTCAATCGCTGACATCAGACAAAGCATAACCGGTTCGTTAGAGGTGTAGCCAATTTCACCTTCCAACAGACGCTGGTAGTCAATAAAGCGGAACACTCCAGCCTGTACTTCATAAGACAAAATGGTTTTACTGGTGTTCACTGACGACAGGATCTCACCGGTGCTGACGTTAACTACGCGCAGGTTTACCGCTATCTGGTCGAGCTGGTATTGCGTATCGGCGCCAATACCGAAATAACGCGCACCGACACCACCCGATTTAACGTTGCTTTCATAACCGATAATTGACCCTTCCACCATGACGTTTGCCGCGGTCAGGGACTGTAGCGGGATCCGGTTATTAATCGCAACCGTACCGTTTTCCTGAGCCGCACGAATGATTTTACGTTCGTTCAGCAAGTTCTGTAGCCCCTGACGTTCCAGAGGGACGAACCAACGAGAATCTTTCAATGCGGTGACAAGCATAGCCGTGGCGCTTTGCGGGACGGCGGTAGAGAAGTTACTTGCCGGGTAAGGTTTAAATTGGCCAGTCTCATCCTGAATGTTGTATACCGACACAAAGATCTTACCTGTAGGCATAGGCAGATGCGTCAAATCTTTATAGCTTTGGGCCCGGGGCATTAATGTCGGCTTAGCGGCTTCTTGAGGCGGAGCTGTTAAACATCCGCTGAGTAAAATTACTGCCACCATGATAAGTAAGCGCTGCATGATTTTTTCCTTTCGTGGCTATAATTTAGAAATCGGTCGACTGATTTTGTAAACCCGACACTTCAATAGTCGACGTTCTCCCCGTTTTCCTGTCCGTGACATTCAGTTGCAGTTGCCCATCCCGGTTGGCGATATCAACGATAAAATCGCTGGTTACCATCCTCCCCGGTTTACCGGTATTGATATTGGTGAGCAAGCCACCGAGTATTTGCGACTGTATTGCCTGGGTAAAGTTATCCAGTGCTGATGGGGTTTCAATCCCGTAATCGCCAGCACTCGGATCCTTATACGAGTTTTGCGCCTGAGCGCTGTTCAGTAAAAAAGAGCCGTTATTTGGGTTGCCACCAAAGTTAGGGTTGCGGAACTGGAACGTCATATTTCCGGCCCAACTTAATGGTGAAATCAGCATGAGCAAAACCACTGCATGTTTGACACGCATGAAAGCCTCCGGACAAAATCATGTTTTAGAATTCATCGCGCGCTAAATCGCTCGTACTTAATAGCGTTTGATCTATTTGCCGACGATTTAATGCTTCCTCAGTTTCTGCCAATGCGAAGACCACAATTTTGTCGAAGTCTCTTTTCGTCGGGAATAAAAAAGTCTGGAAGATAACGTCCTGATTGACAGTTATGGTGATCCAACTTCCCCAACGTGCACTGGGCCTTTCATTAATGGTTAAGTTTCCTGTGTACTTACTTTCCCACTTGTCACTAAAGGCACGATAAAAATCATGGCCAATGGAAGAGACAGTGTGGTCAGTCAACAGTCCGGGAACCTCCACCTCTACAGCAGCGTGTAGATTCCCGGCAGCAAGGAACAAATTTGCTGCCACAATCCAGGACAAATAGCTTTTCATGGCTTTATCGCCTGAGGTTATCATTGGCCCACGAGACCGCCTGCGTACGATTTTTGACAGCTATCTTTTTGAAAAGATTATAAAGATGTGTTTTAACCGTATTTTCACTAATAAATAGTGAACGCGCGATTTCAATATTTGAGGCGCCAATACGCAGTTTATTAAGGATTTCTTTTTCACGGTGCGTAAGTAATGCCGACTCCGTGCTGTTATAGCGGTAGTTCCCGGAATGCGTGATCAGGTAGCTGGCGAGTTTTTGTGAAAAGTAGCATTCGCCACGCAACACACCTTGCAATCCGCTGACGACACGCTGCTCATCTTCCGTTGCGTAGAATACGCCATTGATATGCGGCCAGTTTTCAATATCCCGATAAGGATAATCATCTGGGGTATTCAACAATAACGTCTTTATATTGTTGTTTTTTCTGCTCAAATTATCTTGCCAGTAATGGATCAGTTTTTTGTCTGCCTCCATCATGTCCAGTAGAACAATGCAGCTGGAGGAAATATCATCCAGAGAACGTTGAATATTATGTAGTTTTCCGGTTAACGCCAGCGATTGTTTTAAATGCTGTAATAACGCAGTTGCCTGCAGGGATGGTTTAGTGATCAACAATAATGTATGACTATGAATACTATGGACTTCATTAAACATGATGAAACTCCACTTTTTTAGTCGCACACCTGACAGCTGTCTCTACTAAAATAGAGGCACCAGAAGTACTGACAGATGTTGCACTGCTGTGTAGAAATAAAATATCGACCCAACGGGGTGAAAATATTAAAACAAATGGACTTCAACTGATTTCAATCTAGCTATTACAAATCTTAAAGCAAGTGTTAAACATGTTACATAATGTAAATTTATATATTAAAATGTGATTTTTGGGTTTTTTAGAAGTTTAGATTTGATAGTAAAGTTGTACATTTTGGCGATACTGCATAGATTTAAAAAATCATACAAATTATAATATAGTATTGATTTTAAAGGATTAAATTTATGCTTAGATGGTTTTTGATTTCTAATAAATTCCGATCTTTTCGTCTTACTTTAAGTTGGACAATTTTAGATAGAAAAAAATGACGCTTGTCACGACTTGTACTGCTAACTATCGAAGTACCTCGCTACGAGGCCCAGAAAACGCGGAAAACGCGTTTTTTTTGTTACTGCATAGAAATTCATTCACCGGGTTAAAAAAGAAATGAAATCCAGAGCTGTAACGGTATTGTTCGCTGTTAATTAGTACTTTGGGGTGAATCTGAATATAAAAATACAACTGGCGGGTGAGTTATTTAAAATGTTTCCGCAGACATACTCTTCATCGTAACGTGGCGTTAACAAATGTAAGTCATGTTAACAACAATTTGAGTGGTAATTAATTTAACTTCATGTACGACCAGGTCCAGGGTGACAACATGAAAAACAAGTTGTTATTTATGATGTTTACAATGCTGGGTGTGCCTGGGATTGCAGCCGCGACTACAAGTTATGATTTAGCTAATTCAGAATATAACTTTGCGGTAAATGAATTAAGTAAGTCTTCATTTAATCAGGCAGCCATTATTGGTCAGGTTGGCACTGCGAACAGTGCAAATACCCGCCAGGGGGGCTCGAAGTTATTGTCAGTCATTTCGCAAGAAGGTTCTGGTAATCGAGCGAAAACAGACCAGACGGGATCATATAACTTTGCATATATTGATCAAACGGGTAGTTCCAATGATGCGAGTATTAAACAAGGTTCATACGGTAATACGGCGGTAATTATCCAGAAAGGCTCTGGTAATAAAGCCAATATTACCCAGTACGGTACACAAAAAACAGCAGTTGTGGTGCAGAGACAGTCGCAAATGGCAATTCGCGTGACTCAACGCTAATCCATTAACGACGTTTAAATCAATCCGATGGGGGTTTACCATGAAACTTTTAAAAGTGGCAGCATTCGCAGCAATCGTAGTTTCTGGCAGTGCTCTGGCTGGTGTTGTTCCGCAATGGGGCGGCAATCATCATGGTGGTGGCAGTAATTATGGCCCAGACTCTTCACTGAGTATCTACCAATATGGGTCAAACAACTCTGCAAGTGCTCTGCAAAGTGATGCGCGTAAATCAGATGTCACCATCACACAACACGGGCGTGGCAACGGAGCTGTTGTTGGTCAGGGTGCTGATGACAGTACCATTAGCCTGAAACAGACCGGCTTCCAGAACAGTGCCACTATCGATCAGTGGAATGCAAAAAATGCTGACATTAGCGTGACCCAGTTCGGTGGCCGTAACGGTGCGTTGGTTAATCAGACAGCCTCTGACTCCAATGTGCTGATTCAGCAGGTTGGCTTTGGTAACAACGCTACAGCTAACCAACACTAATTCAGTTTTCTGACTGATAATAAACAGGGCGTGAGCCCTGTTTTTTTTCGGGAGAATATGATGCATACGCTATTACTCATTGCCGCGCTGGCAAATCAAATAACATTCAATACAACTCAGCAAGGTGATATGTACACCATTATTCCTCAGGTGACGTTAACTCAACCGTGCGTATGTGAGGTACAAGTCCTTGCCATACGTAAAGGGTCCGGGGGACAAAGCCAATCGCAGCAGAAAACAAGCCTTTCGGTCCCCGCTAATCGGCCGATTGAATTAACTAAACTGAGTTTTAATATTTCACCTGAGGATTCGGTCAAAATTATCGTTACCGTTTCGGATGGGCAGTCTCTGCATCTGTCTCAGCAATGGCCAGATTCAAACGGTCACCCGTGATTTTTTTGATGTATTTGCATTAAGGGTGTGGCTGGGAATGCACTGCTGTTCTATGAATATAGAGACGTTTGAACGTTTTAATTTGATCGTTAATCACAGCGGCGAAGGATCATTTCGATCCCTCAAGGATGGCTAATCATTGAGGAACCCTTATGTGTACATTATTAAAGCGTTTTTTTAGTATCAGCTTGTGCAGCATTTCTCTTTTTACCCTCCCCGCAATGGCGCAACAAATCTCAACCGGCGGGGTTATTCATTTTCGCGGTGCAATAGTTGAATCACCTTGCGATGTTAACGCTCGGCAGCAGCAAATTGAATTGTCATGTATGCGCGACGGCACCATCCGTAATAGTCTCTACAGTCAGCAACAGGTCGCGACTGCCCCTCAAAATGTGCAGCAAATTGCCACAGTCAAAATGCACTATCTCAATGAACAGAAAAACATGGCAATTCTTAACATTGAATATAAATGAATCATTCCGGCGTACATATGCACACGTTTGGTTAAAAAGTGAGATTTCCGGGAAAACCCTGCTGTACACTTAACAAATAGTGTTTGGTCAGGGGAAACTTATGCAATCACGTGTTCATGTGTTACATGGCGATATTACGACGATCGCTGTTGATGTGATTGTCAACGCGGCGAATCCATCGCTATTGGGCGGAGGTGGCGTCGATGGAGCGATTCATCGCGCTGCAGGGCCTGCGTTGCTGGCGGCCTGCAAACAGGTTATCCAGCAACAGGGCGAATGCCCAACCGGTCATGCGGTTATCACCCTGGCGGGAAACTTGCCCGCCAGGGCGGTGATCCACAGCGTGGGGCCCGTATGGCAGGGTGGCGATCATCATGAAGCTGAACGCCTCGAAGAGGCTTACTTTAATAGCTTGCAACTGGCCTTAGCCAATGGCTATCAGTCCATTGCTTTTCCGGCGATTAGCACCGGGGCTTATGGTTATCCCCGCGCTGCAGCGGCAGAGATCGCGGTTAAAACGGTGTTGAAATTTATCACCCGACGTGCGCTTCCCGATCAAATATACTTCGTGTGCTTTGATGAAGAAAACGCTCGGCTATACAAGAGATTACTTACCCAGCAAGGCGATGAACGCACGGACTGATATGACGCGACTTGAGCGTGCCATCACGCCACTTTGTGAAAACCACCCGGGAGAATGCGGCATTTTGACGTTGGATGACAGCCTGGATGCATTTGCTGCTCGCTATCGGTTGACGGAAATGGCGGAACGTACCCTGGATGTTCAGTATTACATCTGGGAAAGCGACATGTCCGGGCTATTACTATTTTCCGTTTTGCTGGCCGCGGCGAAGCGGGGCGTCCGGGTGCGTTTGTTGCTGGATGATAACAACACGCCAGGTCTGGATGACACGCTGCGTTTGCTGGACAATCACCCTAATATAGAAATCCGTCTGTTTAATCCCTTTTCCTTTCGTATCCTGCGTGCACTAGGCTATTTAACCGATTTTGCCCGGTTGAATCGACGTATGCACAATAAAAGTTATACCGCTGACGGCGTCGTAACTCTCGTGGGCGGGCGAAATATCGGCGATGCCTATTTTGGCACAGGCGAACAACCGCTGTTTTCCGATCTGGATGTTATGGCTATCGGGCCGGTGGTCCAGGATGTTGCTGACGACTTTGAGCGTTACTGGCACTGCCGCTCGGTTTCAACATTGCAAAATGTACTTGAGGTGGCTGAGCCAGCTTCAACGCAAAAAATCGAACTTCCAGAATCCTGGTATAACGATGACGTCACGCGTCGCTATCTACATAAGCTGGAAACCAGCCAGTTTATGACCCACCTCGATCAGAGATCACTACCGCTGATTTGGGCGAGAACTCGCTTGCTGAGTGATGATCCCGCAAAAGGAGAGGGGAAAGCGCCGCGCCACTCACTATTACCGCAGCGTTTGTTTGACGTGATGGGATCTCCCACCGAGCGTATTGATATTATTTCCGCCTACTTTGTACCAACTCGCGCCGGTGTGGCGCAGCTCCTGAGACTGGTGAGAAAAGGCGTTAAGATCGCGATTTTAACTAATTCTCTGGCGGCGAATGATGTCGCAGTAGTTCACGCAGGCTATGCACGCTGGCGAAAAAAGCTCTTGCGCTACGGTGTGGAGTTATACGAGCTCAAACCAACCCGCGATCGCGTTTCAGCAGTACATGACCGGGGATTAACCGGTAATTCAGGCTCCAGCCTGCATGCGAAAACCTTCAGTATTGACGGTCGTAAAGTGTTTATCGGCTCGCTTAATTTTGATCCCCGTTCAACGCTGCTCAATACGGAAATGGGGTTTGTGATTGAGAGTGAAGTACTGGCCGAGTTGATTCATAAACGTTTTATGCAAAGCCAGCGTGAAATGGCCTGGCAACTACGTCTTGATCGGTGGGGAAGAATCAATTGGGTCGACAGACTTTCTGGCAGTGAACAGGTACTGAAAAAAGAACCCGCCACAGGATTCTGGAAGCGGGTTCTGGTAAAGCTGGCGTCCGTGTTACCCATTGAGTGGTTGCTCTGAACCACACAATGATTGACGGAAAACTAACCGGCCACGGCCTTGTTTTTATCCTGCCTGACGGGTGGTTTACCCGAAAAGAGAAACTTCAGCACCGGGATCCGTAAATGGATTTCGTACAGTATTACCGCAATCCCGACTACAAACAGTAGACCGCAGAGAAAACCCAGCAAATTCGACTTGATATGCGGTGTGATGTAAGCGCCAAAAAACAGCGTTAACGGATGATGCACCAGATAGATAAACAGAGATGCGTTGACAAAATAGGTTACGCGGGCTGACTGGAAATTCAGCAAACGGTGACCAAGTGAAAAGACGACGTTCACCATCCACAGGCCCATGACCATGGTAATAACATATTCGGTTTCATACATCCAGGCATCGCCGTTGCCGTAACGTTGATTGAGCAGGTATGCGACAAATGCGCATGCGGCGCCCAGCGTGCAGCCGCGCGATGGCGTGGTAAACAGCGCTTTCAGATTAGGATTGATAAACGCCAGCGCACCGAGCATAAAGAAAGGCACATAAAACAACGTTTGCATAACGATAAAATTAAACATGCCATCGCTGAGAATCGAAGGGTAGAGGATGAAAATCGTTCTTCTGACGGCGGCATAACCGAAACCCAGCACTGCAAAAATCAGCGTTAACTTCGTCATTGACACCGCAGGCGCGCTGCCGACGTCTCTTTGCGTCAATCTGTGTTTCATCTGGGTAAACACCCACATGCTCAGGGTCGTTAACACCACGAGAACCAGTAAAAACCACAGATGGGAAATCAGCTCCCAGGCCAGCGCGTTGTATTTATCGTAGCCGCTGAGGGTATGCCAGCTGTCTGCTTTCCCTTTCACGTATTGCAGCATGATAAATTGCGGCAGCGTAAGCAGTGGAATCGCGGTCAGCATAGGGATCCCCACGCGTTCTACACGCACTTTCCACCAGCGCTTTAACGGATAGCGTAGAAATAGCATGTAGGAAAAATAACCCGAAATGACAAAGAAGACTTGCATGCGAAAAGCATGGATAAAGTCATTGAACAAGGTCAACCACCACGATGGTTCTGCGCTGTTCACGTGCCATGTGTGGGTGGAGTAGATCAATGAAATATGAAACGGGATCCCTAACAACATTAGCCAGGCACGGATGGAGTCAAGAAAATATTCGCGTGGTGGTGATACAGAGCTCATAGACAGTTATGTATTCTCAGACTTTTCGTCTTATCCCTAAGACGAATAATGGTTACATTCGAGGGCAACCCTACACGAAGTCTAACAACCTGTCTCCAGGATAAGCACGCAAAGTGAAAACAGGCAGACGAACCTGCTTAAACCATGAGCCAGCGCGCGAACAATACAGGGATTCAGTTGTCGGAATACCCGATTATCCATTAAAATGGATCGGATCAATATAAGCACACAAAGGGGGAAGTGCTTACTAATTATGAAACATAAACTACAAATGATGAAAATGCGTTGGTTGGGTGCAGCAGTCATGTTAACGCTGTACACATCATCAAGCTGGGCATTCAGCATTGATGATGTTGCAAAACAAGCTCAATCCTTAGCCGATAAAGGCTATGAGGCGCCAAAAAGTAACTTGCCCTCCGTTTTCCGCGACATGAAATATGCGGATTATCAGCAGATCCAGTTTAATCGCGATAAAGCCTACTGGAGCAATCTCAAGACCCCATTTAAGCTCGAGTTCTACCACCAGGGTATGTACTTCGACACGCCGGTCAAAATCAACGAAGTGACCGCTACTGCGGTGAAAAGAATCAAATACAGCCCGGATTACTTTAATTTCGGCGATGTTCAGCATGATAAAGACACGGTAAAAGATCTCGGTTTCGCCGGGTTCAAAGTGCTGTATCCGATCAACAGCAAAGATAAAAACGACGAAATCGTCAGCATGCTCGGTGCCAGCTATTTCCGTGTTCTGGGTGCAGGCCAGGTCTACGGCCTTTCTGCGCGCGGTCTCGCGATTGATACCGCTCTGCCTTCTGGTGAAGAATTTCCCCGCTTTCGTGAGTTTTGGATCGAGCGTCCGAAACCAACTGATAAACGTTTAACCATTTATGCCTTACTGGATTCTCCGCGTGCTACCGGAGCGTATCGCTTTGTCATCATTCCTGGTCGTGACACGGTAGTCGATGTTCAGTCCAAAGTTTATCTGCGCGACAAAGTGGGCAAACTTGGCGTGGCACCGTTAACCAGTATGTTCCTGTATGGACCTAACCAGCCTTCTCCGACGACTAACTATCGTCCAGAACTGCATGACTCTAACGGTTTGTCCATCCACGCTGGCAACGGCGAATGGATTTGGCGTCCGCTGAATAACCCGAAACATCTCGCGGTGAGCAGCTTTGCTATGGAAAATCCGCAAGGTTTCGGTCTGTTGCAGCGTGGCCGTCAGTTCTCGCGTTTTGAAGACATCGACGATCGTTACGATCTGCGCCCGAGCGCCTGGATCACGCCAAAAGGCGATTGGGGCAAAGGTAAGATTGAGTTAGTTGAAATTCCAACTAACGATGAAACGAACGATAACATCGTTGCGTACTGGACCCCGGATCAACTGCCTGAAGCCGGTAAAGAAATGAACTTTAAATATACCCTGACATTCACGCGTGATGAAGACAAGCTTCATGCGCCTGATAACGCCTGGGTACAGCAGACACGTCGTTCTACCGGTGATGTTAAACAGTCCAATCTCATTCGTCAGCCTGACGGTACCATCGCGTTTGTGGTGGACTTTTCCGGCACCGATATGAAAAAGCTGCCGCAGGATACGCCGGTTACCGCGCAAACCAGTATTGGTGACAACGGTGAAATCGTTGAAAACACCGTGCGCTACAACCCGGTCACTAAAGGTTGGCGTTTGGTATTGCGCGTGAAAGTGAAAGACGTGAAGAAAACCACTGAAATGCGTGCTGCCCTGGTCAATGCCGATCAGACGCTGAGTGAAACCTGGAGCTACCAGTTACCTGCCAATGAATAAGACAACTGAGTATATTGACGCAATGCCGCTTTCGGATATCGAAAAAGCGGCACTGCCGAAAACTGACATCCGCGCTGTTCATCAGGCGCTGGATGCTGAGCATCGTACGTACTCGCGCGAAGATGATTCACCGCAGGGTTCTGTAAAAGCTCGTCTTGAGCAAGCATGGCCGGATTCTCTGGCTAAAGAGCAGTTGGTTAAGGACGATGAGGGGCGCGATCAGCTACAGGCGATGCCAAAAGCAACGCGTACCTCTATGTTCCCCGATCCCTGGCGTACCAACCCGGTTGGCCGTTTTTGGGATCGTCTGCGTGGGCGCGATGTGACTCCGCGTTATCTTTCGCGTTTGACCAAAGAAGAACAAGAGAGCGAGCAAAAATGGCGTACCGTAGGCACCATCCGCCGCTATACGTTGTTGATCTTAACGCTGGCGCAAACGGTCGTTGCAACCTGGTATATGAAGACGATCCTTCCTTATCAGGGGTGGGCATTCATTAATCCTGCAGACATGATGGGGCAGGATTTGTGGGTCTCCTTTATGCAACTGCTGCCCTACATGCTCCAGACCGGCATTCTTATTTTGTTTGCCGTACTTTTCTGTTGGGTATCAGCGGGGTTCTGGACCGCGCTGATGGGCTTCCTGCAATTGCTGATTGGACGGGATAAGTACAGTATCTCGGCCTCAACGGTCGGGGATGAACCGTTGAATCCTGAACACCGTACGGCGTTGATTATGCCTATCTGTAACGAGGACGTTGATCGCGTATTCGCGGGACTTCGCGCCACGTGGGAGTCGGTCAAAGCAACGGGCAACGCTGAGCATTTCGATGTTTATATTCTGAGCGACAGCTACAATCCAGATATCTGCGTGGCAGAACAAAAAGCGTGGATGGAGCTGATTGCCGAAGTGCAGGGCGAAGGACAGATTTTCTACCGCCGTCGTCGTCGTCGCGTGAAGCGTAAAAGCGGCAACATTGATGACTTCTGCCGTCGCTGGGGAAATCAGTACAGCTACATGGTTGTGCTGGATGCGGACTCAGTGATGAGCGGTGACTGTCTGAGCGGCCTGGTGCGCCTGATGGAAGCGAATCCGAATGCCGGGATTATCCAGTCTTCACCGAAGGCTTCCGGTATGGATACGCTGTATGCGCGCTGCCAACAGTTTGCGACCCGTGTTTATGGGCCGCTGTTTACCGCCGGGCTTCACTTCTGGCAGTTAGGCGAATCGCACTACTGGGGCCACAACGCAATTATCCGCGTGAAGCCGTTTATCGAGCACTGTGCGCTCGCGCCGTTACCGGGCGAAGGTTCGTTTGCGGGATCGATTCTCTCCCATGACTTCGTGGAAGCGGCCTTGATGCGTCGCGCTGGCTGGGGCGTGTGGATTGCCTACGATCTACCGGGCTCTTATGAAGAGCTACCGCCGAACCTGCTGGATGAACTCAAGCGTGACCGTCGCTGGTGCCACGGCAACTTGATGAACTTCCGTCTGTTCCTGGTTAAGGGGATGCACCCGGTTCACCGTGCGGTGTTCCTGACTGGTGTGATGTCCTATCTGTCCGCGCCGCTGTGGTTTATGTTCCTCGCGCTCTCTACCGCATTGCAGGTGGTGCATGCGTTGACGGAACCGCAGTACTTCCTGCAACCGCGTCAGCTATTCCCGGTATGGCCGCAATGGCGACCTGAACTGGCGATCGCGCTGTTTGCTTCAACGATGGTGCTGTTGTTCCTGCCGAAGTTGCTGAGTATTTTGCTCATCTGGTGTAAAGGGACGAAAGAGTACGGCGGGTTTATCCGCGTTACGCTATCGCTGCTGCTGGAGGTTCTGTTCTCCGTGCTGCTGGCACCGGTGCGCATGCTGTTCCATACCGTCTTCGTCGTGAGCGCTTTCCTCGGTTGGGAAGTGGTGTGGAATTCGCCGCAGCGCGATGACGATTCCACCCCGTGGGGTGAAGCATTTATGCGTCACGGTTCTCAGTTACTGTTGGGGCTGGTGTGGGCTGTGGGTATGGCCTGGCTGGATCTGCGTTTCCTGTTCTGGCTGGCACCGATTGTCTTCTCGCTGATCCTGTCGCCGTTTGTTTCAGTGATTTCCAGCCGTTCCACGGTGGGGTTACGTACCAAGCGCTGGAAGCTGTTCCTGATCCCGGAAGAGTATTCCCCGCCGCAGGTGCTGGTGGATACCGATACTTATCTGGTGATGAACCGTAAACGTACGCTGGACGATGGCTTTATGCATGCGGTGTTTAACCCGTCGTTTAACGCACTGGCCACGGCCATGGCGACTGCACGCCACCGCGCCAGCAACGTGCTGGAGATTGCACGCGATCGTCATGTGGAACAGGCGCTGAACGAAACGCCGGAGAAACTGAATCGCGATCGCCGCCTTGTATTGTTGAGCGATCCGGTGACCATGGCACGTTTACATTATCGCGTCTGGAATTCACCTGATAAGTATTCTTCGTGGGTGAACTACTATCAGGGGTTGACTCTGAACCCGTTGGCGCTCAGGAAAAAATAAGCGTTCTGTAACGTGAAAATACCGGCCTGGTGCCGGTATTTTTTTATATTGAATAGAATGAGTCGTGAGGTAGCAGGTGCGAATATTGGCTGTAGGAATAATGATCTTCTTCCTGAGCGGATGCGGCAGCATTATTAGTCGTACCATCCCAGGGCAAGGACACGGAAATCAATACTATCCTGGCGTGCAATGGGATGTTCGGGACTCCGCATGGCGCTACGTCACTATCCTCGATCTGCCTTTTTCGCTGGTGTTTGATACGTTGCTGCTACCGCTCGACATACATCATGGACCTTACGAGTAATTATCGCTCATCCCATTCATCGGCTGCGGTCTGCCCCTCTTCGGTATCAAGGGGAGGTTCCAGCTGGAATTCACCTTCATCCCATTCGTGAAGCGTATTTTCTTCCTGCCACTCCTGGCGGATTTCAATTTCATCATAGTCGCCATCAAAAACGCTCTGAGCCGCTTCTCCGCTCAGCATTGGTAGACATTCACCATCTACATCATCCTCGTCAGCAAAGAATTCCGCCTGCCACATAATGTCGCCATCCTGTAGCACGTATTTTTGGATGCTTAGCTGTTGAACGCTGGCGTCGTCTGACTCGAGGTCAGGGTTATCAGCCAGAAACACTTCACGAGCCGCATCAATAGCCTCTTCCAACGTGGCATAAAAATTCATGTCATTCTTTGCCATATTTCTTCTCCTAAGGCGAACAATAAAGGGGGATGATTCAATCTATAGACGGCGATCCGCAGAGCGTCAAACCCGTTAGCTTCGTGGTTAACTCAATCAGATGATTACTGCCTGCAATGCCAATGAGAGCAGGTGAAAGTAACCTCGGTAGTTTATGAAAAAATTTACATTGGCAGATACTGAAGCCGACGTAATATCAGGAAAAAAATTCAAGAAAAAAGAGTAATGTATGTGGTTTGCAATGCAGTAATGAAAATCAAATAAATAAAAGTTGGCGTTATATTAGAAAATCTTCAGTTTTAAACACCAATTTTTATGTGTTTTAGAGGGGGACTGCGAACGTTTATGAATTAATATTGCATAACTCAATCAAAATAAAGGAGAAAATTAATGCCCAATACGGAAGTGTTGCAGAGGTAATCAATGAAAGTGGCTAAACTTAGTGGTGTCTCTGGAAGTGACAAAGTGTCTTTTGCGTATAGGAGTTGTGAATGGTGCGAGTGATACTGGAATAGTATACATAATAAAAGATTATTAATGACAAAGGTTATAAATCTATAAGAAACCATTAAATAAGAAATGAATTAATGTTATTGAAATTGTGCGGGTATAATAGTTTGCAAAATCTTATGCTTTATTATATAAAATGCAAAATTAAGAATTACCTTAAGGTTGTTATGGATAACTATAATTCAAATAATGGAAGGTTAATGGCTTTCTATATAATCTGTTTGGCTAGCTATGTTCTTGGCGGTTTGTGTCTTACACAATTTAAATTAACGATGCAAAGTGTCCCGCAAACAGTATATCTGATTATAATTGTAGGGTTGTTCTTTTTATATGGAATAATTTTCCTGTTTATGTTATTTCAGTATCTTTGTAGAAAAGATCTCACCTGCCTCATGATATTAGGCATGGCGTTTCTTGGCAATAACATATTTTTCGTCGAGACTATCTACATCGTTCAGGACTTGATTAATGATCATGCATCAATCGAAAAAAGAACTAACGATATAGCTATATTTTATTACTTTCGGCAGATTAGTTTCATCGCTCTGCTATTTGTTTCATTGAAATCTTATAAAATATCCTCGACAGTTATTGAAACCAAAGAAAGAGAACCTTGCTATATCGTTCTGTCTTTTTTAATCATGCTTGTTATCGCGGTGATGGCGCACACTCTGGCCAGTTACAACCCTAATTTTACACTCGAGATAACAAGCCTGAAGCCTGATAATGTCACGGTGCACTGGCATATTGGGTACATTTATTCGCTTATTATATCCTGGGGGCTGGTCCTGTTGTATTTAATCATAAAAACCAGAACGCACAACATCTTGTGGAAAAGTATAGGGCTACTGTGTTGCTCAGCAATATTGACCAATGTACTACTTCTGAGCCTGGATGAATATAGCATGTATATTTGGTATGTTAGCCGGGGAATTGAGGTGATAAGTGCCCTGTGTATAATCTCAATACTGATGTACAACACCTTCATCATCTTAAAAAAAGAAACGGATTCAGCTATTAAAGACGCAATGACTAAAATATATAATCGTAAACTATTCTATAAGTCATTAAAAGCATCATTAGCAAAAGGTGCAGTGTGTGTAATGGTTCTGGATATTGATAAATTCAAACGGATTAACGATACCTACGGTCATCAGGAAGGTGACAGAGTAATAATCAGCATTGTCGATATTATCAATAAATCAATCAGAGATACGGATATTTTTGCCAGAGTCGGTGGCGAAGAATTTGCGATCCTTCTTAAGTGTAACGATCAAGATGAGGCAATTGTTGTTGCAGAACGAATTAGGCGAAATGTCGAGAATGGTACGACAATACCAAATTCATATGAGTTAAAAGAAAAAATGACGATAAGTATCGGAGTATATTGCAGTAAAATTGATGATGAATCAGCGGATAAAGTTGTTTCATATGCTGATGCCGCTTTGTATGAAGCCAAAAATTCTGGCAGAAATAAAGTGTGTTACTATTATCATTAAGACTGAAATATATGTCATGTGAGATAAATTTTTATTCTGAAGCTGCGAATATAAATATATAAATCATCCCACGACCTTTGTACTCCGACGACGGCGCAGGCTATTCCACGAGTACAGGGCGTTGAACAGTACGACTCCTGCGGTCACACAGAATACAGCACGAAAACCGTAGTTGGCGGATATCGCTGCCCCCATTAGAGGTCCTGTTACGTTACCAATGTCGCGAAATGACTGGTTATAACTGAAAATACGTCCAGCTATTTGATTAGTCGAGTTATAGACCAGCAGCGTTTGTACCGCCGGGAGCAGAGCGCCGTCGGCCGCCCCCAATAAAAAGCGCAGAATACCAAGCTGCCAGGGCGTCTGGACAAATGACATTGGAATTAGCAGTAACACGGAAACGATCAGCGCGACGATCAGGATCTTCTCCGGGCCAATCCTATCGCCTAATTTGCCAAGTTTAGGGGCACTGATTAATGCCGCAACGCCAGGGACAGAGGCTATCATCCCACTGATGAACGCAATATTGCTGACGTTGCCAGCCAACTCTCGAACGTACAGTGTCAGTATTGGCGCGATAGAACCGGTGGCTACCTGAATGATCAAAGTGGTGACAAACAGGCTCAGCACCAGTTTGGGGTTCTTTAAAGAGGCCACGACTTCACGAATGTGCAGCATTTCCTTCTTGCTCACCGGCTGGAAACGCTCGCGGATAAAAAATAGCGTCAGGATGAAGCAGACCAACAGCACGCTGGCGGTAATGAAAAATACGGGGCGCAGTCCGTACTGATCCGCGAGGAGGCCGCCCGCTAGCGGCCCGAGCAGTGCGCCACTAACGCCACCGGTGGAAAGCGTTCCCAGTGCCCAGCCGCTTTTATTGCGTGGAACCTGGGTGGCGATCAGTGCATTCGCATTGGGGATGAATCCACCAAGCAGCCCCAACAAGGCGCGCAGGATCAAGAACTGCCAGATATTTTGCGCCAGTCCCATCAGCAGCATCACAACAGCCATACCCAACGCAGAGCGTAGCAGCATGATTTTTCGCCCCTTGCGATCGGCAAGGCCACCCCAGAAAGGAGAGGCGATGGCGGAAAAAAGAAAGGTGATGCTGAAGACCAGGCCTGACCACATATTCAGTGCGCTATGTCCCGTGACGCCGAGACTCTCGACGTAAAGTGGCAAAAAGGGCATGACCAGGCTAAATGCTGCGCCGGTTAAAAAACAACCTAACCAGGCAACAGTGAGGTTGCGTTTCCAGTTTATGGGAGCATCTGAGGGTGACATAGCGTTCCGCAGTGTGGCGCGCTGTTTGCGCTATCGATTGAATATAAGTAAGCAGGCTAATTATGCGCCTGGTAGATAGTTGCTGCAATGCGGATAGCAGTTAAACCTAAAGCAGGCAGGGAAGGTGTTGCAGCCCACAGGGCTGCAACAGTGTTTTAGTACAGGGAAGGAGAACCTTCAGGGCGCGTCTTGAAGCGACGATGCAGCCACATATACTGCTCTGGCGCCATCATGATGCATTGCTCAACAATTTTGTTCATCCACGCGGCAGTGGTCTCTGCGTCGTCCAAAGGCGGTGAACACTCCGGAGGCAGCATAATCAATTGATACCCTTTACCGTCAGGTTTGCGGCGAGGAACGAACGGTACCAGGCAGGCATTGGACATGCGCGAAAGCATCCAGGTCCCAGAGGTTGTTGCGGCTTGTTCAACGGCAAAAAGTGGTACAAACACACTGGCACGAGGGCCGTAATCGTGATCCGGCGCGTACCAGACCACTTCGCCCTTTTTCAACGCTTTAATCATCCCTTTCAGGTCTTTACGATCGAGCATTGATTTATTCGAGCGCATACGGCCCCAGGTTTGTAGCCAGTCGAGAAGCGGGTTGTCGTTAGGGCGATACACACCAATACCCGGTTCCTGCAAACCAAACTGACGCGCACCCAGTTCCAGAGTCAGAAAGTGCAGACCCACTAACAAGATCCCGCGTTTTTGCGCCTGAACGTCACGGATATGTTCCATCCCGATCACTTCAGTCCAGCGTGAAATACGCTTATCGGACCAAAACCAGGCCATTCCGGTTTCCATTACGCCCATGCCCACGGATTCGAAGTTCTTGACGACCATCTGCTGGCGTTCCTGCTCACTCATCTGCGGGAAGCACAGTTCCAGATTTCGGGAAACAATTTTTGCCCGACGTTTCATCAAACGTAGCGCCAGTCGACCTAATGCACAGCCCAACTTAAAGAGGATGGGGTAGGGTAACTGCACGATTAACCAAAGGATGCCAATACCCAGCCAGGTTAACCAATAACGTGGATGCAGTAACGCAGCCGAAAACTTGGGTAAATTCGTCATGTCTATCCTGTTTTCAAACGACCAATTCCCTGTATTGTCGCATTTTTTCGCGCGTATCAAAAATTTGTGACGGGAGAACGGTGATTAATTCCGCAATTGTTGTTGCAACTTTATAGTGAAGTATGAAATGTAGCGTAAAATGTGTGGATGTAAATTGGCGATGTTTGCTTTATTATGCCGCCGATTTTCATTTATTCCCTATTTGCAGGATACGTACACCATGCCAGTGTTACACAACCGCATTTCGAACGACGCCCTCAAAGCCAAAATGCTGGCCGAGACCGAGCCGCGTACGACGATCTCATTCTATAAATATTTCACCATTGCCAATCCTCAGCACACGCGTGATGCACTGTACCAGATGTTCACCGCATTGAACGTCTTCGGGCGAGTATATCTTGCCCATGAAGGAATTAATGCGCAAATCAGCGTACCGCAAAGCAACGTCGAGGCATTTCGCCAGCAACTCTATGTGTTTGATCCTGCATTGAACGATTTACGTCTGAATATTGCGCTGGATGATGACGGTAAATCGTTCTGGGTACTGCGTATGAAAGTCCGTGAACGTATCGTGGCGGATGGTATCGACGATCCAGACTTTGACGCCAGCAATGTGGGGGATTATCTCAAGGCAGCAGAGGTGAATGCCATGCTTGACGATCCTGAAGCGGTATTCATTGATATGCGCAACCATTATGAATATGAGGTGGGTCACTTCGAGAATGCGCTGGAGATCCCGGCAGACACATTCCGCGATCAGCTGCCGAAAGCGGTTGAAATGATGCAGGCGCATAAAGATAAAAAAATCGTGATGTACTGCACGGGTGGGATCCGCTGTGAGAAAGCTAGCGCCTGGATGAAACACAATGGATTTAGCAAAGTCTGGCACATTGAGGGCGGTATTATTGAGTATGCCCGCAAGGCGCGTGAGCAGGGACTTCCGGTGCGTTTTGTCGGTAAGAACTTTGTCTTTGATGAGCGCATGGGCGAAAGGATCTCTGAAGATATTATCGCACATTGTCATCAGTGCGGCACGGCGTGCGATAGCCATACTAATTGCAAAAATGATGGCTGCCATCTGTTGTTTATTCAGTGCCCGGCTTGTGCGCAGAAATATAAAGGCTGCTGTAGCGAGCTGTGTAGCGAAGAGAGTGAGTTGCCGGAAGAGGAACAACGGCGTCGTCGCGCTGGGCGTGAAAATGGCAATAAAATCTTTAATAAATCACGTGGTCAACTGAATACCAAACTGGGTATTCCAGACCCTGCGCAATAACATGATTCCGGATGAGGGGCAGAACCTCATCCGGCAATTCATGCGTTACTTCTGTTGAACACCTTCCACTGAGATGATTAAATCGACTTCCTGCGACGCCGGACCGAGATCGGTGGTGATGTTGAAATCCTTCAGCTTAATCTTACCTTGCGCTTCAAAACCAGCGCGCGTACCGCCCCAAGGATCGCCGCCCTGACCGATGAGCTTCGCATCCAGCGTAACCGGTTTGGTAACGCCGTTCAGGGTCAAATTACCGGTGATATCCAGGTCATTACCTTCTTTCTTCACGCTGGTGGAGCTGAAGGTCGCCTGCGGGAATTTCGCTACGTTAAGGAAATCTGCGCTGCGCAGATGCTTGTCACGTTCTGCGTGATTAGTGTCAACGCTGTTGGTGTTGATGGTTACGTTAACCTTATCGGCTGCGGGATTTTTCTCATCAAAGGTAAACGTACCGTCGAAATCTTTAAATGTGCCATACAGCCAGCTGTAACCCAGATGCTGAATACGGAAATTAACAAAGGCATGCTGTCCTTCCTTGTCAATTTTGTAATCTGCCGCCACGGCCGACCCGGTGGTGAATAACAGAGAGGCGAGTGTAAGTCCCAGCAGGTTTTTTTTCATTTTAAGCTCCATAGTCAGATGACGATTTTCCCAACATGCGATTGAGGGTATCGTCGTTATCAATAAAGTGATGTTTCAGGGCCATCAGTCCGTGCAGTAGGGATAAAATCACCACGGTCCACGCAAGCCACAGGTGCAAGCTACCGGCGAGGTCGGCCTGAGCACCTGCGTTGGCAACGGTGGCTGGAATGTCGAACCAACCAAAGACGCTTATCGCTTTGCCATCTGCGGTGGAAATTAGATATCCGCTAATGGCAATCGAAAAGAGCAGCAAATAAAGTGCGAGGTGACCCATTGCCGCTGCGATGCGGGTTAAACGGGAGTAGCTTGCCAACGCAGCAGGCGGAGGGGAGAACAACCGCCAGATAACGCGGATAACCAGTCCCATCATGAGTAGGATGCCGATGCTTTTATGCAGTTCAGGGGCCTGGTGATACCAGCCGTCATAGTAGCTAAGCGTGACCATCCATAAGCCCAAGGCGAACATGCCATATACAGCAATTGCAACCAGCCAATGTAATGTGGCTGACACTACGCCATAGCGCTGTGGACTATTTTTGAATTGCATAAGCACACCGATTTATATTTCAGAAGTGAATGAAAATGGCGTGTAAAAGACATTAATGCAACTAATAAATAACAATGATGATGATATTTGTTTTTTGTTCAGTAAAGTTGACTGATTATTGAATTAATCATCAAGGGATTAGTGTGAAAATAGGTGGGAGTGCTTGGTTTATGGGTGGTTATGATTTTTATTATTATTCAGTTTATTGCAATGAAATTAAGCTAATTTAAATTTTTGTCAATTATTGTCAGCGCACAGGAATCAGAAAAACATAATATATATTACATCCATAATGGCCAGCAGCGACCATAAAATAATGTAGAGCATAAGATGCTCGCGAATATTATTAACCAGATAGTGAAAGATACGGCGCATTGACGTTATTCCTGTCATTAAAAATGGCCTCACCGTCGAGGCCATTCATTTATTATCACTTAAAACGGCTTAGCCTGAAGGGGGTCAGGTCAAAGTCAGACGGTTTGTCCTGAGCGAAGTTTGCCGCAATCTCTCCCAGAACAGAGGCAAACTTAAAGCCATGTCCGCTCAGCCCGGTAATGATTAGCGTGTTGTCGTGCGCTGGCAGAGTATCGATAATAAAGTCTTCATCCGGTGAATTATCGTAAGTGCAGGACGCGCCGTGCAGGCAGCAGCCAACGCCCGGCAGAATTGTGCGCAGGAATGGGAAGGCTTCAGAACCATCGCTGGCTACAGCGGCAAATGGCTTACGCTCATCAGCAGAGTGAATGACTTGTCCGCCGTTGTGCTTACCAATTTTCAGCTCGTCGTTTTCTGCCGGGAAACCGTAGTATTGATCACCATTTGGCAGCTCGCCGGTGAAGGCTGGGAAGTTATTTTTAACGCTGTAGCGCCCATCGGCCTGATACCAGGCGAACACTTTGCGCACCGGTTGTATCGGTAGTTCAGGGACTAAAGCCTGCACCCAGGTACCGGCGCTGATCACTGCTTTTTTCGCGTGGTAGTCACCGTCAGCCGTTTCTACCGTGATGCCATCATCACCGTGATGAATTGCGCTGACCGGGCATTTAAACAGTTGCGCACAGCCTGCTTCTTCCGCCAGACGGATCCAGGTTTTAATTGCTAACTCACTGCGTAAAAAACCGGACTCCGCTTCAAACAGACCGATATAGTTGTCAGGTACACGAATCTCTGGCCAGCGCGCCATGATGGCTGCCGCATCCAGTTGTTCAACGTTGAGTTGCCACTGTTTGGCGCTTTGCGCTGCAGTCGCTAAGAAGGTGGACTCTGCCGGACCGAGGTTGATAACACCGGAGCGAACAAAAATCGGTTCTTCATTATGGGTGGATAGTTCATCCCACAATGTTTGCGCACGTAGCACTAGCGGAACGTATTTTTCACCTTCGCCATAAGCATGACGAATTAATCGAGTGTCGCCGTGGTGGCTGCCCTGCTGATGCGGAGGCATATGTGCATCGATCATCAGAACCTTCAGACCGGCACGAGTGGCATAGTATCCAGCTGCGGCGCCTACTGAACCGCTGCCAATAATGATTAAGTCGTATTTCATCCGCTTCTCTCTGCAATCGCGATAGTAGCAGGTTAAATAACTGACCCGGAATATTCAACCTGGAAATAAGAAAGGCACCGTTAAGGTGCCTTTTGATGGTTGGATGTATCAGGTTCAATGTCGCTGATACTCATTTACCTGGTAATCGCCAGATTCAATTTTGGCGATTCCTGCTTCTAATATCGAAATAAATTGCCTGGCAACATCAGTGGTTAACCAGAGCGTTTGACCAACTTCAGTCCCATCCGGGTCAGGGCGATTCGGGGTCTGGTAGTGCAAACGCAGCATCAGCGCATCGTAGCTATCAACAGTGCTGATGTCCCACCCTACAAGCGGATGAGTCTGAATGACTTCATTATTCTTTTCCATCATGCCCCCTAATTCGTGTTACTAGACAACGGTTTTCGAGGTTCAATGCGTTTTTTTCTGAAGCAACTTCAGTATATCAATAAATAAGGGTATTCATTGAAAATTTAAAGAGGGAAGGGCATAAATTTTTTGTTTTCAGCGTTATCTGACTAAGAAACCAACATGTTATTCATTTTTTTTTAGTATGTTGCACAATTATTTTGTTGTTTTGGTTAAAATATAATCGGTGGGTTAATATTAAATTAAATACTCGTCAGAAGAAATGCGCGATTGATTACAGGATAGTGTGTATAAAAAAGCCGGGGCGACCCGGCAAACAAACATCACTGCATATCATTATTTATTCGTTGATGAACCAGTCATCCGCGCTTTCCCAGGTTTCCTGTAGGATCTCGCTGATGCGTTCTTTGTCCTCTTTAGTCGCGCCAATAACCGACAAATTGTTTGCGCCGGCATAACGGACGGTAACGTTACCTTCGTTATCCGGAAAATGGTGCTGAATACGGCGGGAGAGTTCACCTGCCAGTGCGTCAATTGCACCGGCAGGTAAAGGTGAAGTTTTGGCAATAGTGACTTCAATACGCATAGTAGCCCCCTGTGGAATATACTGTTTATTTATACAGTTATTCGCATCGATTGGCTACACTTTTTTTAGCTTTTTACTGACCAGCGTACCGTTTCGCCACCCAGGAAAGGCACCAGCGTATCGTCTTCCAGTGCAATGCTCTCAGGAACCAGGTGCTCCATGCGTTCCAGCTCAATAAAGGTCTCATTTACCGGCAAGCCATAGAACTGTGGGCCGTTGAGTGAGCAGAAGGCTTCGAAATGGTCCAGCGCATTCATCTCTTCAAACACGGTGGCATAGCTGCCCAGCGCGGTCGGTGCATTAAAACAGCCCGCACAGCCACAGCTTGACTCTTTGCGATGACGCGCGTGCGGCGCTGAGTCGGTACCGAGGAATGCGCGCTTAAACCCGCTGGCAACCAGTTCACGCAGCGCCTGTTGGTGGACGTTACGTTTGAGGATTGGCAGGCAATACAGGTGAGGGCGAATCCCGCCAACCAGCATGTGGTTGCGGTTAAACATCAGGTGCTGTGGCGTAATGGTCGCAGCCAAAAGTTCGTTACCATCACGCACGTATTCGGCAGCATCTTTGGTGGTGATATGCTCGAACACCACTTTCAGCGAGGTCAAACGCTGACGCAGAGGTTCCATCACCGTTTCAATAAAGCGCGCTTCGCGATCGAAAATATCGATATCTGCATGCGTGACTTCGCCGTGCACCAGCAGTGGCATACCCAATTTTTCCATCCGCTCCAGCACCGGCATGATGGCGTCAATAGAGGTTACGCCATGCGTCGAGTTGGTGGTGGCATTGGCTGGATAGAGTTTTGCCGCGGTGAATACGCCTTCGTTGAATCCACGTTCCAGCTCGTTGGGATCCAGCGTATCCGTTAAGTAGCAGGTCATTAATGGCGTGAAGTCGTGTCCGGCAGGTACCGCGTCAAGAATGCGCTGGCGATAAGCGATAGCCGCGTCAACCGTGGTGACGGGCGGTGCCAGGTTCGGCATGACAATGGCGCGGCCATAAACTTCACTGGTATAGGGCACGACAGTTTTTAACATGTCGCCATCGCGAAAGTGAAGATGCCAGTCGTCTGGGCGGCGGATCTTTAAAACCTGGGATGGTGCAGTCATCAATATGCTCCGGCTGAGGATAGTCTTTTTTGCCGGAAACAAAGGATAAGCGGAAACGTTTTCGTTTGCACGAAAAAAAAGGGCGCATCAGCGCCCTCAGTTTTATTAGTCGGTGAACGGGATGATGATTTCACCCGGTTTCACCTCAATACCTTTCGCCAGTTTTTTCGCCAGCGCTTCACCCTGGCTGCTGTCATCCTTCAGAATGTACGCTGGTTGCTGGTTGAAATAATTACGCAGCGATTGATTTAAATACGGCATCAGCGTTTGCAGTACTGACTGCATTTTTTCTGGCGTGACGGTGGCGTCGACGACTTCCATCTCTTGCAGATAAATCGCGCCTTTTTCTTTATTGAAAACCGGTAAGGCTTTCAGCTTCAGCTTCATGGTCGCTTTCTGACTGCCAAACAGGGAGTTCATGTCCAGGTTGGCATCGCCGGTCAGGGTTACTTTGTTTGGCTCTTCACGACCAATCTGGCTGGCGAGATTATTCAGTACGATATGTGCTTCAGCAACGCCGGGCAAACCGATGTCTTTTGAAAAGTTATTATGCTTTGCCAGGGCTTGATTAATTTCTTGCTCGCTAACCGTGTATTGCGTGAGTTGATTACAACCAACCAACAGGCCGCTGACAATCAGTGCAGCGGCAAAAAAAAACTTTTTCATGGGGTTCCTCAACATGATGCATGTGGTGTAATCGTGACACAAAGCATCATCGAGTACCAGCGCCCCGGACGCCAGCAGAAAAAACTGAAAAGTGCCCGGACGCAGGTTCGGCTATCAGGCGTCTGGCTCCAGCATACCTCGCGTTGGGCGTTTGAGACTGAATTGCCAGCCCAGCGCCAGGAAGGTGATGAAGCCAATAATACCGAGCATCATCCAGGGCAGCTCAGGCTGTGCCAGGGCCTTGCCCATGTCAAACAGCCAGCCGCCGCCGACATAGCCAATTGCGCCGCCGATGGCGAGTCCCAGTCGGCTGAAGCCCATATAGCTTCCTCTGGCCCGCGCATTCGCCAGCGAGGCGCTCAGAGTTTCACGCGCCGGTTCGGCGATGATCGAGCCAATATAGAACGTGCAGATCAGGGTGAACAACTGCTGTAAATTCCCGACCAGGCCAATGGGCATCATACTTAGAGACATCACCAGCAGGCCCGCCATCAGACGATGTTCAAGGCGAAAGCGTTTTTCACTCCAGCGGGCAATCGGGTACAGCAGCGTTAAAGAGAGACATGCCTCAATGGCATACATCCATTTCACGGCGGCTGGTGAGCCAGCGATGTCGTTCACCATGATGGGCAGCATCAGCATCACCTGTACCGCCAGCATGTAATAGCCCGCCAGCGTCAGCACATAGGTGACAAAGCGCTTGTCATGCATCACGTGGCTCATCCCTTCGCGCACCGGAATTTTCACCGTCGACAGCTTCCATGCCGGGAGCAGCCAGGCGTTAAACGCCGCGCACAGAACGAACAAAATTGCGCCGGTGGCACATACCAGACGGAAATCGTATTGCAATAACCAACTGCCGAGTAACGCGCCGACCACGGCCCCGGCGCTATCCTGCATCATCAGAATAGAGAAAAAACGCCCGCGCTTTTCCGGGCGGATCAGCTTGACTACCAGCGCCGAACGGGGAGGGTCGAACAGCGTGCCACCCAGCCCGGAAAGAAAGCAGGAAAACCACAGCAGCCACGGTTCATGCGCAATGCCCATGGTGGCGAACCCGGCTGCGCGCATCAGCATGCCGGTGACGATCATCGGTTTGGCGCCGAAACGGTCAGCAATAGCACCGCCGAAAATACCCAACCCCTGCTGAATAAATTGACGTAATCCAAGCGCGATACCGACCATCACGGCGGCCCAGCCCATTTGGTCGACGAAACGAATTGAGATCAGCGGGAAAACGACGAAGAAACCCAGCACGACCAGCATATTATCGATGAGAAGGAAGTATTTACCCAGGTTCCTTGCCTGCGAGACTTGCGACATTTCCCCTCCAGGGAAAAACTCGTCACTCTGGATAGAGTTTAAAAGATAAGCACCTCCTATTCTGCGGTGTCGTCATCGCTTTTCCCACCCTTCGCGGGACAATATTTTTTTATCAAAAGTCCGTCTTGATAGAGAGTTTTCATCAAAATGTGTGAATAATTCAAAAAATGGCATTTTGCTCTTTTCACAGGGTGTATTCGCACAGGTATAGTAATGCGAATAGCGTATTGAAGACGTTACGGGAAGGAGTAGGTATAGAATGTTTGGCTATCGCAGTAACGTGCCAAAAGTGCGCTTAACCACGGACCGCCTGGTCGTGCGTTTAGTGCATGAGCGTGATGCCTGGCGTCTGGCAGATTATTACGCAGAAAATCGTCATTTCTTAAAACCCTGGGAACCTATTCGCGATGAAAGCCACTGCTATCCGTCCGGCTGGCAGGCGCGTCTCGGCATGATCTCTGAGTTTCATAAACAGGGCACCGCTTATTATTTTGCGCTGCTCGATCCGGACGAAAAAGAGATTATCGGCGTTGCGAACTTCTCAAACGTAGTGCGGGGATCCTTCCATGCCTGTTATCTCGGCTACTCCATTGCGCAGAAATGGCAGGGGCAGGGGCTAATGTATGAAGCCTTAACTTCGGCCATCCGTTATATGCAGCGCACGCAGCATATTCACCGCATTATGGCTAACTACATGCCACATAATAAGCGCAGCGGTGACCTGTTGGCGCGACTGGGTTTTGAAAAAGAAGGGTATGCCAAAGACTACCTGCTGATTGACGGGCAGTGGCGCGATCACGTGCTGACGGCGTTGACCACATCAGAATGGATCCCCGGCCGCTAAGTTTAAGATGCAGCCATGATTAATGGAGAAGACGATGAAATACGAATTAACCGCCACCGAAGCACGAGTGATTGGCTGTTTATTAGAAAAACAAGTGACAACGCCGGAACAGTACCCACTCTCCGTTAATGGAGTCGTAACAGCCTGCAATCAAAAAACAAATCGTGAACCGGTGATGAACCTGTCGGAATCGGACGTGCAGGAGCAGTTGGATAACCTGGTTAAGCGACATTTTCTGCGCACGGTGAGCGGCTTTGGCAATCGTGTCACGAAATATGAGCAGCGTTTCTGCAACTCTGAATTTGGCAATCTGAAGCTTAGTGCCGCAGAGGTGGCCGTAATCACTACACTGCTGCTGAGGGGCGCTCAGACGCCTGGTGAATTGCGTAGTCGCGCATCCCGTATGTACGAATTCAGCGATATGGCCGAAGTGGAATCGACACTGGAAAATCTGGCAACCCGGGAAGATGGGCCTTATGTGATCCGCCTGGCGCGCGAGCCGGGCAAACGTGAAAGTCGCTATATGCACCTGTTTTGCGGTGAGGTTGATGGAGCCATTGCCGCGGCAGATCAACTCCCTGCAGCCTCGGGTGATCTGCAGGCTCGCGTGGAAATGCTGGAAACGGAGGTCGCAGAACTTAAGCAGCGACTTGATTCATTGCTGGCGCACCTGGGAGACTAACGTGAATAAATTACGTATCGGCGTTGTCGGCCTTGGCGGTATTGCACAAAAGGCCTGGCTACCCGTGCTGGGCACCTCCGCGGACTGGACGCTGCAAGGCGCCTTTTCACCTTCGCGCGATAAAGCACAGCGTATCTGTGATACCTGGCGGATACCCTACGTGGATTCACTGATGAATCTGGCGCAAACCTGCGACGCGGTTTTCGTCCATTCCAGCACCGCGACGCACTATGCGGTCGTCAGTGAATTGCTGAATGCCGGAGTTCACGTGTGTGTGGATAAGCCGCTGGCGGAAAACCTGCGTGAGGCTGAGCAACTGGTGGAACTGGCCGCGCGGAAAAAACTCACGCTGATGGTCGGGTTTAACCGCCGGTTTGCACCGCTGTACCAGGATCTCAAAACCCAGTTGAGCACCGCAGCGTCTGTACGTATGGATAAGCACCGTACGGATAGCGTTGGGCCGCACGATCTGCGTTTCACTTTGCTGGACGACTATCTGCACGTAGTCGATACCGCATTGTGGCTGGCGGGAGGGCAGGCGCAGTTAAATAACGGCACGCTTCTGACCAATGAATCTGGTGCGATGCTTTACGCCGAGCACCATTTTTCTACCGGTCAAATGCAGATAACGACCAGTATGCATCGCCGTGCCGGTAGCCAGCGTGAGAGCGTGCAGGCGGTGACGGACGGTGGCCTGATTGACGTAATTGATATGCGGGAATGGCGGGAAGAGCGTGGGCAAGGTGTTGTTCATAAGCCGATAGCGGGCTGGCAAACGACCTTAGAACAGCGTGGTTTTGCCGGATGTGCGCGTCATTTCATTGAGTGCGTGCAAAATCAGACGGTTCCCCAGACGGCAGGCGAGCAGGCGCTACTGGCCCAGCGTGTTGTTGAAAAGCTGTGGCGGGAGGCGATGGCTGAATAACCCCCTGTAACATCTGGCGGTAGTAATTCATTGTAATCCAGGTACTATATGCCCACTCAAAATAACACCTCTTTTCAACCATAGGCTGATTTGTCGGCCTGATAAGGCGCTACGGTGTCGCCATCAGGCACAGCAAAAGTGTCGGATGGCGGCGAAAATGCCTTATCCGACCTACGGGCAGGTTTGTCGGGGTTTTGCCTCAGAGTCTGGAATACAACATAGATGAATTTATTAAAGTCGCTGGCAGCCGTCAGCTCGATGACGATGTTTTCACGAGTGCTGGGTTTTGCGCGTGATGCGATTGTCGCCAGAATCTTTGGTGCAGGGATGGCGACAGATGCCTTTTTTGTGGCATTCAAACTTCCTAACCTGCTACGCCGAATTTTTGCCGAAGGCGCATTTTCGCAGGCGTTTGTGCCGATTCTTGCTGAGTACAAAAGCAAGCAGGGGGAAGATGCTACCCGCGTGTTTGTTGCCTACGTTTCCGGACTGTTGACGCTGGCGCTGGCTGTGGTGACGGTAGCCGGGATGTTGGCTGCGCCATGGGTGATTTTAGTTACCGCGCCGGGGTTTGCCGACACAGCGGATAAATTTGCGCTGACCACTCAACTGCTGCGGATCACTTTTCCCTATATTCTACTGATTTCACTGGCCTCACTGGTTGGCGCGATCCTTAACACCTGGAACCGCTTTTCTATTCCTGCGTTTGCCCCGACTTTTCTGAATATCAGCATGATCGGTTTCGCGCTGTTTGCGGCCCCTTATTTTCATCCGCCAGTGCTGGCGCTGGCGTGGGCCGTTACCGTGGGTGGCGTGCTACAGCTGATTTACCAGCTTCCGCATCTGAAGAAAATTGGCATGCTGGTACTGCCGCGTGTGAACTTCCGCGATGCGGGGGCGATGCGCGTCGTCAAGCAGATGGGCCCGGCGATCCTTGGGGTATCAGTCAGCCAGATTTCACTGATCATCAATACGATTTTCGCCTCGTTTCTGGCCTCTGGCTCAGTTTCGTGGATGTACTATGCCGACCGTCTGATGGAGTTTCCGTCCGGTGTGCTTGGCGTAGCGCTGGGGACTATCCTGCTGCCATCGCTGTCAAAAAGCTTTTCCAGCGGTAATCATGATGAGTATTGTCGCCTGATGGACTGGGGCCTGCGCTTGTGTTTCCTGTTGGCATTACCGAGTGCCGTAGCGTTGGGTATTCTGGCCAAACCGCTGACGGTGTCTCTGTTCCAGTACGGTAAATTTACTGCCTTTGATGCTGCGATGACCCAGCGTGCGCTGGTGGCGTATTCGGTAGGTTTGATTGGCTTGATCGTGGTGAAAGTGTTGGCTCCGGGCTTTTACTCGCGCCAGGATATAAAAACGCCAGTGAAGATTGCCATTGTGACGCTGATTATGACCCAGGTGATGAACCTGGCCTTTATCGGGCCGTTAAAGCATGCCGGGCTGTCGCTGTCGATTGGTCTTGCCGCGTGTCTGAACGCTTCACTGCTGTACTGGCAGTTGCGTAAGCAGAAAATCTTCACCCCGCAACCGGGCTGGACCTGGTTCCTGGCGCGACTGGTGATTTCCGTGTTGGTGATGTCGGCGGTGCTGGTTGGGATGCTCTACATCATGCCAGATTGGTCACAGGGAACGATGTTGTGGCGCCTACTGCGTCTGATCGCTGTCGTGGTGGCAGGTATTGCTGCTTACTTCGCAGCACTCGCTGTACTGGGCTTTAAAGTAAAAGAGTTTGTGCGTCGGACGGCGTAAAGAATCAATGCCGGATGGCGGCATAACGCCGTATCCGGCCTACAAAAAGCGTAGGCCTGATAAGCAAAACGTTATCAGGCTTGCATCAGATAGAGAATTTTTTCCCGCCGCGGTGCGCAGCAGAAGTTTGACCGTTTGCGCCATACAACGCCGGTTCCTGGTGCGGTTTCAGCACTTGTATTGCTTGTTGATTACGCTCGATCTGCCCTTCCAGCAGCCAACCGTTGTGCTGGTTGAGGTCGCGTAAGTGCTGCGTTTTCTTGGTGATAGTCTGCCAGCGTTCAGCAATCTCATCATTGGCGCTGCGCGTGGCGTCATGCTCCAGGCGGCGCTGTTGCTCAAGATAATCAAGGGTTGCCAGCAGCGAGCTTTTTTCTTCTGTAATACGCTGTAGCTGGCTGCCATTGATATGCCCTGCGGAAAGCTGCTGCTGTTCAGCATCCATTACCGTTTTCAGGTCATTGAGGACAGTCGTCATCTGGTCAAGTATTTCTGACAAACGAGTCATACTTTATTTACTCTGTAGGTAGCTCTGCGCCTCGCGAATCAGCGAGTCGGCAATTTTTCCGGTATCCATTTTCAATTCACCGTTACGGATTGCGGTTTTCAGTGCTTCCACGCGTTCCATATTGATGTCATTGGTGCCGGGCTGCATCAGTTTGGCCTGGGCGTCGCTCAGCATGACGCTGGTGCTGGTGGTCGCGGTGGTTTTTTCCTTCTGCGCTTTTTGTACCGGCGCATCGCTGGTTTCACGCGGCTGAACGGTGCTTACTGGCTTCAATGGTGAGGTACGATCAATGCTCATTTTATTTTTCCTCATCGAGGGGTTACGCTATAGCGGCCCGCTGTAATCATTGGTTGTTTATCTATCGGCACACGCTAAAAAATCTTTAACCTATTATAGGTTAATAAGAATATTCCCATCAGAATCGACGACGCCGCTCACCACCTGGCCTGAAATCATCCGCACTCGCGCATTCTGTGCGACAGCGGCGTTGTTCAGCGCTTTACCTTCGGCGTTAACCCGAAAGCCATCTCCGTTGGCAATAACCAGCACGCGCTGACCGGCCTTGATCCGCCATGCCTGGCGCAACATCGAAAGCTGTATCGGTTGGCCCGGGACCAGATCGCGCAGGCTCACAGCATCCTGCACCTGACTCATATCCAGCACCGCGCGCGGCGGTAGTTGGTCCAGCCGACCACGTTTCAGCGTTACGCTGGCTGGGGTCAGGGTGCTACCTCGCGCTACAGGCGCGGCGGCTACTACGTAGTTTCCCGTCGCCTGCACGTTCACCTGCAGATAACGTTTTTCGTTGGCGCAGCGAGCCAGCACATTCACATTACCCCACAGTTTCGCGCTACCTGACACGCTTAATGCCGGTTGCTCACAGCTCGGCAATAAGTTTGGTGACGTTCGGATAGTGACCACCACCTCATCGCTAAATCCGGCCAGGCGCTGGGAAAACCATGCCGTTAGCTGCGAATTCAGGTCTTGCGCCAGCGTCATAGGGCTGAACAGCAGTGCTGCCACGACTATTCCACGTTTAAACGTTTGCATCAAAACCTCGCGTTTTTTCAGGTAGTGGCAGGATTTTACCTGTGTGACGCAGTCATCAACGCAACAAATAGCGACGCATTTTGCGTTTATTCCGGCGATAACGCGCGCGTAATGGGATTTAAGCTGTCGGCTGAATTTTGTCATTTGCGGAGGAGATATGCTCGATAAGCTCGACGCCGCCTTACGTTTTCAACAGGAAGCGCTGAATTTGCGCGCCCAACGCCAGGAAATATTGGCGGCCAACATTGCCAATGCCGACACGCCGGGGTACCAGGCGCGCGACCTGGATTTCGCCAGTGAATTAAAAAAAGTCATGGTGCGAGGACGGGAAGAAACCGGCGGCGTTTCGTTGACGCTGACCTCTGCACAACACATTCCGGCCCAGACCGTTTCTTCGCCGTCTACGGAGCTGCTCTACCGTATTCCTGACCAGCCATCTCTTGATGGCAACACGGTGGATATGGACCGGGAGCGCACGCAATTTGCAGACAACAGCCTCAAGTATCAAATGGGGCTGACCGCGCTGGGTGGGCAAATCAAAGGCATGATGAACGTGCTGCAAGGAGGGAACTAATTCGTGGCGCTGTTAAATATTTTTGATATCGCAGGTTCTGCGCTGACGGCTCAGTCTAAACGCCTGAACGTCGCGGCCAGTAACATGGCGAATGCGGATAGCGTCAGCGGGCCCGACGGTCAGCCGTATCGCGCGAAACAGGTTGTTTTTCAGGTAGATGCTGCGCCAGGTGCGGCAACTGGTGGCGTAAAAGTTGCTGACGTCATTGAAAGTCAGGCACCGGATAAGCTGGTTTATGAACCCGGTAATCCGCTGGCCGATGCGAATGGCTACGTAAAAATGCCGAATGTGGACGTCGTCGGCGAGATGGTCAACACCATGTCTGCCTCACGTAGCTACCAGGCAAACGTCGAAGTGCTCAACACCGTAAAAAGCTTGATGCTCAAAACGCTTACGTTAGGCCAGTAAAGGAGGCGCATATGTCTATTGCTGTAACCATGAATGACCCGAGCAATGCAGGCGTTAAAGCTGCCACCGGGAATAGCTCCCTGACGGGCAGCAATGCCGCTGACCTGCAAAGCAGTTTTCTGACGTTGCTGGTCGCACAACTGAAAAACCAGGACCCAACCAATCCGCTGCAAAACAATGAACTGACTACCCAACTGGCGCAAATCAGTACCGTGAGCGGGATTGAGAAACTGAACACCACGTTAGGGTCGATCTCCGGGCAGATCGACAACAGTCAGTCGCTGCAGGCCAGTACGCTGATTGGCCACGGGGTCATGATTCCGGGTACCACCATCCTGACCGGTAAGGGGACGGAAGAGGGTGCCAAAACCACGACAACACCATTTGGCGTTGAGCTGCAGCAACCGGCAGATAAGGTTACCGCAACCATTACCGATAAAGACGGCAAAGTGGTACGCACCATTGACATTGGCGGATTGAAAGCAGGCGTTCATACCTTTACCTGGGACGGCACCATGACCGATGGCACGGATGCACCAAGCGGTTCTTACAACGTGTCAATTGCTGCCAGCAATGGCGGAACGCAACTGGTGGCACAGCCGCTTCAGTTTGCGCTGGTGCAGGGCGTTATTCGCAGTAACGGCGGTAATACGCTGGATCTTGGCACCTATGGAACCACCACCCTCGACGAAGTACGGCAGATAATTTAAGCCTTCACACTTATCAGGAGTAAGTCATGGCCTTTTCTCAAGCGGTCAGCGGTCTGAACGCTGCAGCGACCAACCTCGATGTCATTGGTAACAACATCGCCAACTCCGCCACCTACGGTTTTAAATCCGGTACGGCATCTTTTGCCGATATGTTTGCCGGTTCGAAAGTCGGTTTGGGCGTTAAAGTTGCGGGTATTACTCAGGACTTTACCGACGGTACTACCACCAACACCGGACGTGGTCTGGATGTTGCTATCAGCCAGAACGGTTTTTTCCGTATGGTAGACAGCAACGGTTCCGTTTTCTACAGCCGTAACGGTCAGTTCAAGCTCGATGAAAATCGCAATATCGTTAACATGCAGGGGCTGCAGCTGACGGGCTATCCGGCTACCGGTACCCCACCGACAGTTCAGCAGGGTGCAAACCCGGCACCGATCACTATCCCGAATACGCTGATGGCGGCTAAATCCACCACTACTGCGTCAATGCAGGTCAACCTGAACTCCACTGACAAGGTCCCTACCAAAACCCCGTTTAACCCAAGCGATGCCGATTCCTACAACAAAAAAGGCAGTGTTACCGTTTTCGATAGCCAGGGTAACGCTCATGACATGAACATTTTTTATGTCAAAAATGCGCAGAGCAACACTTGGGAAGTTTTCACTCAAGATGCTTCTACTGGGGATGCTGAGAAATCGGCAGGGTTTATGCGTTTTGATAATAATGGTTTGTTTTTAGGTATTAGTGCCACGGCAGCCGAGTTACCACCGACGGCTCCAGCCGTCTGGCCAAAGGATATCAAAATTACAACCGGTACGATCAATGGCGCAGTTCCGGCGAACTTCTCTCTGAGCTTCCTGAACTCCATGCAGCAAAACACCGGCGCCAACAACATCGTCGCCACGAATCAGAACGGCTACAAGCCGGGCGATCTGGTGAGTTACCAGATTAACAATGACGGAACGGTGGTCGGTAACTACTCCAACGAACAGCAACAGGTTCTCGGGCAGATCGTGCTGGCAAACTTTGCCAATAACGAAGGTCTGGCATCTCAGGGCGATAACGTCTGGGCGGCGACTCAGGCTTCCGGCGTGGCGCTGCTGGGTACCGCAGGCGAAGGTAACTTTGGCAAACTGACCAACGGTGCGCTGGAAGCGTCAAACGTGGATTTGAGTAAAGAACTGGTGAATATGATTGTCGCCCAGCGTAACTATCAGTCGAACGCGCAGACTATCAAAACCCAGGATCAGATCCTCAACACGCTGGTCAACCTGCGCTAAGCGCCTGACGGGATGGCTTAATGGATCACGCAATTTATACCGCCATGGGCGCGGCCAGTCAGACGCTGAATCAACAGGCGGTGACGGCCAGCAACCTGGCAAACGCCTCCACGCCAGGGTTTCGTGCGCAGCTCAATGCACTGCGCGCGGTTCCTGTAGAAGGATTGTCTTTACCGACACGTACGCTGGTCGTGGCCTCCACGCCGGGGGCCGATATGACGCCGGGTCAGATGGACTATACCTCCCGCCCGCTGGATGTGGCGCTGCAACAGGATGGCTGGTTGGCTGTGCAGACCGCAGATGGTAGCGAAGGATATACCCGTAACGGCGCTATTCAGGTAAGCCCAACGGGTGAACTGACTATTCAGGGACACCCGGTAATTGGCGAAGCCGGACCGATAGCCGTACCAGAAGGTTCAGAAGTCACCATTGCGGCGGACGGGACAATTTCTGCACTTAACCCTGGCGATCCGGCTAATACGGTCGCGCCAGTGGGGCGGTTGAAGCTGGTGAAGGCAACAGGGATCGAAGTGCAACGTGGCGATGACGGTATGTTCCGTCTGACCCAGGCCGCACAGGCTACCCGTGGTGCGACGTTACAGGCCGACCCCAGCATCCGTGTGATGTCGGGCGTGCTGGAAGGCAGTAACGTTAAACCGGTTGCTGCGATGAGCGACATGATCGCCAACGCCCGCCGCTTTGAAATGCAGATGAAAATTATCAGTAGCGTGGATGATAACGCGGGCCGCGCCAACCAACTGCTGTCGATGAGTTAATACAGGACATTTTATGATCAGTTCATTATGGATCGCCAAAACCGGCCTGGATGCGCAGCAAACCAACATGGATGTGATTGCCAACAACCTGGCAAACGTCAGCACCAACGGATTTAAGCGCCAACGTGCCGTGTTTGAAGATCTGTTGTACCAGACGATTCGTCAGCCTGGCGCACAGTCTTCTGAGCAGACCACATTGCCGTCTGGTTTGCAGATTGGTACCGGCGTACGTCCGGTTGCGACCGAGCGTTTACACAGCCAGGGTAACCTGTCGCAGACCAACAACAGTAAAGATGTGGCGATTAAAGGCCAGGGCTTTTTCCAGGTCATGTTGCCCGATGGTACGTCCGCTTATACCCGCGACGGTTCTTTCCAGGTGGATCAGAACGGTCAGTTGGTGACGGCGGGTGGTTTTCAGGTTCAGCCTGCCATCACCATTCCGGCCAACTCGCTCAGTATCACCATAGGACGCGACGGGATTGTCAGCGTGACCCAACAGGGACAGGCGGCGCCTGTTCAGGTCGGGCAGCTTAACCTGACAACTTTCATGAACGATACCGGTCTGGAAAGCATTGGTGAGAATCTGTACACCGAAACGCAGTCATCCGGTGCGCCGAACGAGAGCACGCCGGGGCTGAACGGCGCGGGTCTGCTGTATCAGGGCTATGTTGAAACCTCTAACGTCAACGTGGCGGAAGAGCTGGTAAACATGATCCAGGTTCAGCGCGCTTACGAAATCAACAGTAAAGCGGTATCGACCACCGATCAGATGCTGCAAAAACTGACGCAACTCTAAAGTGGAGTCCGGTGGGGTGAAAACCTCACCGGCACACTGATTTTGAAGATGACCGCAATGCGAAAATACGCGCTTCACCCATACCCTATTTTAGCCCTGCTGGTGGTTTCACTAACAGGATGTGCCTGGATCCCGGCTACTCCCCTCGTGCAGGGCGCGACGACTGCCCAGCCCGTTCCAGGTCCAACGCCGGTGGCGAATGGCTCAATCTTCCAGTCGGCACAACCGATTAACTATGGTTATCAGCCACTCTTTGAAGACCGTCGTCCACGCAATATTGGCGATACGCTGACCATCGTATTGCAGGAAAACGTCAGCGCGAGCAAAAGCTCTTCGGCGAATGCCAGTCGCGACGGCAAGACAAACTTTGGCTTTGATACCGTACCGCGCTATCTGCAAGGTCTGTTCGGTAACGAACGTGCCGACGTAGAAGCCTCAGGCGGTAACTCCTTTAACGGTAAAGGCGGCGCGAACGCCAGAAATACCTTCAGCGGTACGCTGACCGTAACGGTCGATCAGGTACTGGTGAATGGCAACTTACATGTCGTGGGTGAAAAACAGATCGCCATAAATCAGGGCACTGAATTCATTCGCTTCTCCGGGGTCGTTAACCCGCGCACCATCAGTGGCAGCAACTCCGTACCGTCAACCCAGGTTGCGGATGCGCGTATTGAGTACGTCGGCAACGGCTACATCAATGAAGCGCAAAATATGGGCTGGTTGCAGCGTTTCTTCCTTAATTTGTCGCCGATGTAAGCGAGGTACCCCGTGTTTAAATTTTTTGTTGGAATGGCACTGGTGCTGGTAACCGCCTTCGCGCATGCCGACCGTATTCGTGACCTGACCAGCGTGCAGGGCGTGCGGGAAAACTCGCTGATTGGTTATGGGTTGGTGGTGGGTCTGGATGGTACAGGTGACCAGACCACCCAGACGCCGTTTACCACGCAAACGCTCAACAACATGCTGTCGCAGTTGGGGATCACCGTGCCCACCGGCACCAATATGCAGTTGAAAAACGTGGCAGCGGTAATGGTCACCGCGCAGTTCCCGGCCTTTGGTCGTCAGGGGCAAACTATTGACGTTGTGGTCTCTTCCATGGGTAATGCTAAAAGTCTGCGCGGCGGAACGCTGCTGATGACCCCGCTGAAAGGGGTCGATAGCCAGGTATATGCGTTGGCGCAGGGGAATATTCTGGTTGGCGGTGCGGGCGCGGCTGCGGGTGGCAGCAGCGTGCAGGTAAACCAGCTCAATGGCGGACGCATTACCAACGGCGCGACCATCGAACGTGAATTACCCAGCCAGTTCGGCGGCGGTAACACCATTAATCTGCAACTGAATAATGAAGATTTCACGATGGCGCAGCAGATTACCGACACCATTAACCGCTCGCGTGGCTTTGGCAGCGCAACGGCGTTGGATGCCCGCACTATTCAGGTGCGCGTGCCAAGCGGCAACAGCTCGCAGGTGCGTTTCCTTGCTGATATCCAGAATATGGAGGTGAACGTCACGCCGCAGGATGCGAAAGTGATTATCAACTCACGCACCGGATCTGTCGTCATGAACCGCGAAGTAACGCTGGATAGCTGTGCCGTGGCACAAGGCAACTTGTCGATCACGGTGAACCGCCAGGCGAACGTCAGCCAGCCGGACACACCGTTTGGCGGTGGACAAACCGTAGTGACGCCACAAACCCAGATTGACCTGCGCCAAAGCGGTGGTTCGCTGCAAAGCGTACGTTCCAGCGCCAACCTGAACAACGTTGTGCGTGCGCTGAATGCGCTGGGAGCGACGCCGATGGATCTGATGTCCATTCTGCAATCGATGCAGAGCGCGGGTTGCTTACGCGCCAAACTGGAAATCATCTAATGATTGGTGACAGCAAACTGCTGACCAGTGCCGCCTGGGATGCGCAATCTCTGAACGAACTGAAAGCGAAAGCGGGTCAGGACCCGGCGGCGAATATCCGCCCGGTCGCCCGTCAGGTTGAAGGGATGTTCGTGCAAATGATGTTGAAAAGCATGCGTGAAGCGCTGCCGAAAGATGGCATGTTTAGCAGCGATTCAACGCGCTTGTATACCAGCATGTATGACCAACAAATTGCACAGCAGATGACCGCAGGCAAAGGTCTGGGGCTGGCTGAAATGATGGTCAAGCAGATGACTGAAGGGCAAGCGCAACCTGCGGGTGACGCGCCGCAGGTGCCGATGAAGTTTTCACTGGAAACGGTGACTAGCTATCAAAATCAGGCACTGACGCAACTGGTCCGCAAAGCCATTCCCCGGGCGACAGAAAGCAATGATGAGCCGCTGTCAGGTGACAGCAAAGACTTCCTCGCCCAGCTGTCACTGCCGGCTAAGCTGGCCAGTCAGCAGAGCGGGGTCCCGCATCATCTGATTTTGGCGCAGGCGGCGCTGGAGTCCGGATGGGGGCAGCGACAAATTCGTCGCGAGAATGGCGAACCGAGTTTCAACATTTTTGGTGTGAAGGCTTCGGGAAGCTGGAAAGGTCCAACCACTGAAATCACCACCACTGAATATGAGAACGGTGAGGCGAAAAAGGTGAAAGCCAGATTCCGTGTCTATAGCTCTTACCTTGAGGCGTTGTCGGATTATGTCGGTCTGATATCCCGTAACCCGCGCTATGCGGCGGTGACCGCTGCCGCGACCGCCGAACAGGGGGCGCAGGCATTGCAAAATGCGGGTTACGCCACAGACCCTAACTATGCACGTAAATTAACCAGCATGATCCAGCAGTTGAAATCGATGAGCGAAAAGGTGAGTAAAACCTACAGCACGAATCTCGATAATCTCTTTTAAATAGCTCAAGTCTACCGACCTGCTGCCGATAATAACGAGTATTGAAGGATTACAAGGAACCTCCATGTCCAGCTTGATTAATAACGCGATGAGTGGACTCAGCGCAGCGCAGGCCGCGTTGAATACTGCCAGTAATAACATCTCCAGCTATAACGTTGCCGGATATACCCGACAAACAACAATTATGGCGCAAGCGAACAGCACGCTGGGTGCGGGGGGCTGGGTAGGCAATGGCGTCTATGTTTCTGGTGTACAGCGCGAGTATGACTCCTTTATCACTAACCAGTTGCGAGCAGCGCAGAACCAGAGCAGCGGTCTGACGACGCGCTATGAGCAAATGTCAAAAATCGATAATTTGCTCTCCAGCAAAACCAGCTCTATTTCGACCTCAATGCAGGGTTTTTTTACCAGTCTGCAGACGCTGGTCAGTAACGCCGAAGATCCGGCGGCGCGCCAGGCGCTGATCGGTAAAGCTGATGGATTGGTAAATCAGTTTAAAACGACCGATCAGTATCTGCGCGATCAGGATAAGCAGGTTAATACCGCGATTAAAGCCAGCGTCGATCAGATCAACAACTATTCGAAACAAATTGCCAGCCTCAACGACCAGATTTCTCGTATGACAGGCGTCGGCGCAGGTGCATCTCCTAACGACCTGCTTGACCAACGCGACCAGCTGGTCAGTGAACTGAATCAGATTGTCGGTGTTGAAGTCAGCGTTCAGGATGGTGGCACCTACAACCTGACAATGGCCAACGGCTATTCGCTGGTGCAGGGCAGCAATGCACGCCAACTGGCGGCAGTACCTTCCAGCGACGATCCTAATCGTACAACAGTGGCCTACGTTGATGGGGTTGCCGGAGCTGTTGAAATTCCTGAGAAACTGTTGAATACCGGTTCACTGGGCGGACTGCTCACCTTCCGTTCGCAGGAGCTGGATCAGACGCGTAATACCCTAGGCCAACTGGCACTTGCATTTGCCAGTGCATTTAACGCCCAGCATAAAGAAGGTTTTGATGCCAACGGCGATAAGGGTGGGAATTTCTTTGATATCGGCAGCCCGTCTGTACTGAGTAATGCTAAAAATACTGGCAAAGCGGAATTAACTGCAGAAGTTGGTGACAGTTCGAAAGTACAGGCTACCGACTATAAGGTTGTGTTCAGTGGCGGTAAGTGGCAGGTGACGCGTCTGGCAGATAACACAACGTTTGAAGCTACACCAGGTGCGGACGGAAAACTGGATATTGATGGTCTGAAAGTGACAGTGACTATTAATCCCCCCAACCCCGGGCCGCAAGAGAATGACAGTTTTATTCTGAAACCGGTAGAAAACGTTATCGTTGATATGAAAGTCAAGGTGACCGACGAGTCGAAAATCGCCATGGCGTCAGAGAAAAACACTGATCCTGCTGCGGATACAGGTGCAAGCGATAACCGTAACGGTCAGAAACTGCTGGATCTGCAAACCAAAGCGACTGTCGGCAATAAGACCTTCAACGATGCATATGCCACGCTGGTAAGCGATGTCGGGAACAAAACCGCTACGCTGAAAACCAGCGCCACCACCCAGAACAACGTGGTGACACAGCTTTACCGGCAGCAACAGTCTATTTCCGGCGTTAACCTCGACGAAGAGTACGGTAATTTACAGCGTTTTCAGCAGTATTACCTGGCTAATGCTCAAGTGCTGCAGACCGCGAATGCGTTGTTTGATGCACTGATTAATATCCGCTAAGGGAGAGGGAGACTATGCGTATTAGCACCCAGATGATGTACCAGCAGAACATGCGCGGCATCACTAACTCTCAGGCTGAATGGATGAAGTTCGGCGAGCAAATGTCAACGGGCAAGCGCGTGATCAACCCATCAGACGATCCGATTGCCGCCTCGCAGGCCGTGGTACTTTCTCAGGCTCAGGCGCAGAACAGCCAATATACGCTGGCACGCTCGTTCGCGACGCAAAAGGTGTCGCTGGAAGAGAACGTTCTGAGCCAGGTGACGACGGCGATCCAGACCGCGCAGGAAAAAATCGTTAGCGCGGGCAACGGTACGTTAAGTGATGATGACCGTGCATCGTTAGCCACCGATCTGCAGGGGATCCGCGATCAACTGATGAACCTGGCGAACAGCACCGACGGTAATGGGCGCTACATTTTTGGTGGATATAAAACAGAATCTGCACCGTTTGCCCAGACTGATGGCGCATACAGCGGCGGTACGACAAATGTGACCCAGCAGGTTGATGCCTCCCGTACCATGGTCATTGGCCATACGGGCGATAAAATCTTCGCCAACCTGACCAGCAACGCCGTACCGGAACCAGGTGGCGGTACTCAGGAAAAGAATCTGTTCAAAATGCTGGATAGCGCGATTGAAGAGCTAAAAATTCCTATTGCAGGTGATGATGTGGCAAAGGATAAAGCCGCAGCAGCTATCGATAAAACCAATCGTGGTCTGAAAAACTCACTGAACAACGTGCTTTCCGTTCGTGCAGAATTAGGTACGCAACTGAGTGAATTAAGCTCGCTGGATTCACTGGGCGCCGATCGTGCATTAGGGCAAACCCAACAGATGAGTAACCTGGTGGATGTCGACTGGAATGCGGCGATTTCGTCTTACGTCATGCAGCAGGCCGCGCTTCAGGCTTCTTATAAAGCGTTTACCGATATGCAGGGAATGTCGTTGTTCCAGCTTAATCGGTAATATCCCTTTTTGAACATATCTTGAAACTGGGTATGTTTGTCTGCCCGCTCCTTTAACACCCCGGAGCGGGCATTTTTTTAGGCAACCGACGCCTTACTAAGCGACGGGTTCCCCGTCAGTCTTATGACCAACGCGATCGCACTGCTGAAGGTTGCCAGCGTCACCACACCTTCCCAGTTGGCAAGCGCATAGACCTGACTCCCGAGAACGGAACCCAGCGCCATACCGATAAACACCATGGTAAACAGCAGAGCGTTCAATCGTCCTCGTGCCTGAGGCTCCAGGCTATAGACCAGGTTTTGGTGGGCAACCAGGCTGGATTGCAATCCGAGATCAAAACCTACCGCCGAAAGGGCGATAAGCAGCCACTGCCCCTGAACGGGCAGGGCGGGTAACAAAAACATCAGTGCGAAAGATACCGTTACCAGCAAAGCACCCAATTGCGTCACTTTTGCTGCACCCACTTTATCGGCAAGATGGCCCGCCATCGGTGCAGCAAGCGCTCCGGCTGCTCCCGCGATACCAAAAGCACCCGCTATAGCGCTACCCAGGTGGTAATGCTCAGATAACATCACTGCCAGCGTAGACCAGAAGGCGCTAAAAGCAATGGACAGAAAGCCTTGTGCCAGTGCAGCGCGGCGCAAGGTGGAATATCGTTGCCAAAGTTGCACCATCGAGAGCATTAATGATGGATAGCTCAACGTGGAATGGACCGTAAAACGAGGCAGTGCTTTCCACAAAATCGCGGTAATTACGGCAATACTGACGGCAGCAAGTTGGTACATCTCACGCCAGCCAAACGCCTCACCGACCAGTCCACTGACGGTACGTGAGAGCAAAATTCCCAGCAGAAGGCCCGTCATTACGGTGCCCACCGTTTTTCCCTGTTTGCCTTCGGGCGCCAGTATTGCCGCCGCAGGCACAATATCTTGTGCCATGGTTGCCGCCATGCCCATCAACAGGCTCACTATTAACAGTGAATGCAACTGCCCGGTAAAGCTGCATGCCAGAAGCAGCACAGCAAGAGAGATACTTTTCAGCAGGATTAATGTCCTGCGGTCATAACGATCGCCCAATGGCAATAAAAACAAAATACCCAGCGCGTATCCCGCCTGGGTCAGCGTCGGGACCAACCCCATGCCGGTAATACTTAAGTTCAGATCCTGACCCATTAAAGGCAGAAGGGGCTGGGCATAGTAGATAGCAGCGACACTGAATCCGGCACCTACTGCCAGAACGAAAGTGACCCAACGGGAAAGTGCGGTATATGTGTTCACAAATGATTCCTCAATCACTGGATGTGCGGCTATTTTTATCCTTCAGCGAGTGGCGTGGTAGCGAGTACAGTGGTAAAACAGTTATACGTCAGACGTATGATGAAACAGAAAATGATAAAAAATGAGCGTATAGACAGGGTGGAGCTGATGCGTACGTTTGTACGTATTGTCGAAGCAGGATCGCTTTCGGCAGCGGCAAAACAGATGGGGACAACGCAAGCGACTGTAAGCCGACGGTTGCAATCCCTGGAAACTCTGCTGGGTGTGAAACTGATCATGCGTACCACGCATGCGATGAAATTGACCGACGACGGCGAAAGAGGTTACCAGCATGCCAAGAAGATTATTGATGCCTGGCTGGCGCTGGAAGATGGACTTAATGTCACGGAAGATGAACCGGTGGGGACGTTGCGAGTCCGTGCACCGCATGCGTTCGGGCAACAACAACTGCTTGAGCCGCTTTTGCAGTTTCTTTCGCGCTATCCCCAGGTGGCAGTAGAGTGGATGCTCAACGATAAAACCGTTGATTTTCTGAGCGATAATATTGACTGCGCTATCAGGGTTGGTGCCGAGGTGGATCCGGCCACGGTTTCCGTTTTACTGGCTGAAGTTCCCCGTAGTATGGTGGCGAGCCCTGGGCTGCTGGAGCAATACGGCGAGCTTTCTCATCCTGAGCAGTTATCAGCACTGCCCTGGATTGCCGTGAACACGTTTTATCAACATAGCGTTTCGTTGTTGCACCAATTGCGTAATGAGCCAGTCACGTTGAATATTTCACCCAGATTAAGTACCGACAGTATTTATGTCGCAAGGAATGCCGCGCTGGCGGGGTTGGGAGTGACTATTGTTTCAAGTTGGATGGTGGCAGAGGATATTGCCAACGGACGTCTGGCTGCGTTGCTACCTGAGTGGCATGCGGCGCCGTTGCCTGTACATTTGGTTTATCCGTGGGCGCGTTACTATCCGACTCGCTTACGCAAGTTTCTGGCCTTAATGAAGGAGGTTATGCCGCAGCTGACGGGGATGAAAGGTGTAGATCAGATATAAAAAAGCCGACCCGAAGGCCGGCTTTGATATTGATTATGGCTTACTCGACAGGCTGAGGACGTGTTGCTGGCGCAGTCGCTTGATGCGTTGCACTGTGTCCACCTGCGGCACCTTTGCCTTCAAAGGCGAATGCCGGACGCTGCCAGTCGCTATGACGCGGCGCTTCTGGTACATATTCCGGTGCCGGGGCGCGGGTCATCGGTGCGGTCGCATGGCTGTGAAGGTGTTCAGCATCAACACTGGCTGCGACAACTACAGGCTTAACGACAGTCGCTTCTACAATTGGCGCTGCAACAACTTCCTGCGGTGCAGCAACTTCTTCAACAACTGGCGCTGTTTCCACAACTTCGGCAATCTCTTCAACCACTTCTGGCTGGGAAATAACAACCTCTGCAGGCTCTTCGACAACCGGCGCAGTCACAACGTCAGCCACAGGTTCGGCTTCAGCGGCGATTTCTTCTGCAACGGGCGCATCAGATGCAGCGATAATTTGTGGTTGTTCCTCGACCGGGGTCGCAATGACTTCCGGATGCGTGGTTTCAACCTGTGTGGTTTCAACAACGGGGGCCTGAGGCTCAGCTACGACAATCTCTGGCTGCACGGCTTCAACTGGCGCAGGGGCATCCACAATGTGTTCCACGGCAGCTGCAGCAACCTGAGGCTCTACAGCGACAGGTGCGGCTTGCTGCTGGACCATTTCTTGTTCGCGCTGTTCTTCAACCTGCTGATCCTGAGGACGTGCGACAGGGTAGCGGATCCAAACTTTACCGGACGCTAATTCAGGAGATGCACAGGCGACCGTTAACGGCATCGGTGACTGAACCGGATAACGCTCGTCACGGTAACGACGACGACGCTGTCCACTGACGCGCAGATGGCGAGGGGAGCGACGGGAGCGACGCGGCATACCATTGGAGTCACGCGCGTCGCTGTTGTCTTCCTGCTCAGTCGCAACGACGGCTGGCAGATCAACTTTCGCCAGTTCGGTGCGTTGTGCTGGTGCAGGCTGTTCTGTTGGCTGAGCGGCAGCGGTTTCAGCGACTACTGCGGCAGTTGCCACTTCGGTTTCAACCGCCGGGCTGTCAGTGAAACGAACTTTCTGAGTCAATTGACGCTGTTTACGGCGAGTCTGAGGCTGACGTACGCGCTCTTCCTGCTCGGCATCCTGCACAGGTTGTTCAGCCTGGTTCAGCTCTTTAACTTCCTGCTGAGCCTGACGCTTGTCATCGTTACGACGGCGGTTGCGTTCGCGACGCGGAGCCTGCTGCTCATCGCCAGATTTCGCTTTGTCTGCAACGTCAGTAGTTTGCTGGCGGTTATCGCGAGCTTCCGCATTTTGCTGCTGTGACTGACGACGGTTACGGCGGTTATCTTCACGGTTTTCGCCGTTTTCTGAACGTTCGTTACGGTTGTCACGGTCACCGCGATTATCACGGTTATCACGACGATCGTTACGGTCGCGACGATTGTTCTGACGCGGTTTACGACGATCCTGCTGGCGTTCGGTTTTCTCTTCAGCTTTCGGCGCAGGTTGTTCAACCGGTTTCACTTCTTCGCTACCACCGAAGATGGACTTCAGTGCGCCAAAGAAACGGCTAATCAAACCGGGCTGTGCGGCAACGGCTGCGGTCGCTGCCGCTGCTTTAGGCGCGGCGGCTTTCGCGGCAGGTTCCTGCAGAGCAGGGGCTGGCGGAACGTCTGGCATGGCGAATGTGGCCAGCGCCGGTTGCTCAGGCTGTTTACGCTCGACGTACTCTTCTTCCGTCGGCAATGCCATTGCCTCTTCATGCAGTTTCGGCAGTAGATAGCTCAGGGTCGGCGTTTCTTCCCCTTTACGTACGCGCAGCACAGAATAGTGCGGGGTTTCCATCTGATCGTTTGGCACGATCACACAGCGCACGCCATTCTGACGCGTCTCGATTGCATTTACCGCGGTACGCTTTTCGTTGAGCAGATAGGAAGCGATAGGCACAGGAACAATAGCGTGTACTTCCTGCGTATTTTCTTTCAGTGCTTCTTCTTCGATCAGACGCAGAATAGACAGCGACAGTGATTCGTTATCACGTACAGTACCGGTACCGGAGCAGCGCGGGCACACGTGATGGCTGGATTCACCCAGTGACGGGCTCAGACGCTGACGGGACATTTCCAGCAGACCGAAGCGAGAAATATGGCTGATCTGAATACGCGCTCTGTCCTGGCGTACGGCCTCGCGCAGACGGTTTTCAACCGCGCGCTGGTGACGAACCGGCGTCATATCAATGAAGTCGATTACAATCAGACCGCCGAGGTCGCGCAGACGCAGCTGACGCGCAATTTCATCGGCTGCTTCAAGGTTGGTGTTGAACGCTGTTTCTTCGATGTCGCCGCCGCGGGTTGCACGTGCGGAGTTGATATCGATAGCGGTCAGTGCTTCAGTGCTGTCGATAACGATTGAGCCGCCGGACGGCAGACGCACTTCGCGCTGGAACGCGGACTCAATCTGAGACTCGATCTGATAGTGGCTGAACAGCGGGATTTCGCCGGTGTACAGTTTGATTTTGCTGCTGAAATCCGGACGACCCAGCGCCGCGATGTGCTGACGCGCCATCTCCATGACTTTTGGGTTGTCGATGAGGATTTCGCCGATGTCCTGGCGCAGATAGTCGCGGAAGGCACGCACGATAACGTTGCTTTCCTGATGGATCAGGAACGGAGCAGGGCGGCTGTCAGCGGCTTTTTGAATCGCTTCCCAGTGCTTCAGGCGGAAGCTCAGGTCCCACTGCAGCGCTTCGGCGGATTTGCCTACCCCTGCGGTACGCACGATAAGCCCCATGCCATCAGGCAGTTCCAGGCTTGCCAGCGCTTCTTTTAATTCGGTACGGTCGTCGCCTTCAATGCGACGGGAGATGCCGCCCGCGCGCGGGTTGTTCGGCATCAGAACCAGATAACTACCCGCCAGGCTGATAAAGGTAGTCAGCGCAGCGCCTTTGTTGCCGCGTTCTTCTTTATCGATCTGAACGATGACTTCCTGACCTTCACGCAACACGTCTTTAATGTTGGGGCGACCATGGGAGTTGTAGTTAGCGGGAAAGTATTCGCGGGCAATTTCTTTTAACGGGAGGAAACCGTGACGTTCAGCGCCGTAATCAACAAAAGCAGCTTCCAGACTCGGTTCAATACGGGTAATTTTGCCTTTATAGATGTTGGCTTTTTTCTGTTCGTGTCCAGGACTTTCGATATCCAGATCGTACAGACGTTGCCCATCTACAAGGGCGACACGCAACTCTTCCTGCTGAGTCGCGTTAATTAACATTCTTTTCATCGTAACTTACTCATTATTCTTACATTGACGACTAAGCTGCGGGCAGAGTAATGCCTTTCCGGGTGTGAACCGATGGCCTCGTGTCTATTCGCGTCGCCAACCTCACGGTTATCGTCAGCTCAAAGAGGCGCAGAGTGTCGGTTGCCTGTATTTCATACGGAAACACAGCGCAATTATCAGGGGAACAGTCTGGGTGTTACTCTCCAGAGAAGCTTCCATTGTGCTTGTCGTCTTTCACGCTGTCGGTGCGTTGGCTTTATCTTCTCACCCTGGTCACTTACAGGAGTAAGAACCTGGGGGTATCCAGACTTGCCGCCTTCCTACAATGTGAAATCCATAGAGCACTTACCGGTAAGGACTGCAACCCGCAGCCCGCTAACTGCCTGAAAGATCAATACGTCTTACGCCATTGCTGCGTTGATGATCGGTCGGGCAAAATTGGGTCATTCCGGAAAAGTTCTTGTTTTAACAAGATTCAACACGGAAACAACCGCATTATTCCACTGCTAACCTTGTTATAGCAAGATGACTTTTGCCATTTATCACCCGGTTACTCACAGTTTTTTCACTTCCGCGTAGTGATTGCTTTAATAACCACCAAATCGGCTATGTCAAACTTAAGTAATAAGGTATAGCAGTTAATATAAGCATAGAAAAATGTGTGGCGCGAATCTTGATGGCTATTTAAAATCGGCCCCCATGAAAACAGAGACTCCAGCCGTAAAAACAGTTGCCATTACTGCCGACGAAGCAGGGCAACGCATCGACAACTTTTTGCGCACCCAGCTTAAGGGCGTGCCGAAAAGTATGATTTATCGCATTTTGCGTAAAGGCGAAGTGCGGGTGAATAAAAAACGCATTAAACCCGAGTACAAACTCGAAGATGGGGATATTGTGCGTATTCCACCTGTGCGTGTCGCTGAACGTGAAGAAGAGGCCATTTCGCCAAACCTGCAGAAGGTTGCGGCGCTGACCGATGTCATTTTATATGAAGATGACCACATTCTGGTGCTTAACAAACCTTCAGGTACGGCCGTGCATGGCGGAAGCGGGTTAAGCTTTGGCGTCATTGAAGGATTACGTGCGTTGCGTCCGGAAGCGCGTTTCCTTGAGCTGGTGCATCGCCTCGACCGGGATACCTCTGGTGTGCTGCTGGTTGCCAAAAAACGCTCAGCCTTGCGTTCATTGCATGAACAACTGCGTGAAAAAGGCATGCAGAAAGATTACCTCGCGCTGGTTCGAGGCCAATGGCAGTCGCATGTCAAAACCGTGCAGGCGCCGCTGTTAAAGAACATTCTGCAAAGCGGTGAGCGTATCGTGCGGGTGAATCAGGAAGGCAAACCGTCAGAAACACGTTTTAAAGTGGAAGAGCGCTATGCGTTTGCCACGCTTGTGCGCTGTAGCCCGGTGACCGGACGTACGCACCAGATCCGTGTGCATACCCAGTATGCCGGTCATCCAATTGCTTTTGACGATCGCTACGGTGACAGTGAATTCGATAAGCAACTGGCGGATACGGGGTTGAACCGACTTTTCCTGCATGCCGCAGCGTTGAAGTTTACTCATCCGGGTACGGGAGAATTGATGCGTATTGAAGCGCCAATGGATAAGCAGTTGAAGCGCTGCCTCGAGGTATTACGCAGCAAAGCCTGATGCGCGTTGCTTATCAGGCCTACAATCGTGTGATGGACCGTAGGCCTGATAAGACGCATCGCGTCGACATCAGGCAGATTAATCAGGCGTTCAACGGGTTCATTTCCTCCCGCCGCAGCATTTGACACAACGCGATCAGCGGCAAACCTACCAAGGTATTTGGGTCACGGCCCTCCAGGCGTTCAAAGAGTGCAATACCTAACCCTTCACTTTTGAAACTACCTGCACAATGGAGCGGACGCTCTTTGCGCAGATAATCATCAATTTCCGCCTCGCTTAAATGACGGAAATGGACGTCAAAAGGTTCTACTTCAGTTTGTAAATGTCCGGTCGCAGAATTATACAGCGCCAGTCCGGTGTAAAACGTCACAATATTGCCACGGGCTTTGAGTAACTGTTGGCGCGCATTTTCTTCTGTTAATGGTTTGCCGGTTATTTCACCATCAAGAACACAAATTTGATCGGAGCCAATAATCAGATGCGAGGGATAACGGTGGGCGAGTGATTGTGCTTTTTGCTGAGCCAGTCGCAACACCAGATGACGCGGCGCCTCGCCTGGTAATGGTGTTTCATCAACCTCTGGTGCTGCGCATTCGAACGGAATTGCCAGTTTTTCGAGTAAAGCGCGACGCCAGGGAGAGGTGGAAGCAAGAATAAGTTGAGGCATATTTTTTCCCTCGCATATAGCGTATTGATGAGAGCCATTTTAAACTATGGACTTCGACCTACAAGCTGGCTGTAGTGGCTTGTCTTGAGCGATTTTAAGTCGATGACCCGCAATGTGTGCGAATTATTGGCAAAAGGCAACCCCAGGCTGCCTTTTTCTTTGACTATATGACGTTACAAAGTTAATATGCGCGCCCTATGCAAAAGGTAAAATTACCCCTGACTCTTGATCCGGTTCGTACGGCTCAGAAACGCCTCGATTATGAAGGTATCTATACTTCTGATCTGGTTGAGCGCGTCGCCGATTCTGTAGTCAGTGTGGACAGTGATGTGGAATGCTCCATGTCGTTCGCTATCGATAACCAGCGTCTCGCCGTTATAACCGGTGATGCGAAGGTATCGGTTACGCTCGAATGTCAGCGTTGCGGGAAACCGTTCCCACTTCATGTTCACACAACATATTGTTTTAGTCCTGTCCGTTCTGACGAGCAGGCTGAAGCACTCCCGGAAGCGTATGAGCCGATTGAGGTTAACGAATTCGGTGAAATCGATCTGCTTGCAATGGTTGAAGATGAGATTATCCTCTCCTTGCCGGTAGTTCCGGTGCATGATTCTGAACACTGTGAAGTGTCCGAGGCGGACATGGTCTTTGGCGAATTGCCTGATGAAGCGCAAAAACCAAACCCATTTGCCGTATTAGCCAGCTTAAAGCGTAAGTAATTGAGGAGTAAGGTCCATGGCCGTACAACAGAATAAACCAACCCGTTCCAAACGTGGCATGCGTCGTTCTCATGACGCTCTGACCGCAGTCACCAGCCTGTCTGTAGACAAAACTTCTGGTGAACAACACCTGCGTCACCACATCACTGCCGACGGTTTCTACCGTGGCCGTAAGGTAATCGCTAAGTAATCACGCATGACTCAATGGCTTTCCCACCCCTGGTGAGAAAGACAAAGAGTGAACGCGTGATGAAGCTTAGTGAGGCTTTCCCCGGGTAACTGGGGAAACACCTAACCGGGCAGCGACGATACCTTGACACGTCTAACCCTGGCGTTAGATGTCATGGGGGGAGATTTTGGCCCTATCGTGACAGTGCCTGCAGCATTGCAGGCACTGAATTCTAATTCGCAACTCACACTTCTTTTAGTCGGGGATCCCGATACAATCACGCCATTACTTGCCAAAGCTGACTTCGAACAACGTTCGCGTCTGCAGATTATCCCTGCTCAGTCAGTTATTGCCAGTGATGCCCGGCCCTCGCAAGCTATTCGCGCCAGTCGTGGAAGCTCAATGCGTGTTGCCCTGGAGCTCGTGAAAGAAGGTCAGGCACAAGCTTGTGTCAGCGCCGGTAATACGGGCGCACTGATGGGACTTGCGAAGTTATTGCTCAAACCCCTTGAGGGAATTGAGCGTCCGGCGTTGGTGACGGTTTTACCGCATCAGCAAAAGGGCAAAACGGTGGTGCTGGATTTGGGCGCCAACGTAGATTGTGATAGCACGATGTTGGTGCAATTTGCCGTCATGGGTTCCGTGCTGGCAGAAGAGGTTGTTGGCATTGCCAATCCTCGCGTAGCGTTACTCAACATCGGCGAAGAAGAAACGAAAGGTCTCGACAGTATTCGAGATGCTTCAACTGTGCTAAAAACAATCCCTTCCATTAATTATATCGGCTATCTTGAAGCCAATGAGTTACTGACTGGCAAAACCGATGTGTTGGTCTGTGACGGCTTTACAGGTAATGTCACATTAAAGACGATGGAAGGTGTTGTCAGAATGTTCCTTTCACTGCTGAAATCTCAGGGTGAGGGCAAAAAACGGTCGTGGTGGCTTCTGTTATTAAAACGTTGGTTACAAAAAAGCCTGACAAGGCGATTTAGTCACCTCAACCCCGACCAGTATAATGGCGCCTGTCTGTTAGGATTGCGCGGCACGGTGATTAAGAGTCATGGTGCGGCCAATCAGCGAGCATTTGAAGTCGCGATTGAACAGGCAGTGCAGGCGGTGCAGCGACAAGTTCCTCAGCGAATTGCCGCTCGCCTGGAATCTGTATACCCAGCTGGATTCGAACTGCTGGACGGTGGCGAAAGCGCAACCTCACGAGCACACAGATAACGGTGCGTTTGTGAATGTGGCCAACGTATCAGCGATTTGCTCGTGGCGGTATATAACCAAAAAGTGACTGAGCGTACATGTATACGAAGATTATTGGTACTGGCAGCTATCTGCCTGAACAAGTGCGTACTAACGCCGATTTGGAAAAAATGGTTGAGACATCTGATGAGTGGATCGTCACTCGTACAGGTATCCGTGAACGCCATATTGCAGCGCCAAATGAAACAGTTGCGACGATGGGCTTTGCCGCCGCAAACCGTGCGATTGAAATGGCGGGCATCGACAAAGAGCAAATTGGTCTGATTGTGGTTGCTACCACATCATCCACTCACGCATTTCCAAGCGCGGCGTGCCAGATCCAAAGTATGCTGGGGATCAAAGGCTGTCCGGCGTTTGACGTTGCAGCAGCTTGCGCTGGTTTCACTTACGCCCTGAGCGTTGCCGACCAGTATGTTAAATCTGGCGCAGTTAAGCATGCTCTGGTCGTTGGCTCTGATGTTCTGGCGCGCACCTGTGATCCAACCGATCGCGGAACGATCATCATTTTCGGTGATGGGGCGGGCGCGGTTGTACTGAGCGCATCAGAAGAGCCAGGCATTCTCTCCACGCATCTGCACGCTGACGGTCGCTATGGCGAACTGTTGACGCTGCCTAACGCCGATCGCGTGAACCCAGAAAACCCGATCCATCTGACGATGGCGGGTAACGAAGTATTTAAAGTCGCGGTGACCGAGCTTGCGCACATCGTTGATGAAACGCTGGAAGCCAATAATCTCGACCGTTCTGCGCTGGACTGGCTGGTACCGCATCAGGCTAACCTGCGCATTATCAGCGCGACAGCGAAAAAGCTGGGTATGTCGATGGATAATGTTGTCGTGACGCTCGACAGACATGGTAATACCTCTGCTGCCTCCGTACCGTGCGCGCTGGACGAAGCCGTCCGCGACGGGCGTATTAAAGCTGGGCAGTTGATATTGCTTGAAGCCTTCGGGGGTGGATTCACCTGGGGCTCCGCGCTGGTTCGTTTCTAGTATAAGGATTTAAACATGACGCAATTTGCATTTGTGTTTCCGGGGCAGGGTTCCCAGACCGTTGGGATGTTGTCTGAAATGGCAGCAAACTACCCAATTGTTGAAGAAACATTTGCTGAAGCATCAGCTGCACTGGGCTATGATCTGTGGGCGTTGACTCAGCAGGGGCCGGCCGAAGAACTGAATAAAACCTGGCAGACGCAGCCAGCGCTGTTGACCGCATCTGTCGCGCTTTATCGCGTATGGCAGCAGCAGGGTGGTAAAACACCTGCGCTGATGGCGGGTCACAGCCTGGGCGAATATTCTGCGCTGGTCTGCGCAGGCGTGATCGCATTTGCTGATGCCGTACGTCTGGTAGAACTGCGCGGTAAGTTCATGCAGGAAGCTGTACCAGAAGGCACAGGCGGTATGTCTGCGATTATCGGTCTTGATGATGCGTCTATCGCTAAAGCATGTGAAGAGTCAGCAGAAGGTCAGGTTGTTTCTCCGGTTAACTTCAACTCGCCAGGCCAGGTGGTTATCGCGGGTCATAAAGAAGCGGTTGAACGTGCGGGCGCTGCCTGTAAAGCTGCGGGTGCGAAACGTGCTCTGCCACTGCCAGTTAGCGTGCCGTCTCACTGTGCGCTGATGAAGCCTGCTGCTGAGAAACTGGCCGTTGAGCTGCAGAAAATCACCTTTAACGCACCGACAGTTCCGGTCGTGAACAACGTCGATGTGAAGTGTGAAACCACGGCAGACGCAATTCGTGATGCGCTGGTTCGTCAGCTGTATAGCCCGGTTCAGTGGACTAAAACCGTTGAATTTATGGCATCCCAGGGCGTAGAGCACCTGTATGAAGTTGGTCCGGGTAAAGTTCTGACCGGTTTGACGAAACGTATTGTTGACACCCTGACTGCTTCGGCACTGAATGAGCCGGCGGCACTGTCTGCGGCGCTAGAGCAATAAAAGAGGAAGACCATGAGTTTTGAAGGAAAAATCGCGCTGGTTACCGGTGCAAGCCGTGGCATTGGCCGCGCAATTGCTGAGACACTCGTTGCCCGTGGCGCGAAAGTTATCGGTACTGCTACCAGCGAAAGCGGCGCGCAGGCCATTAGCGATTATTTAGGTGCAAATGGTAAAGGTCTGATGTTGAATGTGACCGATCCTGCATCTATCGAATCTGTTCTGGAAAATATTCGCGCAGAATTTGGTGAAGTCGATATCCTGGTCAATAATGCCGGGATTACTCGTGATAACCTGTTAATGCGCATGAAAGATGACGAATGGAACGATATCATCGAAACCAACCTGTCATCTGTTTTCCGTCTGTCAAAAGCGGTAATGCGAGCTATGATGAAAAAGCGTCATGGGCGTATTATCACTATCGGTTCTGTGGTTGGTACCATGGGAAATGCGGGTCAGGCTAACTACGCTGCGGCGAAAGCGGGTCTGATCGGCTTCAGTAAATCACTGGCGCGCGAAGTTGCGTCTCGTGGCATTACTGTAAACGTTGTTGCTCCGGGCTTTATTGAAACGGACATGACGCGTGCGCTGTCTGATGATCAGCGTGCGGGTATTCTGGCGCAGGTTCCTGCGGGTCGCCTTGGCGGCGCTCAGGAAATCGCCAGTGCGGTTGCATTTTTAGCTTCTGACGAAGCAAGTTACATCACAGGTGAGACTTTGCACGTCAACGGCGGGATGTACATGGTTTAACCACGATTGAAAAATATTTGCGTTATTAGGGTGAATGGCCTCAAAATAGCGCAAAATCGTGGTAAGACCTGCCGGGATTTAGTTGCAAATTTTTCAACATTTTATACACTACGAAAACCATCGCGAAAGCGAGTTTTGATAGGAAATTTAAGAGTATGAGCACTATCGAAGAACGCGTTAAGAAAATTATCGGCGAACAGCTGGGCGTTAAGCAGGAAGAAGTAACCAACAATGCTTCCTTCGTTGAAGACCTGGGCGCAGATTCTCTTGACACCGTTGAGCTGGTAATGGCTCTGGAAGAAGAGTTTGATACTGAGATTCCGGACGAAGAAGCTGAGAAAATCACTACCGTTCAGGCTGCCATTGATTACATCAACGGCCACCAGGCGTAAGTGAACATCTCCAGGCGGTCATTCGACCGCCTGAGTTTTATCTTTTTATCCCACTTGAATTATTTTCCCTCCCTGGAGGACAACCGTGTCTAAGCGTCGTGTAGTTGTGACCGGACTGGGCATGTTGTCTCCTGTCGGCAATACCGTAGAGTCTACCTGGAAAGCTCTCCTTGCCGGTCAGAGTGGCATCAGCCTGATCGACCATTTCGATACTAGCGCCTATGCAACGAAATTTGCTGGCTTAGTAAAGGATTTTAACTGTGAAGACATTATCTCGCGCAAAGAACAGCGCAAGATGGATGCTTTCATTCAATATGGAATTGTCGCTGGCGTTCAGGCCATGCAGGATTCTGGCCTCGAAATAACGGAAGAGAACGCCCACCGTATTGGCGCCGCTATCGGCTCTGGTATTGGCGGTCTCGGTCTTATCGAAGAAAACCATACCTCTCTGGTAAATGGTGGACCGCGTAAGATCAGCCCGTTCTTCGTTCCGTCGACGATTGTTAACATGGTGGCAGGTCACCTGACCATCATGTACGGCCTGCAAGGGCCAAGCATCTCCATCGCGACCGCCTGTACTTCAGGCGTGCATAACATCGGTCATGCCGCACGTATCATTGCATACGGGGATGCGGACGCGATGGTTGCAGGTGGTGCAGAAAAAGCCAGTACGCCGCTGGGCGTGGGTGGTTTTGGCGCGGCACGTGCGCTGTCTACACGTAATGATAACCCGCAAGCGGCAAGCCGTCCGTGGGACAAAGAACGTGATGGCTTTGTGCTGGGCGACGGCGCAGGTATGGTTGTACTGGAAGAGTACGAACATGCGAAAGCGCGCGGTGCAAAAATCTATGCTGAAGTCGTTGGCTTCGGTATGAGCAGTGATGCTTACCACATGACGTCACCACCGGAAAACGGTGCAGGTGCTGCGCTGGCAATGGTCAACGCGCTGCGTGATGCGGCTATCGAAGCGGGTCAGATTGGCTATGTCAACGCGCATGGTACGTCTACGCCTGCAGGCGATAAAGCAGAAACCCAAGCAGTGAAATCTGTCTTTGGTGATGCGGCAAGCCGTGTAATGGTAAGCTCCACCAAATCTATGACCGGACACCTGTTGGGTGCGGCGGGCGCGGTAGAGTCTATTTTCTCTATCCTGGCGCTGCGCGATCAGGCTATTCCGCCAACCATCAACCTGGATAACCCGGATGAAGGTTGTGATCTGGACTTCGTACCTCACGAAGCGCGTCAGGTTAGTGGTCTGGAGTATGCGCTGTGTAACTCCTTTGGCTTCGGTGGTACCAACGGCTCTTTGATCTTTAAAAAGATTTAAGCCCGTTAGGTGATGCGCTAGCATCGATAGCAAATTGAAAAGGTCCGCTTGTCGGGCCTTTTTTTATTCGGTTTTCCGCCCTTGTCCTGTGTTACTCATCCTGCCAAACTAGCGGACCAGAAATAAGGAGCCACCATGTTCTTAATTAATGGCTGCGAGCAGAATATGCTGGCAGCAAGCGATCGAGCGACCCAATTTGGTGATGGCTGTTTTACCACTGCCTGTATTATCGACGGCGAAATCCCTCTCTTTGCAGCGCATCTTGAGCGTTTACAAGATGCTTGCCAAAAACTGCTGATCTCTTTTGAAAATTGGTCCGAGCTGCAAAATGAAATGAAAATGCTGGCGAAAAGGCACGTACGCGGGGTGTTGAAAGTGATTATCAGCCGTGGCAGTGGAGGCCGGGGTTACAGTGGCAAAAGTTGTCACAGCGCCACACGCATCCTCTCCGTTTCAGCCAGGCCCGATCATTACGATCGTTGGCGGCAAGAGGGGATTTCGCTGGCGCTAAGCCCAGTGCGACTGGGGCGTAATCCACTGCTTGCCGGACTTAAGCATCTGAATCGACTGGAGCAGGTGTTGATTCGCTCTCATCTTGAACAGATGGACGCAGATGAAGCACTGGTTCTTGACAGCGAGGGATGGGTTACGGAATGCTGTGCGGCTAATTTGTTCTGGCGTAAAGGTGATGTGGTTTACACGCCTCGCCTGGATCAGGCCGGAGTTAACGGCATTATGCGACAATTCTGTATCCGGATGCTGGCACAATCACCGTTCAGTATTGTCGAAGTGTATGCAGGGTTGGAGGAGGTTATGCAGGCTGATGAAATCGTCGTCTGTAACGCGTTAATGCCCATTATTCCCGTGCGTACCTGTGGCGACACATTGCTGTCTTCACGTTTGTTATTCGATTTTTTAGCCCCACTTTGTGAGCACCCGAATTAGTCATGAAAAAACTGTTACTCGTTGTCCTGTTATTGCTGGTTGTGCTGGGCATTGCCGCGGGAGTGGGAATGTGGAAAGTTCGCCATCTGGCGGACAGTAAATTATTGATTAAAGAAGAGACGATTTTTACGCTGAAAGCGGGGACGGGCCGCCTGGCCCTGGGCGAACAGCTGTATGCGGACAAGGTTATTAACCGTCCGCGCGTGTTCCAATGGCTGCTGCGTGTGGAACCCGAACTGTCGCATTTTAAGGCCGGAACCTACCGTTTTACACCCGACATGACGGTTCGGGATATGCTGCAACTGCTGGAAAGCGGAAAAGAGGCGCAGTTCCCGTTACGTCTGGTTGAAGGGATGCGCCTAAGCGATTACCTGAAACAGCTGCGCGATGCCCCGTATATCAAACATACATTAAGCGACGATAGCTATGAGACCGTGGCCCAGGCGCTGAAGCTGGAAAACCCGCAATGGGTGGAAGGTTGGTTCTGGCCAGATACCTGGATGTATACCGCCAATACGACTGACGTAGCGTTGCTAAAACGCGCGCATCAGAAAATGGTTAAAGCGGTGGATACTGTCTGGGAAGGGCGCGCTGACGGCCTGCCTTATCAGGACAAAAATCAGCTGGTAACCATGGCTTCTATTATTGAAAAAGAGACTGCGGTTGCCAGCGAGCGTGACCAGGTGGCTTCGGTGTTTATTAACCGTTTACGTATCGGTATGCGTTTACAAACCGATCCGACGGTGATTTACGGTATGGGGTCACGGTATAATGGCAAATTGTCGCGCGTGGATTTAGACACCCCGACCGCTTATAACACCTATACCATTACAGGACTGCCACCTGGCCCGATTGCCATGCCGGGAGAGGCATCGTTGCAGGCCGCGGCACATCCGGCAAAAACGCCGTATCTGTATTTTGTGGCTGACGGTAAAGGTGGCCACACGTTTAACACCAATCTTGCCAGCCACAACCGGTCCGTGCAGGATTACCTGAAAGTGCTTAAGGAAAAAAATGGGCAGTAACTATATCGTCATCGAGGGCCTGGAAGGCGCCGGAAAAACCACCGCGCGTAACGTAGTGGTAGAGACACTTGAGCAACTCGGTATTCGTGACATGGTTTTCACCCGCGAACCTGGCGGCACGCAACTGGCTGAGAAACTAAGAAGCCTGGTGCTGGACATTAAGTCGGTGGGTGACGAGGTTATCACTGACAAAGCCGAAGTTCTGATGTTTTACGCTGCGCGCGTACAGCTGGTCGAAACCGTTATTAAACCTGCGCTGGCGAAAGGCGCGTGGGTAATTGGCGATCGTCACGATCTGTCTACTCAGGCGTATCAGGGCGGTGGACGTGGTATCGATCAAAACATGCTGGCAACCCTGCGCGATGCAGTACTCGGCGATTTTCGCCCGGATCTGACTATCTATCTGGATGTGACGCCAGAAGTCGGGTTGAAGCGTGCCCGTGCACGCGGCGAGCTGGATCGTATTGAGCAGGAATCTTTCGATTTCTTTAATCGTACCCGCGCGCGCTATCTTGAGCTGGCTGCCAAAGACGCCAGCATTCGCACTATAGACGCTACGCAGCCGCTGGAGGCTGTGATGGCTGATATTCGCAATACCATCACCCAATGGGTGAAGGAGCAGGGCGCATGAAATGGTACCCATGGTTACGACCGGATTTTGAAAAACTGGTGGCCAGCTACCAGGCGGGTCGTGGTCACCATGCGTTACTGATTCAGGCGTTACCTGGAATGGGCGACGACGCGCTGATTTACGCCCTCAGCCGCTATTTAATGTGCCAGCAGCCGGAAGGACATAAAAGCTGCGGACAGTGCCGTGGCTGTCAGCTGATGCAGGCGGGGACACACCCTGACTACTATTCGCTGCTGCCAGAAAAAGGCAAAAGCACGCTGGGGGTTGATGCTGTACGCGAAGTCAGTGAAAAGCTGTACGAGCATTCGCGTCTCGGCGGTGCGAAGGTCGTATGGATCCCCGATGCCGCCCAGTTAACCGATGCCGCCGCCAATGCCCTGTTGAAAACGCTGGAAGAACCCCCGGCGCAGACCTGGTTTTTCCTCGCCAGCATAGAGCCTGCTCGTTTGCTGGCGACATTACGCAGCCGTTGTCGGTTACATCATCTTGCGCCACCTCCTGAGTCTTATGCTATCTCCTGGCTTGCTCGTGAAGTGACTGCGTCGTCAGAAGCGCTGCTTAGCGCGTTACGTCTAAGTGCCGGTTCGCCAGGCGCGGCACTCACGCTGTTACAGGCTGAAAGCTGGGCGCACCGTACAGATTTTTGTGCGGCACTGGTGAATACATTAAACGCCGGTGATTGGTATATCTTGCTCGCGGCGTTAAACCACGATCAGGCTGCCGCCCGTTTACACTGGCTGGCAACGTTGTTTACGGATGCGTTGAAACGCCCGTATGGGATTGCCCATTTAACCAATCCCGATGCCCTGGACCTGATATCTTCCATCGCAGAACGGTTATCCGTTGCCCAGATACAGGCGATACTCGGTGACGTTTGCCATTGCCGTCAGCAGTTGCTGAACGTGACGGGCGTAAACCGCGAGCTGGTATTAACCGATCTTATTCTTCGTATTGAGCATTACCTGCAACCAGGCACCGTACTGCCTGTTCCCCATCTTTGAGAGAGACATTATGTTTTTAGTCGACTCACACTGCCATCTTGATGGCCTGGATTATCAATCTCTGCATAAGGACGTGGACGACGTGCTGGCGAAAGCGGCCGCACGCGATGTGAAATTCTGTCTTGCCGTTGCAACCACCTTGCCAGGATACCGCAGTATGCGTGAACTGGTTGGTGAGCGTGACAATGTGGTTTTTTCCTGCGGCGTGCATCCGTTAAATCAGGATGAAACCTATGATGTTGAGGAGCTGCGTCGTTTTGCCGCCGAAGAGGGGGTTGTGGCGATGGGAGAAACCGGGCTGGACTATTTTTACACGCCGGAAACAAAGGTGCGCCAGCAGGAATCTTTTATCCACCATATTCAGATTGGCCGTGAGTTACAGAAGCCAGTTATCGTGCATACCCGCGATGCGCGAGCCGACACGCTGTCTATTCTGCGCGAAGAAAAAGTGACGGATTGTGGCGGCGTACTACACTGTTTTACAGAGGACAGAGAAACGGCGGGCAAATTACTGGACCTTGGATTCTATATCTCGTTTTCCGGCATCGTCACGTTCCGAAATGCAGAGCAGCTCCGTGATGCCGCCCGCTATGTTCCTCTGGACCGGTTATTGGTCGAGACGGATTCTCCCTACCTTGCGCCTGTACCGCATCGTGGAAAAGAGAACCAGCCCGCCATGACTCGTGACGTTGCAGAGTACATGGCCGTAGTGAAAGGTGTTGCCGTTGAAGAACTGGCGCAGGCAACCACTGATAACTTTGCCCGCCTGTTTCACATCGACGCTTCTCGCCTGCAATCTGTTCGTTAACTGACTTTTTTTAAAGCTCGTAATTAATCACTAATGCGAGTAAAGTTCACCGCCACAAAATGGGCGGTGAATAACCAGCTTGACACATTCAGAAACGCATTTTATCGGAATGTGCGGATTTTGCGGCCATTCACGACTGAACTGTGATAGCCGTCAAACAAAAACAAACTGAATTATTTTACTCTGTGTAATAAATAAAGGGTACTTAGATGCCCTGTACACGGCGAGGTTCTCCCCCCTCGCTAATGCGTGAGAACGTAGAAAAGCACAAATACTCAGGAGCACTCCTAATTATGTTTAAGAATGCATTTGCTAACCTGCAAAAGGTCGGTAAATCGCTGATGCTGCCGGTATCCGTACTCCCAATTGCAGGTATCCTGCTGGGCGTCGGTTCCGCTAACTTCAGCTGGCTGCCAGCCGTTGTATCGCACGTAATGGCAGAAGCGGGCGGTTCTGTTTTTGCGAACATGCCGCTGATTTTTGCTATCGGTGTTGCGTTAGGCTTCACTAATAATGACGGTGTATCTGCACTGGCATCCGTTGTTGCTTACGGCATCATGGTTAAGACCATGGCTGTAGTTGCGCCGCTGGTTCTGCATTTACCTGCTGAAGAGATCGCAGCTAAACACCTTGCTGATACGGGTGTTCTCGGGGGGATTATCTCCGGTGCGATTGCAGCGTATATGTTCAACCGCTTCTACCGTATTAAATTGCCTGAGTATCTTGGCTTCTTTGCGGGTAAGCGCTTCGTTCCTATCATTTCTGGTCTGGCTGCTATCTTCACAGGTGTGGTTCTGTCCTTCATTTGGCCGCCAATCGGTACTGCTATTCAGACGTTCTCCCAGTGGGCTGCATACCAGAATCCGGTCGTGGCGTTCGGTATCTATGGCTTCATTGAACGCTGCCTGGTGCCGTTTGGTCTGCACCATATCTGGAACGTTCCATTCCAGATGCAGATCGGTGAATACACCAACGCTGCAGGTCAGGTGTTCCACGGCGACATCCCTCGCTATATGGCGGGTGACCCGACTGCGGGCAAACTGTCCGGTGGCTTCCTGTTCAAAATGTACGGTCTGCCGGCGGCTGCTATCGCTATCTGGCACTCTGCTAAACCAGAAAACCGCGCGAAAGTGGGCGGTATCATGATCTCCGCGGCGCTGACCTCGTTCCTGACCGGTATTACCGAGCCGATCGAGTTCTCCTTCATGTTCGTGGCGCCGATCCTGTACATCATCCACGCGATTCTGGCTGGTCTGGCATTCCCGATCTGTATCCTGCTGGGTATGCGTGACGGTACGTCGTTCTCCCACGGTCTGATCGACTTTATCGTTCTTTCCGGTAACAGCAGCAAACTGTGGCTGTTCCCGATTGTCGGTATCGGTTATGCGATTGTTTACTACACCATCTTCCGTGTGCTGATCAAAGCGCTGGACCTGAAAACTCCGGGTCGTGAAGATGCCACCGAAGACAGCAAAGCAGGTGCGTCAGGCGAAATGGCTCCGGCTCTGGTTGCGGCGTTCGGCGGTAAAGAAAACATCACTAACCTTGATGCGTGTATCACCCGTCTGCGTGTCAGCGTGGCTGACGTTGCCAAAGTGGATCAGGCTGGCCTGAAGAAACTGGGTGCGGCGGGCGTTGTGGTAGCTGGCTCCGGTGTTCAGGCGATTTTCGGTACTAAGTCCGATAACCTGAAAACTGAAATGGATGAGTACATCCGTAACAGCTAAGCAGTAAGAAATTGGGGAGAACTAAGGCAGCCTACGGGCTGCCTTTTTTATTGCATTAATTAGCCTGAACGCGAATCGGCGCGGTGACGGCGAACAGCCACGGACGAGCCTCTGCATTCACGCGAGGGGATAACGTCTCTCTGACCTGCTGGTGGTAATCATCAATCCATTGCTTTTCAGCTTCACCCAACAGATGCAGTTCAACCAGGTTCAAATCAATCGGCACCAGCGTCAGCGTTGAGAAACGACAGAAGCCAGGGCGGCTGTTGATTATTTCCACCTGGTTCTCAATACGGATCCCATATTGCCCGGCCAGATAGTAACCCGGTTCGATAGTGATGATATTGCCCGCGACCAGAGGCCAGGGGTTTACTTTCTTGGCAATGCGATGGGGTTGTTCATGGATAAGCAACTGGTGGCCTACGCCGTGTCCTGTTCCATGATCAAAATCCAGGCCTAAATCCCACAACGCCCGACGGCTAAAGGCATCCAGTTGATGGCCCTGAGTGCCGCTGGGAAACTGCAGTGAAATAAGCGACAAAAAGCCTTTCAGCACGGCGGTGTAATGCAGACGACGTTGCGGATCCTGTGGACCAAACGCGAAGGTACGCGTCGTATCCGTCGTACCATTGTGGTACTGGCCGCCGGAATCATTCAGATACATGGCCTGCGAGGTAATTGGCGTATTGGTTTTTTCACTGGAGTGGTAATGACACATCGCCGCATTGCTGGCAGAGGCCGATATCGTGCTGAAGCTTTGCTCAATAAATCCCGGCTGCTGCTGGCGAAATTCCAGTTGCTTCGCCTGGGCTTCCAGTTCGGTGACCGGATTGCCAGCCGCTTCGCGCAAAGGGACTTCATGGGCCAGCCAGGCAAGGAAATTAACCCAGGCTGCGCCATCTTGTTCATGGCATTCCCGATAGCCCGCCAGTTCAACGTCATTTTTGTGGGCTTTCATCAAGGTGATGGGATCAGGGGCCCATAAGACGTTGCCACCGTGTTCTTCAATGGCAAAACGCAACGCAACCGGGGCGTAGTCTTTATCGACCAGGAAGCGTTTCCCACTGGCCAGTTGCTGGCAACGTACCAAGAAACTCTCTTGCGGGGCCAGCGTGAGCGTGTTCAGCAGTGATACGGGGAGTTGCTGCGTTTTGTTGCTATCCACAAACCATTCCAGCTCACCGCTGCGATGGAGCAGGGCAAACGAAAACGGTACTGGCACCATAGCCAGATCTGAACCGCGTACATTCAACAGCCAGGCAATGTTATCCGGCAGGGTAATTGCCAGTACGTCAGCCTCATGTTGAGCGAGTTGTTCCACGACGCGGGCACGCTTTTGCGTGCTGCTTTCCCCGCTGATTTCAATCGGCATTTCACGAATGATGCCGCAGGGGGCTGCCGGTCGGTCAAGCCACACCTGGTCAAAAGGATCTTGCTCAAGAGGTACCAGCTCGCAATGAGTTGCCGACAAGGCTTCAAACTGGCTGTTGACCATCAGCAGCGGTTCAAAGCCGATACGTGTACCCGCTGCAACGTGAGACTGCAAATAGTCGGCCAGCGGTTCATCGTGTAAATGATGAATTTCAAAATCATCCAGAGAGACTTCATTGCGTACCTGGACCTGATAGCGTCCATCGACAAACATTAACGCACGGTCCTGAAGGACCAATGCGAGGCCGGCAGAGCCGCTAAATCCGGTCAGCCAGGCCAGTTTATTGTCATGCGGCGTACAATCTTCGCTTTGATGAGCGTCGGCGCGTGGAACAATCATGCCATCCAGCCCCTGCGCTATCAGCAGGTTGCGCAGGGCGGAAAGAGGAGTTGAGTTGTGCATAGTTAACCTTCAGGTCTTAACGGAACGGCGGTTCGTTGAATGTACGTAATTTACGGGAGTGCAGTCGGTCGCCTTCAGCACGCAGACGATCGATAGCCCGGATACCTATTTGCAGATGCTCAGAAATAGCACCTTCATAAAAACGGTTGGCCTGACCAGGTAGTTTGATCTCACCGTGCAGCGGCTTGTCGGAAACGCACAGCAGCGTGCCGTACGGAACGCGGAAACGGTATCCCTGAGCGGCGATGGTGGCGCTTTCCATATCGATAGCCACCGCGCGACTGAGGTTGAAACGCAGCGCAGAAGCGGAATAGCGTAGCTCCCAGTTACGATCGTCGGTGGTGACGACAGTACCGGTCCGCAAGCGCTGTTTAACTTCTTCACCGGGCATACCGCTGACTTCTTTGGTGGCGTCATACAGGGCGCGTTGTACTTCCGCAATGCTCGGAATCGGAATATCCGGCGGTAGTACGGCATCCAGAACGTGATCGTCACGCAGATAAGCGTGGGCCAGAACATAGTCGCCAATCGCCTGGCTTTCACGCAGACCACCGCAGTGACCAATCATCAGCCAGACGTCAGGACGCAGTACGGCCAGATGATCGCAAATGGTTTTGGCGTTAGACGGGCCAACACCGATATTGACCAGCGTGATCCCCTGACCGTCAGCCGTGATTAAATGCCAGGCGGGCATCTGGTGTTTCTTCCAGGCGAGATCGGAGATGGCTTCTTCTGGCGCTTCGGTTTCGGCGGTGATCCAGATCCCGCCCGCACAAGAAAGCGCGATATATGGGCTGTTCGGGTCGAGGATCTGGCTGCAACCCCAACGCACAAACTCATCGACGTAGCGGGTGTAGTTGGTGAACAGCACAAAAGGTTGAAAATGTTCAACCGGCGTTCCCGTGTAATGACGTAGTCGCGCCAGCGAAAAATCCACGCGTCGGGCATCGAAGTGAGACAGCGGAGAAAATTCCGCCGGATGAAAAATCCCGTCTGCCGTTTCGTCACCAATCTGCGACAATTCAGTGGTGGGGAAATGGCGCGTTAATCCGGCGCTCATCGAGCGATCCAGCGTCAGTTCTGAACCGTCAATCACATAGGGATAGGGGATTTCATGCTGCGACGGCTCGACGGAGATATGCGCATCATAATCCTGATACAGCAGCGTGAGCTGTTCTTCAAGATACGGACGAAAAAGCGACGGGCGGGTAATCGTAGTGGTGTAGCTGCCCGCATGGGTAAAACGACCATAGGCTCGGGTTTTCGGGGGATTGGTGGCGATGCCATCCCAGGTGACACACAGTGATGGGTAAACAAAAAGACCGTTATGGCGGGCGATTACATCAGGGAGCGTCCCTGTTTCAATATACTTACCAATGGCGCTACGCAGTGCTTTAACCGACTGCTCGTACAGCGCGTCCAGTTTATCCAGTGCCTGAGCCGGGGTCAGGCTGGAGCCCTTATTGTTCATGTCTGCCTCCTTGTTCCACAGATGTACTGCTCTCCCGATAGTATGTCACAGGAATGTGAAACAAAAGTCAGACGTTGAGGAAGATTGCGCGAAGACCGGACGGCCTCCGCACCCTGGCTTAACCGTGCTGCTTATCCCGCATCAGCAATGCTGTAGTCGCGGAAATAAGACAACCCGCCATCAGATAAATGGCTACACTGTGCCAGTCTCCGCCGGAGAATGTTACCAGTGCAGCAGCAATGAAGGGGGTAAAACCGCCGCCAACTACGCTTGCTACCTGATAACCAACGCCTGCGCCGCTGTAGCGATAGCTTGCGCCAAACAAACCGGTAAACATAGGCTGCTGTACGCAGACCACCATATCGTGTGCAATGTTGGCCAACATAATCGCGAAGAACACGATCCAGAAAATGGATTGCGCTTCTAACGCCATAAAGAACGGGAATGCGCTAAGCGTCCCGACCAGTGCGCCAGTAATGTAAACGCGCCGGCGACCAAAGCGGTCGGCGAGCCAGGCAAAGCAGGGGATGGTCAGACAGCTCAGTCCACCCACCAACAAGCCGATATTCAGAAACAGTTCACGAGGTAAGCCCAGATTCTGCGTGGAGTAATTAAGGGCAAACGCGGTGACGATATACATCGTCAGCAGTTCACACAGGCGCAGAGCGATAATTTTCAAAAACGCACCTGGATGACGGATTAATGCCTCGACTACCGGTAGTCTCTTTTTCTCTGGTTGCGGTGCCTGCTGCTGCTGTTCGAATTCGGCCGATTCATCCATTCGGTTACGCATCCACAACGCGCCCAATACCAGCACGATGCTGAACAGGAATGGAATACGCCAGCCCCAACTCAGGAACTGCTCATCGGTGGTTTGCGAGCTAATCAGCGAGACCAGACCGGTAGAAAGTAACAGTCCGACGCCGTAACCAACCTGAACGCCGCTGCTGTAGAAGGCTTTTTTATTTTTCGGCGCGCTTTCGACCGAGAGCAACGCTGCGCCACCCCATTCACCGCCAACGGCGAACCCCTGAACGGCGCGCAGCGTCACCAGCAGCACAGGAGCCCACCAGCCAATGGTGTCAAAAGAGGGAATAATCCCGATCAGCGCAGTGGCAATACCCATCATCCAGACGGTAAGCATCAGCATACGTTTACGGCCCAGACGATCGCCGAAGTGGCCGAAGATCACCCCGCCTAACGGACGGAACAAAAATCCGACGCCAAAGGTAGCAAATGCGGCAAGTGTCCCCATCGCTGGGCTGACCTGTGGGAAGAACTCGCGGTTAAAGACCAGTGCGGCAGTAATGCCATAAAGCAGAAAATCATACCAGTCGACCACGGCACCCGCGAAGCTGCCAAGCGCAGCGCGTCGGGCGCGGTTAAGCGAAGAGGCGTCCTGTTGGGGACCCGTGGAGGTGAGGGTGGAATCCATAGTTATCCTGTCTGTACTGTTTTTTAGTTATTAGTATTTGAGTTGGGTTACACACATTGCAGTCGCAATATTAACGACCGTTATGAGATTACCGCGACAGACGGGAAGTGAAAACGATTATCTCCCTCATCTGATGGCAACATGAAAAATAAGATGAATGAAAAATCTGAATCTGGTGGAATCGTGGCCTGTCAGGAGTGTTCTGATTTCAGGCGGAGCATTAGGAATACTGTATTTGGGGAAGTTATAAACCCACTTTCATAATGGTATACGGAGATTCAGTGAAACCACATCGCTCATAAGCACGAATCGCACGCCTGTTATCTCCGTAGACATATAAGCGAAGCTCCAGTGCCTTTTGTTCAAAGTGCGTGCGGTAGCCCAGCGCATTAAGCAACATCGCGTCGGCCGGTGTGGCCACGGATTTGTAATGTCATGAATGATTCCCATCCTGGTAATAAATTGACGATTACTGAATTATATCAAAACTGTCAGTGATACAGTGGGATGCGAATATATCAGAGGCTTTTCAGTATGAAGATTGTTTTTATCCCTGCGTTGATCGTGGTCCTGATTGATAAAGAACAGGACATAGGACGGGAATTGACCCGCGATGAGGTTGAGTCCATTCGCGATGGCGCTACAGCCATCCGCCTGCCGGCCGAAGCAGCCGAGGATATAATCAGAGAGCGTGGCTACCGCGATATTGATCCTGAGAATGTCTGGCGCGAGTGGCAGGCGTATAAAGCTGACTGAATGTCGATGGGAACACACTGCTTTAGTGCCACATGAAAATTGTGCACTTACACGGATGCGTTTGTTCAGCAGCTGGCGTGGAGCTGAGGGGCAACTTTGAGCGAATAGTAGACTTTTGTAATAAGAACTGTATGGATGTTGCTAGCAATGCCGTATGTTAATACGCTGGTAGTAGGTAAAATTATTTATCTTCGTCATAGTAAAACCCACTAAAAATGGAGATGAAATAGTCGTATAACTAAGTATAATAATTTTCATCTATTGAGATAAAAACTCAATAAATTTAACTTAGTTCAACTCGAGGTATTCATGGGGTTTTGGGATGCAGTTGGTAAATGTGCGAAGGTAGCAGGAAAAGGAGCTATGGCTGTAGGGAATAGCTTGTTAGAGACAACTCGCGAGGCCTCTGAATTAGCTGACGCCTGGGAGGGTAAAGACAAAGCATTTATTCATAATAAATATAAAAATGGTAATGTGGTAGAAAAAATGGCAGCCACTAAAGTTGCAAAACAAAATGGCTGGAAAAAATAGAATGTAATAATACTTGATGTGAGCTGTACCCTATAAAGTTAGTGACCAAATTTTATGATACAGCTCATTCTAGAGTGGGAAGGAAGACTGTTATTGGATACGTGCTTTAAGGCATATCCTTTTTTAATGATTCTACCGCAACAATTATGAAATCTGTCGATATTGAGGGTCAGCTTTTGGCACTTAGCTACCATAAGACGGTCAAGCAACTCACCGGACATTTCTGTTTCGCAATGAAGGCACCTTTCTGCATTGCGTCGACAGATACGCCATTGCCTAGCTTCTTACAGCCAGTCCCCTAGGAGTAGTGTTATTCAACAAGGCCGTACGCTACCCCACTTTTAGCATTCGCTGAAGTTCATGATCCATATATTCATCTACAGCATTGACATTAATTCCGCCTGCTTTATACCAGACATGGAGTTCTTTAATCGCCAGAGTTCCAAACCTCGCCCAGCCGATGAGGTTCGTTCTCAGGAGGAACTGAATCATTTCGCCTCCTGAACGAAGTGCTGCATCTCCTGCATCCATCAGACACAAGGTTCCATGCGCCACAAGCAACATTCGCCTGAGTTCAGGGTTGTTTGCAGAAGGAATACATTCACCCCAAGCCTTCTTATGGTAGCAACGTTGTTTAACCGTCCAGGAGATCCGCACAAGCAACTCAGTAATCATGACGGGGATCGCCATCGCTAATCCATGCCGTAAGTCGTATCCTTTCTCAAAAACTTGGACGGCGACGGTAGCGAAAGACTGGCGATGCTGACCAAATTCACCCACGTTAATAAACTGAAGTAATGAAAAGAAAGGAATAGGGATACCAGAGCCTCTCCCTGCTGCACCGGAAGAGCCCGCCATATCAGAAAAAAGGTGACCAAGCCAGTTTACGAAACCACTGAATACCTTAGAGACAACGTTATTCCCTTTAAGCTCAAAAGTCTCGGTATCTACGGAAACCAGTTTTCCATCTGCAACAAAATGTGCTGTGCTGGTAAATTGGTCAAGGATCGAGAAAAATAAACCGACTAAATCCGGGGAGTGGGCGAGACTCTTAATATGGTGATTCTTCGTGTTCATCCTGAACAGACCGTCGACATCTCCTCCGTGCCGATGGTCATAGTTGACCTTGAATTTCCCCTCAAGAAAACCGATAGCGCTTTTTGTCGGATTTTGTGCGTTTTTACCTCCCTCCCACCCTAATGCTGAGGCGAATTTCTCGACGGCATTGTCCACTGCATTATCCGCAAGCCGGGTCAATTTCCCTTCACCTGGCGCACCTACGAGAAAAATATCGATGAGTCCGCCAATAACGCCACAGGTGCCAGCGATCATGTAATCATATTTGTCGCAGCGGGCAGTCTTTAAGGTGAAGTCTTCCTGAATGCGTTTTTCCAAGGCAATTCTCTGGGTTGGAGACATCAGTGCACTAAACGGATCGACCGTTAAATCGATTTTGTGCTTATGGGCATAGTGCGAGACAGACTGAGAATAGGTTTCCCAGTCCATATTACTGGTGAACGCTATTGTTTCTATCATCGACAGTTTACTTACGCTGGACGATGAAGGGTGCAAACCGGATTCAAGGTAATCGCTGAATTCGCTGGAAACCGTTGTGTGGATATTCTCATTAAACGTGATATCTGAGTGTTCCAGAACACCGTCCATAGCCAGAATCATTTCATCTAAAGCGGCATCAGTATCAGTTTGCAAAGCGTTAAGCGCTTCCAGAGCGGCATCAAGGTCAGCCAATTGATGCTCGCTTTGTTCAAGCTGGTGTTTTTGCACCAGCAAGGCCGATACCTGAGTATCCGGTTTTTTCATTATGAGAACAGCCCAGTCAGTTTGCCTTTGATAACATCCCCCGCTCTGAAATAGCCGATGCCTTCAAAGATGGTGACAAGTTTTTCTAATTGCTGAGTGGATGCGTCTTCTTTTATCTGAAGTTTTTTTACTTCAACGCTCTTACCATCGTGTTGCTCCTCAACAATACATTCTTCATAGAATGAAAGAACAATATCATGGAATTGTTTTTTGGTGGGTTCCCGTGTCAGTGAACTGAGTTTGGCCTCATCAAGATAGACAGGACACTTAAGTTTGAGAGCACTGTTTTGCATTTTATTAGATTTCTTGTTCAATTCATCCGCCGCGCCGGTCAATGCATTCATCATCTTCTGGAGCTTTTGAATTTTTTCTCCTTGCCGATTGTGCGCATCCAGGGCGTCGTTAAATTTTCGAGAAATATAATTGAGGTCATTGATCAGGGCAGACAATGTAGATTGTGTCTGCTTGATGACTTCATTAAGCATGAGTTCCCGGCGCTTGGTTTTATCCAGCTCATTGGCACCCGTAAGATGGCGGATCCCTTTATAGGCTCCCACCCCTATTAACACCGCGACGCCGATACCCGTTGCCATACTTGAAAAACCCAACACGCCGCCAAGTCCAAGTGTTGCAAGGCCAGAAGTGATCCCTGCCGCGGACATACCGATGACAGAGCCAGACAGATAGACAGCAGCGAGGGGCACACCTACCGCACCTGCTTTTGCCGTAAGTTCTTTCATACTGCGTTTCAGCGCATCGTCGGAAAAATCTTCCCGTAATAGCTTGAAGTCTTGCTGAATAGCCATCACTGCGAGCTCTATTTCTTCGTCAGTTACGTCCAGCAGGGGCTGTACTTGTTGAAGAAAGGGAAATTTTTTATATTCGCCGTCATTAACACTCATGTAGATGCTAATCAGGTCTTTAACAAGAGAGATTTTTATTGATTTGTTATGACTTGGGATGCATTCACGGTCAATGCTCGCAATTAATTCTACAACTGGTATCTGACTGGATTCTGCACCGATATAGCTACGTAGCGTAAATCGGGATTCGGTCATTAACTCAAGTCGGGTCATCAGCGAGAGAATTTCGGCAAACTCTTTTTTATCAACCAGATCATCATCGAAGAACGCCATGTTCACAATGATTTTGACATACGCCACTTTGAGCGCTTCTGACATTTCGGCAAGTGTGATGAGCTGATCTTCTTCTTTGAACTCGTCAAAGTGACTAATGATATGCTCCAGAACGTCGCTCAGCTTTTTATAGTCGCACTCCATCAAGCCTTTGAGTTGTTTTACCTCGCCACTTTTTAGTCTGAGGGAAACAGACTCAGTTCGCTTCTCCTTGCCTTTATCATTTACCGTGACATCTTCTATATATTCTACTGCTTCAATATTGTTGTAGAACACGTCATAAGGACTTTCAAACGTTTCTTTTACGACCAGCTTTTCACCAGTAAAAACGATGCCATCTTTTGCGCTGCCAAATACAGTGTTGTCATAAATGGCTAGCACAGCATTCAAGTTATCGGCAACATTGAATGCCTTAGCAACGTTATTCAGTTTTTTTTCAGGGATGCCAGGCGCAACAAAAATATTCTTACTCACCGAAGGTAAATTTTCCTTAAGGAAGGTATTAACGTTACTCACAAATTTCTCCTTATTCGTTGCAGTGGGTCGACGAATAATTGCCCCGATTTTTCAAAGCGTGATTATCTCCACCAGGAGTGTCACATCTTGTCATTAGCACATAGGTATATGATTGAATATAAAAAGGAGTATGCCATTTAGGCAAGTAAATCATTCACGAAATACTAAAAGGATACATGAGGCTGTTCTATCTCTTGAGCGAAATAAAATATAACCATCTATTAAATAAAGAACTTAAGTAAAACACCATCAAATCATAACGAGATGTCGCGTGCTGGAAGCTGTGAATTATGTGACGATTAACGCTTAAAAAGGAACTCAACGCATCGTCCGCTGTTGGCACGAAGCTGACGTTTACTATGCTCTGCAGGATGGCTCGACACCTGGATTATTATTTCAGAGATCAGCGCTGACTTTTTTCTCGCATCCAGGCAGCAGAATGAGGCAAATTTTTAACACCCGGCCATGGCTTGCACGGCCGGGTAATGGCTAAGAATGCGCGTAAATAAAAGGTTATGCCACTTATGTGCCTAAATGTTTATTAAAGAATGGAATAATCTCCGACAGCGCTTGTGCCGTCGCTTCCGGACGATCATACAGATCATAGTGAGATACCCCTTTCACAACCTGCAGTGTCTTCTCAACGGAGCGCGCACGCTGATAAAGTTCATAACCGTCGCGATAAGAACCGAAACCGCCAGGAACATCGCCGATAACAATATGTAATGGCTGTATCAGTAGCTTTTCCGTAAAGGCAAAAGCATCCCAGTTTAAGGCCGGTGCGGTGCTGGTAAGTCGCAATTTGTTAGGCGAGCCTGGCTTTTGCCCACGCGGGGTCGTGTAGTAATCAACTGCCTCAATGATGTCGATATCGTTGATGTGCGCATTCGCCAGTGCTTCTGCATTGTCAGGAATATAACCGACAACAAGAGCAGCGGCCCCCCGAGCTTCAGCAGTGCGCTGTTTACCCAGCGCGTCAATCGTTCTGAGCGCGGCATCCGGACTGGAATCCCCCTCACGCATAATGCGCCCATAATTGGCGGCAACCACGGTGGCAACGGCTTTGAAACGGTGATCAATGGTAGCGGCGCTAACGGCATATCCACCGCCGCCACAAACGCCTAAAACCCCAATACGATCTTCATCTACGTAGGCTAAAGTCACCAGATAGTCTATCGCGCAGCGAAAGTCTTCCACGCGGGTGGATGGATTTTCGCTAAAGCGTGGTTCACCCCCGCTTTCACCCTGGGTAGAGGCATCGAAAGCAAGAGTAATAAATCCAGCTTCAGTCAGCTTCTGACCGTAGACTGCGCCGGATGTCTGTTCTTTACAACTGCTGATAGGATGGGCGCAAACAATCGCCGGGTATTTCTGGTTGGCATCAAATCCCTCAGGTAAGCGGAAAGTGGCGGCAACTTGCCAGCTGTTGTGCCGGAATGAAACGACTTGTTCATGAGACATAGCAGGAGTTCCTCAAGTTAATGGCGACGTTCTGAGCATTAATGCGGGACGTTAATGTAAGGATAAACGGGTGACTTAAGCATCAACTGGCGGTCGGCATTGACGATGCCTACCGTACTGTCGCTGTCAAACAGTTGCCATGTGTATTCCGCCAGCTTTTCCGCGGTAATAAATGAGTCCTCGGCAAACAATCCATCGCCACTGATGCCACCATGGTCTGAAGAATGAGCAACGAATTCACTCTGTGTTGGACCTGGCGCGATCACTTTTGCCCGCATTATTTTGCCCTGGTCACGCAGATTCTGCGCCAACCCCTCGGTAAATGCGGCGACAAAGAACTTAGTCGCGCAGTAGGTAACGGCGATATCAAAGAGTGAATAACCGCCGACGGATGACACATTAATCAACGTCGCCTCCCGATCGGCATAATCCCGGGTATACAGAAGGGAGAGCATGGTCAGGGCCTTAACATTTAAATCCAGCATCCGGGTCGCTTTCGCTAAATCGATATCCCAGGGCATGGAGAAATCGCCAAACCCTGCATTATTGATAAGCATGACAAGCTCGAAATCAGCCAACTGGCGATACAGGTGTTCCGCCTGGCCTTCCTGCGCCAGATCGCACGGTTTTGCGATGACCTGCACCGCATACCGGCTTTCAATATCCTGTTTAAGTTTCTGCAATTCGTCCTCGCGTCGGGCGGTGATAATCAGGTTGTAGCCGCGGGAAGCGAACTGATAGCTAAGGGCTTTGCCGATGCCTGAACTGGCGCCGGTGATAAGGGTATATTTCATGATGTCGTTCTCTGGTCAGTGGTAGCCCGGTGGGCAAGGCGTAGGTCTACAGGTTTTCTGCGAAGAAAGAGACAAATTTGCCTGTCGCTTCCGACACATATTCAGGCTGGTCATACATGGCGATATGGGTAGCACCATTAACGATATGCAGGTTTTTATTCTGGCTTGCGGCTCGCTGATAAATCTCTTCCGTCATCCAGCGCGTTCCCGCCTCGCTGCCCGCAATTACCAGCATGGGCTGAGTCAGAAAAATATCGGCGAGGTTGAAGGCATCGTAGGTAACCAGCTGCGCAAGGCTGCGGGTGGTGAGCCGACTCGGCGCATTGCGATGCATTGCCCGTGGCGTTCGGTAGTACTCATAAGCTTCTGCAAAATCTCTGTTTGGCGCCTCCGCCATGGAGTTTGGGGTGGTGGGCAGATAGCCAGTGGCTGCGCCTTTTGCCTCCGCAGTACGTTGTTCCGCAGCCATTTGCAGAAGTTCAAGGGATGATGCAGGCTGTTGATTGCCTTCCCATCCCTGGCGATACATGTCGCCATAGTTAACGGCGCTGATGGTACCAAGTGCTTTAATTCGGCGATCCAGCATAGAGGCGTGAATGGCATAGCCGCCGCCAGCGCAGATGCCAACGACACCGATTCGCTGCTCATCGACGCAGTGCTGAGCCACCAGATAGTCTATTGTTGCACTGATATCTTCCACCCGGTGATATGGGTTTTCAAGCTGACGAGGTTCCCCGCTGCTTTCACCCTGATAAGCGGCATCAAACGCCAGGGTAATGTAGCCATGACGCGCCAGTTCTTCAGCATACAGGCCTGACGTTTGTTCTTTGACGCCGCCGCTCGGGTGAACGACCACAATAGCTGGATAGCATGCGGATTCGTTAAAATTCTCGGGCAGGAACAGATTCCCCGCCATGGTGATTTCGGCATTGGTAAAGCGAATGGATTTCATCATTTTCTCCCCCCCGGAGTCGACGTGTGTTGTGACGGTGAAATGATGATAGAACTGGACAGTTCATTTGATTAGCGTGGATAATTTGATGTCAGTTATTAGCGTGGCTTATTAATCAATGAAAGAGAATCTTAACGACCTGATCACCTTCCTGACGGTTGTTCAGGAGGGAAGCTTCACGCGGGCGGCAGTGAAATCAGGGACATCACAGTCGGCGGTGAGTCAGACTATCGGGAATCTTGAAGCGCGTCTGCAGCTAAAATTACTTAATCGCACGACGCGGAGCCTGACTCTGACGGAGGCGGGAGAGCGTCTGGCACAGTTGATTGGCCCGGCTATCGAAGAAATTTCTACCGGTCTTGATCAGCTTGCTGACTTGCGGGATAAACCCGCGGGAAAAATACGTATATCCGCCGATGAATACGCTATCCAGCAGGTTCTGTGGCCGAAACTGGCGCCGGTTTTGAAGAACTATCCTGATATTCACCTGGAACTGATCACGGATTATGGCCTGGTTGATATCGCCAAAGAGCGTTTTGATGCCGGCGTACGGCGAGGTGGCCTGATAGCCCAGGATATGGTGGCCATTCCGATTAGCGCGGAACACCGTATGGTGGTCGTAGCTCGCCTCAGTGTCTGCAGGAACAGGATTTCCCGACAACTCCCGCACAATTGCTGACGCTGCAGTGTATCAATTTACAGTTACCCACTCATGGTCAGAATTTGCCGTGGACGTTTTTAATTAACGGGCAAGAGCAAAAGTTGCGCGTTCAGGGGCAGGTTATCGTTAACGGCATCAATCAGGTTCATCAGGCCTGTCTTGACGGTTACGGGCTGGCTTATGTTCCGCAGGCATTAGTGCAGGATGATATCGCCTCTGGCCGACTGCTCACCGTTCTGGACGACTTCACTATCACTTTCCCGGGGTATTATCTGTATTACACCAGCCGGCTGAAATCCTCGGCTGCGTTTAATATCATTGTTGAAGCGCTGAGAATGTCCGCATTATAGCGACGTGTTATCACTCGTTAAATGCAAAAATTACCGAAGTTACGAGAACTTGCATTAGCCACGGATAATCAGCGTACCGAAACCTGCATTTCACGGGTTGCTATGGTGTTGAGAGTAATCCCTGAACACCGCCTGTCTGCAGTTTATGAACCGATGATTAACATGGTTTTGACTGGTCCTAAACGCATGATGATTGATGACAGAACGCTGCAATATTATTCAGCTCAGAACAGTTGAAATGTTACCTGGGCAGGGTGAAGTCATCACAGCGCAAGTGATATGACAGGCGACCTGTTGAGACCATGGTACCATTACAGCTTGTGTCATTTACCTCACTACACACATCGGCCTACCAGATACTGGTTCGGGGTGTATTTCCGTATCCACGTTGAATACGGTTCTCAGCAATCCAGGGTTCATCACCGCTTCTGGTGTGCCTTGCGCCATAATATGTCCGTTCGCCATTACCACCAGATGATCGCAGTACCGGCTGGCCTGATTAAGGTCGTGCAGCACGGCGACTACCGTTTTCCCCTGAGCCCGGAGTTCGCCCATCAACCGCATCAGTTCCACCTGGTGATTGATATCGAGATAGGTGGTTGGCTCATCGAGTAGTATGACGGGTGTATTCTGGGCCAGGACCATCGCCAGAAAGGCGCGCTGGCGCTGACCGCCGGAAAGATCGGTTAACCGTCGGTCGGCAAGATGTTGGATCCGGGTCTGGTGCATAGCATCTTGGACCCGCGCATTGTCTTCAACGGAGAGGCGGCCCCAGAGTGACAACCACGGGTTGCGACCGTACGAAACAAGCTCCTGGACGGTGATCCCCTCTGGCGTTAAATGGTGCTGTGGCAGCAGCGCCAGCCTGCGGGCTAGCTGGCGTGATGAGAGCGTGTTGATGGCATTATCGCCGAGAAATACGCCACCGGATTGCGGCGTTAACAGCCGTGAAAAACAGTTTAGCAACGTCGATTTCCCGCAGCCGTTAGGGCCGAGCAGGGCGGTTGTCTTCCCCGCTGGTAGGGCGAGTGAAACGCCATCAAGGACCTTGTTTGTACCGTAACAGACCGTCAGATTTTCAGTTCGTAATGTCATTTATCGCATTCTCACAAGCAGCCAGACAAACCACGGTGCACCGATAATGGCGGTCAGTACGCCAGCCGGAAGCTCCAGCGGGGGATGAGTAATTCGCGCCAGCAGGTCGGCAACCACCAGCAGCAACGCACCTGTCATGGCCGATATGGGCAGCAGCCAGCGGTGACGCCCACCGGTAATACTGCGCACCATATGCGGCACCACAAGACCAATAAAACTAATTGGGCCGCAGACGGCCACGCCGGTAGATGTCATGGCGACGGCCAGTAGCAAAGCCAGGAACCGGATACGCGGCACCGACACACCGAGCGTGGTGGCGCGCGCATCGCCCAGTGCCAGAAGGTCGAGATCGCGGCAAAAACCCAGGCTCAGCGGCAGAAACAACATCAGCAGCGGGACGGCAATCTTCACAAAGCTCCAGTCACGGCCCCATAAGCTGCCGGTTAGCCACAGCAGAGCGCTGTTCACATCCTGCGGGCGCGAAAGCATCAGCCAGTCCGTTAGACTGGCCCAGCAGGCAGACAGCGCGATACCCGTGAGTGCCAGCTTCATCGGCTGGCTGGTGTTCGCCAGCATTCTCAGCAGGATCAGGCCCACCATGCCACCGGCAAAGGCCAGCAGCGGCAGAGCAATCACCGGCAGTGACGGTACGAGAAGCAGTGCGCCCACAGAGGCAAGGCTGGCGGCATGGTTTACGCCGAGAATATCCGGCGACGCCAGAGGGTTACGAACGCCCCCTTGTACCAGAACGCCTGCAACCGCGAGGGCTGCACCGACAAACAACGCCAGCAGCAGTCGCGGCAGGCGGTACGCCGTTAACACGTAATGATACTCACGCCCGGCCTGCCAGTCGGTCAGCAGGGCGCGCCAGGGAACGGCGATCCCCCCCATTTGCAGAGACAGCAGCGAAAATCCTGCCAGTGCGAGGGCGATAAAAATGACTAACACAATTTTCAACCACGCCTCCTGACCAGCCAGACAAAGCAGGGCGCACCAATCAGAGCCACCACAGCCCCCGCGGGTAATTCGCCAGGGAAGGCCAGCGCGCGGGCCAGAACATCCGCCACTAGCATCAGCGTGGCGCCCATCAGTATGCTCATCGGCAGGACCTTGCGCTGGTCGAATCCTACCCAGAAGCGAGCCAGATGCGGCATCAACAGACCGATAAACGCCACCGGGCCGGCCACGCTGACGCAGGTACCGACCAGAAGCAGCACCAGAATGTTGATGATTAAACGCAGCTTCGGCAGATTCACCCCCAGCGTACGGGCGGTGCTGTCGCTGACGTTAAGCAGATTCAGTTGATTGGCCAGCAGCAACACCACCGGTATAGCAACTGCCACCACCGGGAAAAGCTGCCAGAACTCCTGCCAGCGTACGTGGGATACGCCTCCCGCGAGCCAGTAAAAAATGCCGTAGGCGTGATCTTCCGTCAGCAGCAGGGTGATGCGGGTCAGGGCCATGCAAAACGCCGAGAACGCGATACCCGCGAGGATCAGTTTGTTTCTGTCCTGGGTATGGCGAAATCCGCCGCCTGCGGTCATCACCAGCAGCCAGCTTACGCCGCCGCCACAGGCGGCGATAAAGGCGATGGAGTAACCCGCGACGGGCACGGGGCTGAGCGCGCTGGTCAGTGCCATCGCCAGCGCCGCGCCGCTGTTAATACCGAGCAGCGAAGGAGATGCCATTGAATTATGCGTCAAAGTCTGCAGCAGCGTTCCCGCGAGAGCCAGGCTTGCGCCGATCAGAATGGCGACCAGGCTTCGCGGCAGACGTAGGTTTTGCACCAGCGTTTGTGGAAGCGTCGGCGCGTGGCCCGGCAGCAGGGCGCGAATGGCGTCAACGCCAGAAACAGGAATGGCCGAGTAGCAAAACAGACTCAGCCAGAAAACTGCGATAAGCGCGGCAAGGGGTAGCCCCCATTGCAACGCCGGATGTCTGAGAACTGTCATTTCACATCGGATAAAGGCTGGTGATGGAAGATTTTTACCGTGTCGCTGGCGATACGTTCGGCCGCAAAAATGCCGCGCATCCGCGCCCAGGCGTTACTGTCGACCGACGCCGTCTGCTGTTTTTGCGCAGCCGTTAACATCTGCCACAGCGGGTCCTGCTGCCAGCGTTTGACGATGCTCTCTTCGCGATAATGTGCGACCAGCAGCCATGCAGGATTGAGCGCCAGCAGCTGTTCCAGGCCGATGGACGGCATAGACGCACCAGCCATCGCCGCAGGTACCTTCAGCCCCAGAGAGGTCAGGACGCCCCCGGTCCAGGTCCCCTGCGTATGAAGGTTAAACTGCTGCTCCCGGGACGTACCAAATAACACCAGCGTGCCTTTTGGCAACTGGCTGGCCCACGCTGACATCTGTTGTTGGTGTTGCGCCAGACGTGACTGCATCTGTGTCTTTTTTCCCACGACTTCGCCGATGATGGCCGCAGATTGTAGATTTTCAGCGTAGGTTTCATTGCGGGACTTAAGCAGCAGCACCGGTGCTATTTGCTGTAAGGCGCTGTAAATACCCGCATGACGGCTGCTGTCGGCGATGATCAGGTCCGGTTTCAGCGCGCTAATGGCTTCTAAACTCGGCTGCGCACGCGTGCCGACAGACTGCCAGGGTTTCAGATGGGCGCGAACTTCGGGAAGAATGCGCGTGGCATCGTTATCGTCGGCAATGCCGACCGGACTGACATCGACGGCAGCCAGCGCGTCCGCGAACGACAGCTCCAGTACCACTATCCGCTGTGGCGTTTTATCAAGCGTAAAGGTGCCATGTTCGTCCTGAACCGTGGCGGCAAAAGCGTGGCTGGTGACCAGCAGCAGAGCGGCGAAAAGTGTGCGGATAAATGTGAACATCGGTGCTCCTGAAAGCCGGGTGGCGCTGCGCTTACCCGGCCAACGAAATCGGTGTGAATTAGAACTTCAACGACCCCTGCATATACAGCGTGCGCGGCTGGCCTGCGTAGATGCCTTTGTTGTTGTCGTCATAAGAGCGGGTGAAGTACGCCTGGTCGAAGATATTCTTCACGCCGAACGCCAGGTTCAGGTCTGCCATTTGCGGACCAAAATCATAAGCTACGCGTGCGCCCCAGAGCATAAAGCCAGGGATGCGACCAGTACTGCCGTCGGCGCTCTCTTTCACGGTGTTGGCGTTATCCGCAAACTGGCTGGACTGGAAATCGCTATTCAGGTTGAACGTCCAGCTACCCGGTTTATAGTCCACGCCCAATGTGCCTTTGTGTTTCGGCGAGAACGGCACCTGGTTGCCGTAGGTGTCGCCTTTCTCGCGGATCTCGGCGTTCACATACGCATAGCTTGCGTAGACCGAAACGTTGTCGAGCGTTGGCGTCAGCGTGCCGAGGTCATAGCGGGCCTGGGTTTCCAGCCCGGTATGGCGCGTTTTACCCCGTGCGGTTACGGTGTCGTTGGTCTGGTTGGAGTCGTACTGATTATTAAAGTTAATCAGGAACAGCCCCATTTCCGCTGTCAGCGCGCCATCGTCGTATCGGGTTCCGAGCTCCCAGGTTCGCGCTTTTTCCGGTTCCACATTGCCGCTTTGCACAGCCTTGCCAATTTGGCTGTACTGTACGGTGCCGAATGAGCCTTCAGTGTTTGCATAAAGATTCCAGCTATCAGTCAGGTGATAAAGCACGTTTAGCGCCGGAAGTGGGGCGTTGTAGCTCACTTCTTCATGTGTGCCTTTGATGGCGTTGTTCTGGTATGACTCGATATGTTCAAAGCGCATACCCGGTGTGATAGTCCAGTTGCCAATGTCGATTTTGTCATCCAGATACCAGGCGTGCGCTTCGGTGCCGGAACGGGTGTCGCGATCGTATGGGCTAGCGCTGGACGGGAGTTGTCCGCTGCTGGTGGCGGTGTAGTAACGCATTTCATGCGTCGACTCGCTCACATAGCGGTATCCCACGCCCACTTCGTGCGCGGAAGGACCCACCATAAAGCTCTGACTGTAGCGCGGTTCAATGCCGCGTACCCAGTAGTTACGCGGTGACAGGGTGAGGCGTTTGCCCTGTTCCAGATAGCTGCTACGCAGGGTTTCGGTGTAGAAGCCCTGAATATTGAATTTATGCTGGCTGTCCGGCTGGAACTGATAGCCGAGGCTTGCCAGCTTGCGGCGCCCCCAGAAGCGATCGTAAGGGCGCGTGGACTGCCAGCGGTCGGCGTTGTAATCCGCGCGCGACAGGCCGCCGGGCATGTCGGCTTCTCCGTCGTAGTATTGCAGCAGGCTGTTGAAAGTATGCACGTCATTCGGCGCATATTTGCTTTTCAGCATCAGATCGTCGATGCGCGTCGCGCTGTGCTCGCGCCAGTCGCTGCCGCGGGTGCCGGAGTAAAGCAGGGCGGTACCAAAACCGTTATCCGCCGTGCCGCCCACCATCAGGTTGTGCGTCTCTTTGGGATTATTTTGTGAGGACGTTGGGCTGAGCTGGCCTTCCATGCCGGCTTCGATCCCGAAGTCTTGCGGAATGGCGCGGGTGACAAAGTTCACCACGCCGCCCACGCTCTGCGGCCCGTAACGTACGGCACCGCCGCCGCGTACCACATCGATGGCGTCCATATTTCCGAGCGAAACGGGTGCCAGGGAAAGCTGCGGCTGGCCGTAAGGGGCAAACGGCACCGGAATACCGTCCATCAGTACCGTTGAACGGCTGGCCAGGCGCGGGTTCAGGCCGCGAATACCAAAGTTCATCGCCAGATCGTGGCTACCGGTACCGTTGTTCTCCGGGGCGGTAACGCCAGGAATGCGGTTCATCACCTCGCGCATGGTCGTCGCGCCGGTTTTGGCGAAATCTTCACGGCGGATAACGTCACGCGCGCCGGCATGTTCGAATACGTCGTTTTCGCGCGCATCCCCCAGCCAGTCGCCCACCACGGTCAGGGAATCTTCTTGCGGTGTTGGTACGTGCTCAAGTGTCCAGCTGTTATTACCCAGTGGTTTCACCTGCAGGCCGCTACCGTTCAGCAGGTGTTGCAGACCGGTTTCGACGTCGTAGTCACCGTGAAGACCGTTACTCTGTTTGCCGCGCGTCAGGCTGGCATCAACAGACAGGGTAATTCCGCTGCGTGCGGCATATTGGTTTAGTGCTTTATCGAGTGAGCCTGGTGCAATATCAATCTGCGCCGCGAAAGCGGATAACGAGAGCCCAGCCAGCGGCAGCAGGCTCAGGCGAATGGCGTTAACCAAAGGTGTTGTTTTGCTTAAAACGCGTAAAGGCGTCATACCTTCTCCATCATCATTTTTGTTGTGTTCAGCTATGAGTCGAATGAGAAGGGGAAAAAGGACAATGAAAATGAGAATTATTTTTCTTACAGTGCCAAAATATTGACCCAGTATCGCGTAATAGTCTGAATTTTCACTGGAAGTGTCTGGGCAATAATATCCAGAATCGCATCGGTATTTTTCAGCGGGAAAGTGCCACTCAGGCGCAGCCCGGCCACCGCCGGATCGCAACGCAGCACGCCGTTGCGATAACGGCTCAGCGTGGCAATCACTTCACCCAGAGGTTTATCGCTAAAGCTCAGAATGCCCTGCGTCCAGGCGGCGCTTTCATCATCCGCTGAGGTAATTGCACTAAATTCAGACGCGCTAAACTGCAGGCTCTCGCCAGCGCTGACGATGCGTTTTTCCTGCGGACGGTTTGCTAGTAAGACTTCAACCGCGTGTTGTTGAACGGTAACGCGTGTGACGTTGTCCTGCTGGTAGACGGTAAATTCTGTGCCTAACGCGGTGAGCTGGCCCTGGCGGGTCACAACGTGGAAAGGTCTCTGCTGCGCGTCTTTTGCGGTAGTAATCGCAATTTCGCCGTACCAGAGATGGACAGCGCGTTGACGCGTATCAAAACGAACGTCCACGGCGCTTTGTGTGTTGAGCGTCAGCAGCGAGCCATCGTCCAGCCGCTGATGGCTGACAGCCCCTTTGGCGGTGCGGTAGTCCGCGCGCAGACCTTCTCCGGCTTCAGATTGCCAGAGCTGCCAGCCTCCGCCTACGCCGAGCAGCAGCAATAGCCCTTTCATGACATGACGACGGGTAAGACGCGTATCGTGCAGAGCCCGGCTGGCGACATCGCCCGGAACGCTGCTGAGCTGGCTGCGCAGGTTTTCAACCTGTTGCCAGGCCCACTGATGATCTTTGTCCTCTTCATACCATTGTTGCCAGCGCGCTTCCTGCTGTGGGCTGACACGCTCGCCGCTCAATACGGCATACCAGTGTGATGCCGAGCGCAATGCCTGGCGGCGAGAATCGGTGATAGAGGCGTTCACAGACCGTGCTCCAGACGAAACAGCAGACAATGTTCGATAGCCTTTGCCATATATTTTTTCACTGAACTGACCGAAACACCGAGCTTTAGCGCTATTTTGCTGTAGGTCAGACCATCCAACTGCGAAAGGAGAAACGCTTCGCGTGTTTTTCCGCTCAGCCCGTCAAGCATGCTGTCGATGAGTTGCAGGGTTTCGAGCTGACTCTCGCGTTCCTCGGGCGAAGGCGCGAGCGCCTCCGGCATAAGCGCCAGCATCTCCAGATAGGCTTTTTCCAGCGCGTTTCGGCGAAACAGGTCGACCATCACCCGTTTGGCGAGAGTGCACAGAAAGGAACGCGGATCGCGGATCGTCGAGAGCGACCCGCTGCCCATTACCCGTAGAAAAGTGTCCTGGGCAATGTCATCTGCATCAAAGGCGGACTGGAGTTTGCGCGTCAGCCAGCTTTTCAGCCAGCCGTGATGTGCGCCATAAAGCGACTCGAGCGTAAAGGAAGCAGTGGTAGTGGCGTGGTCAGACATGCGGAATGTATCAAAAGTTAATTATCACGCGATTATAGTAATATGAGAATGGTTATCATTACAATTGGAAATATAATTGTATTACGTTGAACGTATTAACGCATTGTTTTTTATAAAAATCTTATGATGTGGATATTAGACGGGAAAAGGAGTCTGCTTTTGGCATGTGATGGTTGGAATGACATCTGACCATGTCTGTTGTGAGTGAGAATCGGACACCTCACTTCCTGTCACCAGTGGCGGAAACCTTGCTCATGCTGCTGGTGTTAGCGTTTATCTGGATGATGCGGGCACTAAAACAACGGGCGTTATTCGTCGTGATCAGCCCAGAACTATTGATATGGAACCTCGGAACGGCAAGCGCCTGGAACAAATACCTGCGGTCATTATGAATGAAGTGTTGGCCAGACTGAGCTGGGGCTTTGATATGCGCAATGAGCAATAGCATAAAAGCAAAAAGCCTGCTTAGTTTCCTAAGCAGGCTTCTTAAATATGGCTCCTCTGACTGGGATCGCCTTTGCCAGTAGCTGGCTAATAAATAAGCTAAACCTGAAAACTCTCCCTGTCAAGACCACCAGAATGACCACCAATCAAAACTGATTAAATAAAACTGATTAGAGCGGTCTCGTGCATTTGGTGATCGCTACTATTGTCACATCTATAAGGGCTGTCTGTTCTGTGCCAGAAACGGACACCCAATATGCCGTATTGTAATATTTGAATGACGTGATACACAATATTATTTTCAGGTTGTTAAAAATAATTCAATGGAGTTAAACTTTTTCTTCAGTCCATATATTTGGATAGTGACTCTTTATTTTTTCAATACGTATTGATCCAGATAATTTGGAACAAGCATCAATGATCGCATTAAGCAAAGCCTCAAGTTTGGAGGTGTCATATTTACTTTCGATAAGCTTAGCTTCTGATGTATCAAGATATCTTTTTGCGTAATACTCTTTAAATTCAAGTGCGCCTTGATACATCCCGGTCTCTTTTTTATAGTTAGTCCATCTAACAGTGTATGAGTCATATTCACTATATGTTAAATCCAAGTAACACTCTATAGCGGCAGCAGTTCCATTAATATTGGATAAGGTTAGGCCGTCTGGGCCACAAGTAGGGAAACTTTCAAACTCCTTAAGATTCGGAAGACATATGCAACTCATATTATGAGGAAGCTTCATCTTTATGATTTTCTTGAAAGCTTCAACCCCTTCACTATCATTGTCGAGTACAAAAATGATTTGGTTCTGTACATCAATTTTTACTAATCCCTCAGCAAACTTTGATAATCCCCCAGTGCCGGGGAATGGATGGCCAGATGTTACATCGATGAAACGAAAAAATTCACAAACGCTAGGCTTAATTAGCTTAAATGCCTTTTGTAATATATGTGAGTCCGAGGAACCTTCAGTTGCTATGAGAAAAGAATTTTCACGGTTAATTTCAGTTTTTATTTGGTTAATGTGAACCCATCCGTTAGCGACTATTTCCCCATAGTCCCACTCGACATACTCACTAAGATTATGTTTGTTTTCACTTAAAAGTTTGATCATAGAGTATGGATGAAGTATGTTTATGACACTGAAAAACGCTGTTTTTTCTGACCAGTAAAAGTTGTTATAAGGATCATAGAGAGGAATTCTTTTTAAAATGTCGTTAGGGAATAACTTCAAAATGAAATTATCATTCTCTGTTTTTTTTGAATTATCAAAGTCGATATCTTTATCGTTTAACTCCCCCAGATCATAGCTCTTAAGTAAGCCCAGAAACTCATCAAAACTAAAAAGATTTTCTAAAGGTTCCCAATTATCGGGATAGGCTTCAATCATTTCGTTTCTTTGATAAACCTCATGCTTTACAAGATTTTCATATTCCGCACGAATAGCAGTAAGAGAAAAACCAAGTAACTCAACCCGTTCAGCTACTGCTGCAAGAGGCTTCCTGAGTACGGTCCACTGAAGGCGTCTTTCTTCATCAATTTCATCGGTTTCTTCCAGATCATAGCGTTCGTGCTGAGGTATCATTATGTGGTCGGTTGACTGGAACAATGCACCATGATCAACACCTAAGCTATTTTTACTCCAATCTAGCGTTGCACCTGAAACCTTAAGTGAAATTTCCGTGCCCATAATTCCTCTTTTAAACTGTTGGCAATCACTTAATTAAACCATCAGGAATATCATCTGTCATCAACTATGCTATGAAATTACAAGCGGTATAATGTCTTCAAAATTCAAAGTGAATATCAATCATTATAAATTAATCCAAGGGCAGAACCAAGCGATCGGCTCGTTGCAGATTATCGCGCTGTAAGTTACGTATTGCACCATCGGAGGTGAGAACAATTATGAGCTTCCACTTTTTGCTCATAGCGGATCTGACAGCCAACAGGACTGGCCGCTTTGTGCCAGCAGTAGGCGTTGCTAACGGCGTAATGTGTCACTCAACGCGGAGCAGTCAAACTAATTAATAGACTTTGTCTCTTCCCTAAATTTGTTTGGTAAACACAGTCAATCAGTGGGTAGCATCATCTACATATTTTTAGACGGACTTTTGGCTTTCAGATGTTGACACGAGGGGCTTACTTGAGCACTTTGAGTCATTCTTCCATCTCGGCCAGATCCCGCACAACGCATCGTAGCGTCAGATCAAAGCGAGGCGGAAATTCACTTCCGCACCCATCTCGTAGATAGTCGTTTTGGCTACAAGGCCAATCTCAATCTGCCTCAGCTCTTGGCGACGGATTGTGTTAAGAAATAGCAGAACGCCGTTTTTGATTAATTGAGACAGGTCGTTAAGGACACTCGATCCGGAGATTTGTTTTGTGCGCGAGCTACAGTGCTGCTGTCGCGTCCAGTTTACTAATAAGTTATTCTGCATTTCAAACTCCGTGGGCATTTGGCGAAGCAAGGTTTGCCACCAATATTTGGTGCTTTTCATTGGGTAACGGCGGAAATTCACAGGGACGTAGTAAGGTTTACCGAAGACTAATAGCAGCAGAAAAGGAGCGAGTATGGCGACGATAACGGTTTCTCCGGTTCATTTTGAGGACTACAGTGGTATCCAGTTCGAGCGCCTAGTTTTTGCATACCACCTGCGCGCGGGTTGGCATGATCTGATTTGGCACGGTCAATCAGGAGGTGATCAAGGGCGAGATATCTCGGGTATTGAACCATTTGATGACCAGCCAGCACGTAAGACCATCATCCAATGCGCGAACCGAGACACATTGACACTGGCAAAAGCTAAGAGCGACATGAGTAAGTCGATTAAAGCAACTGGCAGTGTCCCAGACGTCTTTAAGTTCGTCTCTCGTGGTGCGGTCTCGGATGCTGGCAGAACGCGCATCGAGCAAGCAGCAGCTTCCTTGGGCGTCAGGCATGTAACGATATGGTCGGGCGTAGAGTTCGAAGAAAACTTGCGTCTTCGTGCTGAATATCTGCTGCACCGTTTTGTCCAGGGCGTCGAGTTTCCTGATGTTGAAGCTGATATTCAAAAATTCACGGATGATTTTCCCGACCTTTCCGACGCCGATGTTCTGCAACTGATGGCTGCCGTATTTGACCGGCCAGCATTTCGCACACCGTTTCAACAAGAAAGTTCTCTCCCTGCTTTTCAGAAGGCAATCGAAGATACCATTGGCGCACTAAATACAGGTTTGTGGAGAACGCGTGAGGGCGTCGAGATCAGGCGCATTCCTTCGATCCACCATCTCAAAAATCAACGCATCCAGACAGTGATGGGAAAAGTGGTTCGTCAGGTCGACCAACTGCGGCGCATCTTCGTAACTCGGCTTAAGGAAGGGGAAATCAGACCTTGTGGATGTGGTCAGCCCGATTGCCCCACGTTTACGCTCACGCAACGCGTGGCTGACGAGCTAGACGACGCGAGACAGAGAATCTTCACGACGTTTCAATCAGTGTATACTTCCTTCAGTGTGAGCCTTAGTTAGGCAATGAAAAATGGAACCTACAGCGTACTCATTCTTCTTGAAAGCCCAATATAATTTCTTAAGTATGCGAATGTGATGATGGCACTGACCCCGGAACAAATTCACTACCTCAACCAATATGCACCAGGCGAAGCTGTGTCACATGCATTATCCGAGCTACTATTCATTGATCATGATCTTCTCGGTATCGATGCTAACGAACGGTCGATTACCTTTCGCTTTGCGATGTACCTCCAACAATGTTTCCCCGGTTGGACTGTAGATTGCGAATACAACCGGGACAGCATTGACCCTAAACGGCTCAGACATTTGGAACTTTATCCAGACAGCGAAGACGTTGAGGCAAAGACAGTATTTCCTGATGTGATCGTGCATCGGCGAGGTACACGACAGAATCATTTGGTCTTGGAGTTCAAAAAATCAACGAGTCGCGTAGATAGAGAGATCGATCTACTAAAACTTCGAGGTTATAAGCAGCAGCTTGGTTACGAGCACGCTCTGTTTGTGGAGGTCGGCACCGAAGGGCAATCGATCATCACGGCGCTCGAGTGGGCCTGAGAGGTGATAGAAAGATAATTCATGATACGTATTCCATCATTCAACTCTCAGCACCTTGAGGCCGCCTGTCGCGTCCTTGCTGATACCGAACGTGGCTTGAGTGGGTCGCAGATCGAGCGACTGCTACAAGAAATTAAAGTTGCGGACACATCGCCAGGAATGACAAAGTGGAAACGTCTGTTTAATGCGCTCGCAGGTGCGCAGAACCAGTATCAGGTCGGCAACCATCTTATTATGTTCATTAACCGTGCGATGAACCCGGTTAATTACGCCCGTGATCCATCGGTGTTTGCCTGGCGACGTGATGAACTCAATGTTGTCCTGGCTTTTTCCGGTTTTTATATCCGTGAGGATGGTAAGGTCGCGAGCGCCGCTAAAGTAACGACTCTGGATTCTGCTCGAGCCCGCGCTGGGCGACTTAAGGCTGCACTCGAAAGCCGTGCTGTGCATGCGGAAGTTTTGAACTATTGCCGTGCCGAACTTCTTGACGAAAACTATTTTCATGCCGTCTTCGAGGCGACGAAGGGGGTTGCGGAACGTATTCGTCAGTTGTCCGGGTTGAGCGGTGATGGTGCTGACTTGGTGAACAAGGCATTTACCGGACAACAACCTGTTCTGACTTTGGGATCGCTTACCACCGACTCAGAAAAGAGCGAACAGAAAGGTTTTGCGAATCTACTGATTGGTCTATTCGGCGCTGTGCGCAATCCACTAGCCCATGCGCCTAAGAAGAATTGGCCCATGTCTGAACTGGATGCGCTGGACATCCTTACGTTGGTTTCGCTTATTCATCGCAAGCTGGATGGCACACACAAAAAAATAGCCTCCCCATAGGAGAGTTGCATGAGCTATACGGACTGGCGAGTTTATCAGGAGGCCATTGTAGAGGTATTTAGACGTCTTGGATGTAATGCTCTGATTGACTATAGAGGCAAAGGCAATCGAGCGGCTCATGATATTGACGTCTTCGCGATCTTTCTTCGACCGGGTAGTGGATGTCGAATCGTGGCGGTGGGAGGGTAAGTAAACGCTAAAACGAAGAATTTATTATTGGCGTTATTACAATATATCGAATGGCCTTATTAGAGGAATATACAGTCTGATATTTTAATCCATTAGTACAACCGGCTATCTTCATTTGTCTCGGAGGCAATGCTGTTATTCATGTTTCATTAAGGGGCATATGGATTGATTGCCCCTGTTTAGAGTTATGCTGCTGCTGCATAAAACTCTATGTAACATTCAATAATGCTGGTTTTATCATTAAAAGTAAGCTCATGCTCAACTAGTTGTAGTTGAGCACACAGCGCTGGCTTAATTCCTAAGAATCTACGGTAGTCTTCAATAATTATTGCTGCAGATGGGATTCTCTGAACGATTCTGTATGAGGATAAACAGTCCCTTATGATTTTTATGAATTTTTCAGGGCTATTGTCATGTGACATAATGTCTTGTCCTGAAATATCTGAAATATATTTTTGATATCGGTATTTTTCATTGTCGACAATAATTGCTAGTTTGCTTTTTTGATTTTTACTCGAGCCAAATTTTTTAGCACCAAGAAATAACCCTAGTTCCAATGGCATATTAAATCTAGGCAAATTATTGACGTGATCTAATTCAGTTCTAGATATGTCATGGATTCCAATTTTACAATCCTTGATTATGCGATTTATTTTATCGAGCCGTTGATCACCAGCGTCATTTATTTCCAATGCGCATCGAGGTTTAAAATTACAACGGTAAACTGCAAACAATGCTGCATCAATAAAATCAGTGTAAGCATCGTCAAATGGGCAATTTATAAAAACATTAGTCTCATAGCTCATACTTACGCCTTGTTTTTTTCTAAGTTGTCAGCAAGGATTTTAAATATCTCTTTCTTAGCTATTCTGTTGCTAGTATTTGCCCTTTTAATGTTCCAATTTTCGCTGTTCTGGCTAATGACATCACGTATTTTTCCATCTGCAGAATGAATGGACACAATCCCTCCATTCTTAATTAAATTTCTTGCTGCCTCTATAGCATCTTTTTGTGTCCTGTAATTTTGACTGGTAGCTATCTTTTCATTTTTGGCCGACAATATTCGCCAATCAGCGCCAGATTTAACAATGGTATAGTAGTTTTTCATGAACTCCCCCATTCAGTTAGAAAAATTAAGGCACTAGCTGCTTTAAGATTCAGCATACCTTACAGCCTAGTTTTTGTCAGCGAGCTTCGTACGGTTGAAAAAATTTTTTCAATAAGAGTGATACTTATCAAACATATTCACAGGTAAAGACCATCAGATCACCTAAAACTGATGAAAAGAAACACTGTCAAAAAACCTGTTGTTTTAGACGCGCAAGAGGCGCCCATACAAACAATGTTGCATTGGGGTCTCCTGTGATCTTTTCGTTCAATTATAGGCTTACGGCTGATCGTTTCCTAACACAACCCGTCCCGCTAGGATTAATGACAGGCGTTATGTGCACTTGTACGACAGAACAATGTCAGGAAGGTGAACTATCAGGCAATACGAAGACAAAATCACACTACATAACGGAGAAAACATCATGACAATTTCCCTGCATACCCAGATTAGCGTCCTTAACACAGCAGTGGCGACAAGCGCACATTACTCTGTGTATTTGTTGAGGTTAGCTGATTCATACCATACTATTTGATACCCTCGTTCTGTTTAAAGTACTGTATAAAAACCTAGTAACTCAAAGGGTCGCAAGGGAAGAAAATTGAAACACCCAAGGTTGCATCTGATGGGCTGCACTCTATCCATGTGATGGATCTACTGTGGAAGGGGCTAAAAAGCATGATCTGATAGACTTTGTGTCCTTCATAAATTAAATTGATAAGAAATATTAATGGTGAGCCGAGTCATCTCCACTAGAAGGATGGACTTATCAATGGAAAGTAATATTTTAGGTCATGCTCAGAGAGAAACTTCAGGAGCAACTACATTTGGAAAATATAATTTCCAATATCATTGGGCTTTATGCAGAATAATTGAAAAACATAAATCCAATGCAGACTATGCATTATTAATTGAATATCATGAGGATGTCGTTATCGCAGACTCATTGTTTGGCAGTTCGGCGAAATTTGAATTTTTTCAAGTGAAAAATACTGGGAATTCCTTCACTGTTGACTCTTTAACTAAACGAGTAAAAGGTGCAGAGGGACTTAAGAACTCCATTCTAGGAAAACTATTAAGCTCATGTATAGGCACTGAGTATGAAACACGTATTACGGAAATAGGTCTTGTATCCGCTAGTGGCTTCTCATTTGATCAGAAAGATAATAAGTTAAAGTTAGATATTATAACTTCGGGTGATCTTAGCGTGGATTGTCTATCGGGCTTAACTGGGAAATTAAAGTCCGAGCTTGGGATAGATATTTTTCCAGAAAATCTAAAGTTCATCATTCCAAAAATAAAGTTAGAAAATCAAGAAGAATTCGTTATTGCCAGATTTGCTGAATTAGTAAATGAAATATTTCCAAATAGTCATTGTAATGCTGTCAATATTTATAGGGCAATTATCGACGAGATTCATCGCAAAGGACAGAATACTTACGACTTTACTATGTGGGAGAAAATGGTAGAGGATAAGTCTCTCACATCTCATACGGTAAAAGATGTCATAGCTGTAAATACAACGAGTCCAAAATTTGAAGACTTTGAGAAAGACTTTGAGTATTTAGCTAAAAGCGATATGAAATGGAATACCTTAACATATCGAAAGATGGTAAAAAAAATAAAACAAATTTACTTACGTAGAGTCGGGTATGCTTCAGCTTTTGATATGAATATAATGAGAATAGCTCAACAGGCGCTCAGTAATGTTCCGGAAGAAGACTATACTGAAACAAGCGATTACATTAAGGCAGTTGTTATGAAAGCTAAACAGCTGAATATTGAAAGCCAAATCCCAGAAGATGATGATATACTTTGCGAGATAATTTACTGTTTTTTGAAGGTGATGCATGAATAATATAAAAATAACAAAAGAACATTATAAATTATTAATTAGAAATTTAAGGAACAAGAAAAATGAGAAGCTTGCAATTTCAACGATTGGTTCTGATATCAGATTCGAAAAGACTTGCGAATCAGTTCACGTTCCCGAAGAGATTGAATCTAATTACAGGAGAAGATAACAGTATCGGCAAGTCCACTCTAGCCAAGAGTTTACTATGGTCGCTAGGATGCGATCCAGTTATCGACGAAGAATGGAAATCAAATGACATTAAATCGATATTATATTTCACTATAAATAATAAAGAATATTTTTCTTGCCGTGGAAGCCACTCAATAATTTTGGGCGCTATCGATGGTGAAGCGAAAAGATACACACATATAACTGGTGATTTTTCACAAGACCTATCAGATCTTGTTAACTTTAAAATGAAGCTTCCTAATCGGACTGATGGGAAATTAGAGACTCCTCCGCCAGCATATTATTTTTTACCATTCTATATTGATCAGATAAAAAGCTGGAGTTCACCTTGGGATTCATTTGAAAACTTAGGTCAGTATGCCAACTGGAAAAAATCGTTAATAAAGTATTTTACTGGCTATCTGAAACCAGAACATTTTGAATTAGAAGAAGAAATTTATGAATATAGTGAGGTAAAAAAAGAATCAACAGCAAAAATAGAAAAATTTCAAAGCGCAGTTGACGTCATAGTTGATAATTCTGCTGATATCACCATAGCATTAGATAATGAGAAATTTAGCGAAATTCAGAAAGAGATAAATACTGAGCTTCAAGAGTTTATCGATTACCAAAGGAGGCTTTATGATGCTCAGGCTACGATTACCTCAAATATATATGATCTCGAAAAACAGTATGAATTAGCCACCAGTTCTGCAAACGAACTCGAAGAAGATTATAAGTTTGCGGTCGAATCTATACCGACAGATCATTTAGAGTGCCCATTGTGTGGTACTCTTCACGATAACTCACTGACTAACAGAGCATTGCTTCTTTCAGAGAAGGATTCGCTACTTGACGAGGCAAACTCAATAGCATCAGAAATAGAGGCGCTTAGATCCTCATTATTTGAGTTAAATGAGGTAGCTCAATTTGCTACTAATGAAATTGAAAGAATTAATAAGAAGTATCTCACCGATGACAATGCGGGCGAAAAAACACTCATTACACAAGTAATTGATGCTATTTCGAAAGAAAAGGTCTCAAGAAGTATTCAAGTTAAAATTGATAATGAAGATCTTAAAATCAGCAAAGCCAATAACTCTGTCGCCGAATTGAAAAAAGATCAGAGAAAACTTCTTTCAAACAAGGATAAGGAAGAACTGAATTCTTCTTTTATGTCAAAGCTATTGGGAAATATTGAAGCACTAGGATCAACAGGAGTAAATCTTAGCAAAGTGAAATCACCTACTGATTATAAACAGTTACTTGGTGGCGGTGCTGCTGAGGCTGCCAGGGGATTGCTTGCTTATCAACTCTCCGTACTGCAACAAATACATAGTGCTAAAACTTGCATAGTGCCTCCTTTCGTCATTGATACACCCAACCAGCAAGAACAGGCGGGGCATCGTTATGAAACCGTCATCAAAGAACTAATGCGCAGTATCCCAGAGGACTATCAGATAATACTGTGTGCAATGGAGAATAATGCATTAAATGAATTTAAAAATGATGCCAATGTTATTACATTAAATTCTGGAAAGTTATTGGATTCTTCCCAATATGACTCTCTAAGATCTGAGTATAAAAACATTCAATTGGCTGTAAGAGAAACGAGGGATGATGATTAAACAATAAATATTATTTGTAACTTTATGCATAGTAGCGAGTATATTGCTATATACTATATGAATCTTACTTAGCGCTGATCTAATTTTATATAGTAGAGCTAAGTAATTATTCATGACCTTTCTGTGAGGCGGAGAGTGGTCTTTTCAAAATTACTACGGCGTTTAACAAATAGTTGAACGCTGCTAATTATTACCGTTTAATAAATGGTGTAACATAACCAATATATTCGGATTGAACAGTTCGATGGACTTCCCAACGTTTGGCATTAGCAGGCCGTTCACGCTGTGCAGCATGAGTTAAAAATAATCGTCTCTTCGTCCGTGAAACACCAACGAAGAATGCACATCGATTCTCATCTTGGTTACCAAAGAAAATCTCGTTTTCCACCGCCATTATAATTACAGAATCGAACTCAAGCCCTTTGCTTTTGTGAATGGTTAAAATTCTGACTGCTTGGTCATCCGTAAACCGTCCAAGAGCTTGTGGCAAATCTGATTCAATTTCAAGCAACTCTTCAATCCTTGCTTTGGTATCACGAAAAACTTCCTGTAGACGCTTGTGTGATTCGTAATCAGGTGATAGGGCTACGATTGTATCAGTGCCAATATGTTTTAAAAACTCCTTTACAAACTTCCACCAACAAGAAAAAGGTGAATCAAGCTGTTCAGCACTAGTTGCTTCTTTGCGCTGTTTTTTTAACAAACGATCAAGGTCCTTTCGCGCACAGGACTGTACTTCTTCATCAGCAAAAGGAATCAGCTGATTCATCAGACGGATCCAAGCCTTGGGTTCACGCTTTCCATAGAGGCATGAAAGATAATCTACGATTAAACGTGCAACTGGCTCAACAGTAATATCCTGCATTTGCTGCTCGTTTCGATATGGAATTCCTCGTAATTCCAGCTCCATCATTAGGTGGTCAGCATAGAGATCTAACTGCTTAGAAACTAAGACGGCAATTTCTGTTGGTGCCAATCCTTCTTTATTAATCCAGTCATTAATAATATTTGCCAAATAAATGGCTTCTTCTTGACTGTTTCTGAAACTCTCGACATGAATCTCACCTTCGTCACCATTCAATTGTTCATCTGGCATGACAGATGCAAGATCAAGCCGACGAATTATTTCGTTTTGTACTCGCAGCAATTGTGGCTTTGACCGGAAATTTCGGTACATGTTAAGTGGAACTGCATTGAAATCATCAGTAAATGTTTGGAATATACCATCCATCGCTCCCGCCCAACCCATGATTTTTTGCTTGGTATCACCTACTGCAGTAAGCCGGATTTTAGTCCCTAGAAAAGCAAGTTTAACCAATTCATATTGCAAATTTGTACAATCCTGAAATTCATCAAGGAAAATATCGCTGTAAGTCTGACGAATAGAATTACGAGCAATTTTTGAGTTTTGCAATATTTTAATAGCCAACGGAACAAGATCACTAAATTCGATTTGGGAACGAGAAATACTGATTTTCTTATCAACGATCGTATAGTCTGAATCTAATGCCTCTCTTCCTTTCAGTACTGGTCTAAAGCGATCAATTATTCGCTTGGCAAATGCATGGAAAGTATAACTATCGAAACGGGAGGCAAGGTCTGCACCACAGCGCCGTTCGACGCGCTCTTTTAGATTTCTACTAGCATCAACCTTGAAGGAGATAGCGAGAATCCGCTTCGGATACCGACATGTCCCTGTCCGTAACAGGAAATCTGCCCGCTGCGCAAGCATTTCAGTTTTACCTGCGCCCGGTCCAGCGGTAAGAGCTAAGCAACGTTTGCGGGCTTTTGCTGCTCGTTTTGCATTTGGTTCCAGCGTTAATCCATCTGCGGGTTGCCATGCTTCAATAGGAATCATTCAGGTAATTCTCCAAGTTTGGCAATAACGGCATCAACTAGTCTATTAAGCGACTCTGGCATATTCGCAATTAATTTTTTGTCGCTTAGTTTCGCTAGAGCATCAATGTGTGCGGCGGGCTTACTACCTAATTTAAAACGTAGATGATATGTAGCGAAAAAACTCTGTTCATCTACGCTATATTGAGAAATATTGTCATAGCTTTTGCCAAGCACTGCTTTTATTGTTGACTCATCCGGCTCCTCTTTTTCAACTCCATAAGCTTCGGGATAAGCTAGCAACATGGAAAAGTCCAAATCCATAGGAAAGGAAAAAAACACAGATCGGTTTTCAAGTTCTTTGAAAATGTCTTGAGTGCCTTTATTAAAAAAATGGTGAGTTCTTATTGGCGTAGTTTCATCATTCCATTTTGTAATTTTCCATTCTGTAGGAAGTACTTTCTCCGGCTCAAATGCTGCAAGCTGATCGTTAACGTATTTAATTCGCCCCCATCCAGCGCCATACCGAGCTACATCCAGATCAAGCAAAGTCAGATAGGGAATCTGCAGTGCTGAAAGCAACCGCCAGAAATGATTTACATGCCTGCCACCTAACGGTGCTACCGTAATAGCTGATTCATCCACAGGAGTGCCTTTAACTTGGAGCAAACGAGGCAGTACGATTCCTTCACTATCTCCTTCACCAAGCACAACCAAGCGTGAGAAATAGATCTCAGGGAATGCTTGTACAGCCTCTCTCACAAATTTATGTGCTTCATCTGTTTTAGGGGGCAATTTGATACACGTAATTCGTGTTTTTCTTTCCTCAGTAAGTCGTAGATAACGTATAAATTTAGGATCAACTCTTCGTAACATTGATGGTGCATGAGTAGCAATTAAGGCTTGAGCATCAATATTTTTTGCCATGGTATTCAAGGCACTGACGATACGTCCCAGGTAATGGGGAGAAAGGCTATTCTCTGGTTCTTCCACTGCGACCAGCGTAAAAATCGGAGGGCGCAACTTGTCGGGATCAAATGTAACATCTTCCTCTGCGAGAACAGCTCTACCGATCGCTTGAGATGATAGAACAAGAGAAAGGTAAAGCATCGATTTTTGACCATCGCTCAACCGAGAAAAATCGACAAGCGAGCCATCATGGCCGGGAGTAAATGAAACCGATAAATGGCGTAGCAATGCTTCAATCTCCGAAGCCACAAATGTAATTTTAGGATCTGAGAAAAATTTACCTTTGTGTAGGGTTGCCCAAGTTAATTTCAAACTTTCACTGAAAGCATTGATGGAGGGATTAGCTGCTAGGCTGTCGCTTATCTGGTTGGTTAATCCTCTAATCGTATTACGTTCATCATCCCAACGAACAGCACGGAGTAAACGTCCGAGTAAAGCGTTAGCACCGTAAGCAATATGGTCTGCAGGGTCCCGTCTGGCTGGTAAGTAGTGAACTTGAATATTATTACGCTCTGCCCTGGTTACTTGAGCTGTGGTTTGAGGTGAGCTATCAGGACTGACATCCAAAACATATACTAAGTTTTCTTCTATATCCCCATCTGTTCCCATAGTAGCAGTGAGGCGAAAACGCACACGTGGAATACCTTCTGGCTCATCAAGTCGCATGTGACCAAAATAAGGAGCCACAGTACTGTTATCCTCGTCCTCCGCAAGTTCGTGAAACAGAAAGTCAGCTTCAATCCACAACTGTCTCTCAGGAGGAAATTCATCCTCATCAAAAGGGACATGGAAATCTGTTCGCTGGACACGACGCAATGTTGGATCAAACGCAAAAAGTCGGCATAAAGCCTGAAGTGCTGCTGTTTTACCTGATCCATTAGGACCAATGAGATAGGTCACATCTTCCAAGCTTAGTTCAGTTGGTTCTTTGCCAAAAGACTGGAAACCAGATAACCGAATTGCTTCAAGCTTCATTCTACTTCCTCCCTCAGTACAAGTTATCCATTGAATTGATAAGCGAACCCACTTGTTGTTAATAATACGGTAGCCATTCTGCCATTAATCCCATACAGCCCTTAAAGAGAGTTGTTAAAGGGTATAGTCATTAGCGAGCCTAGGGAGTCTAGGTGGCCTTACACTCATAGGAAATTTCAGCGATTGTAATTAAACCGGATGCAACAAAAAATTTCTGGTAAATCTTGAAGCAAAGATCAGTTTTGGGTGGCCCCGACAAAATTACCTTATGCCTAAATTCAATAAACCGCTATACCCTCAAAAAAAATAAAACCATTTCACTTCTGCGGAGCAAGGGCGCTACGCCCGGATATGCAGGGGCAAGTTTTTTCTCCTGTGCGCTTTTCGTTCCTGTATCGGCTTCCTGTTAATCGTTTCCCAACACAACCCGTCCCGCAAGGGTAAATGGCACGCATGCTGCGCCCTTGCAGCACAGAACGATGCCGGGAAAGCGAACCGTCAGGCGATACGAAGACGAAAATCACACACTGACGGAGAAAAAACCATGACAATTTCCCTGCTTAACCCCCGGACAAGCGCCCCTAACACCGCAGCGGCGACCAGCGTATCCCCGCTGGACCCGTCAGGCTCCTCAAAAACGAAATTTTCTAAAACCAGAAAGGATATTTATCAGACCGTTACCGACAACATCATTGCAGCACTGGAAGCCGGTGTTAAACCCTGGTCCTGCCCTTGGCAGCGTGTATCCGGCATGTCTGGTCTGCCATCCAATTACACAACCGGAACAGTCTATAGCGGTATTAATATCATGCTGTTATGGTGCAGCGCATCTAAACAAGGTTTCAGCGATTCCCGCTGGGTGACTTACAAACAGGCACAGGCAACTGGTGGACAGGTTCGCAAGGGTGAGCATGGCACAACAGCTATTTTCTACACCACACTTGAGAAGGAAAACGACGCCGGAGAAATCGACCAAATCCCGATGCTGAAAACCTTCACCGTATTTAACGTTCAGCAAATCGACGGTTTGCCCCTGACAACGGAAACGGTCAGCCCGGAAGCGACATTTGACCCGTTACCGCAGGCTGAAAATTTGTTAAGGAAGAGCGGCGCAAACATCATCGAGAAAGGACAAAATGCTTTTTTCAGCCCATCAACAGATGAAGTCTGGCTACCGGAGCGCCATCTGTTTTCTGATGCGGCGAATTTCTACGCTACCGGCCTGCATGAGCTGGTTCACTGGAGTGGTGGCAAAAAACGTCTGGGCCGTGAAATGAAAGGGAAGTTTGGCAGTGCTGATTATGCAGAAGAAGAACTGGTGGCGGAGCTGGGAAGTGCCTTTCTGATGGCGGATCTGGGGATTGAGGGAGAGGTACAACATGAAAGCTATATTGCTTCCTGGCTGAAAGCGCTGAAAAACGACAAGCGTTATATTTTCAAAGCGACCAGCGCAGCCTCTAAAGCACATCGTTATCTGATGGATAAACTCTGAGGCCGGAGCCGGACAACCGCAAGGGAATGCGGTTACATGGTTTTTAACCGGCAACGCTGCAAGGCGCAGACTGAGGCGGAACGCAGCACAGCGAGTACCGAACAGTCTGCGCCTCGCAGTGGAATAAATAATTTCTGGCCTGGCGGTATCGCCGCCAGGCCGGTGAGGCCACCATGATGGCCTGTGTAAAAGCTTACGTATAGCTGTCTAATGACAGGCGTTTCAGTTCATCAAGGGTATAAATGCGAAACACCCGGCGGTGGCGTTCTTCCAGCGGGACGTGCTGATGGTTGATGATGACATGCCTGATGCTGTCAAACAGCAGTTCAAGTGCACGCTTCTTCTGTGGATCGGGTACAACATAAAAAACGTAAATCCACTGCTTGCGGGTACGGGCCAGCAGGTGGCTTGCCATGATCGACTGATACCGGGCTCGGGTTTTCAGGCGGCGCTCGGTTTCAATGGCAATAACGTTACCGTCGGGCAGCGTCAGTAATCCGTCCGGGCGATGTTTTACCTGATACTGGCTGAGAAAGGTGGCCCGGTCGCCGTTAATCCATCCCGAAGCGCCTTTCTTCTCCAGAATAAGTCTGGCGGCCTGATTATCAAGATGGTGCTCCAGCGTCCAGCCGGTGATTTTTGATGGTTCAAACCGCGCAGGAAAGATTTTATCATTCGGGGTTAACACCACCGCCAGCCCGTCGCTGGTGATCCCCCATAATGAAATCTTCATTGTTCGTGATTCAAGCACATGCTTCTGGATTAACCCCATTTGCTCAGTTTTTGCCAGCAGCGAATAAAGCGATTTATGATCCCGGAAACCAAATAGCAGCATCAGCGTTTTGAAATCGCTGTAGGTTTCTTCTTTCAGGAAGTTCAGCAGTTGTTTTATTTTTTCTCTGTTGCGTGTCTGGCGCTCTTGATATGTCGAAATCAGCATAACCGCTCCTTAAAAATCCAGCGGGGACAGGTGTTCTCCCTCATGAGGTTGGGGCTCTGCCGGTTTGACTTCGCTTTCGTTGAAAAAAAGACCCGGGTGCGTTGTCATTACATCCTGTATGGATGGTTTATCATCCTCGTCAAAATCCAGTGCGATTTTCACCGGTGCCGCCGATGCGGTAATATCAGGGGAAACCGAGAAGATTTTTAGCTGACGCTTTCTGATCTTTATCGGTGAAATCAGTGAGGCAGAAGGTAGCGTTTTTGTCGTAAAGATAAAGCTGACAAAATCGGGCAGGTTCAGGATCATATTACTGTCAATAAAGAAACGTTCGGCCTGGCGAATGGTACGCTCACTGTCGATGGTCTCCGTCAGCATATTATCCGTTTTAGCCTTACGGAGTTCATCATCCACCAGAATAGTGCCTGACATTCTTGCAACCCATTCCGCCGTATCCGGGTCCATAACCCGGTAAACCAGTTTGAATTTAGCGTTCTCAACGACCGCACCGACAACGGCGTCACCTTTCAAATCTGCCGGGCAGTCTTTTAAATCGGCAATGGACTGGTGATCCATAATAATATGCACACCTTTATCCCGCGCCGCACCTAATCCCTCCAGTGCTGGCCTGGATAAATGGTATTTCAGTTCTGAAAGATAAATAGCAATGGGGCGGGGTATGTCTGTTACACGGTCGCGCCTTTCTGCTAACTGGTACAGGCGAACCAGCAGCATGCGCTGTGCGGTAATTATTTTGCTGTTTCGCATTGAACCGATGACGTAACAGCAACCGCCTTCATCAAATATCTTATTAAGCGAAAATCCGGTAGGGGCATTGATGGCATTGAGCAAGGCCAGTTCCTCAATCTTGCCGAAAAAGGCTTTTATCTTATCTGCAATACTTTGAACATAGTCTCCGTTATAAACTTCTCGAATGGTTGAGGCTGTATTATGGATGACAAATTGTGCGGCTATTCGGGCGGCTTTCCGGTCGTCGATCCGATAAAAGTCAGCTTCCTGTCCTTTTTCTGCCAGACTGAAACCTGCAACGAACAATTCTTCCAGTTCCTCGGGCGTAATATCTTCAATCAGGTTTAGCTGGTATTGCTTTTTTCGCAGGTCGATTAAGGCAAAGGGTTTGCCTGCATCCTCGCAGGCTTTGCGGTAAAGATGCGGTGCCCATTCATCATCCTTGGGGTCCATAACAAACACACCTTCACCGGCCAGAATGCTTTGATAAAGCAATATACCAGCAGCAACCCCTTTACCGGCTCCTGTGGTGCCGATAATATCCGCGTGTTGTTTCTGCCAGTCCTTTAACGGGAGATACAACGGCTCCTTCTCGCTGTCCATACCAGTAAAAATACCTTTATTCAGGTCGATATAATCCAGCGGGTTATAATGCAGTGTTTCCGGCAGCAGGGATTTTACGGTGCGGACATCGGTGCGCAATTCCCGTTCAAGGGTGGTTTTTTTAACAAGGCGTTTCTTTATTCTGTCCAGTTCAGGCGTGAATACCCGGCGAAGCATAATATGAAAAATAATCCCGGTCACAGTGAAAGTAATCCGTGCTGACCAGGCCAGTACTGTATTATCACTGGTGAGTCTGGTCTTAAACAGCCACTGGAAGGATCCGATGACTATCGGGGCCAGTGTGCCGGAGAGAAAACACAACAGGGAAAAAGCGATAATCAACCTTTTCCATAACGGGGCTTTCTGCGGTTCATCGCTTTTCATCAAGGCCAAAAACGGCATCGTCAGCCCCGCTAATAACGCCAGCATAAGCTGATTCTGTTGCATAAAAGCAATGAAGGGCAGAGCGCCATTCATTATCGGAGACAGTGAAACGGCGTGCTTATTTAAAATCATGATGCCTCCTTCGTCAGCTATTCGCCCCATAACATCGCCCCATCAATTCGCCCCACGGTGTCGGGCGAAAAGGCGGGGCGAGCGTATGGGGTAAAGAAGGTGGCCGCTGTGCGGCCATGCGTCGGAAAGCATGCTTCCCGGTAAGAAACAGCGTGCGCCAGTACATGCGGGCTGGACGCCCTTATTGCCTGTCACATGGGGGTAATGACGTTGCTGGACGCCGCGCCAAAACCCCCAAAGTCAACGGCGGCACACCGTCGCCCGCTACGCGCGACCACCCCCTTTAAGACGGTCGCTTTCGCCTTTTTCTTCCCTTTGCTCGTTCCTCGCAGCGGGAATAAAAGGGAAGCTGACCTTTAAAGAGGGTGGTCGCGCCACGCTACCGGCTTTTGGCCGGAGACTTAGCCGCGACGGTGTGCGGGGCTGTGCCCCCCGGGTAAACCGCTGTCGTGGGCGACAGCTTTTCGCTCGCTGGGGCGGCGAAATTTATCCGGCTCCCCCCGGCCTGCAAAATCCGCGTGGGCGCGGCTGTTTGCAGGTGAGGCGCGGTGCCTGAATTATTTTCGCTCCTTAACCCGCGAAAATATTTCTGTCCGCTGCCTCATTTTTACGGCCCCTGTTTCTTCGCTCCTTAATCCGCGAAAAACAGAAGCCGTAAAAACCTGAAAACCGTCATGCGCTGTGCCCGTCTCGCCAGTATTAACCACGAACGCGGCCATATTTACTGATGATCTGACTGATAGCCGCCGGGTCTGCCGAATCACATTCAAGTAAAAACGATTGTCTGGCATCAGCTGTATGGTCAGGCAGAAAACCGTGTTTATTCTTTTTCACGATATTAAAGAATGCACGTTCAGCGGAATGACATTCACTGCCGCCGCCATTTCCGGTTGCTTTACCGTACATACATAACACCACCTCGCAGGCATCAGCAGCCAGTACAGATGTTGAACATGATGCAATAACGCAGAACAATAATACGGAGGATATTGCTTTTTTCATTTCAGTTACCATTATGATTAATTAAAGGTTGCGTTTTTTGGCTAATGTTATTTGTCGGGGTTATTTTCTGAATGTCTCTTTCGTGCTGTTTAAATGAACTGGCTTAAAGTAAATATCACTCATCCGGCGCACATCGCCGTGTATATCAATGCTGACGATGACATCAATGCTTTTAAGTACCTTGCGTAACAACACATCAAAAGGAATGTTCCGGCAGTCGGGGTTTTCATAACAGCGGTCAATGATCCCTTCAATACATTCTGCCGGACAGCCCGCATGCAGGGAGGTGATTAACCCCTCATGCCCGGAGCCGACAATTTTCAGCGCGTCCCACGCTTCCCGCCCACGAATTTCCGCCAGTAATATCCGGTCAGGGTTCATACGATAATTAGCACGGATCAGCCTGCCGGGCGTGACAATAGCATTATCCCCGGCATCCGCCGGGTAAAAAAGATGAACATAATTGCTGTGGTGATAAAAACGGATTTCGGGATTATCCTCAATCGTTACCAGACGGAGATGCAGCGGAATATAATGCAGCAGCGTTTTCATATAGGTGGTTTTGCCGGAGCCGGTTTCACCCACAATAAAAATCGTTTTGCCGTATTCCACCGCCTTTTCCATAAAGTGGGGAATATCCCCGCTGTGATATAACCGGATTAGTGCATTATCCTGACTTTCCGTTTTTTCCTGACCGGCCACGCGCTGATAAAATCCCGCATCAATCCATGACTGATGTGTTTTCTGCTCAAACGAGGGTTTGCGCAGCGTAATGGACACCGTATTACGTTCACAGGCCGGAGGAATAATCGCCTGAATACGTTCGCCAGATCCTAATGTTGCAGAAAGGATGGGTGATGTATCGTCAATATTATCGTCATGCCAGGACGCCAGCGCTCTGGCAAAAGCATGGCACTGACGCAACGTGATGGGGGATGCCTGTTTTTGCCATTTTCCCCGAATTTTTGTATGCAGCTCACCCGGCCGGTTAACAGCAATTTCTGTCAGGCCATCCTGAGCAAGAAAGTCGCCAAACAGCCGGTTTTTCATAAAATCCAGTGACAGGTTTTCAGCGTTCATACCATTTCTTTTTCAGCCGTAGTTGATAAACAGAGGAAAAATCAATATCCGTACCGGTCATGATGCCGATCACATCGCCCTGGTTCAGGTACATCGTGGGCGGGATATTGATGCTGTTTTCCAGCGTCGTTTTCGCCATTTCCGCCGTGGCGGCGCGGGTGTTTTCGGTATAGTCGGTATTGCGGTCTTTACCCGGCGCGGCATCTGATGCCGCTGCCGCCACGTCCTGCACGGTACTGAGCATCAGGGCGTTGCCGAAACGCGCCCAGAAATGGCTGTCGATCCAGCCCGCGATACCCGCCTCACCGAGCGGGCCGGTGGCCTGCGTATCGGTGAGCGGGATTTGCAGGCTGCCGGGCTCCGGCGTGCGCAGCTCCGTCCACAGCACAAACATCCGGCTGCGCCCGTGTTGCAGTGCGCCAGTGCGGTAGACGCCACGGGCGACCGTTCCTGCCGGGATCAGCTTCACGTGGTTACTGGCGCTCCAGACATTCTCACCGATCAGGCAGGAGATATGACCGCCAACATCGGATACGAAGCGCCGCATCATCGAACACGGAATATAACGATCCACCGGGATATAGAGATCGGGATCGAGGCCCAGCCGCCTGACACCAGTGACACTGGCAACGCCCGGATTGTCGTTGTTATTGCTGCCTGCCGGTGCTGTCGTATCCGGGCAGCGCAGACGTCCATCTTCGCCACTGACCAGTACAGACTGACAGGATGTGTACGCCGTGGAGGCTGACGGGCTGCCCGACGTTCCCGCGTTGCTGCGCGATCCGCTTCGGGACGTGCGTGTATCGTCGCCTGACCCTGTACTGTCGCTGTTCAGCCCGTCTGCCAGTGCTGCCGCCTTGTTCAGGGCGGGCGGCCCGGGCGGCAGAGCTGGAGTGGCCGGGGCGCTCTGACTGGCAGGGTCTGTGCTTTCCTGCCTCCCAGGCCCGAACAGGCCAAACGGGTTACTGTCCAGACCCAGATTCTTACGCTCATGCTGCACCGTACCGGAGGAGGGCGGCGCGGTGCCAGATTCTTTCTCATCACCCGTTTTCAGGGCGCTGAGAAGACGATCGCCACCGGATGCCAGCGCGATGACCAGGACCAGACTCAGCAGGCTGACGATCAGCGTGCGGCGACCTGAAGCTTTACGGAAACGGGTCACTTCCGGCTGACCGGGCGGCGTTTTCTGCTCCGGCTCCTGATATGCCATTGCCGCGCGGGCGCGTTCACGGGCTTCCGCTTCCCGTTCTGCGGTGGTTTTTTCCGGTTCGTCCGGGAAAGATTTGTCGGTCATTTTGCCTCCAGCGTAACGGACGGCGAAACGGTGTCACTGTTGGTCAGCGGGATACGCCCGGATCCGTCGTTTTCGATCCCCACCACCGAGGTGCCGTAACGCAGAACCAGTTGCGGCGATGCCGGAACCGCCATCACGGTGTAGTTGCCCTGTTTAATGGTTCGGGGCGTGACCGCCTGCTCCAGGCCGTTCACCACCCGGAAAACGGATGGCAGGGTTTTCGCAGGAGAAAAACCGATATACGCAAAACGACCGTCATCCCAGGTAAAGTCCGGGGCGATGGAGGCTGAGCCAGCTGCCACCCGTTTTGTATAGCGCCAGTTGCGCGGCGTGGTGGCCTGCCCGAATGCCGCCGCTATCCGCTGCCGGTCCAGTGCTTCCTGCTGATGTTGCTGACGGGCGGCGCTGGCGGCGGCAGACTTTTTTCGCAGTTCGTCGGGATAGCGGTAGCGGATAACAAAGGCCTGGGCGGGCGAGTCTTTATCCAGCACGTTCAGTTCCAGGCTGTAATCGCGCTTCGAGGTCACCACGAACAGATTGGTTTTCCAGTCTTTTGCCGTCGGCAGAAACACCTGGCTGACGTTGTTGCCGCTGGCGTCCGTGACCGGCTGGGTAATCGGGTTCGGGCTGACGCCCACCCGGTTGTCGCTTTTCGTCACGGTCCAGCCTTTGGGGAAACCCGCCTGCGCATCGATAACGGTTTCACCGTCATCAAACACCAGCATGGTGACGTAGCCGGGGCGGGTACTGACGACCGTGGCGTTCTGGCTGTTGTACGTGACGTTCTGCATCCGGCTGTCATACGCGCTGCCGCGCGGTGTCGCTGCGCCCCATGCCAGGCATGACACCATTAAGCCAGAGAGGAGCAGGGGATGTTTCAGCATCATTCCCCCCTCAGCTCTTTATCGCGCTGGTAGCTGGTGACGATAAAGCCCAGCGGGTTCACTTCGCGCTGGCTGTCGGTCAGTTGCCGGTGCGGGACGTAGCGGTAAGTGAGGCGGATATTCCACACATCCGTTTTCACGGAATTATCAGCAACACGACGGATTGTGCGCTTAATACGCAGTGTTGCCAGATTATCCGGCCCGGTGGCAGGCGCATGCACATTGGAAATAATGGCGATATAAACGACATATTCCGCCTTATTAAAAATCACGTCCGGTGCCTGGTCGCCGTTAAACCCGTCCAGATAGTCCCGGTTCACGCTGTCGCTGTTAAATAACTGCACGTCGTCATAATCACGCTGGAGGGAGAAATAATTATATCCCTCGCGAAGTCTGACATAGTGTGCTGCCAGTGAATGTGCCAGCGCTTTTTCAGCAGCAATATCCCGCTCCTTCACGCGGGTCATATATTCATAGCGCCCGGTCTGTTTATCCACTGACCATAATTCAGTGTCGGAGGTTTTCAGCGGCAGCAGAATAATAATGGCCGCAATCGCCATTGCGGCCAGAACCAGTCCGGCAGCGGCCACCCGCCAGGCGGTTTTTCGGGAACGCTCTTCCTTTTCCAGCAGTATGGATTCAAAAGAGCGGGAAACATTAACAATGTTCTGAATATCAGACATGGTGAGTCAGCTCCTGAATGATGGCGGGGGAATTCACTGGCTCGGGTTCGCCGGATACCGGTGGGAGGTCGCCCTGATGCCGTGCGCAGCCCGTGAGCGCGCACAGCATCAGAAGGATGATGCTGAATTTCATGGAAGCCCCTTATCGTATGGATGCAGGAATGCCGCACCGGTGGCGCAGGCCACGGCGTGACGGGGAAAGGAAATTAACGGCAGGGAGGATTAACGGTGACGCTGCCGGTTCAGGCGTTTCATGCTTTCGATGGCGGTGGTGCGTTTCTGCCAGGCGCTCACGGTTTTACCCGCGCCTGCGCCGGTGAGCCTGCCGGTCGCCGCGGCGACGGCCATGCCGCCTTTCGCAGCCAGGCGGGCACTGCCTCTGACGCCCGGCCCGGCAAGGCTGGAGGATTTATTCGCCAGTCCGCTCAGGCCACTCATGGCTGCCCCCTGCAGCACCGCCTGTACAGCGGCCCCGCTGAGTGCGCTGGCGAGCCTCGCGGAGAACCAGACCACCACACCTGCCGCAATCCCGGCCAGCAGGCACTGCGCCGCCAGCGTGACCATATTGGTTTCAGCGGATGTTTTTGTTGCAGCATCCAGTATCTTATTCAGGTAATTAATGGCGATACGGATGGATAAGGCGGAAAACATGATCGTTAATATTGCCGCAAAAATCGTTTTCAGCCAGTTATCAAACATCGGTTTAAGAAAACCGTACAGCAGGCAGAAAATAAAGAGCGGCGCGGTGGTGGTCATTAACAGGATGGTGATTTCGGCGAGCAGGTTGACAAAGGTGGCTGCCATCAGCAGGACAATAGAGCCGCCCCATACCAGCACTTCGGCAAGGCCGCCATTCAGTTTGACGTAAGTTGATGTGTCCATATTAAATAACTTTTGCCCCAGCGCCTGTGCCTTTCCCCAGACAGTATCGAGCAGCGCCCAGATATTATCATCGCCGCTGACACCGTCTTTGAGTCCCTGGATAGCCGCTACCGCCATATCAAGCCAGCCATCCCGGTTTAACACAAAGGTGGTGATCAGCAACATTCGCCCCACATCCCAGACGACATCTTCAACCGGGGTCCGGAGTTTGCCAGCCAGTGTCTGATAACCGCGATACAGTATAAATAAGGTAAAAGAGCTGACAATGATGACGCTGATCATCGTGCCGTAAGTGGAAGACTGACCTTCCAGTACAGCATTCAGTCCATCCATGATGTTTTTGTCCATACCAACAAAAATACCACCGGACATGGTGCCTCACCTGATATTTAAAGAAAGGAAATAAAAAAACAGGGAGAATTCCCTGTTTTGTTGGAGGAAATATTATTACTGTGTCACTGCATTTCGTTTTGCAGCTTCCTGCTGAAATATCGCCTCGAATTTTTCCTTAACCCCGGGCTGGCCTTCCTGTGCAAACATAAGTGCTGCCCGGTGGGCAAATTCGCAGTTATCGCTTGCCTCGCCATCCTTCAGGCATTGCGTATAAACCGCATAAGTTTCGTCAGGATGTTGCTTATACCAGGCTTCGGATTTGGTTTCCTTGCAGCCGGACAGTAATATCACGCCTGAGAGTGTGCATAAGGTGAATAAGGATCTGAGCACGGATAACCTCCTTATAAATTATTAAGGTCAGCAACAGGTGCCGTTAGCTGCTGCTGTTCAAAGGCTTTCTGTCTTTGCTGTTCCAGCAATGTCGTTCGCTGTTCAGCCTGCCTGACAGACATCTCCCACTGATTCGTCAGCGCATTTAACTGTACGCTTTTCGCCGCGATGGCGTTAGCCAGATCCTGAGACTCTTTCGAGTCCTGCGCATTCGATATACGGTCAGATAAGTCTGATATATCGCTGAGTGTGCTGTTAATCCTGTTTTCAACGTCAGTGGTATTCTCAATCGCCATTGCCTGATTGAGGATTATCTGTTTGCAACTGTCGGCCAGGGCCTGATATTTTATTCCTTCCTGTTCCTCGCTGCATACGCTGAACGATTTGTATTTACTGTAAAGGTGTTGCAGTTCATAAGAATATGAACTGTTCTTCGTGGTCAGCAGATCATCCAGTGAAATACCGTTCTTACGGAGATTATCAATATCGGTTTTCAGGCTTCGGGCATCACTGAGAAAACCCTGAATATCCCGCACGCCGGTTGCGGTAGCCAGTTGCTTCTTATACGCATTAAGTTCGCTTTTATAATGGGTAACCGTACCCTCCCATTGCTGTAGTTTCTGCATCCACTGGTTAATGGATTCGGTATTCTGCACGGCGTCGAAAACCGGTATTCCGGCGCTGAACGCCTGCGCCGAGAAAAATAACAATAATGCCAGACGGTGATTCCTGGAACGCATTGATAGTACCTCAGGTTGGCTTTCAGATTGCCCGGTCAAAAAAAGTATCTTTCCATTCATCAGGTCGCATACCATCCTGATAAATGGCATCGAATATTTTCAGGTTGTCCTCACTGCCGCTGAGAAGCCGGGTGAATTTACTCATCCCGGACAGATCCATTTTCGCCATCGCCACAAACGGGCGGGTTTCCCCGGCCCGCAGCGGTGTTTTCAGGATGACCATATAATGCTCGCCCGGATCCAGGCTCCTGACCGTGTCATAAACACTTTCCGGCACTTTCATTTTCTCCACGTAATCCGCATGGCTGGCTTTCGGGTTGGCGAGGAAAATCTGGGTACCGCACTGCTCAATAATCGCCGGGGCGATGGGGTGTCTGACGATTTCATCCGGTGACTGTGTTGCCGGAACGAAGATACCGTTCAGCTTTCGGATGACTTTCAGCATATTGAGGGAGAAGCGGGAAAATTCGACATCGGCCAGCCAGCGCCAGAACTCATCCATAAACATCACCAGGCGGCGACCATCCAGAAGACTGGTCACACGGTACAGCAGGTAAAAGGTCACGGGGCCGCGAATATCGTCATCATCCAGAAATTCGGTGCCGTCGATACCAAAGTTATCGACATCGCTGATGGTGAAAGTATCGGCCTCGTTATCAAACACCCAGCCGAACTCGCCCCCCTGCGCCCACTGTTTCAGGCGAATACGCAGCCCGTTGGTGCGGGCGTCTGTGGTCGGCGGCTCCGGCAGCACTTCCAGCAGCCGGGTGATCCCGTACCGGCGGTACTCCGGCGGATAGTCCAGCATGATGGTGTCCACGGCGGCACTGATCCGCTCCTCATCGCGCGGATCGAGCGGCTTACCGTTGCGGCGGCACAGCATGCGCACCAGCCGTTTGATGAAACTGATGTTCCGGCGGGTTGGCTCCAGCGCAAACGGGTTGAAGCCGGTGGGCTCGCCGGTATGGATGCGGAAATAACGCCCGCCCGCCTGGCGGATCGCCATCTCCGCCGCCCGGTCCTTATCGAAATACACCGTGGTCAGCCGTTTGATGGTGGCAGAAGGCGCAAACGACGCCGGGTTACGGTACTTCTGCATCAGTTGTTGCATAATGGTCATCAGCAGGGTTTTGCCGGATCCGGTTTTCCCGATAATCGCCGTATTCCCCGGCGTTTTCTCACCGGTGTCATCCCGCCCGGCCTGGCTGTCGTGCAGGTTCAGGTAATACCCGCCACCGCCGGGAGATGTGAGGATGGCGATGGCTTCCCCCCACGGATTACCGCTGCGTTTGTGGGGATGGAAGTTATGCAGGCAGGCTATATCGGCAAAATTCTGGCTGCTGACGGCCACCAGTCGGGGTCGCAGCGTATACACGCCCGGCAGTTGCGCCAGATACGCGGCGGGCAGTGACAGGGTGGAGAGCGTTGTCATAATACCAAGATCGGCGAAGGGCTGGGCCAGAACGTTAGTGTCCTTCACCACCTGTCCGGCACTGTCTGAGGAGATCAGCAGGGAAAAGTGGAATTTACCGCACGACACATGTCCGGACTGGAGCAGGTCGCGCAGGACAATCAGCTCTTCGCGCTGGGAAGTCGCGTCGTCGTCCGTGGAGTTAAGCCGTTTTTCCGCCAGACGGATATGATTCTGCGCCTCATCCCGTGCCATGCAGGTAAAGGACTGCGTCAGAACATACTCGCTTTCGGCGTACAGCAGCGCATCCAGCATACCGGTATGGGTTTCCGGGGAATAATCCTTAATCTCCAGGCTGCGGAAGAAACGGGAACCGCTGACCGTCTGGCATTCACCGGTGTCGGTGGTGAAAAAGACGTCTGGCGTACTGAGCGTTTCATAAAATGGTGAGCGCGTTACGGCCACCTTCTGCCACTGACCGGTAAGCAGACGATGGAAGAACGCCAGTTGTGAGGAATACACCCGCCCGTTTTCTTCATATATCCCCAGCGGCGTTGCCATATAGCGGGATAATGAAGATTCCAGTGCTTCGCGGTATTCCAGCATGATTTTGAGCGCGTCATCCAGTGCTGCCTGGCGTTTACTGTGCGACTGCGCTTTCATGGTTTTCTTCTCAATCTGAGAGAACGGCGCGTAGCAGACGGTGAAAAACAGCCGGTGCCGCCAGAACGGTTTGTCTTTTACCGGCTGGTAATACCGACGTGTTACCTCATCGGAAAAGGGAATACCCGAACAGGCTTCAAAAACATCATGGTATTTTTCACGGAGCCGGTGAATATAGAATGTTACCGGCAGACCCTCATACGAACGAATAACGTTATTCAGGTGCGTGGCCATCAGGGTCAGGTGATGTTCGTCTTCACATTCAAAGACTGTGCCGTCCAGCTCCCAGGTGGCAACCAAATCACGGTGACGGTTTCTGATGACGTAAGGGTGAATATGGGAGGAGTACGGAATATATTTATCCAGCGTAATACGCTCGTTTAATTTCATTTTCTGAATAAACTCCGAGACATCAACGTTATCGTACTGGTTTGCCAGCAGGGCATTCGCGCCAAAATGGGTATTGGTGAAAAGCCGCCCACGGGTTTTAAACGCCAGCCAGAGCAGACTGAAATAATGAATGTCCTTTCGGGTTTTATTTTTCATTTCCGCCCATGCAGGAATGAGCATAATCGCCAGGTAATAGCTGACATAGACTGCCAGCAGGACGATGGCCCCGCTGACGAGAACGAACGGCACCAGAGGAATACCCATAATGGCGGCAGGCCGCGTGAGTGCTTTATTCAGCGTAGCCATCGTTGCCTCCCTTATGACGCCCAGTAGGCACCGAAGCCGGACGCGCCGACGATCAGGATCGCGCCGATGATGATGTTACGCATGTCATGCAGGCTCTTGCCGTCGAACAGCACCTTGTAGCCCACCCACATAGTCGCCAGTGTGATGGTGACGGCGGCCAGTCCCAGCAGGCCGGTCGAGGTATTGCTCAGTGTTTCATTGGCCTTGTTAAAACCACTGTTCGCCGCCAGCACCGGGGCAGACAGCAGCACGGAAACAACAGCGGAGTAACGGCGTTTACGCATGATCATTTCTCCTCATCAGGGATAACAGGGATAGCGCCGCGAATGACGGAATCGGGATAATGCAGGGAAGTCAGGATCGGCGCAGTGGCACCGGCAGGCTCGCCGCGCAGCACAACGGCGGGATAACGGGCAGACGGTTGTGTGCTCGGGTCAGGGGCTCGCTGCCGGTCTTCCCGGGTGGACGGGACGACATAGCCAATGCGCTGTACGTAGCTGGTCTGGTTAAAGGCGGATTCCGGTCGCTGACCGGTTTCAAAGTTGCCGGAGTAGTAACAACTGAGCGCTCGTTTCAGAGTGCTACCGCGCCGGTAACAGTCGGCGAGAATGCGCTCAAATACCGACAGATTGATGCAAGGGTTAAGTAAGTCGCTGGCCGTGACGCCGTAATGGCGGAAATTGGTGCTGGTGATTTGCATCAGGCCGACCGAATAGCGTCGGCCTTGCGCCGCCAGCCGTCCGGTGAGGCTCATCGCCTCATCATGGCTTGCGGGAAAATGTGAAATCACACCTTTGCCGCCCGGCACGATTTCAGCAATGGCGTAAGGGTGAAAACCGGATTCGACCCGTGCCACATCAAGTGCCGTGGACGGGTGAACACTGGTGGCGCACTGCGTCGCCAGCGCCAGAAAGGCTGTGGTGGAAAGCATAGTGGCCTCGTAACCGTGGGTCCGGCAGCGTATACAAAAACACGTTACCGGGGAGAAGGACAAAAGCGGGTTAAACGGCTGCGGCATCCTGTGAAATGTCACTCTCTTCTCTCGGTTCAAGCAGTACCAGCCTGCCTGAAACCGCAATACCGGGGATCAGCACGATATTCAGGCCAGGCTTACCGTTATGTGCGAAGGCCACACCAACCCTGGTCCAGTACGTGTTTTTCTCGCCCTGTGCATCGGGCTGACTTCCCTGAGTGATAAAGACGTGATAATTGGGTTTTCTCATGGTATTTCCTTTAATAAAATAGCCGTGAAAGCAATAAAAAGGTCACATCCCGGTTCTGCATTCCGGTTTTAACGGGTCAGCGAGAACATTCAGCGGCACCCTGAATTGTGGTTACGTGACAGCCCGATCCAATTTGTTAAAGAACAATCCCCGGCCTGGACGAATGAACGTCCATCAGGGCAACCATGTTGTTATGGCATTTTCAGAATCAGATATTCAGTGCGGGATATAAACGATAAATTCAAAACAAAAATAAGAGAGATAAACTGGCGAGGATTATCAGATGCGGAAAGAGGGAGAAGGATGCAGAACAGATAATAAAGAAGGCATTCTATTTTAATGGAAACAGAAAGACGTGCAGAGAAATAATATCCCCGAACGTCTTTATCGCTATTATTAGCGTCTGCGATGCTCAAGTTGTTCCTGACATTCTGTACAGGTGGTTATGCCCGGCAGAGTCTGCCGTCGTTTTTCAGGAATAGGTTTACCACATATACGACAGTGAAATAATGATCGTGTTGAACCCGGCTTAAAACGGTTCTGCTCAATCATCTCCTCCAGTCGCTGTTCATTAAATTCCTGATCGCGGTCGATCTCATCCGGCATGGAGAGTCCTCCTGCCAGTAGCGGCTTCCTGTTCGCACAGTGCGATACGTTTCCAGACCGTGGTGAGTGACAGCGCTTCGGCCTCTGGCTGCAGGATTTCCGTCACCTGCATCATGGTGATCAGTGCATCGGGCGATTCAAGGTTTTCTACCCTGCGCTGCTGCCATTGCAACCAGATAGCCACATCTGTCTTTTCATCCGGTTCAGGCGTTCGGCCATACGGCACGCTGACACCCAGCAACCGACGGCGAAGGCAGACTTCATTGGAGGTGAGACCAAAATAGTGGTTCATCAGTGCGATGGAGCCGCCCAGTCGTATGGCCCGGTCAATTAGTTGTCGGCGCTGTTCTTCCTGACCAGAATGGGCCAGCAACTGGTGCAGAACATCGTGGCGTAGCGAGACTGCGATAAAAGGCGCGGCTGCTCGGCTCAGCGTAAAGAGTGCATCTGGCGAGAGCTGGCTGAGGGCATTCATTTCGTCAAATGTGAAACCGAGATCTTCACAGTGACGAATATTGCCTTCATTAAGCGCCTGCAGGGCATTGGTGAGTACGGCGTAATTTAGTGAAGGGATCATAATATGTATTCCGTATATTTTTTTCAACAGGCAAGATAGATGCAGAAATATCTGGGTATATAGCCTGTTGGAGGGTATTTAGTTGAATCAGTTGCTTTAATTCGCCTTCCCTTGACCGCGTTTAGCGCCGGGACAATTTAATATTGATCCATTCGTCAATTTCTGATTCCAGCCAGGCCACACTGGCTGGTCCGATTTTTATTGAACGAGGAAATGTACCCTCTTTCATATACAGATAGATTTGTGAACGTTTCAAGCCGGTTTTTTCTTCAACCTTTTTTAAGCGTAATAACTGATGTGATGTCATGATTGTCTCCTGTAGCAAAACAAACATTGGTATGCCTGGAGATAATAAAAAAGCATAACGGAAGGAGAAGTGGTAGTGGTAAACCCCGTATTACGGGGTTTAATAAACTAAATACGGGATCATATTGTTGACAGATAAACACAATATCAATTTAATAAGGATGAGGACGGAGGGGAGCCACGCTCTAGTGCTGTTTTTAAAGTATCACCGCTTAGACGGTCAGTGATACCATCAGCTGCCGCCCATTCTTCAAAAATTGTCAATAATTTATAGGGTTGTTTTATTAATGGACTGATAACATCATTGTGCCTACAAGCGAGCCAAAATAACCTTGACAAGGGTGTGGATATTCTAGTTGAAGAGGGGAGGGATTTCTCTGTAACCTGGGTGCTAATTAGTTTCTCAATCTCTGAGTAACGAATAACAAAGCAGGAATCCTGAGGCAAATTATAGAGGGGGAAATATTCTTGCTTTGTATTTTGATTTATCGTTCCCTCTGAAGAAATTCTCTCCATAATATCAAACGCCAGATCTGTTGGTAGGTTTTTTATTTGATGTTCAATTCTACACTTCCAGGTTGTTTTTTCAAACAGCTGAAAAACTTCATTGGACATAGTAACAGTGATGCCATAATTTACCGTGTTTTTCCCAATAATTGGTAATGGTATATTCAATGAGCATGCGAGAAATCGCTTTATTAAAATACATTCAAACCCAATAAGTGATGTATCAATAATATTTTGTGTGGAGTGGACGTATCTGCCCTCAGTACTGAAAATTGAGTCCCATCCATTAATAAAGCTATTTTTTTCTAGCAGACATAAACGATGAATCAATGTCCCTCTAGCTGGATGCATTTTTACTTTTTGAAATGCATATTTTATTTTTCGCAGAATAATTGGAGATTGAAAGTATATGGCGAGATTAATTTTATTATATAATGCATAACGGTAAATATCACTCTCTTTGATTCTTTCGTTGCTCTCTGTATTAATTATGTTAACGGCTTCTTGTATGGTTACCCAGTCAGGTTTCGGAAGCGAACCGTTTATGATCTCGCTGCTTTTCAACATGAAAAACTCCTTTTACATATTTTTCTATGCAAAACTTAAATTACGATTCACTGTTTCATTATTCATGAATATTATCGATAATGTACAAATGAACCCTATTTTATAAAGTAAAGAGTTTAAAAATAAAATTGTTAAACTAGTTTTTAGTTCGCTATGAAATTTTCTCTCGTAACTATGGATGAGGAGACAATTTCCTGAGAGCATAATGAAGGATGAACTGAATAATATTAAGACTAACGAAGATAAAACTCTATGAATAAAATATCGAGCCGAAATAATAAAGAGTAGTAGTACAAGATCTTTATGGCGAAAATTTTCATATTTTCGTTTGTAGGATCCCTGTTGAGAGAATTCAATAGTAATCCAATCTTTTATGTTGCAAGGGTTATGTTTGAGGCAGTTGCTTGAGCGCTGCTTTGGCTCATAGATGCTTCCTGGTGCTGGTAGAGAAATTGCCTCCCAGTGCTCCATTAGTTCTGAAAACCTTACTACTCCGATCATGCTAACGTCTCCTGACTAAAACGAACGGTACGGTTCGATTTGATCAGGATAGACAAAATTTCTGTCAAGAGGCAAGTTAGGGCGCTAACTAAATTTAGTCGCCTGGAGTTATAGAGAAGAACGATTCGGAAAATGTAATCCACTTGATGGTAGTGTTCCATATAATAATATGGAACAAATTGATAATATTATAAACTCCTGAGCATCTTCTAATTTCTTTAAAACTGGAGATTATAATTATCCTTTACGAAAGGCTAATAAAAAGGCATTGACCGCATCCTTTGCCCATTGATCACGCTGTGCAGCAGAAGTGGAAGATTTTGGATGCATTAAGCACTGTATTTGAGGCTCACCGCGTACCATATTCACGAATAAGGAAGCAACTGCATTTCGCCCAATACCACCTAACGAGATTTCTCCTTTAGATTCAGCTTGTTGTAGTATTTCTTCAACAATGTTATTTATCTTTTCTGGACCTGCTAAATAGAAACGTCTACCTAATTCAGGAAAACGCGGTGCTTCAGAAGCTACAACACGGTAGAGAGCGAGGCCATTTTCCGAAAGCACAATATCCAGATACGTTCGGGCTATTTTAAATAATTTATCATAAATATCTTTTCCCGAAATTTTAATTTTATGTACTTTTTGAAGAAAACGCTCACATTCTATTTCAATCACTGCTGTAAATAATGCTTCTTTATTTGGATAATATGCATATACGGTTGATTTTGAGACTCCGGCAGCCTGTTGGATCATATCTGTTGATGCTGCTGCATAGCCTCTTTCCAGAAAAATAGCTTTTGCTCCTTCAAGCACGCGTTGTGCTTTTTCAGGTAAGTTACTAACTATATCATTAGAAAGTATTTTATTTTTTCTTCTAGTGTCAATTGAGGTCTTTGTTGATACCGACATCTGCACTTCCTTATCCGGAATAAAGCTTGATCTTACCATAAGATGAAACTCGAAATCATATCGTTCAGGCCTGAGTGCTACTCACGTATTTTTGCGACGTAGTTGAGTGAAATTTGGTCTTGACTGTACCGAACCGATCGGTTTACTTTGTTCGCCGTAAACTAGAATAAACAGGGCGATCAAGAATGAGGTGTGTGTCAGGTTACAGATTTGCACATGGGACGAAGTCAGTAAGGTACCGTCCGCATTATCTGAAAGGATGTGTTATCTCCGTGCTCAGTCTTGCTTTGGGGTCATGTGCTGCGATCCCCGATCTGGGAACTGCTCCTCAGCCGGAGCAGGCTGCGGCGCTGATTTCACAACGCAGTTTTTCCGCTCCGCATGCTGACTGGCCGCAGGAAAAATGGTGGATGGCCTTCGGCGATACGCAGCTTAACCAGCTGATGAGTGAAGCCACCGCGCATTCACCTTCTCTGGCACAGGCAGAAGCCCGGGTGCGTGAAGCCACGGCCAGAACCGGTGTCGCCCGTTCCCGGTTATACCCGTCAATGGACGCCAGCGCGTCCATTGATAAAGAGAAGCTCAGCTACAACTACATCTACCCTAAAACAGCCGTGCCGCACGGATGGAATGATATGGGGCAGGCCAGCCTCAACTTTAGCTGGGAACTGGATTTCTGGGGTAAAAACCGGGATGCGCTGCGTGCCGCGACATCCGAAGCCAGCGCTGCTGAGGCAGATGCCGCCGCCGCGAAACTGATGCTGACGACGATGCTCGCGGACGCTTATATCCGTCTGCAGTACCAGTATGACAGTCGTGACATTGCGGCCCGACAACTGCGTAACCGGACGGATACCGTCAGGCTGGTGCAGTTACGCCATGCTCAGGGACTTGATTCCAGAGTCTCCGTGGAAGAAAGCGGTGCCCGGCTGGATGTCGCCAGAGCGGCGCTGGCTGAAGCCGATGAGCAAATCAAATTAACCCAAAACGGCATCGCGGCTTTACTGGGCCGGGGGCCGGACAGAGGGCTGGATATCCTCAGACCCCGGTTGCAGATGCGCCGCCCTGTCGGGTTACCTGATGCGCTGAACGCAAACCTGCTCGGACGCAATCCGGAAGTGGTGGCCGCACGGTGGCGGGTTGAAGCCGCCGCCAGCAATATCGGTGTTGCCAGAGCGCAGTTTTACCCGAACGTGAACCTGATGGCCTTCGTCGGATACCAGTCACTGGGGCTGAATAACCTGTTCAGCTCGGGCTCTGATATCGGGAGCGTCGGACCTGCCATCAGCTTACCCCTTTTTGAAGGCGGGCGTTTACGCGCCAACTATAAAGGTGCGAGAGCGGAATATGAATATGCGGTGGCGTCGTATAACGAGGCGCTGACACAGGCATTACGTGAAACTGCTGATGTTACACGGAGCCTTGCTGCTCTGGTGGGCAGGTCAGAAGCAACCGCATCTGCTTTGTCCCACAGCGAGGAAGCTTATCATCTGGCAAAAGCCCGGTATCAGGGGGGGCTGGCCGATTATCAGGAAGTTCTCATTTCTGAAGATGCGTTACTCCAGGCTGAGCTGGCGAATACAGCCATGCATTCCCGGGGTTATGTCTTGGATGTGTCACTCGTCAAGGCCCTTGGGGGCGGATTTGAATCCAGTTCAACATTTGATGCGCAGGTGAAACCGTAATGACTGAAGATAAAGATAAAAACGGCCCACAGGATATGGACAGGGCTCCGGATAACACGAATGCAAAACCGGATAGCGGTGATAAAAAAAAGCATCGCCGTAAATTATTCGCTTTGTTTGGTGGCGTCCTGATTCTTATCGCCATCGGTTATGCCATCTGGCTGATTTTCTTTGCCGGTAAATCCGTCTCAACGGATAACGCCTATACCGCTGCCGAAGTCGCAGACGTCACGCCGCTTGTCGGCGGACCGGTGAAGAAAGTAAATGTGGTCAACACGCAGCTTGTGCATGCCGGTGATGTACTGGTCGTGCTTGATGAGACGGACGCCAGAATTGCGGTGTCACAGGCTGAAGCTGAGCTTGGCAGCGCCCGGCGGAAGGTGATGCAGATTATGGCCAATGACACCGCTCTGGGCGGACAGCTTGATTCGCGTGAAGCAGGTATTCAGAGCGCCGAACATGATGTGGCGAGGGCACGAGCCCGGTTTGATAAGGCCACCCTTGATGAGCGACGTCGCCGGAATCTGGTGAAAGCCGGGGCCGTATCTGAGCAGGATTTTACGGATGCGCAGACAGAATTACGGGAGGCAACGGCCGCGCTGGGAGAAGCGGAAGCCAGTCTGAAAGCTGCTCGCGCTGGCAGTGTCGAAGCAAAAGGATCCCGGCAGGCGAACGAGGCCCTGTTTCTGAACAGTACCGTTGAAACTAACCCCATTGTGGTGGCGGCCAGAACCCGTCTCGATCAGGCCCGTATAAACCTGGCGCGTATGGTTATCCGGGCCCCGGTGGATGGAGTGGTAACACAGCGCTCAGTGGATATCGGGCAGCATGTTCAGGCTGGAAACCGGCTGATGCGGGTTGTGCCCATCGAGGATATTTATGTTGATGCGAATTTCAAGGAAGGTCAGCTCAGCGACGTCAGACCGGGCCAGAAGGTAGAGCTGACTTCAGACCTGTACGGCAGCGGTGTTGTTTATCACGGCGTGGTTCAGGGATTTGACGGAGGCTCCGGTTCCGCGCTTTCACTGATACCGGCGCAGAATGCCACGGGTAACTGGATTAAGGTCGTGCAGCGACTGCCGGTGCGTGTTCGTCTGGAGCGGGAAGAACTGCGTAAAAATCCTCTGCGCATCGGGCTGTCCATGGAAGTGACGGTGGACCTGACATCGAATGCCAGAGATGACCACACGGAGAAATAAGGTATGTCTGGTTCAGCATTTCCACCTCTGTCCGGATTCAAACTGGTTGTTGCGGCAATCGTGCTCTCGCTCGGGAATTTTATGGTGGTACTCGATACCACCATTACTAACGTCGCGATGCCCACAATATCCGGTTACCTGGGCGTGTCGACAACAGAAGGAATCTGGATCATCACCGCCTATGCGGTGGCTGAAGCCATCACGGTGCCGCTGACCGGCTGGCTGGCGATGCAGTTCGGTCAGGTGCGCGTATTCCTTTTTTCTGTTGTTGCATTTGTGATTTTTTCTGTCTGCTGCGGTCTTTCCTGGTCACTACCGAGCCTGGCCATTTTCCGTGTGCTGCAGGGGCTTGCCGGTGGCCCGCTGATCCCGCTTTCTTCCACGTTGCTGCTTGCAGCCTTCCCGAAGAAACAGGCCAACATTGCCGTGGCGCTCTGGGGAATGATGACGGTAGTAGCGCCTATATTCGGTCCGATACTGGGTGGGCTTATCTCGGATAACTGGAGCTGGCAGTGGGTATTTTACATCAATATCGGCTTTGGTCTGATTGTGGGGTTTGGGACCTGGTGGGTGCTGAAGGGGAAAGAAACACATATCAGCCGTTCCCGGCTGGACAGCGTGGGGCTGGGTCTGCTCGTCATCTTTGTGGCAGCCTTTCAGATCATGCTGGATAAAGGACGTGAACTGGACTGGTTTTCCTCGGATATTATCATTGTCTGCGCCATTGTGGCCGCTATTGCCCTGATCTCGCTGATTATCTGGGAGCTCACCGCTGAGCAACCGGTGCTGGATCTGAGCGTATTTAAGTCACGTAACTGGGTGGTATCTACCGTCACGCTCTGTCTGATGTTCGGTATTTTCTTCGGGAATATCGTGCTGACCCCCCTCTGGTTACAGCAATGGATGGGATACACGGCAACCTGGGCCGGGTATGCGACGGGCCCCATGGGGATCCTGGCCGTCCTGAGCTCGCCCATAATTGGTCGTCTGCTGCCGAAGGTCGATCCCCGTCTGCTGGTGAGCTATGGCATGGGGGTACTGGCGGTCTCCTTTGTGATGCGTGCCCTGCTGACGTCGCAGGCTGACTTTATGTCAGTTGCCGTTCCCATGTTCGTTCTGGGGGCCGGAGTTCCCGCCTGCCTTATCACGCTCACCTCGCTGGGCGTGTCCGAACTGCCGCCGGAGAAAGTGGCAGCCGGTTCCGGGCTGCAGAACTTCCTGCGTGTCATGTGCATGGCGGTAGGCTCTTCCCTGACCCAGACCTACTGGGAACATATGACAAAATTTAACCGAGCGGAGCTGGTGACGGCAATCAATCCTGACGTGCCAGGGATTGTCAGCAACACGCTGGGCGCGGCCGGTATTCCGACAGACACGTCAGCGGCTCTGTTTTCGAGAATGATCGACAGTCAGGCCATCATGCTGGCAACGAACGATTTCTATCAGTCGGCCACCGTTCTGATGCTGGGGTCCATAGGCATTATCTGGCTAATCAAAAAACCGAAAGGACCGCTTCAGAAGATGTCGGGCCATTAAATAACAGGAATGGCGGTAGCGGGAATGAGAAGGGCAGAGTATCTCCCCGTGAAAAGGTTTCATTATTTATTGCCGGTCTGCAAGTCCGTGAAATGAGGTTGTCCCATGCGATATCATAAATATAAGACCATTGTGAAGTGCCTGCCGGTAATAACAGGGACGTTATTACTAAGCGGATGTCATGCTGTTTTACTTGATCCCAAAGGGCAAATCGCTATTGAACAACGGGCGCTAATCATTACGGCTTTTTGTCTGATGTTAGTGGTCGTTATTCCCGTGGTTCTGATGGCAGTTGTGTTTACCTGGAAATACCGGACCACGAATACCACGGCGAAATATACGCCTGACTGGTCCCACTCCAATAAAGTGGAGGCGGTGGTCTGGACGGTGCCCGTCCTGATTATTCTGTTTCTGGCCGTGCTGACATGGAAGTCCACCCATGCGCTTGACCCATCCAGGCCACTGACCTCTGCGGTGAAACCCATCGATATCGAAGTCATCTCCCTGGACTGGAAATGGTTGTTTATTTATCCCCAACAGGGCATTGCCACCGTCAATCAGATTGTATTCCCGGTAAATACCCCCTTGAATTTGCGTATTACATCCAATTCCGTGATGAATGGCTTTTTTATTCCGGCACTCGGCAGCCAGATTTATGCGATGCCGGGCATGCAGACCCGGCTGCATCTGATCGCCGGTGAAACGGGAACCTTCAACGGAATCTCGTCCAGTTACAGCGGCAGGGGCTTTTCCGGCATGAAATTTAAAGCGACTGCCGTACCGGATAATACCGCGTTTGAACAGTGGATCGCTGATGTGAAGAAATCACCGGATATGCTGCTCGGTCCGGCTGATTTTGAAAAACTGGCTGAGCCTGACGAAAACCACCCGGTTGAATTCTTCTCTGTCATCGATCCGACGTTGTTCAGATACGTGACTGAAAAATTTAAAGCACACGATCACGATAAGGAGACGGGAATGACTGGGTCAGAGCCGGAACAACACCTCTCACACAGAGCGCGGGGAAATTAATTATGCTCACAGGAAAACTGACGCTGGATGCCATACCTGAGGACCCGATTGTCAGGGTAACGATCGTTGCTATTCTGATACTTGGTGTGGCAATTGTTGCCGCCATCACATATTACGGTAAGTGGAAATATTTATGGTCCGAATGGCTGACCTCCGTTGACCATAAAAAGCTCGGGATCATGTACATCATCGTCGCGTTCGTGATGTTACTGCGCGGCTTTTCCGATGCAATCATGATGCGCAGCCAGCAGGTACTGGCCTCATCCGGAGTGGAAGGGGCGGGGTATCTGCCGCCCTGGCACTACGATCAAATTTTTACGGGTCACGGTGTAATCATGATTTTTTTCGTGGCGATGCCTTTCGTTATCGGCCTGATGAATATTGTGGTGCCCCTGCAGATTGGCGCGCGTGATGTGGCTTTTCCTTTCCTGAACAACCTGAGTTTCTGGTTAACGGTGGTAGGCGTGGTGCTGGTTAATCTCTGCCTGGGAGTGGGGGAGTTTGCGACCACCGGCTGGCTGGCATATCCGCCGCTTTCGGAGTTAGCGTACAGTCCCGGTGTCGGGGTGGATTACTGGATATGGACACTCCAGCTGTCGGGGATCGGGACCACACTGACCGGGATTAACTTCTTCGTCACCATACTGAAAATGCGTGCACCGGGTATGACGATGTTTAAGATGCCGGTGTTCACCTGGGCGTCGTTGTGTACCAACGTGCTGATTATCGCTTCTTTCCCTGTGCTGACCGTCACGCTGACATTGCTGACCCTTGACCGCTATCTGGGCTTCCATTTCTTCACCAATGATATGGGCGGCAACATGATGATGTACGTCAACCTGATTTGGGCGTGGGGCCATCCGGAAGTGTATATCCTGGTGTTGCCGGTCTTCGGGGTCTACTCGGAAGTGGTGGCAACCTTTTCCAGGAAACGTCTGTTCGGTTATACCTCGCTGGTGTGGGCAACTGTCGCCATCACTTTGCTTTCCTTCCTGGTATGGCTGCATCACTTCTTCACCATGGGAGCCGGTGCGAACGTTAACGCCTTCTTCGGGATCATGACGATGATTATCGCTATCCCGACTGGTGTGAAAATCTTCAACTGGTTGTTCACCATGTATCAGGGGCGCATTCAGATGCACTCCGCTATGTTATGGACGGTAGGTTTTATTGTCACCTTTTCTATAGGGGGTATGACCGGCGTCCTGCTGGCCGTGCCGGGAGCTGACTTTGTCCTGCACAACAGCCTGTTCCTGATTGCCCACTTCCATAATGTCATTATCGGCGGAGTGGTGTTCGGCAGTATGGCTGGTGTGTCCTACTGGTTCCCGAAAGCGACGGGGTTCACCCTGAATGAAAAATGGAACAAGAGGGCGTTCTGGTTCTGGATCATCGGATTTTATGTGGCGTTTATGCCGCTCTATGTGCTGGGGTTCATGGGGATGACCCGCCGCTTGAGTCAGAATATTGACCCCCAGTTCCATCCCCTGCTGGTCGTGGCAGCCAGCGGTGCTGCGCTGATAGCCTGCGGGATACTGTGCCAGGTCATTATGTTCTGGGTGTCGGTGCGCGACCGCCACGAAAACCGGGATATGACCGGCGACCCGTGGGGCGGACGGACACTGGAGTGGTCCACCTCTTCCCCGCCGCCATTCTATAACTTTGCTGAAGTGCCTTTTGTCCACGAACGTGATGCGTTCTGGGAAATGAAGGAAAGAGGGGAGGCATACAAGCAACCTGCTAACTATGCCGAAATCCATATGCCGAAAAACAGCGGGGCGGGGCTGATTATTGGTCTGCTCTGCATCGGGTTTGGCTTCGGGGCTATCTGGCATATCTGGTGGCTGGCGGGATTGTCATTCCTCGGGATTATCCTGACCTGGGTTATTAAAAGCTTCGATGAAGATGTGGATTATTACGTACCCGTCGCCGAGATAAAAAAAATCGAGGATCAGCACTTTGCAGAAATAAACAAAGCCGGTGTGACATATGGTAAGTGAAGCCCTGGATTCATCCTTCCGCACCCGTGCTGAGCACGGGCATCAGGGTACAGGTACCAGTAAGGTCTTCGGCTTCTGGATCTACCTGATGAGCGACTGCATTATCTTCGCCACCCAGTTCGCGACTTACGGCGTCATGGTTCATAACATTGCAGGTGGTCCGGCGGGTAAGGATATTTTCGAACCTCCGTTTGTACTGGCGGAAACTGTGCTGCTTCTGTTTAGCTCGATTACCTATGGTTTTGCTGTTATCAGCATGGATAAAGACCGCGAGGGCGGTGTACTTGGATGGCTGACCCTGACATTTCTGTGTGGTCTGGGTTTTATCGGAATGGAAGTCTGGGAGTTCAGTCACCTGACTGCTGAGGGTTTCGGCCCACAGCGCAGTGGCTTCCTGTCAGCGCTGTTTACTCTGGTGGGCACCCATGGTCTGCATGTGACATGTGGACTGATCTGGATGCTGATCCTGATGTATCAGGTTGCCCGACGAGGTCTGTCAGGATTCAGTCGCCCCCGTCTGATATGCCTGAGTCTGTTCTGGCATTTCCTCGATGTCATCTGGATTTGCGTGTTCAGTATTGTTTACCTGATGGGAGCAATGCCATGAGACATTCTGCAGACGCACAGGGCGTAGCTTACGGCAATACGATGTCTTATATAACCGGCTTTCTCCTGTCGGTCATTCTGACGGTGATCCCGTTCTGGCTGGTTATGGACAGTGGTGTTTCCGCAGGGATCATCGCAGGCGGGGTCATGACGTGTGCCGTTGTTCAGGTGCTGGTACATCTGGTGTATTTTCTTCACCTGAATGCTTCTTCTGAAATGCGCTGGAACCTCGTAACCATTGTCTTTTCCGCTGCCATTATCTTTATCATTATTACCGGGTCGTTGTGGATCATGTGGAATCTCAATCATCAGATGATGTGAACAGGGCTTTGGCCTTTCTGTTATTCCTGTCTGCCTCATTGTGGGGGGCTATATATGGACATAAAAAAAATACGGAAGGAAAAGATAAACCGACTTGTGGTGTATGAAATTATGCAATGGATTGATGAGCATCTGGAGGAGCCGCTGAAGGTTGAGGATGTTTCTGCAAAAGCTGGTTATTCAAAATGGCATTTTCAACGGATGTTCAAGGAGGTGGCAGGAATAAGTCTAGGGAAATATATAAAGCTTGAAAAACTAAGACGTGCTTATTTTTTACTGGAGAATACGGATATACCCGTCATAGAGGTGTGCTTTATGCTCGGGTTTACCAGTCAGCAGGTATTTACCCGAGCGATGAGAAATGAAATGCATCATACACCAGGGGCTGTCAGAAGGAATAAACCTGTTCTGAAAAAGAGTTCTGGTATAAAGCGTGATGAGTTATAACCCTCTGTGAATATCATACCCCTCATTGTTTTGTTCTAAAATTACAGGGCGGATTTTAATACCAACTGACAAGGATAAATGGAAGGGGAAATACCATGAAGAAGATACAGAAAAATAACAACAGCATCTGCGTTGTCAGATGCTGTTGTTATCGTAATCCTGATTAGTTTTTTGCTGACTCAGGTAGCTTCATGACTGATATTTTTACTATATATATATGGGGGAACATAGTTTTCCCGGCACGTATAAAGATAATCAGACCACCACTGCATCATCGCTTTACGGGCTTCCAGATGTTCAGCTTTGTGGATATAAGCTATCCGCACGCTGTTGCGTTCCTGATGACTCATTTGGCGTTCAACAGCATCCTTCGACCAGAGTCCGGATTCCATTAAGGCGCTGCATGCCATTGCCCGAAAGCCATGGCCGCAAATGTCCATTTTTGTGTCATAGCCCATCAGTCGCAGTGCCTTGTTGACTGTATTTTCACACATTGGCCTGTAAGGGTTATGGTCACCGGGGAACACTAGTTCCAGATGACCTGAGATTTCCTCTACTTGTTTCAGGATAACGATGGCTTGCCGGGATAATGGAACAATGTGGGGCGTGCGCATTTTGGCTCCGCGTCCGGAATAACGAACACCGGGAAGAGCTTCGCGGGTAGCGGGGATGGTCCAGATACAGTTCCTGAAATCAAACTCGCTCCATCGGGCGAAACGCAGTTCACTGGAACGGATAAACAGGTGAAGGGTCAGAAGGACCGCTTGACGGGTTAACCCTCGTCCCTGCTGATAACCATCAATGCGCCCCAGCAATTCCGGCAGGCGTTCCAGCGGCAGGGCGGGGTAGTGGCGCTTAACGGGGGGCGCTGTCACGCCGTCAAGGTTTGCCGCCGGGTTGCTGTCAATGAATCCCTGATGAACCGCATGACGCATGATGTTACAGAGGTGCTGCCGCGTGCGGGACGCGACTTCCAGCAGACCTTTTTTCTCAATGCTTTTCAGCAGGTCAATGAAATGACGGGGTTTAAGTTCCGTGACGGACAGATGTCCGATAACCGGAAAAATATGATTGTGCATGCTGGCAAGCAGACGGTCAGCGGTATTCTGCGACCATTTTTTATTGCTTTTATGCCACGCCAGCGCCACTGTCTTAAAGACCTTTTCCGGTGAGCGGGCGGCTCTTTCGGCTATACGTTGCTGAGCGGGGTTAATGTTCTGCGCCAGCAACTTGCGGATACCGTCTCGTTGTTGCCGGGCGTCGGAAAGGGATACATCGGGATAAGCGCCTAAGCCAAGGCGGGATTCTTTACCGTTAATTCGATACTTAAGATACCAGAGACGTGAGCCGCCTGGATTGACCAAGAGGTATAGACCGTGTGAATCGGAGACTTTGAAGGATTTTTCAGAAGGCTTGAGACTGCGGATTTTCGTGTCGTTGAGAGACATATGGGGGTCACTCCATAATCGAACCAAACTGACCCCAAATCTGACCACCAAATTCTCCCGATGCGGAGGATAAAATCAAAATGCATCGGGAAGAGTTTTCACGCTAACCTGTTGAACCAACATCATATAATGATTCGCAAGGATGCATGAAAGCAGGAAATTGGCTCCTCTGACTGGACTCGAACCAGTGACATACGGATTAACAGTCCGCCGTTCTACCGACTGAACTACAGAGGAATCGTTTGAACGAGGCGCATATTAGCGAGGGTGGTGAGGCTTGTCAAAGGGGTAAATACATTTGTGTGTTCGTTTGCTGACAAAATCAGCAAAGCGGCGATCTTTCCGTCTTTCTATGCTTTTGCCCCATTCTGGTGCGTGTCTACCTCTTCCAGGGCAGCCTGAATGAGATATTTAGGTGTGCAGAATGATCTTCCTTCGCTTTTACTCCTGACTTTGTGCGGCTTTAACCATAAAACACCGTTTTAGACGAAAGTGGCAAGTATCTTGCAATCCTGAATTCAATGACTGCCAGCACGGGTTCTGGTATTCCGACAGGAGGCAAAATGAACTTTAGACGACTGAAATATTTCGTGAAAATCGTCGATATTGGTAGCCTGACCCAGGCAGCGGAAGTATTGCATATTGCGCAACCCGCGCTGAGCCAGCAGGTCGCTACGCTGGAAGGTGAGCTTGATCAGCAATTGCTGATTCGTACCAAGCGTGGCGTCACGCCGACGGAAGCAGGAAAAGTGTTATATACCCACGCCCGGACGATTTTACGTCAGTGTGAACAGGCGCAACTTGCGGTTAATAACGTGGGACAGACCTTGACAGGCCAGGTCTCTATCGGCCTTGCGCCGGGGACAGCAGCGTCATCCATTACCATGCCGTTATTACAGACGCTACGTGCCGAACTGCCCGATGTGCAGGTTTATCTGCATGAAAATAGTGGGGCAGTGCTGAATGACAAGCTGCTCAGCGGGCAATTAGATATGGCAGTGCTCTATGAGCGTTCACCCGTGGCGGGCATCAGCAGTCAACCGTTGCTTAAAGAGGATCTGTATCTGGTCGGCACGCGTGAGTGCCCGGGGCAAAGCGTCGATTTAGCCGCGGTGGCGCAGATGAATTTGTTCTTGCCACGGGATTACAGCGCGGTTCGCCTGCGCGTGGATGAAGCTTTTTCGCTACGTCGCTTAACGGCTAAAGTGATTGGCGAAATTGAATCTATCTCCACCCTGACGGCCGCCATTGCCAGTGGTATGGGCGTCACAGTGTTGCCTGAGTCGGCCGCCCGTTCATTATGCAATGCAGCGAACGGCTGGATGGCGCGCATCACAACCCCATCGATGAATCTGCCATTATCGTTGAACGTATCAGCCAGAGGGAGCTTGTCGCCCCAGGCACAGGCAGTGAAGGAGATCCTGTTGTCGTTGGTTAGCCGTCCGGCGCTGGAAAATCGCGAATTGCAGCTGGTCAGCTAAACCTTATTCCCACGAGGAATAAGATGCAGGTTTTTATTATTTGTTATGCCGGGCATCAGACTTTAACAATAGCGTAATGTCTGATGTGCCCGGAGTGAAACGTGAATTTCCAGCAGCTCAAAATAATCCGCGAGGCGGCCCGTCAGGATTACAACCTGACGGAGGTCGCGAATATACTGTACACCTCGCAGTCGGGCGTCAGCCGACACATTCGTGAACTTGAAGATGAACTTGGCATCGAAATTTTTATCCGTCGCGGTAAACGCCTGTTGGGCATGACTGAACCGGGTAAAGCCTTGCTGATCATTGCCGAGCGTATTCTGAATGAGGCCAGCAATGTTCGTCGACTGGCGGATCTGTTTACCAATGACACGTCCGGCGTTCTGACGATTGCCACCACGCATACCCAGGCACGCTATAGCTTGCCTGCGGTGATAAAAGCCTTTCGTGAGCTGTTCCCTGAGGTGCGTCTGGAACTTATTCAGGGCACACCACAGGAGATTGATGTCCTGCTACAAAATGGCGGGGCAGATATCGGAATTGCCAGTGAGCGGCTGAGCAGCGATCCATTGTTGGTGGCTTTTCCCTGGTTTCGTTGGCACCACAGCCTGCTTGTTCCTCAGGACCATCCATTAGTGAAGGCTTCTCCGCTAACGCTGGAGTCCATCGCTCACTGGCCGTTAATTACCTATCGTCAGGGGATTACAGGGCGTTCCCGCATCGATGAGGCGTTTGCTCGCAAGGGGCTGATACCTGATATTATTCTCAGTGCCCAGGACTCGGATGTGATTAAAACTTACGTGTCACTGGGATTGGGGATTGGGCTGGTGGCAGAGCAATCCAGCGGCGAGCAGGAAGAGGGGACGTTAACCCGTCTGGATACCCGGCATTTGTTTGATGCAAATACCGTTTGGCTAGGACTTAAACGCGGACAACTGCAGCGCAACTACGTCTGGCGATTCATCGAGCTATGCAACGCAGGGTTATCCGTCGATGAAATTAAGCGTCAGGCGATGGAGCCAGATGAAGCGGTGATTGATTATCAGATTTAACAATAAAAGCCCGTGAGAAACGGGCTTCTCTCGTTGCCAGTATGGAAAAGCCTGGGTGTGAAGTGAAGCGCTCTACCTGGCTAATGGGATCGCAGAAAAGCAAAAAGCCTGCTTAGTTTCCTGAGCAGGCTTCTTAAATATGGCTCCTCTGACTGGACTCGAACCAGTGACATACGGATTAACAGTCCGCCGTTCTACCGACTGAACTACAGAGGAATCGTTTGAACGAGGCGAATATTAGCGATGCCGCTCAGCGTTGTCAAAGCCTGAATGGATAAATGCGATCGTTTGCTGAAATATTCCTCATTTCGCCGATTATTCAGACGCAACCGGTTGTTTTATGCACTTTTCGCGTTCGGGGCGTGGGTATTTCCACAACCAGCGGCCTGTGACCATACGCCAGTAAAATAACGCGGCGCGCACGGCCCAGTCGAAGAACATACCTAACCAAACGCCGACAACTCCCCATCCTAATACGATACCCAGAGTGTAGCCCGCGACTACGCGGCAGCCCCACATGCCCAGCATCGATACCCACATAGCAAAACGTGCATCTCGCGCACCTTTAAAGCCCGCTGGTAACACCCAGGAGGCTGCCCATATCGGCATAAATGCTGCGTTGAGCCAAATCAGGATGACTATGACCTCTTTTACATCCTGATCGTGGGTATAAAATGAGGCCATCACCCCGGCGAAAGGTGCGGTTAGCCAGGCAATTGCCGTTAGCCCAATCGTCGACAGCCAGAACACATGCCGTAGCTGGATTTCAGCCTGGGCAATCTGGCCATTTCCCAGACGCCTGCCGGTAATGATTGTCGACGCGGAACCTAAAGCATTCCCCGGTAAATTGATAAGCGCGGCGATAGAAAATGCAATAAAGTTCCCGGCGATAACGCTGGTTCCCATGCCTGAAACAAACATCTGCGTCAAAAGTTTACCGCCATTGAACAGCACTGACTCGATACTTGCCGGAATGCCGATCCCCATCACCTCCCATATAATGGCGAGATTGAGTGGCTTAAAATAGCTTTTGAAGGGAATTCGCAGCGCGGGGTTAAAACCAATCATCAGTACCCAGATGATGGCAATCGCCCCGATGTAGCGCGAAATGGTCAGTCCCAGGCCTGCTCCCACAAATCCCAGACCTTGCCAGGAAAAGATTCCGTAAATCAGGATGCTACTGATGATGATATTCAGGATGTTCATACCGCCGTTAATCAACAACGGTATTTTAGTATTTCCGGCCCCACGTAGTGCGCCACTGCCGATCAGCGCAATGGCTGCCGCCGGGTAGCTGAGCACCGTCAGCTCCAGATAGGTAAGTGCCAAAGCTTTAACGTCTGGCGTTGCTTCACCTGCGACAACGTCAATAATCTGTTGACCAAAATAGTGAATGACCGCTGCCAGCACGGTAGCAAAAATTGTCATGATCACCAGCGATTGTCTGGCTGCGGCTCTGGCCCGTCGACGATCTCGTTTCCCGAGGCTAAATGCTACAACTACGGTGGTACCCAGATCGATGGCGGCGAAAAATGCCATGATGACCATATTAAAACTGTCAGCGAGTCCGACACCGGCCATTGCTTCTTTTCCCAACCAGCTTACCAGGAAAGTGCTGAGAACACCCATCAATAGCACACAGGTGTTTTCCAGGAAAATGGGGACAGCCAGCGGAGTGATTTCGCGCCAAAAGAGAACCTTATAACTCTTGCGTTTGGCATACCAGGGCGTGCGGGAAGCGACCTGGCGTAAGGCAGCGGAGACGTTCAAAGTGGACCTTAACGAAGAAAGTTGAAACCTCATTTCAAATGATGAGGGAGAATCAAAAAAGCTGCAAAGTTTTTTCTATTTAAAATGTCTGTAAATGCAACAAACTGTCGAGAGAAGCATCAATTGATTCGCATTCGAAGAAATGAGGTTTGACAAAAATTTTTTCGCCGCTAAGATAAGCCTCCACAACGATTCCTCTGTAGTTCAGTCGGTAGAACGGCGGACTGTTAATCCGTATGTCACTGGTTCGAGTCCAGTCAGAGGAGCCATATTTAAGAAGCCTGCTCAGGAAACTAAGCAGGCTTTTTGCTTTTTGTTTCAAATCTGGTCGCGCGAAGCGACACCGGGTTCTTAAGCCGGGAAATCCCCATGCTGACGCGCAACCAATGTCAGAATGGAATACAGCGCCACCGCCTGCTGGTGCTGATTAAAGATCTCCACCGCCCATTCCACCACGCCAGTCGCTTTTTCTTCGGCATTGCGCTGAAGTTTCACCGTTTTGCGTTTGCAGGTTAAACGCACCTGGATAGTGTCGCCCGGCTTAACCGGCTCGATAAAGCGCAGATTTTCCATACCGTAGTTGGCGATAACCGGGCCAACGCCCGCGTCTACAAATAGACCGGCAGCGGCGGAAATCAGGAAGTAACCGTGCACCACGCGCTCGCCGAAAATAGACTCGGCAGCGGCGATTTTGTCCATATGGGCGTAGAAGTGGTCACCGCTGAGGCAGGCAAAGTTAACGATATCCGCTTCGGTCAGTGTACGACGTGGCGTCAGCAGGCTGTCGCCCGGCTGGATCTCTTCGAAGTATTTACGGAACGGATGAATACGATCTTCCGTGACCTGCGCGCCACGCACCCACTGTTGGCTTACCGCAGCGAGCATGGTTGGACTGCCCTGAATGGCGGTGCGTTGCATGTAGTGCTTCACCGCGCGCAGGCCGCCCAGCTCTTCGCCGCCTCCCGCACGTCCCGGGCCGCCGTGGACCAGCTGTGGCAGTGGAGAGCCGTGGCCGGTCGATTCCGCCGAGGATTCTTCGTTCAGCACGTGAATACGCCCGTGGGCGCGGGCTGCACCGAGGATAAACTCTCGCGCCAGTTCGCCGCTTGCCGTCACCAGCGTTCCTGCCAGACTGCCTTCACCAGCGCGTGCCAGTGTCAGGGCGTGTTCGCGGTTCTGATACGGCATCAGCGTGGCGACCGGACCAAAGGCTTCAATTGCATGTACCGCGGCAATTTCATCCGGCTGCGGACAAAACAGCAGCGTTGGCGGGAAGAAAGCTCCAGCGGTGCTCAGATCTGCTTTTCCGCCCAGCAGCACCTCACACCCGGCTTCAACCAGACGATTCACATTATCCTGCACGTCCTGACGCTGATCGTTATTCACCAGCGACCCCATCTTCACGCCTTCCTGCGCCGGATCGCCCACTACCACCTTTTGCAGGCGGGCAATCAGCGCTTCACTGACGGCTTTCACCTGCGCCTGCGGCACGATAATGCGGCGAATGGCGGTACATTTCTGCCCGGCTTTGGTGGTCATTTCGCGCACCACTTCGCGAATAAACAGCGCAAACTCCGGCTGCTCCGGGGTGATATCGTCGCCCAGTAAGCAGCAGTTCAGCGAGTCCGCTTCCATGGTGAAGGGCACAGATTTCGCCACCAGATTCGGATGCACGCGCAATTGCTGCCCGGTATGCGCAGAGCCGGTAAAGGTCACTACGTCCTGGCTATCCAGATTATCCAGCAGATCGCCCGCGCCGCCGCAGATCAGGCTTATTGCACCGTCCGGCACCAGCCCGCTGTCGACAATGGCTTTGACCATCGCCTGCGTCAGCTGCGCGGTGGCGGTCGCCGGTTTAACGATCGCGGGCATGCCGGCAAGCCAGGTCGGCGCCAGCTTTTCTAACATCCCCCAGCAAGGGAAGTTAAAGGCGTTGATATGCACCGCAACGCCGGACTTTGACGTCAGCACATGGCGCGCGGCAAAGCCGCCCTGTTTGGACAACGGAATCAGCTCATCTTCCGGCCACAGCACATCATCCGGCAGCTCACGCCCGCCGAGGCTGGCATAGGTGAAAAGCGTGCCGATGCCGCCTTCGATATCGACCCAGCTGTCACCGCGTGTTGCTCCGGTTTGCGCGGATATGGCATAGAAATCGGCTTTCAGTTCCATTAAATGCTTCGCCACCGCTTTTAGCATCGCGCTGCGCTGAATAAAGGTCATTGCCTGTAACGCTTTGCCGCCGTGTTCAATGGCGAAGCGGCGCGCCTGCGCCATATCCAGCCCTTCGCTCGTCACTTCCCAAAGCGGCTCGCCGGTAATGGCGTGATGGATGGTGCGGGTGCGGCCCCGGCCGGTCTGCCAGGCGCCGGATAAATAGCTGGCTAACTGCTGCATCGTAAATCTCCAGATATGTTACGTAATCTCGCTATAAATAGTTATTTTGTGAATCACAAAATGCAAGCGTGATTTTAATAATTTATTAACAATGCGATCGCGAACACTTTACCTTTATTGATTATGATTCTGAATTTGCTGAATAAACTAAAAGGCTTTGCGGTGCGCATCACAAAATCCACAAACAAAATTTGTGGTTTTATTTAACCAGAGTGTAACTTTTACAAAACAACATGATTCGCAAAAAATGAATTGTTTGATTTATCGGAATCATAAGGTGATGACGTGACAGAAGAACAACGCTTTGACCAGCGCATCGCGCAGGACACCGCCATCGAGGCGCAGGACTGGATGCCGGATGCATACCGTAAGACGCTGATCCGCCAGATTGGCCAGCATGCGCACTCGGAAATCGTCGGCATGCTGCCAGAAGGCAACTGGATAACCCGCGCACCCACGCTGCGGCGTAAGGCCATTCTGCTGGCAAAAGTACAGGACGAGGCCGGACACGGCCTGTACCTCTATAGCGCGGCGGAAACACTGGGCTGCGCGCGTGAGGATCTGTACCAGAAGATGCTCGACGGGCAGATGAAATACTCCTCCATCTTCAACTACCCAACCCTGAGCTGGGCGGATATCGGTGTGATCGGCTGGCTGGTCGATGGCGCGGCGATCGTCAACCAGGTGGCGCTGTGCCGCACCTCCTACGGCCCGTATGCCAGGGCGATGGTCAAAATCTGCAAAGAAGAAAGCTTCCACCAGCGTCAGGGCTTTGAAGCCTGTATGGCGCTGGCGGCGGGCAGCGAAGAACAGCGGCAGATGCTCCAGGATGCGATCAACCGTTTCTGGTGGCCCGCGCTGATGATGTTCGGGCCGAGCGACGACAACTCGCCGAACAGCGCCCGCAGTATGGCGTGGAAAATCAAACTGCATTCCAACGACGAACTGCGCCAGCGCTTTGTGGATAACACCGTTCCGCAGGTTGAAATCCTCGGCATGACCGTGCCGGATGCCGATCTGCAGCTTGATGAAGCGACGGGGAAATACCGATTCGGTGAGATCGACTGGCAGGAATTTAATGAGGTCATCAACGGTCGTGGTGTCTGCAATCACGAACGTTTGGGCGCCAAGCGTAAGGCCTGGGAAGAGGGGGCATGGGTGCGCGAAGCCGCGCTGGCGCATGCCCAAAAACAACAGGCCCGCGATGCGGCGTAAGGAGAGAACCATGAGCAAAACATACTGGCCGTTATACGAAGTGTTTGTCCGCAGCAAGCAGGGTCTGTCGCATCGTCACGTGGGCAGCCTGCACGCCGCCGATGACCAGATGGCGCTGGAGAACGCCCGCGATGCGTACACCCGCCGCAGCGAAGGCTGCTCTATTTGGGTCGTGAAGGCGAGTGAAATTGTTGCCTCGCAGCCGGAGGATCGCGGTGAATTCTTCGACCCGGCAGAAAGCAAAGTCTACCGCCACCCGACGTTCTACACCGTGCCGGACGGCATGGAACATATGTGAGGCAACGATGACGACTCTCAATCCCGTTGCAACCTATGCCCTGCGTCTGGGCGATAACGGCCTGATCCTGGCACAGCGTTTAGGCGCATGGTGCGGCCACGCACCGGAGCTGGAAATCGATCTGGCGCTGGCCAATATCGGTCTCGATCTGTTGGGACAGGCGCGCAATTTTCTCAGCTACGCCGCCGAACTGAACGGTAACGGCGACGAAGACACGCTGGCCTTTGGCCGCGACGAACGCCAGTTCAGCAACGTACTGCTGGTCGAACAGCCGAACGGTAATTTCGCTGACACCATCGCCCGTCAGTTCTTTATGGATGCCTGGCACGTGGCGCTGTTCAGCCGTCTGGTTAACAGCCGCGACGCGCAGATTGCCGCCATCGCCGCTAAAGGGCTGAAAGAGGTGCGTTATCACCTGCGCTTTAGTCGCGGCTGGCTGGAGCGCCTGGGCAACGGTACCGACTACTCCGCGCAACTGATGCAGCAGGCGGTCAACAGCCTGTGGCGTTTCACCGGTGAGCTGTTTATGGCCGACGAGCTGGATATCAGCCTGAGCGAGCAGGGCATTGCCGTTGACCCGCGCGAATTAGCGGCCGAATGGCAAACGACGGTGCACACCGCGCTGCTCGACGCCGGCCTGCAGATCCCTGAAGAAGCGGCGTTCCGTCGCGGCGGCAAGCAGGGGCTACACAGTGAGCATCTCGGTCCGATGCTGGCAGAAATGCAGTATTTACAGCGTTCGTACCCTGGACAGCAGTGGTAACAGGAGGTGGCTATGCAACGTCTTGCCGATATCGCGCCCGCCGAAGTGCGCACCGTGTGGGGACTGTTAAGCGCAATCCCCGACCCGGAAGTGCCGGTGCTGACCATTACCGATTTGGGGATGGTACGCCGGGTTGAACGCCTCGGCGACGGCTGGGTGATTGGCTTTACGCCAACCTACTCGGGCTGCCCGGCTACCGAGCACCTGTTGGGTGAGATTCGTACGGTGATGACCACGCATGGCTACACGCCGGTACATATTGTGCTACAGCTCGATCCGCCATGGACCACCGACTGGATGAGCCCGGATGCCCGCGAACGCCTGCGCCAGTACGGTATCAGCCCGCCGCAGGCCCATGCCTGCCACGCCGGCGAGATGCCGAAAGACGTGGTTTGCCCGCGCTGCGGCAGCACCCACAGCTCGCTGATTAGTGAATTCGGTTCCACGGCCTGTAAAGCGCTGTATCGCTGCGACAGCTGCCGTGAACCCTTTGATTACTTTAAATGTATTTGAGGCTGCGATGACAACATTTCATTCGCTTACCGTGGCAAACGTTGAGCCGGAAACCCGTGATTCGGTCACCATTACCTTTGCCATTCCCGACGCGCTGCGTAGCGTGTACGCCTTCTGTCCGGGCCAGCACCTGACGCTGAAAACCCGCCTGGGCGGGGAAGAGTTACGCCGCTGCTACTCCATTTGCCGCAGCCGTTCGCCGTCAGAAATCAGCGTGGCGGTTAAAGCCATCGACGGCGGCCGTTTCTCCCGCTATGCCCAGAGCGATATTCAGCAGGGTATGGAATTTGAGGTGATGGTGCCGCAGGGGCACTTTGGCTACCAGCCGCAGGCCGAGCGTGAAGCGGAATATCTGGCGATTGCCGCCGGGTCCGGCATTACGCCGATGATGGCGATTATCGAAGCCACGCTGGCGACCGAAGCGGACAGCCGGTTTACGCTTATCTACGGTAACCGCAGCAGCCACAGCATGATGTTCCGCCAGGCGCTGGCTGACCTGAAAGATCGCTACCCGCAGCGTTTGCAGGTGGTGCATCTGTTCAGCCAGGAGTCGATGGACAGCGACCTGCTGCAAGGGCGCATTGACGGCGACAAGCTGCATGCGCTGGGCAAAACGCTGCTTGATTTCAGCCGTTTTGATGATGCGTTTATCTGCGGCCCATCGGCGATGATGGACGAAGCCGAAGTGGCGCTGCGAGAACTGGGCGTGCCGGAAAAATCTATTCACCTTGAGCGCTTCAATACGCCGGGCACCAGCGTGAAACGCGCCACCGGCGTGCAGGCTGAAGGCCGCACGGTCACTATTCGCCAGGACGGCCGCGATCGCCTGATTTCGCTGAACGCCGAAGATGACAGCATTCTTGATGCCGCGCTGCGTCAGGGCGCAGACCTGCCGTTTGCCTGTAAAGGCGGCGTGTGCGCCACCTGTAAATGCAAAGTGGTGCAGGGCGAAGTGGCAATGGCCGCTAACTATAGTCTGGAAGCCGATGAAGTGGCGGCGGGCTATGTGCTGAGCTGCCAGGCGCTGCCCAAAAGCGCGGATGTGGTGGTCGACTTTGACGCACGGGGGACGGCATGAGCGAACTGCTGATTACCCGTCATGACCGCGTGCTGCAGCTGACGCTGAACCGCCCGCAGGCGCGTAATGCCCTGAACAATACGCTGCTATTGCTGCTTGCCGAAGCGCTGGAAAGCGCGGCGGCCGATCCGACGGTGAGCGTCTGCGTGATTAGCGGCAACCCGCGCTATTTCGCGGCCGGTGCCGATCTCAACGAAATGGCCGAAAAAGACCTGCCCGCCACCTTCGACGATATTCGTCCCCGTTTGTGGGCGCGCATCGACGCCTTCAACAAGCCGCTGATTGCGGTGGTGAACGGCTACGCGCTGGGCGCGGGCTGCGAGCTGGCGCTGCTGTGTGACCTGGTGATTGCCGGCGATAACGCCCGCTTTGGCCTGCCGGAAATTACCCTCGGTACCATGCCGGGCGCAGGCGGCACGCAACGTCTTATTCGCAGTGTTGGCAAAGCGCTGGCGAGTCGGATGGTGCTGAGCGGCGAAGGCATTGACGCCGAACGCGCACAGCAGGCTGGGCTGGTGAGCGACATTCATCCGGCGAACCTCTCCGATGAATACGCGTTGAAGCTGGCTGCAAACATCGCTCGCCACTCGCCGCTGGCGCTGCGTGCGGCAAAGCAGTCGCTGCGTCTGGCGCACGAGGTGAGCTTACAGGCCGGTCTGGTGCAGGAACGCCAGCTGTTTACGCTGCTCAGCGGTACCGAAGATCGTCGTGAAGGCGTCAGCGCCTTTTTAGAAAAACGCACACCGGAATTTAAAGGACGCTAATCGTGGAAGCTTTCATTCTCAGCGAAGTGGAACAGGGCGTCATGACCATCACCCTGAACCGCCCGGACCGACTCAACAGCTTTAATGACGTGATGCACCAGCAGCTCGCCAACTGCCTGAAACAGGCCGAGCGCGACGACACCATTCGCTGCCTGCTGATTACCGGTGCCGGGCGCGGTTTTTGCGCCGGACAGGATCTGAACGACCGTAACGTTGACCCGAGTGGCCCTGCGCCGGATCTGGGCATGTCGGTGGAGCGTTTTTATAACCCGCTGGTGCGTCGTTTAGCCGCGTTACCAAAACCGGTTATCTGCGCCGTTAACGGCGTGGCCGCCGGGGCGGGTGCAACGTTAGCGCTGGGCTGCGATATCGTGCTGGCCGCGCGTTCGGCGAAGTTTGTGATGGCCTTCAGCAAGCTCGGTCTGGTGCCGGACTGCGGCGGAAGCTGGGTGCTGCCGCGCGTTGCCGGTCGCGCTCGCGCCGTAGGTTTACTGATGCTGGGCGATAACCTCAGCGCCGAACAGGCCGCGCAGTGGGGAATGATCTGGCAGGTGGTGGACGACGCTGAACTGAAAGACACTGCGTTAGCCATGGCGCGTCATTTTGCTACGCAGCCGACCTATGGGCTGGGGTTAATTAAGAAAGCGCTTCAGCTTTCTGAAACCAATACGCTGGAAAACCAGCTCGATCTGGAGCGGGATTATCAGCGAATGGCCGGTCGCAGCGACGACTATCGCGAAGGCGTCAGCGCCTTCCTCGCCAAACGTCAGCCACAGTTCAGCGGGAAATAAGCCATGAACCAGACTCTTCACACCGTCGCCGTGATTGGCGGCGGCACCATGGGGGCCGGGATCGTCGAAGTGGCGGCCAGTGCCGGACACGCGGTGCGGCTGTATGACATTTCGTCTGAGGCGATTACCCGCGCTATCGACGGCATTGCCGAGCGCCTCAACGCCCGCGTTAGCCGCGGCAAAGTCAGCGCCGAGCAGGCGCAGGCGCTGCTGGCACGCATTACGTCAGCAACCGAATTAACACAGCTAGCCGATGCGCAGTTAATCATTGAGGCCGCGTCCGAACGTCTTGAGATTAAAAAGGCGCTGTTCAGCGAGCTGGCAGAGATTTGCTCGCCGTCGACGCTGCTGACCAGTAATACCTCGTCTATCTCCATTACCGCCATTGCGGCGGGCATCAAACATCCCGAACGCGTAGCGGGGCTGCACTTCTTTAACCCGGCACCGGTTATGAAACTGGTGGAAGTGGTGAGCGGCCTTGCCACCTCAACGGAAGTGGTCAAGCAGCTTTGCCAGTGCGTTAGCGCCTGGGGTAAGCAGCCGGTGCGCTGCCGCTCCACGCCGGGCTTTATTGTCAACCGCGTGGCGCGCCCGTATTACGCCGAAGCCTGGCGGGCGCTGGAGGAACAGGTCGCCGCGCCGGAAGTGATTGACGCGGCGCTGCGCGACGGCGGCGGTTTCCCGATGGGGCCGCTGGCGCTGACCGATCTGATTGGTCAGGACGTCAACTTTGCCGTCACCTGTTCGGTATTTAACGCCTTCTGGCAGGACCGCCGTTTTCTGCCGTCGCTGCTTCAGCAGGAGCTGGCGCTGGCCGGGCGTCTGGGCAAGAAGAGCGGCCACGGCGTCTATCGCTGGCCTGTTGAAGTATCGCCTAATCTGGCTGTTGCAGCGGTAGTGCCTGAAAATGCAGCAAAAAACATTAAGTGTGACGTTGTCACTGAACTGGATGATGTGCTGCTCCTTGAAACCACCGGTGAAACCGCGCTGGCCTTAAGCGTCCAGCATCAGCGTCCGGTGGTGGTTTATGACCATGCGGCGGGCGACACGGTCGTACTGGCGAGCGCGCAAACCAACCCACAGTCGGCAACCGACAAAGCGGTGTACTACTTCCAGCAGCAGGGCAAAAAGGTTCTGCACATTGCTGATTATCCCGGCCTGCTGGTATGGCGTACGGTAGCGATGCTGGCGAACGAAGCGCTGGATGCGGTGCAAAAAGGCGTCGCCAGCGCGGATGATATCGATACCGCTATGCGTCTGGGGGTGAACTACCCACGCGGCCCGATTGCCTGGGGTGAATCGCTTGGCTGGGGGCGCGTGCTGCGCCTGCTGGAAAACCTACAACAGCACTACGGCGAAGAACGCTACCGCCCGAGTGCGCGACTGCGCCAGATGGCGCTGCTGGAGATGCGTCATGAGTAACCAGGCCTGGCGCAACGCCCGCGCCATGTACGAGAAAGATACCTGCGCCCGCGCGCTGGGCATCGAGATTATCGAAATGGATGAAGGCTATGCGCAGATGACGATGGCGGTGCTGCCATCGATGCTCAACGGCCACCAGACCTGTCACGGCGGGCAGCTGTTTTCGCTCGCGGACACCGCCTTTGCCTACGCCTGTAACAGCCAGGGGCTGGCGGCGGTGGCGTCGGCGGCGAGCATCGATTTCCTGCGCCCGGCCTTCACTGGCGATCTGCTGACCGCCACCGCGCGGGTGAAACAGCAGGGCAAGCTGACCGGCGTTTACGACATTGAGATTGTTAATCAACAGCAAAAAACCGTTGCCCTGTTTCGCGGAAAATCGCACCGCATCGGCGGCACAATCACAGGAGAAGCCTAATGCGTGACGCCTTTATTTGTGACGGAATTCGTACCCCGATTGGCCGCTACGGCGGCGCGCTGGCGGGGGTTCGCGCTGACGATCTGGCGGCGATCCCGCTGCGTGAATTGCTCCGTCGCAACCCGCGCCTGGATGCCAGCGCCATCGACGATGTGATTTTCGGCTGCGCCAACCAGGCCGGTGAAGACAACCGTAACGTGGCGCATATGGCAACGTTGCTGGCGGGTTATCCGCACAGCGTGGCGGGCACCACCATCAACCGTCTGTGCGGTTCCGGGCTGGACGCCATCGGCTTTGCCGCACGAGCCATTAAGGCGGGCGATGCGGATCTGTTGATTGCCGGCGGCGTCGAGTCGATGTCCCGCGCGCCGTTCGTCATGGGCAAGGCCACCGCGCCGTTCCAGCGTCAGGCGGAAATGTTCGATACCACCATCGGCTGGCGTTTTGTGAACCCGCTCATGCAGCAACAATTTGGTACTGACAGCATGCCGGAAACGGCGGAGAATGTAGCCGAATTGTTAAATATAAGCCGTGAAGATCAGGACGCCTTCGCCTACCGCAGCCAGCAGCGCACGTCAAAAGCGCAGCGTGACGGCATTCTGGCGCAGGAAATCGTACCGGTACAGATTATCGGTAAGAAGGGCGCGGTCAGCGCGGTGCGCGACGATGAGCACCCGCGTGCGGAAACCACAATGGAACAGCTTGCTCAGTTGAAAACCCCGTTCCGCAAGGGCGGCGTGGTGACGGCAGGCAACGCCTCGGGCGTGAACGACGGCGCGGCGGCGATGATTATCGCCAGTGAACAGCAGGTAAAAGAACAGGGACTGACGCCGCGGGCGCGCATCGTGGCGATGGCGACGGCGGGCGTTGAGCCGAAGTACATGGGGCTGGGGCCGGTTCCGGCGGTGCGTAAAGTGCTGGAGCGTGCCGGGCTGAATATTAACGATATGGACGTGATTGAGCTGAACGAAGCCTTTGCCGCCCAGGCGCTGGGCGTGATGCGGCAGTTGGGGCTGGCGGATGATGCGCCGCACGTGAATCCAAACGGTGGCGCCATCGCTTTAGGCCACCCGCTGGGGATGAGCGGCGTGCGTCTGGCGCTGGCGGCAACGCTGGAGCTGGAACGACGCAATGGACGTTATGCGCTGTGTACGATGTGTATTGGCGTGGGCCAGGGCATTGCCCTGATCCTCGAGCGTGTGTGAGCGAATTGACCTGCGAGTACCCTACAAAATGACAACGATAACAACATTAGATCCGATTGAAACCGCATCGCGTGACGAATTAGTCGCTCTGCAGACCGAGCGCCTGAAGTGGACGCTCAAACACGCCTATGAAAATGTCCCGATGTACCGCCGTAAATTTGATGCGGCAGGGGTTCACCCGGATGATTTCCGTGAGCTGAGCGATCTGAGCAAGTTTCCCTGCACCACCAAGCAGGACCTGCGCGATAACTATCCGTTTGATACCTTCGCGGTACCGATGGAGCAGGTAGTGCGTATCCATGCGTCATCCGGTACCACGGGTAAACCGACGGTGGTGGGCTATACGCAAAATGATATCGATACCTGGGCTAACATCGTCGCCCGTTCGCTACGTGCCGCAGGCGGTACCGCGAAAGATAAAATCCACGTCGCTTATGGCTATGGCCTTTTCACAGGCGGACTGGGCGCACACTACGGCGCGGAACGCTTAGGGGCAACGGTGATCCCGATGTCCGGCGGCCAGACCGAGAAACAGGCGCAGCTGATCCGTGATTTTAAGCCCGACATGATCATGGTCACGCCATCTTACTGCCTGAACCTGATTGAAGAGCTGGAGCGCCAGATGGGCGGTGATGCGCGGGGCTGTTCGCTGCGTACCGGTGTCTTTGGCGCAGAGCCGTGGACAACGGGGATGCGCGCGGAGATCGAACGTCGCCTCGGTATTACGGCGCTCGATATTTATGGCCTGTCGGAAGTGATGGGGCCGGGCGTGGCGATGGAGTGCATCGAAACGGGTGATGGTCCGACAATCTGGGAGGATCATTTCTTCCCGGAAGTGGTCAATCCGGATGACGGTACGCCACTGGCTGACGGTGAGCACGGCGAACTGCTGTTCACCACGCTGACGAAAGAAGCGCTGCCGGTCATTCGTTATCGTACCCGCGACCTGACGCGCCTGCTGCCGGGAACCGCGCGCACGATGCGTCGTATGGATCGCATTAGCGGGCGCAGCGATGACATGCTGATTATTCGCGGCGTCAACGTATTCCCGTCTCAGGTGGAAGAAGAGATCCTCAAGATTGATCATCTGGCCCCGCATTATCAGCTTGAAGTGGATCGCCGTGGCCATCTTGATTCACTTTCGGTACGCGTGGAGCTTAAAGAGAGTAGCCTGGTGCTAAGCCACGAGCAGCGCTGCCAGATTTGCCACCATCTGCGTCATCGCATTAAGTCGATGGTCGGCATTTCAACGGATGTCAGCATCGTCAATTGCGGCAGCATTCCACGCTCCGAAGGCAAGGCCTGCCGCGTGTTTGACCTGCGTAAAGCTGCCGCCAACGGCTAAGTCTCGTAGGCCTGATAAGCGTAGCGCCATCAGGCACAATGGCGCAACGCTGCCGGATGGCGGCGTTGCCTTATCCGGCCTACAAACTCCTGGCGTATCGCTGATCTATTCCTGTGCTATGATTCAAAAAGCACAAAAAAGACAACAGTATGAATCATATGGAAAAGCTCGATAGTTTTATTCAGCAGGCGGTAACCGCAATGCCGGTCAGCGGCACCTCGCTTATCGCCTCGCTTTACGGGGACTGTTTATCGCAACGCGGTGGAGAAGTCTGGTTGGGTAGTGTTGCCGCGCTGCTGGAAGGGCTTGGCTTCGGTGAGCGTTTTGTACGTACCGCACTGTTTCGCCTTAATAAAGAAGAATGGCTGGACGTGGTACGTATCGGCCGACGCAGTTTCTACCGCCTGAGCGATAAAGGGCTACGCTTGACGCGTCGCGCCGAGAGCAAAATCTACCGTGCCAGCGCCCCTGAGTGGGACGGTACCTGGCTGCTGCTGTTCTCCGAAGGGCTGGAAAAAAACACCCTCGCCGAAGTTAAAAAGCAGCTGTTATGGCAAGGTTTTGGCGTACTGGCGCCGAGTCTGCTGGCGTCACCATCGCAAAAGCTGGCGGACGTCCAGTCGCTGCTCCATGAAGCTGGGGTGGCGGAAAACGTCATCGTTTTTGAGGCGCATTCGCCGTTGGCGCTCTCCCGCGCCGCGCTGCGTGAGCGGGTAGAAGGGTGCTGGCACTTAACCGAACAAAATGCCATGTACGAGGCGTTTATCACTCTGTTCCGTCCGTTGTTACCGTTGCTACGTGACGCCGGGCCGGACGAACTTACGCCAGAGCGCTGCTTCCAGATCCGCCTGTTGCTCATTCACCTTTATCGTCGGGTTGTGCTCAAAGATCCGCTGCTGCCGGAAGAATTGTTGCCTGCTCACTGGCTAGGGCAGACGGCGCGTCAGCTGTGTATTAATATTTATCAACGTGTTGCGCCCGGCGCCCAGGTTTTCGTCAGCGAAAAAGGCGAGAGCTCGGTGGGGGAACTACCCGCGCCAGGGCCGCTCTATTATCAACGCTTCGGCGGATTAGCCGAGGCGTAACAGGAGAAGCCATGCCGATTTACCAGATTGACGGGATGATCCCGGTAGTTCCTGCGGAAAGCTATGTTCACCCAACCGCAGTGCTGATTGGCGATGTCATTCTCGGCAAAGGTGTTTATGTTGGCCCCAATGCCAGCCTGCGCGGAGATTTTGGGCGTATCGTGGTTAAAGATGGGGCGAATATCCAGGATAACTGCGTGATGCACGGATTTCCCGGCCAGGATACGGTGGTGGAAGAGGACGGACATATCGGCCACGGAGCTATTCTGCACGGCTGTGTGATAGGGCGTAACGCGCTGGTCGGCATGAGCGCGGTGATTATCGATGGCGCGACCATTGGTGAGAACAGTATCGTTGGTGCTTCGGCGTTTGTGAAAGCGCGCGCCGAGATGCCTGCCAACCATCTGATTGTCGGCAGCCCGGCGAAAGCGATTCGCATGTTAACTGAGCAGGAGCTGGTGTGGAAAAAACAGGGCACTCGCGAATATCAGGTGCTGGTTGAGCGCTGCCAGAAGACGCTGGCAGAGGTGCAGCCGCTGACTGCGGTAGAACCCGACAGAAAGCGGCTGGAGTTTGATGAGAATTTGCAACCTAAGTCAGCGGGTTAGCAATTCTACGCAATACCTGGTGTCAGAACTGATAGCTGGCGGTGATGCTGACGTTGCGCGGCTCACCATAAACGATAGAACCGTCGATATTCGTGTCATAGGTTTTATCGAACAGGTTATTGAGGTTACCCTGCACTGAGAAGTTTTTTGTTACCTGGTAACGGGTGAACAAATCTACCAGGGCGTAGCTTCCCTGTTCCGCGCGGAATGTGCCATAAGGCGTGACCGTATCGCTGTAAACTCGATTCTGCCAATTGACTCCGCCGCCTACGGTCAGTTCCGGCATGGCTGGCAGGCGATAACGGGTGAACAGTTTTACCGTGGTCCGTGGCAGGTTAGGGTTTACAGCATTGCCTTCGTTGTCTTCAGCAACATAGCGTGTCGCGCCAAACGTCATCTGCCAGTTATCGGTGATCGCACCGTTAATTTCGAATTCGACCCCTTTGCTGACTGTACCATCCATCGCTTTAAAGGCCGTATCGCCATTGCTACCGGCGATTGGCACGCCGGTTGATTGCGCTACGTTATCCTGTTCAATGCGGAACACCGCGAGCGTGGTGGTTAAACGGCTGTTCATCCAGTCGGACTTCAGGCCAAGCTCATAGTTGTTGCCGGTAATCGGAGAGAGATATTTACCGGAACTGTCGCGCTTGTTCTGCGGCTGGAAGATTGAGGTATAGCTGGCGTAGGTAGACCAGTTATCGTCAATGTCATACACCAGGCCCGCGTACGGGGTGGTGTGGTTTTGCTCCATGCTGTAGGTCAGGGTGTCGATACGCCAATTGGTATAACGCGCGCCGACAATCAAATGCAGTGGGTCGGCCAGCGAAATACGCGTTGCGGCGTACAGCGATTTCATGTGCGTGGTATCGTCCTGAGCCAATGACTGCGGTTTCCAGTTAGTTTCCGGGAAGTTACCATCGTAGGTATAGAAGCTGCCGATTTCGTTGGGGAAAACGTTCGCCCACGAGCTTTCATAACGGTTATTCTGTTTACTGTAGCTGCCGCCCAGAATCAGATTATGCTGACGACCAAACAGATCGTAACCGCCGTCGGCAAATAGATCGACAGCATCCACTTTACGTTTGCCGCTGTTCCAGCCGGTTCCTCCGACATAGTCATATCCCGGACCATAGTTGCCATATGGGCCAATCAGCGTGCCGTCGGCCTTATTAACATAGGCATCGACGTACATCATTTTACTGTCGAACTTGACCTCGGAGTGGGTGGCGTTCATGGTCGCCTGCCAGGTATCGGCAAAACGTTGTTTGATGGTGACAAACACTTTGTTGAAGTCTTTATCGTTGTAAGCCCAGTCCGGCGCAGTGCTGCGCGAACGGTCATAGCTGTTTTTACTGCCATCGGTATTCCAGCGCGGTAATCCACCCCAGGTTGGGCTGTTGATATCAATGCGCTGGTATTCATAACCTGCAGACAGGCTGGTGGTGTCACCCAAATCGGCATCGACAATCCCGGAGAAGAACATTTTTTCGCTATTGTAGCGATCAAGCCAGGAGTCGTTATTCTGGTAACCCGCCACGATGCGACCGCGCACATTGCCGTCTGCCGTAAGCGGGCTTTGCAGATCGGTCACATAGCGTTGTTTGTTCCAACTGCCATATTCTGCAGAAACATTACCGGTGAACTCGCGGCTGGTGGCATGCTTACGGATCATGTTAATGGAGGCTGAAGGGTTACCCGTCCCGGTCATCAGTCCGTTTGCACCACGGACCACTTCGATACGCTCAAAAAGGGCTGTGTCGGAAAGGGCGTCACCGAGATTCCAGCGGGATTCAAAATAGGTCGGGATCCCATCGACCATATAGTTATCAATCTGAAATCCGCGCGAGTAATAGCTGCTGCGATCGGAATCCGCCTGGCTTTTGCTTATCCCCAACGTGTTGTCCATCACATCGCCCAGCGTTTGCAACTGCTGATCTTCCATGCGTTGCTGGCTGACAATGCTGACCGATTGCGGAATATCGCGCTGTGTCATCTGCATTTTTGTGCCCGCGGTCGTCGATTTAACGCTGTAATCCTGTTCGTCGCTGGATGCGGCTGGAGCAGAACCCTCCACGATCACTGTCTCTTCAGCAGGGGCTGCGAGGCTGGTGGAAGGTAAAAGCGCTAGCGTAATGCAGGCTGCCAGCGCAGAAGGGGCAAGCCCCGGTTGGCGTTGAATATTCCCGTTGAGTGTTGTGAAAGACATCGAAAAGTCCTTGATAATTATTAATATTAAGTTCGAATCACCGGTAGTTGTGATGAGCCCTTTGGTGTAAATTATTAAATGCGTATGTAAATACAAATGCGAAATATACGCATTAGCACTTAATGTGTAAACGGATGCTACGACATAAATGAAATATTGTTTCAGTACTATGCTTGAGCAATAGCGCTGGGAAATGGTTATAAGAGCAGCATTGACTGGGGTTTTCGCTTAAAAAATCGAGGGTTAAAGTTGAAAGAGCGTGAGTAACTCGCTCATACTCTATACTCGCAGAGTTACCCGGCGTAGCATGGCAAAACGCTTGGGCTGTTAATGAAAAAGGAAAACGTCGTGGCAGAAGAAACTATATTCAGCAAAATTATCCGTCGTGAAATTCCGTCGGATATCGTATACCAGGATGAACTGGTCACTGCGTTTCGTGATATTTCCCCTCAGGCACCTACGCATATTCTGATCATTCCTAACATCCTGATCCCAACCGTCAACGATGTGACGGCTGAACATGAACAGGCATTGGGCCGCATGATCACCGTTGCAGCGAAAATTGCTGAGCAGGAAGGCATTGCTGCAGATGGGTACCGCTTAATCATGAACACCAACCGCCACGGGGGTCAGGAGGTGTATCACATTCATATGCACCTGCTGGGTGGCCGTGCGCTTGGCCCAATGCTCGCGCATAAAGGTCTGTAGGCATGATCAGAGGATGCATTGTACTTTCACTGGGCTTGCTGCTACTGGCGGGTTGTCGAACACACCCAGAAATTCCGGTAAGTGATGAACAGTCGCTGGTGATGGAGTCAACGATTCTGGCGGCAGGTATAACAGCAGAACAGCCCACGTTAACCACGTCTGATATTCAGGCCTCGGCATCCTCGCGACTCTATAACGAAAGACAAGAACCCGTCACCGTTCATTATCGGTTTTACTGGTATGACGCCAGAGGACTGGAAATGCATCCTCTGGAAGCGCCGCGCAGCGTGACTATCCCGGCTCATTCGTCGGTGACGCTGTACGGCAGCGCCAATTTTCTGGGGGCGCACAAGGTTAGACTTTATCTTTATTTGTAAGGGGTGAATCTTGATGATCAAAATGAATCGCTACGCACTGGTTGCCGCGCTGGCGATGTTTCTCTCTGGCTGTGTGGTGCAACGAGAGCCCGCACCGGTAGAGGAAGTCAAGCCGGTGCCGGAACAGCCTGTGCAACCGCAACAGCCGGTGCCGGTAGTGCCAACGGTGCCAACCATACCGCAGCAGCCGGGTCCGATTGAGCACGAGGACCAAACGGCGCAGCCGACGCCACGTCAACGTCATTATGACTGGAACGGGGCTATGCAGCCGATGGTCGGAAAAATGCTGCAGGCTGACGGCGTAAAAGCGGGCGGCGTTCTGCTGGTTGATAGCGTGAATAACCGCACCAACGGCTCGCTGAACGCGGGTGAAGCCACCGAAACCTTACGTAATGCTCTGGCGAATAACGGTAAGTTTACTCTGGTTTCCGCTCAGCAACTGGCAGTCGCCAAGCAGCAGTTAGGTCTGTCGCCGAACGATAGCCTGGGAACGCGCAGTAAAGCGATTGGTATCGCCCGTAACGTTGGCGCGCAGTATGTGCTTTATTCCAGCGCATCCGGCAACGTCAATTCGCCTGCGCTGCAAATGCAATTAATGCTGGTACAAACTGGCGAGATAATCTGGTCAGGTAAAGGTGCCGTTCAGCAACAATAACAGACTCACGCGCGGCGAAGTGTTGTCGCGCTATTTCCCGCAGTATCATCCCGTCGCAGCCAGCCAAACTGGCCTGAGTGGCGGGAGCTGCATCATTGAGCATCATTCTCACCGGCTGGTACTGCGTTGTCATCACGACCCTGATGCGCCGGAATCGCATTTCTTACGCCAATATCATGCGTTAAAACACCTGCCAGAAAACCTTGCGCCACGTCCTCATTTTTATACGCGTGGGTGGATGGCCGTCGAGTTTTTTCACGGTAAGGTAGAATCCAGATTACCGGACGCCGACGAACTCGCAGGCTTACTGTATCATCTGCACCAGCAACCCCGATTGGGCTGGCGAATCAGCCTGCTGCTGCTACTTGAACAGTACTGGCAGTGTGGCGATCCGGCGCGTCGTACACCATGCTGGCTGCGCGCGCTGAAGCGGCTGAGGAAACGAGGTGAGCCTCGACCTTTGCGTCTGGGGCCGCTGCATATGGATGTTCACGGTGACAACATCGTACGCACAGCCTCAGGGCTGCGGCTGATTGACTGGGAATACGCCGGAGACGGTGATATTGCCCTGGAGCTGGCGGCGGTATGGGTCAGCGATGAATCCCAGCACCAACAGCTGGTTAGCACCTACGCTCAACGAGCGCACATTGAGCCAGACGTTTTGTGGCGACAAGTCAGACAATGGCAACCCTGGATAATGATGCTGAAGGCGGGGTGGTTTGAGTATCGCTGGCGGCAAACCGGTGATAGACAATTTATCAGGCTGGCCGATGAAACCTGGCGGCAGCTAACAATGAAAGGATAAGGAGAGCAGTGTGGGCCCAGTAATGTTGGATGTCGAAGGGTATGAGCTGGACGCAGAAGAGCGTGAGATTCTGGCGCATCCGCTGGTAGGTGGGTTGATCCTCTTTACCCGAAATTATCATGACCCGGAACAGCTGCGTGAATTAGTGCGACAAATCCGGACTGCGTCACGTAACCATCTGGTGGTGGCGGTAGATCAGGAAGGCGGACGCGTACAGCGCTTTCGAGAAGGCTTTACTCGCCTGCCTGCGGCTCAATCGTTTGCCGCGCTGCACGGTCTGGAAGAGGGCGGCAAACTGGCTCAGGACGCCGGATGGTTGATGGCCAGCGAAATGATCGCGATGGATATTGATATCAGCTTTGCACCGGTACTGGATGTGGGCCATATCAGCGCCGCAATCGGCGAGCGTTCTTACCACGCCGATCCGCTAAAAGCATTGGCGATGGCGACCCGCTTCATTGACGGTATGCATGCCGCAGGCATGAAAACGACCGGTAAACATTTCCCTGGTCATGGGGCCGTGACGGCGGATTCACACAAAGAAACCCCAACCGATCCTCGCTCAGAAGCCGAGATTCGTGCGAAAGATATGTCCGTGTTCCAGACGTTGATTACGGAGAACAAACTGGATGCCATTATGCCTGCGCACGTCATCTACAGTGATGTAGATCCGCGTCCGGCGAGTGGCTCATCTCACTGGCTGAAAACGGTGCTGCGCCAGGAGCTTGGCTTCGATGGTGTCATTTTCTCCGACGATTTGTCGATGGAAGGGGCGGCGATTATGGGAAGCTATGCCCAGCGTGGACAGGCATCGCTGGATGCAGGTTGCGATATGATCCTGGTCTGCAATAATCGTAAGGGAGCGGTCAGTGTGTTAGATAATCTGTCGCCGATCAATGCAGAACGTGTTACACGTTTGTATCATAAAGGTTCATTTTCACGTCAGGAACTGATGGATTCGGCACGCTGGAAGACGGTAAGCGCTCAGCTAAACCAGCTTCATGAGCGCTGGCAGGAAGAGAAAGCAGGTCATTAACGCAAGTTTGGCGAGGATGCGATGATTATCTATTTACACGGTTTTGACTCTAACAGCCCGGGCAACCATGAGAAGGTGTTGCAGCTGCAATTCATCGACCCGGATGTCAGGCTGATTAGCTACAGTACGCGGCATCCCAAACATGATATGCAGCATCTGCTAAAAGAAGTGGACAAAATGCTACAGCTGAATGTGGATGACCGTCCGCTGATTTGTGGTGTGGGGCTCGGGGGATATTGGGCTGAACGGATTGGTTTTCTGTGTGATATTCGTCAGGTAGTGTTTAATCCTAACCTGTTCCCGTATGAGAACATGGAAGGCAAAATTGACAGACCTGAGGAGTATGCAGACATCGCAACAAAATGCGTGACCAATTTCCGCGAAAAGAATCGCGATCGCTGTCTGGTTATCCTGTCGCGTCATGATGAAGCGCTCAATAGCCAGCGTTCGTCGGAAGAGCTGCATCACTTTTACGAGATAGTCTGGGACGAAGAGCAGACGCATAAGTTTAAGAATATCTCTCCGCATTTGCAGCGCATCAAAGCGTTCAAGACGTTAGGTTAATCCTTATTGAGTGCGTAAAAAACCAGCCATCGGGCTGGTTTTTTTGTTCTTAAAGTTCCGGTTGTCTATCTTTTCAGCATCAAAACTTGATACACATCAATTTTGGTATGACCAATGCACCGTTCGTGTTATTCTCACTCTCGAAGAACATTTTCATTACTGTAACTTGTTGTTAATTAAGAGCTATATTAATAACTTTTAATTAACAATTGGTTAATAAATTTGAGGGGGTCACGTTGACTACACCATTGAAAAGGATCGTGATTGTCGGCGGCGGTGCTGGCGGACTGGAAATGGCGACGCAGTTGGGTAAAAAACTCGGGCGTAAGAAAAAGGCCAAAATCACACTGGTAGACAGAAACCACAGTCATTTGTGGAAACCGTTACTGCATGAAGTGGCGACGGGTTCACTGGATGAAGGCGTGGATGCGCTGAGCTATCTGGCACATGCCCGTAACCATGGCTTCCAGTTTCAGTTAGGTTCGGTGATAGATATCGATCGTGAAGCGAAGACCATTACTCTCGCTGAGCTGCGCGATGAGAAGGGGGATCTGCTGGTTCCTGAGCGTAAAGTGCCGTATGACACGCTGGTGATGGCGTTGGGCAGTACCTCCAACGATTTCAACACTCCTGGCGTGAAAGAAAACTGCATTTTCCTCGATAACCCGCATCAGGCGCGTCGTTTCCACCAGGAGATGCTGAATCTGTTCCTGAAGTATTCCGCGAATCTGGGCGCTAACGGAAAAGTGAATATCGCCATTGTGGGCGGTGGTGCGACGGGGGTTGAGCTCTCCGCTGAGCTGCACAATGCGGTAAAACAACTGCACAGCTATGGTTACAAAGGACTGACCAACGACGCGCTGAACGTTACGCTGGTGGAAGCTGGCGAGCGCATTCTGCCTGCGTTGCCGCCGCGTATTTCCGGTGCTGCGCATAATGAGTTAACCAAACTGGGCGTACGCGTACTGACCCAGACGATGGTTACCAGCGCTGACGAAGGCGGACTGCACACCAAAGATGGCGAATACATTAAAGCCGACCTGATGGTGTGGGCGGCGGGTATCAAAGCGCCAGACTTTATGAAAGACATTGGCGGTCTGGAAACGAACCGTATTAACCAACTGGTGGTTGAGCCAACTCTGCAGAGCACGCGCGATCCTGACGTGTACGCGATTGGTGACTGCGCTTCCTGCGCTCGCCCGGAAGGGGGTTTTGTGCCTCCGCGCGCTCAGGCAGCACACCAGATGGCGACCTGTGCGATGAACAATATTCTGGCACAGATGAACGGCAAGCCACTGAAAGCGTATCAGTACAAAGATCACGGCTCTCTGGTCTCGCTCTCTAACTTTTCTACCGTGGGTAGCCTGATGGGCAACCTGACTCGTGGTTCGATGATGGTGGAAGGGCGTATTGCGCGCTTTGTATACATCTCACTGTACCGCATGCACCAGATTGCTTTGCACGGCTACTTCAAAACCGGCCTGATGATGCTGGTCGGCAGTATCAACCGGGTGATTCGCCCGCGTCTGAAACTGCATTAATATCGACTTGTGGCGCCGGATGATTTTACGCATCCGGCGCCTTCCTTCAGAGTTCTCCGAATCATCCTGCGTTCGTGCCTCATCCTGCTATTTTCATCCGTAATCTGATTGGCATTCCTTACCTTCTGTTGCAAAGTTGTTGCTAATAGCAAAAAAGGAGGAAGTCCCGTGAATAAATCAATGTTGGCGGGTATAGGGATTGGCGTAGCTGCTGCGCTGGGTGTTGCAGCAGTGGCCAGTCTGAACGTTTTCGAGCGTGGCCCACAGTATGCGCAAGTTGTCTCTGCAACACCGATTAAAGAGTCGGTAAAAACACCGCGTCAGGAGTGCCGGAACGTAACTGTCACGCACCGTAAGCCGGTTCAAGATGAAAACCGTATTGCGGGTTCCGTATTGGGTGCGGTTGCGGGTGGCGTTATTGGCCATCAGTTTGGCGGCGGACGTGGTAAAGATATTGCCACCGTGGCCGGGGCTTTAGGCGGCGGCTATGCAGGTAATCAGATTCAGGGTTCGATGCAGGAAAACGATACTTACACCACCACGCAGCAGCGTTGTAAAACGGTGTATGACAAATCTGAAAAGATGCTGGGCTACGACGTGACGTACAAAATTGGCGATCAGCAGGGGAAAATCCGTATGGATAAGGACCCCGGCGCGCAAATTCCGTTGGATAACAACGGACAGTTGGTACTGAATAACAAAGCGTAAAATAGCATTATCCTGAACATTAGCCCCCCATTCGCTCAGGCTGGGGGGCTTTTTTTATCAGAAGGTTAAGGCATAGTTCAGACCAAAGGTGCGGCCCCGGCCCTTGTACTCATACAGTGACGGACTGCCGTAGGTTGGGCTGTACAGCAGTGGCGCACGTTGTCCCCACAGCGTGGTGTACTCTTCATTCAGCAGGTTTTCCACGCTAAAGGTCAGCTTACCCAACGGGAGCTGATAGCTGCCGATAAAGTCCATGGTGTTATAGCCATCCAGCTTATTGCCGCTGGCGTCGGTCAGATCAAATGTTTGCTGGCTCTGTACGCGCAAGGTCCACGGTTCTGGTGCCCAGCCGACCCATGCGGTTGCTTTCGACGGTGAGGCCAGAGTCACATCCCATTTTTGCCATTTACCGTTCTGTTTCACTTCCGATTTAATGACATTGAAGTTGCCGCCCAGGCTCCAGTCCGTATCCGCAATGAAATAATCCACCGCGCCTTCAATGCCATAAATGCGGCGATCGTCGGGTTGAACGTTAATGGTCATATCGCTGCGGTTGATAACGATCGATTTATCCGAAGTCGAGTAGTAAGCGGCCAGTTGCGTGCGCAGACTATCGCCGGTGTAGCGCCATCCCAGTTCGTACGAGTTAACTTTAATCCCTTCCAGACGTGAATCCGCCACGTTGACGCTGCGCTGGAGCTGGTAATGATCGCCAACCAGCGAATAGGTGCCGTTACCGTAATATTTCCCTGGATCCGGAAGCTCCACGCCCTGAGAGAAATTAAACCACGTTTGCTGACGGTCAGTCAGATGGGCGAGGATACCGGCGTTGAACAGGAAATTATCGTAATCGGTTTTGCCGCCCGGAATGGTATCGGCAGAGTTCGCAAGCCCGGTCGCTATTCCCTGCTGTTGAGCATAGCCAACGAAATCATCAACCCTGTTTTCGGTCCATTGATAGCGCACGCCGCCGCTGAGGGTAAAGATGTCGTTAATGTCATAGCTGTTTTGCAGGAAAGGCGCGAAGTTGGTGATGCTGTAACCGGGGTAACGCCCGGTGGTATAAGCGGTGCGGTTATCCATGCCGCCAGAGGGCAGGGACCAGGCCAGATCGAAGAATTTCTGATTGGAATCGAAGGTCTCGTGATCGGCATCGATACCCCACGTCAGCTCCCAGTTATCCATCAACTGGCTGTTGAGGGTAATTTTGGCGCCAAACTGGTCTGTGTCCTGCTGTGATGCGGAGAAACTGGTGACCTTACCTTTGCTGAGCGTCGGGAAAGGATAGAATTTCAGCGATTCGTCGCGGTAATAGATTTGGCTGACCAGGTTCTGGCCGAAAAAATCCGCATCTGAATATTGCAGGCTGATCAGATGACGTTCGGTGCCGGGAATACGATCGGAATTCAGTCCGCTGCTGGTATAAGCTTTACCGCTTCCGGTCACGGCGGACATGTTCTCGCCGAGATCCAGCCCGTAATCATCATCCCCCTGGCTCTTGTAATACTGTGTAACCAGTTGCAACTGACGGTTGTCGTCAAGTTCAATCGTCCCGGTGCCCATCACGTCCAGACGATCGGAGTGCTGTAGCCCGGTTTGGGTGTTATCCAGCAGCAGGGCATCGTGATTACCGTCATACCAGCCGCCAAATCGTTGATACGCGACGGACATACGCCCGGAAGCGCGATCTGTTCCTCCACTCACCGCCGCGGCAACGCGTTCATCATGATCATTACTGTTGTTGAAGCCGCTTTTGCTCCCCAGTTCGAGTTCTACTTCACGCTCCGGCTGGCCTTTTTTGGTGACGATGTTGATTAATCCGCCGGTACTGCCACCGCCATAAAGTGAGGTTGCGCCTGAAATGACTTCAATGTGCGCAATGTTAAACGGGTCAATGGAGTCAAGCTGACGGCTGTCGGTTCGCGAGGAGTTCAGACGGACACCGTCAATGAGCACGACAATGGCGCGACCACGCATGTTCATGCCGTAGTTTGTACGCCCCTGGCTACTGACATCGATTCCTGGGATTAACTGAGCAAGAACATCCTTGAACTCTTTCCCCCCCTGAACCTGTTGTTCAATCTCGCTTCCTTCAATAACCCAGGTCGTTTGCGCCATTTCTGCCACGGTGCGTTGGCTACGGTTGGCGCTGACGATGAGGTTCTCTTCCTCAGCCGCAATGGCCGGGAGGGTTAAAGACAACAGGAGAGGATTGAGCACCCAGAGACGCTTATTCATTTGTATTCCTTTTAAAAAGAGTCGATCTGTTTTTGTTATGGCGGTAGAGAAACCGATGGTTACATTGTGAAACAGGCATTAAAACAAATGCGAATATTGCTGATAACAATTGTCGTTATCAATACCTTTTACAAAAAATGATCGGATAACACGATGAAAACAATGAAAAATGTAGGGACAATGGAACGGGAATCTAACCGGGGGCTTTATCAGCTCCCGGGGGGGTTAGTACAGCGGGGGAATTGCGGGAAAGGGTTAAGCTTTGACGAGTTCGGGCCACAGCCGCAGGGTGGTACGTGCGATCTGCATCAGTTTTTCAAACGTTGCACCTTCACGGGCGCTGATCGACATACCTTGTAAAATACAGTTCAGGTATTCAGCCAGTTTTTGCACGTCACAGTAGGCGGGGATTTCACCTCGTTGCTGACGCTGATGAAGAAACTGAGTAAGCGTCTGTTCCTGCATCGCATGGCGGGATTTCACCGTATGCGCAATATCGCGGGAAGAGGCTGCCAGCGTCGCAGAAGTGTTAATCATGAAACATCCCGCCGGGGTGTCCTTGCTGGTAAAGCAGGTCGCTATGGCGGTGAAATAGTCTTCCAGTGCGGACTCAAGGCTTTTTTCTTCACAAAACAGCTGGGCTTCGTGTTTCGCCGCAAAGCGGGTGATGTAGCGGTCCAGTACGGCACGGAACAACCCTTCTTTATTGGTGAACTCCGCATACAGCGTGGGCGCTTTTGCGCCGGTAGCTTCTACGAGATCGGCGAGCGAGGTCGCTTCATATCCGTGCTGCCAGAAGAGTGTCATGGCCTTATCAAGCGCGGCTTCCCTGTCGAACACTTTTGGTCGGCCACGGCTTTTTTTTGCACAACCTGTCGTTTCAGTTGTCATGGCGCCGATGTACCTTTGTTGGGTTTATTGAACAACCATTATAAAAATATTCGACTGCACACTCCAGCGGATTCACGATAAAAATAAAATATAGCTATTGGTATGAAAAATAAGACCTTTATATTTTATATAACGATCATTATAAAAAAGTATTGACGTGTGACCTGGATCACATCTATGATTTACCTATCGATCGTTAAGTTAATCTTTTCGACACCCATTCATCTGCTAAAGGTCACTATCATGAAAAACGTAAAAACCCTGTTTGTTGCTGCTGTTCTTAGCTCACTGTCATTTGCAAGCTTCGCCGCTGTTGAAGTTCAGTCCACACCTGCGGGTCAAGAGAAAGTCGGTACTATTTCTGCGAATGCGGGGACTAACTTAGGTTCACTGGAAGACCAACTGGCGCAGAAAGCCGATGAGATGGGTGCGAAGTCTTTCCGTATTACTTCCGTTACCGGCCCTAACACCCTTCATGGGACTGCTGTTATCTACAAATAAGATTTAACCCATCGCAATGCCACTGCGAGTTAAATAAAAAACCCCCGCGGAATAAAATCCAGCGGGGGTTTTTTATGTGCAGAGTTTACATCGGCTGTTGAGCAACGTCGTGATGACGGGTCACATCGACCGGCATGCCTGAGCGAATCTCCATCGCATGATCCATGACGGCGGCATCTGTTTGCGCCGCATTTTTAAATGTCTGCATGGACGCGTTCAGCACGATTGGCAACAGTTGCGGGTCGTCATTGATTTTTTCGGACAGCGGCTGATGCACTTCTACTAGCCGCACGCCGTTAGGCTCAACGGATGCTTTGATCGGCGTATTGATAATATTGACCTTAGTTCCGGGCGTTACCTGACGGAACAGGGTTTCGATATCACCGTCGCGCAGACGAATACAGCCGGAACTGACGCGCATGCCGATGCCAAAGTCAGCATTGGTGCCGTGCAGCAGATAAACGCCGCCGTATGCCGCTAAGCGAATTGCATGATGGCCCATCGGGTTATCCGGACCGGCAGGTACAACGGCAGGCAGGTCAATTCCGTTTGCTTTGTATCGCGCGCGGATATTTGCCGTCGGCGTCCAGGTGGGGTTGGCGCGTTTATCAGAAATGGTGGTTACCATCGTAGGCGTCAGCGTGTCACCACCTAACTGACCAATACCAATAGGATAAACGGTCACCGAATTGGTCCCCGGCTGGTAATAATAAAGACGCAGTTCGGCGAGGTTGATAACAATACCTTCGCGCGGGGCGTCAGGTAGCAGAGTTTGTAATGGAATAGTCAGCACGCTGCCCGGACGTGGTACGTAAGGATCAACGCCGGGGTTGGCCTGCAGCAGCGCTAAAAAGCCGACATTATATTTTTTCGCAATCGCCTCCAGAGAACCGCCATTATCTTCAACAACGTGAACGGTATTCTGGCCCACCAGACGGCTTCCCGGCGGTGGCAGCGGCCAGGTGTTTGCCTGAGCCGGAAGTGCTAACGCGAAGGTCGCTGCCAGCGTAAAAAACGCGAGCCAGCGAGAGAGTCGTTTATTGTTTAACATCACCATAAATCCATTGTTTTTACGTGGTTTTTATTATGTAAAAGTAAACGAGAATTATGGCGGTTTGCTGTGTCTGGAAGTGCAGGGAAGTGCAAAGAGTTTGTAAATTCATCAGGCCGGGTGAGTGGTGTGCTCACCCGGCCTGTTCACTATGCTACGGCGTTTTCTTCAAGCTGACGCATAAACTGGCGGACCCAGTCGATCCGCGTTTTACGCTCGCCCAGATCCTGCATAAATTTCAGTCGGGTTGGGCCGTCCAGACGGAAGTGTTGCGGTTGTTTTTGCAGTAAACCAATCAGCCAGACCGGGTTGACGTGGTTTTTCTCGGCAAATTCAATGGTACCGCCTTTGTCATGACCTTCGAGCTTTCTGATCCCCAGTTTCTGCGCCTGCTGGCGTAAACGAGCGATATCCAGCAACGTACGAGCCGGGTCGGGCAGCAGGCCAAAACGATCTATCAGCTCGACCTTAATCTCTTCCAGTTCGTTTTCGACTTTCGCGCTGGCAATGCGCTTGTAGAACGATAGTCGGGTGTTAACATCCGGTATATAGTCATCCGGCAGCAGAGACGGCATACGCAATTCAACTTCGGTTTGCTGGCTGGTGAGATCTTCCAGTGACGGCTCACGCCCTTCTTTGAGCGCATCGACCGCATTTTCCAGCAACTCCATATACAGCGAGAAGCCGATGCTTTCCATGGAACCACTTTGATCTTCACCCAGCAGTTCCCCGGCGCCGCGAATTTCAAGGTCGTGGGTCGCCAGCGCAAATCCTGCACCTAAATCTTCCAGCGAGGCGATGGCTTCCAGACGCTTTTGCGCGTCGGTGGTCATTGCTTTTGGATGCGGCGTCAGCAGCCAGGCGTACGCCTGATGGTGTGAGCGTCCCACACGACCGCGCAGCTGGTGCAATTGCGCTAAACCAAAGTGATCGGCGCGTTCGATGATAATGGTGTTGGCGGTCGGAATGTCGATCCCGGTTTCGATAATGGTGGTACACACCAGCACGTTAAAACGCTGATGGTGGAAATCGTTCATCACGCGTTCCAGCTCGCGCTCGCGCATTTGCCCGTGGCCGATGCCAATACGCGCTTCCGGCACCAGTTCCGCTAATCTGTCAGCGGTTTTCTGGATATTTTCGACGTCGTTAAACAGATAATAAACTTGTCCCCCGCGCAGAACTTCACGCAGGATCGCCTCGCGTACCACCAGGCTGTCGTATTCGCGCACGAAGGTTTTGACCGCCAGACGACGAGCGGGCGGCGTGGCGATGATCGACAGATCGCGCATGCCGCTCATCGCCATATTGAGCGTACGCGGAATAGGCGTTGCCGTCAGGGTCAGAATATCGACATCCGCGCGCATCGCCTTGATGCGTTCTTTGTGGCGAACGCCGAAACGGTGCTCTTCATCGACAATCAGCAGACCCAGATCTTTTAACTTCACATCCGCTTGCAGCAGCTTGTGCGTGCCGATGAGAATATCAATTTTCCCCTCGGCAACCTGTTCCAGAATCTGCGCTTGCTCTTTGGCGCTACGGAAACGGGACAACATCTCAATGCGTACTGGCCAGTTGGCAAAACGATCGCGGAAGTTGTCGAAGTGCTGCTGTGCGAGCAGGGTAGTCGGAACCAGCACGGCAACCTGTTTGTGGTTCTCTACGGCAAGGAAAGCGGCGCGCATCGCGACTTCGGTTTTACCAAAACCGACGTCGCCGCACACCAGGCGGTCCATGGCCAGCGGTTGACACATATCGCTGAGTACAGCGTTGATCGCCTGCGCCTGGTCAGGCGTGGTTTCAAACGGGAAGCTGTCGCAAAACAGCTGATACTGTTCACGGTCATGCTTAAAGGCAAAGCCTTCTTTCGCCGCGCGCTGGGCATAAATATCCAGCAGCTCTGCCGCGACATCGCGCACCTTCTCAGCGGCTTTCTGTCGGGCGCGTGACCAGGCATCGCCGCCCAGTTTATGCAGTGGCGCATTCTCTTCTGCACCGCCCGCATAGCGACTGATCAGATGCAGTGACGACACCGGCACGTACAGTTTGGCGTCGTTGGCATAGGTGAGCATCAGATATTCACCGGTGATACCGCCAGCTTCCAGCGTGGTCATCCCGGCATAGCGACCCACGCCGTGTTCCAGATGCACTACCGGCTGACCGGGATGCAGCTCTGCAAGGTTACGAATTAAGGTATCCGGGTTGATGGTGCGACGCGAATCCTGGCGGCGACGCGCCACGCGTTCCCCAAGCAAATCGCTTTCACAAATGAGTGCCAGATTGCGTTTGCTATCGATGAAGCCGTGCTCAGCTGCGCCAATCATCAGATAACGACCGTTATCTACGGCTTCATCGAGTCGCAATATCCGCTTCGGTGCCACTTTGATACGAGCGAGCAACTCGCCAAGCGCTTCACGTCGGCCTTCACTTTCGACCGAGAAAATCACCGGGCCGGTAAAGCCCTCAAGGAATTTACGTAACGCATCTAACGGTGATTTTTGCTGTGCCTGCACGGCGATGTCCGGCAGCTTCTGGAACCCGAGGTTGGTATTCGCAGCTTTGTTCGCCAGACTCTCGGTTTTCAGTTGAACGCGCGGCCAGCGTTTAAGTTCAGAAAACAGCTCATCAACCCTCAGCCACAGCGATTCCGGCGGCAGAAGCGGGCGCATCGGATCAACACCGCGATTTTCAAAGCGTGACAGGGTATCGGCCTGGAAGCGTTCTGCGCTGGTCTCGATATCACCGGTATTGACCAATAACGTATTGCCGGGGAAGTAGCTGAACAGCGGCGGCAGCGGCTCGCTGAAAAACAGCGGTTGCCAGTATTCAATACCCGCAGGTAACGTGCCTTTGCTGACCTGCTGATAAATATGTTCGGCGTCGCGTTTAACCTCAAAGGTATCGCGCCACTGACTACGGAATAGCTCGATGGCCGTTTTGTCAGTCGGGAATTCGTGCGCGGGGAGCAAATTAATGGCATCGACTTCTTCCAGCGTGCGCTGGGTGTCGGTATCAAACAGACGCAGGCTGTCGATTTCGTCATCAAAGAAATCCAGACGATAAGGCAACTCGCTGCCCATCGGGAACAGATCCAACAACGCGCCGCGCGTGGCGTATTCGCCGTGTTCCATGACCTGATCAACATGGCGATAGCCAGCGCTATCCAACTGTTCGCGCAGGGCGTCGCGCGAAAGCCGCTGACCTTTTTTCATGACCAGCGCATGCCCGTGCAGATAGCTGTGCGGACAGACACGCTGCATCAGGGTATTTACCGGAACGATCAGTACGCCTCGCTGCATGGCAGGCAGTTGATACAGCGTAGAGAGACGCGAAGAGATAATCTCCTGATGGGGAGAAAAACTGTCATAGGGCAGCGTTTCCCAGTCGGCCAGGTTCATCACCATCTGGTCGGTAAACTGACGAATTTCATCATGCAGGCGCAAAGCATTTTGCATGTCCGGCGCGATCAGCACCACTGGACCGGCGTGATGTTCGGCGATTTCGGCGACCAGCGTTGCGCAGGCGGCACCGGTAAGCTCACCCAACTGGCGCTGATCGCCAGCTTTCGCTGGGAGCGTGTAACGATGTTGTTCAGGCATTCGGTTGTCAGGTTCTCGTTTAGATATACATCTGATAAGCAATGTTCTTTATTATCCGTGATCGTTTCTCATAAGCAAATTGATTCGCCCCCTGATGGGGGCAAAAAGCGCGTTGGGGTTAGCGCGAAACGACCGATAAAGAAGGCGGGGAAAAGAGCAGGTCGGCCACTGTTTTTTGTGAAATTTTACGCACCAACAGGCCAAACAAGGTGCACAGCAGCAGGCAGGCGAATGGATACACCAACAGCAGGGCCAGCTCTGCATATGCAGGCCAGGCGGCATGATTAATGTTGGGGATTAGCGTTAAGCTGAACAGCTCAACCAGAATTCGGTGGGTGGTGTAGATGGCGATGGTATTGGCACCAATCACGCTTAACGGGCCGGACTCACGCATACCAAAGCGCAGCTCAAACTGATAAAACAGCTTCATGATCAGCACAATGGAAAGAAGAGAAAGTAATAGTGAGACATTTGCCAGCCACGCGACGATGGCGGCGATTGCGCTAACCAGAACAATGAGCGCATGGCGGCGCAGGGGCACCTCCTTAATCCATACCATCAGCGTTGCGCCAAACCATGCACCGAGGCTGTACCAGGGCAGATTGCGAATCACGCTGTTCATTCCCCACCACGGCGTCGGGACAAAGTTGATCGCCACGCTCAGCGCCACAAATAACGCCAACAGCGGCACCGCCCAACGGCTGAAAATTTTACACAGAACAAAATAGACAATCAGCGCGTACAGATACCACAAGCTGGTACTGGCGGTCAGCATCCCGTGGGTAAAACCTGCGATCGAACCAGCATAAGCGGCGTTGGCAGCATGGCTCAGATCGCGCTGTGGGGCCAGCCAGTTATTGAGCGTCACTAACGCCAGCCATTGCACCACACCCCAGAGTATCAGCACCCAGGCAATACTCCAGATCCGTTTATCCACGCAGGTGGTCCACGGGACGCTATCAATGTAGCGACGGATCAGATATCCCGAAATAAAGAAAAAGACCGGCATGCGAAACGGCGCCAGGTACAAATTGAGGTAAATCCAGCATTTGCTCAGCAGCTCTGAAAGCGGATGCTGAAAAGTAGTGAGGTGCGGGTAAAATGTGATTACCGAGTGGTAAATCACCACCAGGCAGATACATAACCCTTTGATTTTATTAATCCATGGTTCTTTTTTATTCATCGAGACGGCGTATCCATATTGTTGATTATAGCCTGCCATCCTGCGCAACCCGCTGTGCGCTGTAATGCGTAACTGTCTGCATTTTGATTTTTTAAGATAAAGAGCAGGGACCAGGATGGAAGGGAAGACGGACAACTTTAGCGAATTGATTTATTTATACTTTTAGGAATAGTGCTGACGAACACTTACGGTTCAGTCATTTACCCATTCCGCTTTCGCTTATATACTCGTGACTTTGCTAACAGCAACCAGACGGATTTCATGTACCAACCTGTCGCTCTATTCATCGGCCTGCGTTATATGCGTGGGCGTGCAGCAGATCGCTTCGGTCGCTTCGTTTCCTGGCTCTCCACCATTGGCATTACCCTCGGGGTGATGGCGCTGGTCACGGTGTTGTCGGTGATGAACGGTTTTGAGCGCGAGCTGCAAAACAATATTCTTGGCCTGATGCCTCAGGCCGTTCTCTCGTCTGAACAGGGTTCCCTCAACCCGCAACAACTGCCGGAAAAAGCGGTGGTGTTGAACGGCGTCAACCGAGTTGCACCCATAACTACGGGAGATGTGGTGCTGCAAAGCGCGCGTAGCGTGGCGGTCGGCGTGATGCTCGGTATCGATCCGGCGCAAAAAGATCCGTTAACGCCGTATCTGGTCAATGTGAAGCAAACAGATCTGCAGCCGGGTAAGTATAATGTCATCCTCGGCGAGCAGCTTGCCGGGCAGTTGGGCGTGAACCGTGGCGATCAAATTCGCGTGATGGTGCCTTCGGCCAGCCAGTTTACGCCGATGGGACGTTTGCCGAGCCAGCGTCTGTTTACGGTGATTGGCACCTTCGCCGCCAACAGCGAAGTAGACGGCTACCAGATGCTGACCAACATTCAGGATGCTTCCCGCCTGATGCGCTATCCGGTGGGCAATATTACCGGCTGGCGTCTGTGGCTGAACGAACCGTTAAAAGTTGATACGCTGAGCCAGCAAACGCTGCCGCAGGGCACCAAATGGCAGGACTGGCGCGAGCGCAAAGGGGAACTGTTCCAGGCCGTGCGCATGGAGAAGAACATGATGGGGCTACTGCTTAGCCTGATCGTGGCTGTGGCGGCTTTTAATATTATTACCTCGCTGGGTCTGATGGTAATGGAGAAGCAAGGGGAAGTGGCGATTCTACAAACGCAGGGGCTAACGCCGCGTCAGATAATGATGGTGTTTATGGTTCAGGGGGCCAGTGCCGGGATTATCGGCGCGCTGCTTGGCGCGGTGCTGGGCGCATTGCTCGCCAGTCAACTGAACAATTTAATACCAATTATTGGTGTGCTGCTGGATGGCGCGGCGCTGCCGGTCGCTATCGAGCCGCTGCAGGTTATCGTCATTGCGCTGGTGGCGATGGCCATCGCGCTGCTGTCTACGCTTTATCCTTCCTGGCGCGCTGCCGCCACTCAACCCGCTGAGGCTTTACGTTATGAATAAGATCCTGTTGCAATGCGACAACCTGTGCAAACGCTATCAGGAAGGCACTGTGCAGACCGATGTCCTGCACGATGTCAGTTTTAGCGTCGGCGAAGGTGAGATGATGGCGATTGTCGGCAGCTCTGGCTCCGGAAAGAGTACGCTGCTGCATCTGCTGGGCGGATTGGATACGCCGACTTCCGGCGACGTGATTTTTAGCGGTCAGCCGATGAGCAAGCTCTCGTCGGCGGCGAAAGCGGAACTGCGCAATCAGAAGCTGGGCTTTATTTACCAGTTCCACCATTTACTGCCGGACTTTACCGCGCTGGAAAACGTAGCGATGCCGCTGCTGATCGGCAAGAAAAAAACGGCTGAAATAACCGAGCGCGCACGGGATATGCTGAAAGCCGTAGGACTGGATCATCGTGCCAGTCATCGCCCGTCTGAACTGTCTGGCGGCGAACGCCAGCGTGTGGCCATCGCTCGTGCGCTGGTGAATAACCCGCGTCTGGTCCTGGCGGATGAGCCAACGGGTAACCTGGATGCGCGTAACGCGGATAGCATTTTCGAGCTTCTGGGCGAGCTGAACCGCTCTCAGGGCACGGCATTTCTGGTGGTGACGCACGATCTGCAACTGGCGAAGCGGATGAGCCGCCAGCTTGAAATGCGCGATGGTCGCCTGACGGCTGAACTGAGCCTGATGGGAGCTGAGTAATGGCTTCGCCTTTATCGTTATTGATTGGTCTGCGCTTTAGCCGTGGTCGGCGGCGCGGCGGTATGGTTTCGCTGATATCTGTGATTTCCACCGTTGGCATCGCGTTGGGTGTGGCGGTGTTGATCGTTGGTTTAAGTGCCATGAACGGATTTGAGCGTGAGCTGAACAACCGTATTCTGGCCGTAGTCCCACACGGAGAGATTGAAGCCGTAAATCAGCCGTGGAATAACTGGCAGGAAGCGCTCGACAAAGTACAAAAAGTGCCGGGTATTGTCGCCGCGGCGCCTTATATCAACTTTACCGGACTGGTAGAGAGCGGGGCGAACTTACGCGCGGTGCAGGTGAAGGGCGTTGACCCAAAACAGGAACAGCGTTTAAGCGCACTGCCATCCTTCGTGCAAAACCACGCCTGGGATAATTTTAAAGCCGGTGAACAACAAATCATCATTGGTAAGGGTATTGCCGATGCGCTGAAAGTGAAGCAGGGCGACTGGGTGTCGATTATGATCCCTAACGCCAGCGCGGATCATAAATTACAGCAGCCTAAACGCGTGCGTTTACACGTTACTGGGATCCTGCAACTGAGCGGCCAACTCGATCACAGCTTTGCCATGATCCCAATGGAAGATGCGCAGCAATATCTGGATATGGGAACCAGCGTTTCCGGGATTGCGCTGAAGGTTAACGACGTGTTTAACGCCAATAAGCTGGTGCGGGACGCGGGCGAAGTGACCAATAACTATGTTTATATTAAGAGCTGGATCGGTACTTATGGCTATATGTATCGCGATATCCAGATGATTCGCGCCATTATGTATCTGGCGATGGTGCTGGTGATTGGTGTGGCCTGCTTTAATATCGTTTCCACGTTAGTGATGGCGGTAAAAGACAAAAGCGGCGATATTGCGGTATTAAGAACCCTTGGGGCAAAAGATGGGTTGATCCGTGCCATTTTTGTTTGGTACGGCCTGCTGGCGGGTCTGTTTGGTAGCCTGATAGGCGTCGTCATTGGGGTGGTTGTCTCGTTGCAACTGACGCCGATCATCAACGGAATCGAGGCGCTTATCGGTCATCAGTTCCTGTCCGGCGATATCTATTTCATTGACTTCCTGCCATCGGAATTACACTGGCTGGATGTGATTTACGTGCTGGTGACAGCACTCGTGCTGAGTCTTTTGGCAAGTTGGTATCCGGCGCGTCGCGCCAGCAATATTGATCCTGCGAGAGTACTTAGCGGCCAATAACAACAATAATACACGACAGCATTCATGCTGCATCAAGGCGTAGCCAACGCAGAGGCATCTTGAAGGATGACGTGTATCAAGGAGCGGTGATGTATTACGGATTTGACATCGGCGGGACCAAAATTGCGCTGGGCGTGTTTGATAAGCAACGTCGTCTGCAATGGGAAACTCGCGTCCCTACACCTCGCGACAGCTACGACGCTTTCCTTGATGCGGTCTGCAATCTGGTGACGGAAGCTGACCAGCGTTTTGGTATCAAAGGTTCGGTCGGTATCGGGATTCCTGGCATGCCGGAAACGGAAGACGGCACGTTGTACGCGGCCAACGTTCCTGCCGCCAGTGGCAAACCGCTCCGCGCCGATCTTAGCGCTCGCCTTGACCGCGATGTGCGTCTGGATAACGATGCGAACTGTTTTGCTCTCTCCGAAGCCTGGGATGACGAGTTTACCCAATATCCGCTGGTGATGGGGTTGATCCTCGGTACGGGCGTTGGCGGCGGCCTGGTGCTTAACGGGAAATCCATCACCGGACGCAGCTATATCACCGGCGAGTTTGGTCATATTCGTTTGCCGGTTGATGCGCTGACGCTGATGGGCTTTGATTTCCCGCTGCGCCGCTGCGGATGCGGCCAACTGGGATGCATCGAAAGCTATCTTTCCGGCGGTGGATTTGCGTGGTTGTATCAGCATTACTACCATCAACCGCTGGATGCCCGTGAAATTATCGCGTTGTGGGAGCAGGGCGATGAACATGCGCGTGCACACGTTGAACGCTATCTGGATTTGCTGGCGGTGTGTCTTGGGAATATCCTGACTATCGTCGATCCTGATTTGGTGGTGATTGGCGGAGGCTTGTCGAATTTTACCGCTATTACGACGCAACTGACGGACCGACTGCCACGTCATCTGTTGCCAGTTGCCCGGGTACCGCGTATTGAGCAGGCACGGCACGGTGATGCCGGCGGGATGCGCGGGGCTGCTTTCCTACATCTTACCGATTAATACAAAGAGGTTGTTATGCTGTCGCGTCGGGGTCATCGGTTAAGCCGCTTTCGTAAAAATAAACGCCATTTGCGCGATCGCCTGCGTCAACGAATCTTTTTCAGAGACAGAGTGGTGCCTGAATTGATGGAAAAACCAAGAGTGCTGGTACTGACGGGAGCGGGAATCTCCGCTGAGTCAGGAATTCGAACCTTCCGCGCGGCGGATGGTCTCTGGGAAGAACATCGGGTTGAGGACGTTGCGACTCCGGAAGGATTTAGTCGAAACCCGGAACTGGTTCAGTCGTTTTATAACGCCCGTCGCCATCAATTGCAACAGCCAGAAATCCAGCCCAACGCGGCGCATATCGCACTGGCAAAACTCGAAGCCGAACTGGGCGACCGTTTTTTACTGGTGACGCAGAACATTGATAACCTGCATGAGCGTGCGGGCAGCCAGAACGTTATCCATATGCACGGCGAACTGCTCAAGGTTCGCTGCTCGCAAAGCGGGCAGATTCTGGAATGGAAGGACGATGTGACCCCGGAAGATAAATGTCACTGCTGTCAATTTCCGGCACCGCTGCGACCACACGTGGTGTGGTTTGGTGAAATGCCGCTGGGCATGGATGAAATTTACATGGCGCTGGCAATGGCGGATGTATTCATTGCGATTGGCACATCGGGACATGTTTATCCGGCTGCGGGTTTTGTGCATGAGGCGCGGCTGCATGGGGCACATACGGTAGAACTAAATCTCGAACCGAGCCAGGTTGGCAGCGAGTTTGAAGAGAAGTATTACGGTCCGGCAAGCCAGGTGGTGCCAGAGTTTGTTGAGAAGTTATTGAAAGGTCTGTGAGAACGGATGGCGTAGGCCCGATAAGCGTAGCGCCATCGGGCAGTGATGATGCGCCGGATGCGACGCTGACGCGTCTTATCCGGCCTACGAGGAGGGCAATTAGCGTCCTGCTTTCAGCTTCTGATAATACTCTTCATAGATAGCGCTGGCGGAACCGACATCGTTCTGCCATTCCCCTTTGTTGATTGTTTCTGCATCAGGGTACAGGGTTTTATCATTTGCGACTTCAGGGCTTAACAGCTTACGTGCTGCCAGGTTTGGCGTCGGATAACCAATAGTTTCCGCAACTTCTTTCGCTACGTCCGGGCGCAGCAGGAAGTTAATCAGCTTCAGCGCACCTTCTTTGTTTTTCGCGTTAGCCGGAATAGACAGGCTATCCATCCAGAAAATGCCGCCTTCTTTAGGCCATACCACTTCCAGCGGTGTACCTGCCTGACGCGCAACATATGCGGAGCCGTTCCACACCATCCCCAGATTGACTTCACCTTCCATATACGGGTTGGCCGGGTTGTCAGAGTTAAACGCCGCGACGTTAGGCATCAGTTTCTTCAGCTCGTTATAGGCAGCTTCAATCTCTTTCGGGTCGGTGGTATTGCCGGAGTATCCCAGCTTGCGCAGCGCCATCTGGAACACTTCACGCGCATCATCCGTTAACAGCAGACTGCCTTTGTACTCCGGTTTCCATAGATCGGCCCAACTGGTGACGGTTTTCGGATCGATAGCATCGCTGTTTACGCCAATGGCCGTCGCACCCCAGATATACGGGATGGAGTAGTCATTGTTCGGGTCAAACGGCTTGTTGAGCATTTCCGGATCGAGGTTGTGGAAGTTGGTCAACGTCGACTTGTCGATCTTCTGGATCATGCCTTCTTTACGCATTTTATCGACGTAATAGGTGGACGGAACCACCAGATCATATGCGCCGTCTTTATAGGTTTTGAGCTTGGCGTACATGGTTTCGTTCGACTCGTAGGTCGAATAGATAACCTTAATGCCGGTCTCTTTGGTGAACTGTTCCAGCAGCCCTGGCGGGACATACTCGGTCCAGTTATAGAAATAGAGCGTGTTGTTGTCATTCGCGTGAGCGGCGCTCATGCCCAGTGCCAGAGCACCCGCCGCGAGCAGGTGGCGTGACCATTTTTTCATCATTTAACGTCCCCTGAATTAAGGGCCTCAGCGGCCCTTGGTTTTATCACGTGCAATAAGCTGGCTGGCGATCACCATAACCAGCGACAGAACCAACAAAATGGTCGCCAGCGCGTTCACCTCTGGTGATACACCGACTTTGACCATTGAGTAGATTTTTAATGGCAGAATTTCATAACCCGGTCCGGTAACGAAGGACGAAACGACGACATCATCCATCGACAGCGTAAAGCTCAGCAACCAACCTGCAGCCACCGCAGGCATAGCCAGTGGCAGTATAATCTTGCGCAGAATAGTTACTTCGCTGGCACCCAAATCTTTAGCAGCCTCAAGCATGCGTACATCAAAACCTTTCAGGCGTGAGTAAACTGTCACCACCACAAAAGGCAGACAAAAAGTGATATGTGAGAACAACAGCGACCAGAAACCCAGTTGAATGCCGATCAGCATAAACAGCACCAGCAGAGATATTGCCATCACAATATCTGGCGACATCATCACCACGAACAGCATGCCACTGACGAACGGTTTACCGCGAAAACGGTAGCGGTACAGCGCAACCGCAGTGAGTGAGCCGATCAAGGTGGCAAACGTGGCGGATAGCACCGCCATCGTCAGCGAGTGCTGCGCCGCCTGCAACAGGCTGTCGTTATTCATCAGCAGGCCGTACCATTTGGTAGTAAAACCCTGCCAGTTGATGCCGAAGCGCGAGCTGTTAAAGGAGTTCACAATCAGAATGATGATTGGAATATACAGGTACGCGTAGATAGCGGTCATAAAACCGCCGCGGAGCAGTCGACCGATCATTCGAGTTCCACCCTCTTGTTCAGCAAGCGCGAGGCACGCCAGTAGATCAGCAGCATCAGACCCATCACGATGGTCAGCGTAATGCTGGTGGCTGCACCAAATGGCCAGTCACGGATGTTCAGGAACTGAACTTTAATCACGTTGCCAATCAGCAGGTTTTTCGCGCCGCCCATTAAGTCGGAAACGTAAAACAGCCCCATTGCGGGCAGCATGACCAGCAGGCATCCGGCGATAATCCCCGGCATCGTCAACGGAATAATGATGCGGGTGAAGGTCTGAAGTTTACTGGCACCTAAATCGCGTGCGGCTTCCAGCAGCGGTTTATCGAGTTTTTCAATGCTGGAATAGAGCGGCATCACCATAAACGGTAGCAGGATGTATACCAGCCCGATAATCACCGCGCTGGGGGTAAACATGATGCGAATGGGTGTATCGATAACCCCGAGCCATAACAGAAACTCGTTGAGATAGCCTTTGGTACTGAGGAAAATTTTGAGTCCGTAGATGCGAATAAGTGAATTGGTCCAGAACGGAACAATCAGCAGGAACAGCAACAGCGGGCGCACTTTTTCCGGCAGTTTCACCAAAAACCAGGCAAACGGGTAGCCGAGTACCAGACAGGCGAGCGTGGCAATCAGCGCCATATTGAGGGAGTGAACCAGCACCTCAAAATAGAGCGGATCGAGCAGGCGCGTATAGTTCTCCAGCGTAAAGACCATTTTGACGAAATTGGCGTCGTCGCGGGTCAAAAAGCTGGTACCGATGATCATCAGGTTGGGCAGAAAGACAAATAACACAAGCCAACCGACAATGGTGACGATCACCACACTCTGGAATTTACTTGTGTTCTTCATCAGCCAGTACGACCTCCCAGCTTTCTACCCAGTTAATCGCCATTTTCTGGTCGAGAGAGTGGTCAAAGTCAGGATCGTCTTCATTGAAGAATTCGCTGACCATCACCATCTTGCCATTTTCCAGTTCCACAACCGACTCCAGCGTCATGCCTTTGTAGTTGCGTTCGCGCACGTAGCCGATCAGGCCTTCGATATGATTATCATCGTTGATTTCATCTACACGCAAATCTTCAGGACGTAACAGGACGTGCAGCTTTTGTCCGGGAACCACCGCGAAGTTGACATAAATATTGCACTCGCGGCCTTCAACGTTAGCACGAACACGCTGTTCATCCAGACGTTCAATCACCGTGGCGTTAAACATATTGATCTCGCCGATAAACCCGGCGACGAACAGATTCTTGGGCTCTTCGTAGATTTCGCGCGGTGTACCGTCCTGCTCAATCTTACCATCGCGCATCACCACGATGCGGTCAGACATTGTCAGCGCTTCTTCCTGATCGTGTGTGACAAAGACAAAAGTGATACCAAGCTTACGCTGCAGAGCTTTCAGTTCATTCTGCATCTGCTTACGCAGTTTGTAGTCCAGCGCAGAGAGGGATTCATCTAACAAGAGTAAGCGGGGTTTGTTGACCACAGCTCGGGCAATCGCTACGCGCTGCTGCTGGCCGCCGGAAAGTTGATGCGGTTTTCGCTGGGCGAACTCTTCCAGTTGCACCATGCGCAGGGCTTCGGTAACGCGGGGAGAAATGTCGGCTGCGGGCGTTTTTTGCATGCGTAAACCAAAGGCCACATTCTCAAATACGGTCATGTGGGGGAATAACGCATAGCTTTGGAAGACGGTATTCACGTAGCGGTTTTCCGCTGGAACGTGAGTAATGTCCTCGTTGTCCAACATAATATGACCGGAATCAACCGTTTCCAGACCGGCAATCAGGCGAAGAACGGTTGTTTTACCGCAGCCAGAGGGGCCAAGCAGCGTAAGAAACTCGCCATTATTGATGGTCAAATCCAGGCTGGAAATCACCTCTTTGCCATCGAAACTTTTGCGAATTCCCGCTAATTGCACCAGTGGAGAAAGCGAACGCGGTTGTTTATTCAATTTTTTACTCTGTCCCATGTAAACGCAACGGATGGCTGACCGATGCGGGGTTTGTGGTTAACCACCTTGATGACTCTTAATGAGGGCCGTTATTCTACGGCAAACCATTGTAATCGCCAATCCTTGTTGCGAATTACTGACTTAGCCCTATAGTCAGAGGGGATGTCAGGGCGAAATATTCTCACTTGCGGGGATAAAAGTGACCTGACGCAATATTTGTCTTTTGTTGCTTATTGATAATGTTGTCACAAAAAGTGAGGGTGACTGCATGGATAAACTACTTGAGCGTTTTTTACACTACGTGTCGCTGGACACCCAATCAAAATCGGGCGTGCGGCAGGTACCCAGCACCGAAGGACAGTGGAAATTATTACAACTGCTCAAACAACAGCTCGAAGAGATGGGACTGGTTAATATTTCACTGAGCGAAAAAGGCACGCTGATGGCAACGTTACCCGCTAACGTTGCTGGCAATATTCCTGCGATCGGCTTTATTTCCCATGTGGATACCTCACCGGATTTCAGTGGTAAAAATGTCAATCCGCAAATTGTTGAAAACTATCGCGGTGGCGATATTGCGTTAGGCATTGGTGATGAAGTTTTATCGCCAGTGATGTTCCCGGTGCTGCATCAACTTCTGGGTCAGACGCTGATCACTACAGATGGTAAAACGTTGCTGGGCGCGGATGATAAAGCAGGCGTGGCGGAAATCATGACCGCACTGGCTGTGCTTATCCAAAAAGATATTCCGCATGGCGATATCCGCGTGGCCTTTACACCGGACGAAGAGGTGGGTAAAGGGGCGAAGCATTTTGACGTTGCGGCATTCGATGCGCAGTGGGCCTATACCGTTGACGGTGGTGGCGTAGGTGAGTTGGAGTTTGAAAACTTCAACGCTGCGTCGGTTAATATTAAAATTGTTGGCAACAATGTGCATCCCGGCACCGCAAAAGGGGTGATGGTGAATGCGCTGTCGCTGGCGGCGCGTATTCATGCAGAGGTTCCGGCAGATGAAAGCCCGGAAAAGACGGAAGGTTACGAAGGCTTTTATCATCTGGCGAGCATGAAAGGGACGGTCGATCGGGCGGATATGCACTACATTATTCGTGATTTTGACCGTAAGCAGTTTGAAGCGCGTAAACGCAAGATCATGGATATCGCCAAGAAGGTCGGTAAAGGGTTACACCCCGACTGCTATATCGAACTGGTGATTGAAGACAGTTACTACAATATGCGCGAAAAAGTGATTGAGCATCCGCACGTACTGGATATCGCCCAGCAGGCGATGCGCGATTGCGATATTGAGCCGGTGCTGAAACCGATCCGTGGTGGCACTGACGGCGCGCCGCTGTCGTTTATGGGATTACCGTGTCCGAATCTGTTCACCGGTGGCTACAACTATCATGGTAAACATGAGTTTGTAACCCTGGAAGGAATGGAAAAAGCGGTACAGGTGATTGTGCGTATTGCTGAACTGGCCGCGAAACAAAAATAAAGTATGTGTAGTTGCCGGATGGCGCTTCGCTTATCCGGCCTACATTATTACACTCCAGAGTGCCTGATAAGACGCGTAGCGTCGCATCAGGCACTCTTCGCATTACCCTTCGAAGAACCAGTACCCGCTGTTGACCAGCGCGGCAAGCATGGCAAGGAAAGAAGGATCTTCCAGCGCATCCTCAAAGTTCTCAGCCGTCAGCACAATATGACTGGCCAGCGCTTCCAGGGCAGGACGATGCGGCGAATCAATTTTCTCACCGTTAGCGTAGACGTCGTCGCCAATACGCAATACACGCAATCCGCCCAGACGCACTAACGCATCACCTTGCTTCAGGGCATCGTAAATTTCGTCTGGCTGATACGGTGGCTCCGGCGGGGCAATATCCAGTTCATGACGAGACTGAGAAATAAACTCGCCAAACCACTGCTGGAAATGTTCTGGTTGATTAATCAGCCCGAGCATCATTTCGCGCAGCTTATCCATCTCCTGCGGCAGAACGTCGGCCGGATGATCGCGCGGCGGCAGGTCCGGATCGCTGTAATAGGTGCTACCCAGTTCGCGTTGCAAAACGTAATCGGCGAACCCGCTGATCAGCTCGCGAGTGTTTGGCGCACGGAAACCGACCGAATAGTTCATCGCGTTTTCCAGCGCATAACCTTCGTGCGGGAATCCCGGTGGAATGTACAGGATATCGCCGGGCTCCAGCTCTTCATCGATGATAGCTTCAAACGGGTCGACCTGAAGGAGATCCGGGTGAGGGCAGTGCTGTTTCAGCTGCAGTTTTTCACCTACGCGCCAGCGACGACGACCGGTACCCTGAATGATAAATACATCGTACTGATCCAGGTGCGGGCCAACGCCGCCGCCGGGGACAGAGAAAGAAATCATCAGATCGTCGATGCGCCAGTCCGGTATTTCACGGAACGGGCGCATCAGCGCGGCAGTTGGCTCGTGCCAGTGGTTGACCGCCTGCACCAGCAAAGACCAGTTGTTCTCGCCAAGATGGTCGTAGCTTTCGAAGGGACCGTGGCTAACCTGCCATTTTCCGTCCTGGTGGCTGACGAGTCGGCTGTCGACTTCGCTTTCCATTGCCAGTCCAGCCAGTTCGTCAGGAGAGAGAGGATCAATAAAATTGTTAAACCCGCGTTTTAAGACCACCGGGCGTTTCTGCCAGTGGCGTTCAAGAAAATCGGGCCAGTTAAGTGTGAGTTGGTATTCCATAATGAGCATCCCGCAGGCTGGTATCTGCAACCGATTATAACGGATACTTAACCTCAAGCGTGAAGTCAGTACATATTTATTACATGCGACGATTACTCGTCTTTCTGGCCCGGCTGCTGGCGGCCAAAAATAACTTCCATGCGCGCGCCACCCAGCAGGCTATCACCGGCAATAATCTGCCCGTCATACTGTTCGGTGATTTCTCGCGCCACCGCCAGACCGACGCCTTGTCCTGGACGTAGCGTATCTACGCGCTGTCCACGGTCAAACACCACTTCCCGTTTGCTTTGCGGAATACCAGGACCATCATCTTCAACCAGAATATGCAGCTGATCCTCAGACAGTTGCGCTGAAATCTCGACAAACTCCAGACAATATTTACAGGCGTTATCCAGTACGTTGCCCAACACTTCGACAAAATCATTCTGTTCGCCCACAAAGCTGATTTCAGGTGAGATATCGAGATTAATGTTGACGCCTTTACGCTGATACACCTTATTCAGTGCCGAGGTCAGTTTATCCAGCAACGGCGCGATCGGGTGCAGTTCGCGGCTGAGTAGGGCACTGCTGCCACGCATGCTGGCGCGATGCAGGTAATAGCCTATCTGTTGGGAAATACGGCTGATTTGTTCCAGCATGATAGGCTCTGCGTCGCTGACGCTCATCTTTTCATTACGCATTGAGCGCAGAGTACTCTGCAATACCGCCAGTGGTGTTTTCAGACTATGGGTGAGGTCTGTTAACGTGGTGCGGTATTTGTCATAACGCTCACGTTCGCTTTTTAACAGCCGATTGAGATTACGAACCAGGCTGGTCAATTCGCGTGTGGTGGCGGGGTTTAGCATCTCACGATGATGTTCTTCAAGCTCACGGACTTCACGCGCCAGCGATTCAATCGGCCGCAGGCTCCACCACGCGGCCACCCATAACAGCGGAATGACCAGCAACAGATTGGCGACCAGGACATAAATAAACCAGCTCCAGACCATATACGAGCGCTTTAGCTCTATTGGAATGGTATCGACAACCACAATGGTCAGTTGCGGCATTCTGGCAGTAGCAGGGTAGACGTTTACCGCCACGGAGTGGGTCATTTCGGCGTCGTCGTCATCTTCTCTGACTTCTTTTAACTGTTGCTGAGCGGAGTGATCTTCGCCCAGTAAGGTGCTGGTGGCGTCTACATTGGCTTCAATTTCATGAAAACCGTTCGTTTTTAGCCAGTCCGGTTGGATACTTTGCGTCAACCAGGGAACATTGCGCTGCGCCCACAACAACTCACCGCTTTCGTTATAGATCAGCGACATTGTTGGGCTTTGCATATCGAGATTTTCAGGCAACTCGACGTTTATCTTGCCGTTTTCCCACTTTGCCAGGGTATAGAATAGATTACTTTCACCCCGCAGCAAGCGGAACGTGGTCTTATCAAAGCTGACACTGTAACCCACAAGGGCAACCATGCCGTAGGCCAGCGACAGCACCAACACCACGCCTGCAGTTGCCAGTAAAAAGCGTAACCGCAGCGATAACGGGAAAAAATGACGCAATAGTTTATTCATTAGCGCAGTTCAAAAAGATATCCCTGGCCACGCACGGTAGTGATCACCTCATGCGGATATTGCGCCTGAATTTTTTTACGTAGACGCCCCATCAGAACATCAATAGTGTGACTTTCGCGCAGCTCGGCATCCGGATAAAGCTGCAGCATGAGCGAATCTTTACTGACCACTTTGCCATTATTACGGATGAGTGTTTCCATAATGGTATATTCAAACGCTGTGAGCTTGATAACTTCATCATTGACGGATAACTCGCGTCGGGAGAGGTCCACCTGAAAAGGCGGAAGGGAGATAATTTGCGATGCCAGACCGCTGTTTCGACGCATCAGTGCCTGCATGCGTGCAGCCACTTCTTCGATGTGAAACGGTTTGGTGACATAATCATCAGCGCCTGCACTGAGGACTTCCACTTTGTCCTGCCAGCCTTCGCGCGCGGTTAATACCAGAATTGGCAGCGAAACCTCATTACTGCGCCAGCGGCGGATTAGCGACAAACCATCTTCATCGGGGAGCCCTAAATCAACGATCGCGATATCCGGCAGATGCTCATTCAGATAATAGTCCGCTTCCTTCGCATCTTCTGCATCATCCACCTGATGCCCTAAATCCTGTAACTGAACCTTGAGGTGGTGGCGTAATAAAGCATTATCCTCGACAACCAGTACGCGCATCATCGTTTCTCCCTAAAATAATGGTATGAATAGTTTAACGCTGATTATGTGGATTGAAAGCAGCGCTATGAAATTAAATAACTTTTCTCATGCTCCCCTGCCCGTGGGGGCGTCCTGGGGGCAGTGCCGTTGGCATCTGATTGTTCAGCATGTTGACCTGATCCTGGTTCATGTCGCCAATCCACTTGGAGTAAACCTCGTACACCATGCGCGCATCTTCATGTCCCATCTGACTCGCTATGAATGACGGGGTCGCTCCGGCCATCAACGTCCAGCATGCGTAGGTATGCCGTGACTGATAAGGATTCCTTTCGCGGATATTTGCAAGTTTAGTGCCTCGCTTCCAGCCATAGGCAATCGAGTTCTTGGAGAAGTAACTGCCTTTTTTTGACGAATATGCTGTCGGTGAAAAAACGAAGCGAAGAGATTGCTGCTCAGTTTTTCCGATCTCCCGATGGTGAAATCGAATTTCTTGCTTCGGATTAGCGCCGGTGACTTCGTATTGTTCCTTCAGTGCATCCAGAGCAGGTTTAAGCAACGTTATCGTCCTTATTCCGGCATCTGTCTTAGGGGGTACAAATACTCGCTTATTCGTCAAACTTCTGGATACGTGGATTTCACCTTTTACCAAATCAATATCTTCCCATGCCAGGGCGCATATCTCGCCCGGCCTCATCCCCGTATGAACGGCAACAATGATGATTAATGCCTGGCTACGGGGAAGGACGGCTATCAGTGCCTGGTACTCATGAAGTAATAGTGGGTCGGGATCATTTTTAGATAACTTGAGTCGCGACACTCCTTCATAAGGAGCATGCAATATAAACTGGCTTCGGTTTGCGAGCTTAAGCATTTCTGATAAAACTGCCATCTGTTTATTGACTGTTGAGGGCGCGCGGCCCTGCCTGGCCAGATTCGGCATTGCCGGGTTAATAATTGTCCCGGTCAATAACTCCTTTCGGTAATGCAAAATGTCGGCATGCTCAATATCTACCAGACGGGTATTTTCTCCGATTACACGCAGTAACGTATTTACGACCGAAGTCATCGATAGCAGTGTTGCACCAGATACCTCTAAGGCTTTGGTGTCTGTAAAAAAATCACTCAGTTCTTTAAACGTGGTGATTTTTTTGGTTGTGATGAACTTCTTAAGCGCTTTGGATTCCGGGAAACGTTCCGCATAGTCGAACTTACCGAGCTGTATTTCGCTTGTTATGAACGCGCGAAGATTGCCTGAATACACCCTAAAACCATACGGGATGGGTATGGGGGGACTGAAATGCCCTTATGAGCATTACCGAGTAAATCATCACGGAGAGTTCGCCAATTGAGGAAAGGTGACATGGATTTACAGATCAACAACCCCTGGCGTGATAACAACGCAGGGGTTGAATATTTTACTGAATACTTTCCAGGTCTTTTGCTATATCGCGATGGCGTCCCTGGTCGGCAATCTCACACCCCTGGCGAGCCGGTGCTTTAAGAGCCTTTTCCAGATAGCGTTTCCCTTCGCCAGTCTTTTTCTCTTTCAGCAAAAAGTCACCATAAAAATAGTTTGGGTCGATGCCATCAGGATTTATCGCCAGTGCTTTTTTCAGCATTTCTTCGGCTTTGTTTTTATCACCAAACCCAATCGGCCAGCCGGGAACCTGATAATATAGCGCCCCAAGGCTGGTCCAGGCTGATCCTTGTAAAGCATTGGGGTCGATGCTGATCGCTTTTTCCAGATCGCTACGGGCCTGTTTGACCAGACTCAATGCACCCAGCCCTCCTTTAGCCCCCGCCCAGCTACTGTCGATAATCGCCGACCAAATAAGCAATGCTGCGTCAGCATTATTTTTCGCCTGACTCGCACTATGGGCCCGTTGACTCAGTGTGGTAAAGCAGCTCTCTTTTTTTGCTTCAAGGGTCTGATACTGACAAACGGACCAGTCGTGCTGGAGGTTTTCCAGCGTGGTAGTCGCCATGGCAGAGGCGGGAAAAGCTGCTGTCAGGAGCAACGTTTTCATAATTTTCATTTGTCTTCACCTTTGAATGTGCCCTGGGTATAGGACTGGATCACGGGTAATTTTTTACCCAGCGCTTTGTCTACCATACCGGGAAACCAGGCATTGATTTTAACGAACAGACGTTCCATCGCGCCGAAGCGGTAGCGTTTCTGCTCTGTCTCAAGGAGATGTACCAGACGTACGGCGACAAATTGTGGGGAATCACTGCTGTTGCCCAGTTTGCGGTTAAGCGCGTAAACCTCGTCACTGTTGAGCGCCGTTTCGGTAGCACGCGGCGCGGCATACAGTACGCTGATACCATTCCCCTTTAATTCGCGCCCCAGCGCTTCCGATAAACGGTGCGTGGCCGCTTTGGTGGCGCTATACACGCTCCAGGCAGGGTGGCCAATCTCACCAAATATCGAACCAATGTTTAGGATGATGCCCTGAGGATTAAACTTATCCAGCATGGCACGGGTCAACAGAGTGGGGATTTCGATATTGGTTCTAATCTGTTCCCGAATATCGTCAAAAGACTGTTGTTCAAACAGTGCAAAACGACTGGTTCCGGCATTGTTGATCAGGATATCCAGTTTGTTCTCATCTTTGAATCTGCTGGCCAGCGCGACGATTTCGTCATCAGTATAACTGCTCATTAGCACAATATGATGCCGTTCCGGATAGGGAAGCATCTCTTTCAGAAGCGTCATCGCCTGTGCATTTCGTCCAACCAGGCAGAGTCTGGCTCCTTTGTGCGCCAGCCTTTGCGCCAGCTCTTGTCCGATACCACCGCTGGCGCCAGTCAGCAGAACGGTTTTATCATGCAGGTTCATACGTGGTCTGCCCCAGTTGGTTAAGCATCTCTGTGTACAGGTGATAGACGCGACGAGCGGCATAGATAATGGCTGCCTGATCGGCCTCGTCAGCCACGGTATCCATAAGTGAGGCGAAAAATTTAAGATGTCCTTGATCAAGTTCACCGTGTGAACGCAGGTAGGTTGTCGCCTGTTCTGGCAACCCCAGTGTCCGTTCCACCTGGGCTGCAATCGCGGTAGCAATAGACACGCTGGTTCCCTCCAGAACCTGTACCATGCCAAAAATACTCATAGGGTTGACCCGTTCAATGCGGTAGTAGAGCCAGGCCACCATCATTTCTATCGGTATCCCTGGGGTGCCATTGCGAACGCTTTCCGCATCACCGCCGCAAGCCTGAATATCGTTCAGGATCCATTCCTGATGCCCGTACTCTTCGTCAATATATTCAGCAATTGCGCCCCGAATGGCTTCATGTGAGGCTGGCAAACGGCTGCCAGCACTCATCAACAAGGGGACGGTATGGCTGACGTGATAGTAAGCCTGTGTCAGAAAAGCGATATACAGGTCGCGCGAGATGTCACCAGTCTGGCAGCGTGCGATGACAGGCGAGGAGAGTAAACCTCGGCGTTCGGCCTCAGTCTGTTGTTGTAATTTGTTATAAAAGCTCATGATGACTCCTCTTCACTACAGGTGAGAATGTGTTGCCAGAGGGATTGCCGGATGAGTTCCCGGCGTGGGCGGCCATTTGCAGTGAGCATGCCAGGCTCTGATATAGCTGAAGTGAATAACAGGCGATGGAACTGCGCATAATCATGCAGGCGAGCTGAAAGGGCCAGCAACTGCTCGCGGGCCTGCATCTGTTGCCCCTCGAAGACATCGACGAGTGCAACGTTATGCCTTAAGCCTTCTCCAAAAATCACTATCCGGCGTACAGCTGGACAGGTCATGGCCTCTGCCTCAGGCCATTCAGGTGAAAAATTACGACCAAAAGCGTTTATCTGGACATTCTTCAGGCGACCCTGAATACGAACAAACCCGTGTTCATCAACACTGCCAAGATCGCCGGTAGCAACTGTTGGGGAGGCTGGTGCGGATCCCAGATATCCCAAAGCGTTGGCTGGGCTGGTGACACACAATTGTTGCTGGTCATCAACATTGATCTGGATACCTGGCAATGGCCGACCGACGCTGTTCTCTTTTATAGCGTCGGGCAGATTGAGGGCAACGACAGAGCCACATTCGGAGAGACCGTATCCTTCATATACAGGTAAGCCACTCGTTATCGCCATCGTCAGCAATGAAGCCGGAACCTTGCCACCGCCTGCGGCGACAAACCGTAAAGATTGCGTACTGCCCGGTACCTGCTTGTGCAGATGCAGTAACACACGTAGCAATTCTGGTACCAGCACCAGACTTTGTGGGCACCAGGTGGCCAGCGCCTGAAGAAACTGGGCTGGATTAAAGCGGCTGGAACCTTCAAACCCAATCCGGGAGGGTGGGAGAATCACCGTCTCAGCGCCAAGTAGCAGAGGGATGTAAACGCCGCACAGATTCTCCAGCAGAATACTGAGGGGCAGTGTCACCAGGTGTTTTTCCAATTTCAGGGAGTGCAATACGGTCGCTAACGTTTGAGCCATCCATACCATACCATCCAGACTCAGACAGACGCCTTTTGGCTCTCCGGTTGTACCGGAGGTATACGTTATCTTTGCCGTTCCTGCCGGCAGAGTCACGGGGTCCTCTACTGCACGGATTTGCAGTCTTCCGAGCACAAAATCGTGTTCCTGCCAATCCGCCAGGATTTCCCCACCGATTTGTGCATCCACTGAGGCTGATGATCGTACCCAAGTTTTCTGTTGCCCGCTGAAAAAGGAGGGGACAGGGATGATCACCACTCCACTTATCAGACATGCGAGATCGATGATGGCCCATTCAGGGCTGTTATCCATTTCAAGTGCCAGCCGTTTTACCTTGAGGGCAGATAATTGTTCGGCCACTGCCTTAACGGCATCATGGTATTGCTGCCAGCTCCACGAGCGAGAATCGCCCTGCAGGGCGATGGCATTTGGTTGAAGCGCAGCCTGTTTCTCAAGCGTGTTCAGAAGCATAAGATCCTCCGGAAGGGGTTATCCAGGGAGCAGAAGGCGGATCAGCAAACATTCCCAGCAACAGGCTGTTCTGACTTAGTGTGGTTTGCCCACCATGTAACTCCCCCGCCATAATTTGCGGGTCATGTTCGTAATAGCTCCCCCATTCACGCGCAGCTTCGCCAAGCCTTGTCGAGTCAGCAGGCATCAATGTGATTGGTTGCAGATTCAGGCGGAAAAAGGTATTGCGTATTTTTTTAGTTCCGGTAAAGACAATCCACGAATAGCAGTATTGATTGAGAAGCAGGCATAGAGCCGCATACATTATTCGGGCGCTTGCCCCATCGCTCGCGGCAAAATTACCAATTTCAACAATCGAGTCGCGTGAAACGGGATGTGACAATCGTGCAAACAGCACGGCTTCAACCGGGACATCAAGATAGTGTTCGAGATATATCTTACCCATTGAGGCCGGCTGGACGCCACAGGCTGCTTTTAATTCTCCGTTAGCATCGAACATTCCAAGCAACCATGGCATGCAGCGCGGAAGAGAAGCATGATAAAACTGAGAATAACTTTCACGAATAAACTCTGAAATATCATTTTGCTCACGTTCACCTGGAAGCCAGCGCAACGTATAAGGAGATAATATTCGCATAGGAAGACCTCTTTTGGCGTCTTACCAGTATGGCGAGTCAACATTATGTTAACATTAAGTTGAGCATGAGCCTGGTAATTTAAATCCAATGTCGCGGCAAGAATGTGTAGGACTCGAAAAAACGGAATGTCTGATGTGTAAATACATTACGTAAAAAAATTAATAATTTGTGCTCTTAAATCGTTGATCATTTCTGCTTACAGGGGGGGGGGCTGTATAAAAAAACAGTATATGTATCGGAGGTAATTATGAGAGTTGAATTAGCCATTGATCGCACTAAAGAACTACCAAAAGGCGCGATACCAATTCTCCAGGATTACAGCAGGCATTCACTGAGTGCCTGCTGTAATGTTAAATATTAAAATTTGTATTTATTTCTTATCGTTACAGTCAGGGATCATTCTCAAAAGAGTGTTATCTTTCTGGACGTAGTGATGAAATAACGCTGCACCTGCATGCGCTGCAATTAAAAAGTATCCGACGTTTGCCAGTGTTTCGTGAATATCTTTAATAAGTGATTTTGTTTCCCCGTCAGGAGTAACGAAAGGTGCAATGTTAAAACTTAAGAAACTCCAGTCCTTCCCACCGTAAGCCATAATTGCAATACCTAATAATGGCAGAGTCAAAAAAGAAATGTATAGCAGGATATGCATTATTTTAGCAGCCATCATCTGCCAGGTCGGTGGGGGCGGAGTGATGGCTGGGTCATGATACTTATGTTTAATAATTAATCGTATTATCATTAAAAACCAGACAAATACCCCGGCATTGTAATGTGTTTCTTTCATGAGCAGGTAGGTGTTGCTGCCTTTAGGAAACCAGCCGCGTAGCTCCATAGCTGCATAGGTTATCGCTATTAACATCAGAGTCAGCCAGTGTAAGCGAATCTGAAGTTTTGAGAATTTCATCATTATTGTTTCCTCAAAGGGTGTGTTGCATCGACCATAAAGTATGAAGCTTAACAAATCCTTATTTTCGTTGAGAGATTAAGAAATTGTTATTCCAATGACCTTACGTGAATGTTTTGATGCTTATTATCACTTACGGGGCCTTTCCGGCAATCCGGGCTGTTTCTTGTCGCCTTCCTTTTTCCATTCGTACCAGCCATTAGCAAAGAAAATTGCACGGCCATGCTGCCAGAGTGGTTTAAACATTCTGCGGGTGGCTGCAGTTTCAGATCGTGCATAAATTAGTAGCAGCTTAGACCACCATAGATTGTTACTTATTTGGGGGCAAATGTGGTGGGGGGGAAGGGATAATGTAGCGGGCGATAAAAAGCCGGAATCGCTTACGCTTATCCGGCTTCTGTTCAGCATCTGGGGAGTTGCTGATTACTTCAGTTCATCAACCATGGCGATGGCGCGACCAATATAATTGGCAGGCGTCATTGCTTTCAGGCGAGTTTTCTCTTCTTCCGGCAGTGCCAGACCATCGATAAACTGCTTCATACCTTCGGCGTCAACGCGCTTGCCACGGGTCAGTTCTTTCAACTTCTCGTACGGCTTCTCAATACCGTAGCGACGCATCACGGTCTGAATCGGCTCTGCCAGAACTTCCCAGTTATGATCCAGTTCATCCAGCAGATGATCGCGGTTCACTTCCAGTTTGCTCACGCCCTTCAGCGTGGACTGATAGGCGATCAGCGCATAGCCAATACCTACGCCCAGGTTACGCAGAACGGTAGAATCAGTCAGGTCACGCTGCCAGCGGGAGACCGGCAGTTTGCTCGCCAGGTGCTGCAGAACCGCGTTAGACAGGCCCAGGTTACCCTCAGAGTTTTCGAAATCGATAGGGTTCACTTTGTGTGGCATGGTCGAAGAACCGATTTCGCCCGCGACAGTTTTCTGCTTGAAGTGACCCAACGCAATGTAACCCCAGACGTCGCGATCGAAATCGATCAGAATGGTATTAAAGCGGGCGATGCAATCAAACAGCTCAGCGATGTAATCGTGCGGCTCGATTTGTGTGGTGTATGGATTCCACTGGATCCCAAGCGAAGTGACGAACTCTTCGCTAAACTGATGCCAGTCAACTTCCGGGTAAGCGGCGATGTGGGCGTTATAGTTACCCACAGCACCGTTGATTTTTCCGAGGATTTCAACCTGGTTGAGTTGGCGGTACTGACGCTCCATGCGATATGCCACGTTTGCCATTTCTTTGCCCATCGTTGATGGGGTGGCCGGTTGCCCGTGAGTACGGGAGAGCAGGGGAATATCGCGATATTCAACAGAAAGTGCTGTGATGCCATCAATCAGTTGACGCCAGTACGGCAGGACTACTTCGTCGCGTGCGGTTTTCAGCATCAGCGCGTGAGACAGGTTGTTGATGTCTTCTGAGGTGCACGCAAAGTGGATAAATTCGGAAACGGAGTGCAGTTCCGGGATATCCGCTACTTTCTCTTTCAGGAAATACTCAACTGCCTTCACATCATGGTTGGTCGTACGTTCAATGGTTTTGATACGCGCAGCATCTTCTTCATTGAAGTTAGCGACGATCGCATCAAGGAAACCGATTGCGTCGGCAGCAAAAGCAGGAACTTCCTTGATCGCTGCGTGCGCGGCCAGTTTTTGCAGCCAGCGTACTTCAACCTGTACGCGGAATTTCAGCAAACCGTATTCGCTGAAAATCCCGCGCAGCGCGCTGACTTTATCGCCGTAGCGTCCATCGACAGGGGAAACGGCGGTCAGTGAGGATAATTCCATAGATCACAACTCCGGGGTTAAATGAGCAAGAATTTGTTTTGCCTGAGTCGTCAGGCGATTACGAGAAAACATGAGTTGCAGACGGCCTCCACCAACCTGATGCCAGAGCACGGCAGCACGGATGCCAGCCAGCAGCGAAGCGCGTACTTTAGCCTGAACCTGCGGGCTCTGGAGGATGGCCGGGGAACCCGTGACCTGAATACGCGGGCCGAGTGGGCTGATGACGTCAACATAAATGCCAGCCATCGCACTCATCAACGTTTCTGACTGCAAATCAAAATGATCCAGCTGGCGCTGCAAGCCGCTGATACGGTCTCCCAGCGTGTCCATAGCGCCCTTGGCCGCTGACAGCTTACGCTCCAGCACCATCAGGCTTAGCGTGTAACGAGTGAGTTCAGCGTTCAGTCCCTGGCGACTGCTGGCGTTCAGTACGCCGAGCATTGTTTCCAGCCCCAAACGCAGGTTGGCCTCGCTGCCGCCAAACACGCCCAGCGTAGAGCTGGGATTCATGTCGATGACACTGTTCAGTGAAACGTGTAATGCATCGGCATCACAATGCCCCTGGTGCGCCAGTTCCTGCACCAGGCGTGCCGACTGGCAAATGCCTGCCAGGGCGAGGGTGATGTCATAATAATTCTTTGCCACGTTCACTGCTTCCTTGTATCAAATGTGTAAGTAATTATACCGGCAGAGGCAATCGTTGTTCGATAATGCCGCCGCCGAGGCACACTTCGCCATTGTAAAAGACAGCCGACTGACCCGGCGTAACCGCCGCGACTGGCTCGTCGAAAATGACTTCAATACGCTCAGCATCCAGTGCCTTAACGGTGCACGGAATGTCGGTCTGACGATAGCGGGTTTTCACCGTACAGCGCATGGTGCCAGTGAACGGTTCGCGATCGACCCAATGCAGCTGTTGCGCCACCAGGCCAACAGACATCAGACGTGGATGTTCATGACCCTGAGCGACAACCAGAATGTTGTTCTCAACGTCTTTATCCACCACATACCATGGATCTTCTGTCCCTTCTTTCGTTCCGCCAATACCCAGACCTTTACGCTGACCCAGAGTGTGGTACATCAGCCCCTGATGCTGACCAATCTCTTCACCATCAACGGTGATGATTTTGCCTGGCTGAGCCGGCAGGTAGCGACCAAGAAATTCGCGGAACTTACGTTCACCAATGAAGCAGATGCCGGTGGAGTCTTTTTTCTTGGCCGTAATCAGACCAAGGTCTTCGGCAATTTTACGCACCTGCGGTTTTTCCAGTTCACCGACCGGAAACAGGCTTTGCGCGATTTGCTCATGGCCGAGCGTATAGAGGAAATAACTTTGGTCTTTATTACCATCGAGCCCACGCAGCAGGCGACTTTTGCCGTCGACATCTGCGCGACGCACGTAGTGACCGGTGGCGATGTAATCGGCACCTAAATCTTCGGCGGCAAACTCAAGGAAAGCTTTAAACTTAATTTCTTTATTGCACAGAATATCCGGGTTCGGCGTACGACCCGCTTTGTACTCTTCAAGGAACAGTTCAAAGACGTTGTCCCAGTATTCTGCGGCAAAGTTGACGGTATGCAGTTCAATGCCGAGTTTGTCACAGACAGCCTGTGCATCCGCAAGGTCGGCGGCCGCTGTGCAGTATTCCTCGCCATCGTCCTCTTCCCAGTTCTTCATGAACAGGCCTTCTACCTGATAGCCCTGTTGTTGTAACAGCCAGGCAGAAACGGAGGAATCGACACCGCCGGACATGCCGACGATCACTTTTTTTGGGCTTTCAGACATAGGAATACTCACAACATTGAACTTCAAGGCGGCATATTCTAGCACGCAGCCCTTTACTTGACACCCTCTGTAAATGGCCAGTTAAATTCACCGATCATGGACAGCGGGTAGTGCTGGCCGCTCTGATAACAGCGAATACTCTCTGCAACCAACGGCGAACGCAGGTTTGGCGCAGAGAAAATCTCTTCTGCGCTGACCCAACGACAGCAATCAATATCGCTGTCATGGGGCTCAGTAGCGCACATATTGGCAAGCTCGATAGCGAAAAGAAAACGCAAAAAGGGCGTTCTGTCCGGTGCAATCCATTGATGCATACGAACAAAATGCTGTGGCTGTGCTTTAATGCCCGTTTCTTCCCATAGTTCGCGTGCTGCGGCTTGCACCAGCGTTTCGTCGGCTTCCAGGTGCCCTGCGGGTTGATTCCACAAGGCCTTGCCATTGATCGTTTCTTCAACGACTAAGAATTTATCTTCTGCATGCACAATGCAGGCGACCGTGACGTGCGGTTTGAACATGTTTCCCCCTTATTCCTCAGCAAAACCTTCGGCAACATCTGGCCAGCTAATTTCACCGCTGGTCTTGTCGATACTGATATAAGCCACAGGAGGCGACGTTTGTGGGTCGGCCCCTCCGCGACACAATGCAGTTTGATGATCCTCGCGTACGATAATCTCAATGGCCTTTTTAGCATTCCAGCTTTCATAAAAAATACATTGATAGTCGTGACGTAGCCCAAGGGTGGCGACTCTCGTTGCCTTGTCTGTCGACAGCGGGTTGATGTCGTCGCGATAGCGGTCACCGCTGTTTAAAGCCTGTAACTGCGACTTTTTTAACCAGCCGCGTACGATATGGTGATCGGTGGTGTAGTAGACCGCTTCCATAAAATCATCGTTGGATTGTTCTTGTACAGAGACGAGATCGCCGGGCACTAAAAATACGGATGGGCTGCGACACTGTTCGGTTGGCATCACATAGAACCATGCGCGGGCGTCTCCCATTACCTGATAGTGGTTTGCTAAGGAGTAGGGCAAGTACCCACGCTGTGACATCTCTTTATTTGCCCATGCCTGGCAAGACGCGCTTGCTGCAAGCGGACTGGATAACAGTGTTAATCCATCAGCCGAGACCCACCCGGTGGCAAAGGTTCCTTTAGCGTCCCGATAACGTACGTAACGATAAGGCTCATCTTTGGAAAGCATGCCCGTGCTTTTGTAGCGCTGTGAACTCCTGAGCACCTCAACAGTGTCGCCATTGACCATGAACGCGGGGAGTTGACACTCTGTTGCTGGTGCAGAATAGAAATGCAGACGTGAGTCGGTTTTTACTTTGGCAGACTCATAAAGGTAGTTTGCCTCTCCTGCTGCAATTCCGGCAATCGCCTCACAGTCCAGTTTTGCTGAACAAAACGGTGACACGCCGAGCAGGATGAATGCTGCAAAAAGCTGTTTATCCATATTTTTCATTCTTCCCTGTTAACACTCACGTTAAACCGTACGGTTATGATTTCAGTTCCCGCCACTCGCCGTTAGCGAGATTTTCCAGCGTGTAATCCCCCATGGCATAGCGGATGAGGCGCAGCGTAGGAAATCCAACATGCGCGGTCATACGACGTACCTGACGGTTGCGGCCTTCATATAAGGTGACTTTCAACCAACTGGTGGGAATGTTTTTTCGTTCCCGAATCGGCGGATTTCTCGGCCACAGCCATACGGGTTCCTCTACTACCTCAATACCTGCGGGTAGCGTGGGGCCATCATTGAGCGTTACTCCGGTACGCAGGGCGTCCAGCGCTTCTGCCGTCGGCTCGCCTTCAACCTGGACGTAATAAATTTTCCCGGTACGCTTCCCGGGTTGCGTTAACCGCGCTTGCAGTGCGCCGTCATTGGTCAGCACCAAAAGCCCTTCGCTGTCCCGGTCGAGTCGGCCCGCCGCATAAATTCCCGGCAAGGGAATAAAATCTTTTAACGTGCTTCTGCCAGCCTCGTCAGTAAATTGTGGCAAAACATCGTAGGGTTTATTGAACAAAACCACGCGTTTTGGCTGGTTTTCTTTACGCTGCTTAGTGACTTGTCGTGAGCTGAATCGCTCAACCCGGTGATTTCTAAAAGAAGTTTTTTGCATGGTATTTTCAGATTATATCAATTGCCGCATTATAGCCTAAGAACGAGTGTCTTTCATGGCGACGAACATTAGGGTAGTATTGACATGCTCATTACAAAACATTAACAAAAAATTGCTCTAACGCATTCGTGCAGCAGGACGCAAACGCACATGCAGCGCGATGACAGACGAGCAGAACCAGAAGCGCTCGAAGGAGAGGTGAATGGAAAGCAAAGTAGTTGTTCCGGCGGAAGGTAAGAAGATCACCCTGCAAAACGGCAAACTCAACGTTCCTGAAAATCCGATTATCCCGTTCATTGAAGGCGACGGTATCGGCGTTGATGTAACCCCACCGATGATCAAAGTTGTCGATGCTGCTGTCGAGAAAGCCTATAAAGGCGAGCGTAAAATCTCCTGGATGGAAATCTACACCGGCGAGAAATCCACTCAGGTTTATGGCCAGGACGTCTGGCTGCCTGCTGAAACCTTAGATCTGATTCGTGAATATCGTGTTGCCATTAAAGGCCCTCTGACCACCCCTGTTGGCGGCGGTATTCGCTCTCTGAACGTAGCTCTGCGTCAGGAACTTGACCTGTATGTCTGCCTGCGTCCGGTGCGTTATTATCAGGGTACACCAAGCCCGGTTAAACACCCTGAACTGACCGATATGGTCATCTTCCGTGAAAACTCCGAAGATATCTACGCGGGTATCGAGTGGAAAGCTGACTCTGCCGATGCTGAGAAAGTGATTAAATTCCTGCGCGAAGAGATGGGTGTGAAGAAAATACGCTTCCCGGAACATTGCGGTATTGGTATCAAACCGTGTTCAGAAGAAGGGACTAAACGTCTGGTACGTGCAGCGATTGATTACGCCATCGCCAACGATCGTGATTCAGTTACCCTGGTACACAAAGGCAACATCATGAAGTTCACCGAAGGCGCGTTCAAAGACTGGGGTTACCAGTTAGCGCGTGAAGAATTTGGTGGCGAACTGATCGATGGCGGTCCATGGGTGAAAATCAAGAACCCGAAAACCGGTAAAGAGATCGTGGTTAAGGACGTCATTGCCGATGCGTTCCTGCAACAGATCCTGCTGCGCCCGGCTGAGTATGACGTGATTGCCTGTATGAACCTGAACGGTGACTACATCTCCGATGCGTTGGCCGCACAGGTTGGTGGTATTGGTATCGCGCCGGGTGCAAACATCGGTGACGAATGCGCACTGTTCGAAGCAACCCACGGTACTGCACCGAAGTATGCAGGGCAGGATAAAGTGAATCCAGGTTCTATCATTCTGTCTGCAGAAATGATGCTGCGCCACATGGGTTGGGTTGAAGCGGCTGACCTGATCGTTAAAGGTATGGAAGGCGCGATTAACGCCAAGACCGTAACTTACGATTTCGAACGTCTGATGGACGGCGCTAAGCTGCTGAAATGTTCAGAGTTTGGTGACGCGATCATCGAAAACATGTAATCCGCATTCTGGGTTGTATGAGAACGGGAGCCAGGTGGTTCCCGTTTTTTTGTGCCTGATAAATTCTTTCCCTGTCTTTTATCCGCCCAATACCAGGGGGTATCAGGGCTTGTTGTGGTCTATTTATGTTTGGTTTAGCTAAAAAAAGGCAAAACGAGACTAAAGCCTCCGACATAAAGCGCTGACCAGGTCGCCGCAGAGATCAGACTGACTGCATACACTTTCACTGGATGAAGATGCAACATTCCAGCAACTAATGGCACAATGTAACGCAGCACGGCAATAAAGCGCGAAGTAAAAAGTATCGGTACAGAACTGTTTTGCAACCGGCGTCGAACCCGTACTACTGTATCGGCATGACGCGACATGATGCGTGCCAGCCAGGGTAGATGTCCCATCATCATTCCAAGGTGATAATTAACAATTGTCCCGCACCATGCGCCAATCATTACAGCAATTCCTGCTTCCCATGGCGTAATAGTCACCTTGCCGACGGAAATTACAGCAACCAACATAACAGATGCTGGCGGTAATACAGCTGAAATGAGGAACGTAGATTTTGCGAATGCGATTCCAAAAAGCAGGCCCCACAGGCTGAAAGGATGAAGCGCGAAATGGCTCATCAACGCGTTTACCCACTCCATCAATGCTTCTCCAGTTAAGGTTCCTTGGCTATTTAACCGCGGTACGGCTTAATCAGGCCTCAACACAGATGAATTACTGACTGCTGCACTTAATCCCGGCTGTGACAACTATCTGCGTTTAGCAGCAGAATACTGTTGAGCGGGATAGGGTAAAGGAAGATGAATCGAACGCACTTAATCTGAAACCAGCCACATATCAGCCTCTTCAAACATTTCCTGAACAGTACGGCTGATCTGTTCCTTCTCGTGCTTGCTGGCGTCAGTGTTGATCGCCGGCAATGTCATCATCGGTCTAACCCGGACATCAGCGTCGGGGAAAATCCGGTGAACCCTCTTGGTCAATTCGCCCAGAATGATATCTTTTGCACTGGGCAGACCATCAAAATTCCTTTTGTCATAAACGAGTTCCACGAACATTGCTTATCGCTTCATTGCTGGATGGATATACAGTATTTGTGCTGTGTTTTTTATCCGGTATTCAACAGAGGGCATAAACATGGGCTTTCCTTCACCTGCGGCAGATTATGTTGAAACACGAATCTCCCTCGATCAGCAACTAATCAGCCAGCCCGCAGCGACTTATTTCATGCGGGCATCGCGTTCACATTTCAGGGAAGGAATACTTCAGGGGGCGCTGTTTGTTGTGGATGCGTCACTTACTGCCTGTGATGGCTCATTGCTGATATGTGCAATTGTAAGTAGCCCGCATAATCGTGCCGTTCACATTTAGAGATCATCCGGCATAATCAATCTGCCAAAGCGGACATTGTTAAACTCATGCAGTATGGATTCACGAAGAACATACGTTATATTTTGTCCTGATTGACACGGGATGAAAGCTCCTGATGGCTCTCTTTTCGCTCGCTGTAACGATCTGCAAGATAACTGGTTTGTCCCTTAAGCAGCAGCGTGATTTTAAACAGCTCCTCGGCTACATCGACGATGCGGTCATACCATGAAGAAGGTTTCATTCGTCCGTTTTCGTCGAACTCTTGCCATGCCTTGGCTACAGAGGACTGGTTGGGGATCGTAAACATCCGCATCCAGCGACCAAGTATACGCATCTGGTTCACGGCATTGAAAGACTGTGAACCGCCGCAGACCTGCATTACCGCAAGTGTTTTGCCCTGCGAAGGACGAATCGCTCCTTCACTTAAGGGGATCCAGTCAATCTGCGCCTTCATGACTGCGCTCATAGCACCGTGCCGTTCCGGAGAACTCCACACCATCCCATCACACCATCTGACCAGACCGCGCAGCTCGGTGACTTTGGGATGCGTGTCCGGCGCATCATCCGGTAGGGGTAAACCGGAGGGGTTAAACAGTTTCACCTCCGCGCCCATCGCCGTCAGTAGGCGACCGGCTTCCTCCGCGGCAAAGCGGCTGTAGGAGCGCTCTCTCACTGAACCATACAGGATCAGAATCCGTGGTGGCTCCTGCACGTTCAGGCGTTCAGCGATGTGTTGATCAAAGCATTTAGTATTCAGGGCAGGAAATTGTTCCATTTTTCTCCTCCAGAGAGAGCAGATGATTTCAAAGTTGATACATATGATTTACCATATGTGTATTCTAAAGGGAGCGGAGAGAAAAATGCTACAACCTGTTCAGCTTTTCAAAATCCTGTCAGATGAAACACGTCTCGCCATTGTCATGCTTCTGCGGGAGTCCGGAGAACTGTGCGTGTGCGATATCTGTGCAGCTACCGCCGAATCACAGCCCAAAATATCACGCCATATGGCCGTCCTGCGTGAGGCAAAGCTTGTTCTTGATCGTCGGGAAGGGAAATGGATCCACTATCGTCTCTCACCTCATATTCCGGCGTGGGCCGCTGAGACAATCACGACATCCTGGCTGTGCCTTCAGGAGGATGTACGGGAATGGTTGGCAAAGTCGGCCTGTACCTCCTGCTGAGGCAGGAAACACATTTACATAATCATATATAACGGAGTCTGAAATGTTTTTGGCAGGGAGTATATTTTTACTGACGCTGGTACTGGTTATCTGGCAACCCAGAGGCCTGAGTATTGGCTGGAGCGCGAGTATCGGAGCTGCGCTGGCGCTGGGAACCGGAGTCATCCATATCGCTGATATTCCCGTTGTCTGGAATATCGTCTGGAACGCGACAGCGGCATTTATTGCGGTCATTATCATCAGCCTGTTGCTTGATGAGTCCGGCTTCTTTGAATGGGCCGCACTGCACGTCTCCAGCTGGGGTAACGGACGTGGCCGCCTTTTGTTTACCTGGATAGTCTTGCTTGGTGCCGCTGTTGCTGCGTTGTTTGCCAATGACGGCGCTGCGCTGATCCTGACGCCGATTGTAATTGCGATGCTGCTCGCACTGGGATTCAGCCAGGGCACGACATTGGCGTTTGTCATGGCCGCAGGATTTATTGCAGATACGGCCAGCCTGCCGCTAATTGTTTCTAACCTGGTGAATATCGTCTCGGCGGACTTTTTCGGTCTGGGCTTTACGCAGTATGCCTCCGTTATGATCCCCGTAGATGTGGCAGCGATTGCGGCCACTCTGGTCATGCTGCATCTCTTCTTCCGCAGGGACATTCCGGCGACGTATGACGTTTCGCTGCTGAAGACGCCTGCCAGTGTGATAAAGGATCCGGCAACGTTCAGGGCGGGCTGGATTGTCCTGTTATTGCTGCTTGTCGGTTTCTTTGTTCTGGAGCCTCTGGGGATCCCGGTCAGTGCGATAGCGGCTGGTGGCGCAGCAATACTGTTTATAGTGGCGAAAAGAGGTCATGCTATCAACACCGGAAAAGTCCTCCGCGGTGCACCATGGCAGATCGTTATTTTTTCGTTGGGTATGTACCTGGTGGTCTATGGCCTGCGCAATGCAGGGCTTACGGAGTATCTGTCTGACGTGCTGAACCTACTGGCAGAAAAGGGGTTATGGGTAGCAACGTTCGGCACCGGCTTCCTGACCGCGTTCCTGTCGTCGGTGATGAACAATATGCCGACGGTGCTGATTGGCGCACTGGCGATTGACGGGAGCACGGCGACTGGCATCGTCAAAGAGGCAATGATTTATGCCAACGTGATTGGCTGCGATTTAGGTCCGAAAATCACCCCGATTGGCAGTCTGGCAACCCTGCTTTGGCTGCATGTGCTTGCCCAGAAAAATATAACGATTACCTGGGGATATTACTTCCGCACGGGTATTATCATGATTCTGCCCGTGCTGTTTGTCACTCTGGCCGCGCTGGCGTTGCGGCTCTCCATCACTTTGTAATGAGATACAGATATGAGCAACATTACCATCTATCATAACCCTGCCTGCGGCACTTCTCGCAACACGCTGGAGATGATCCGTAACAGCGGCAACGAACCAACGATAATTTATTATCTCGATACGCCACCGACCCGTGATGAGCTGATTCAACTTATTTCAGATATGGGAATTACGGTGCGTGCATTACTGCGTAAGAATGTTGAGCCTTATGAACACCTGGGTCTTGATGAAGATAAATTTAGTGATGAGCAGTTGATTGATTTCATGCTTCAACATCCGATCCTGATTAATCGGCCGGTAGTCGTTACGCCGCTTGGCACTCGTCTTTGCCGCCCTTCAGAAATAGTGTTGGATATCCTACCGGAAGGTCAGAAAGGAGCGTTTACCAAAGAGGATGGCGAGAAGGTCATTGACGAAACGGGTAAGCAGATTAAGTAATCTGCCACTTCAAAATACCGGATGTCTGTTCACGCTATGCGGGCGTCCGGTTTTCGCTCAAATCGGACCTCTGCGGCAGCAACAGCTTTACCATCGAGGCTTGCCATTAGCGGTAGTGTGTTGAATGAGCTGGCGTGAAAAACTTGGATTCTTGGCGAAAACTCTTCCCCAAAACTAAAACCAAAGTTTAGACAATCAATGAGTTTAAAATGGTAGCTACAGGCTGATTTGAAAGTAGAGAGGATGATAATTTCAACTTTATCAAATGGTTGCTATGATTTTAGCAATGTAATGCTGCGCCACATGGGTTGGACCGAAGCGGCTGACTTAATTGTTAAAGGTATGGAAGGCGCGATCATCGAAAACATGTAATCCAGATTCTGGGTTGTATAAGAATTGGAACCGATTGGTTCCCGTTTTTTTACCTGCAAAGTGCTTTCCTGGCACTCAGACTATTAAACTCATTTTAATAGCACTAAAGATTTAATTTTTATCTTTGTCATTACAATTCTATTTATTGATAAAAGATATCCATATCTTTCAATATTTATTTAAACCGATTCGGGTATGAGAACTAAATATAATTGAGTGGAGTTTGTATATTATTAATTATTATATGTAAAACAGTCGTTTTAAAAACAAGAAAATATTGGGAGTATATTAAAGATGGTGCGTTTTAATGTTGTTTTACTCTAATGTTAAATCCATTTTTATCAACACGTTATGATAATTTATTATCCTGAATATTAATAATGTCCAAAAAAGAACATTTTTCTCGATTGATTTTTTATTACCTTTCTGTTTTTATCTTGGCGACATGTTTGAGAAATAAAATTCAAAGCATGACTCCTTGTTATGTATGTAACTTACTATTAGTTGATGATGAAAATGGTTATTAAAATGCTAAGTTTAAAAACAGGTTTAGTGGCTGTTACATTATGCTTTGCTATGACAGTTTATGCAGGAGAAAGCGTAGTCACCGGCGGTTATGTACATACCCGGACAGATGGACAGAACCTTAACGGTCTTAACGCTAAATATGGTTATACCCCAGATGAAAGTGATTTAGGCGTTATAACATCCTTAACTATTTCAGCAAATGACGATAATGATATAGATCGTGGTTATGGTTCTGCATTAGTCGGTGCAAGTTATAAAGTAAATGATGTGATAAAACCTTATGTAATGGTGGGTATTGGGAGAGGTGCGATCAAAGCTAATGGTGAAACTGATACTTCTACAGGTTTTGCCTATGGTGCTGGTATTCAGTTTACCCCCATTGCAGCTTTCACTGTTGATGCAGGCTATGAAGGTTCTAAGGTCTTTGGCGCACAAGCTAATAGTATTGTAGTCGGCGCCGGCTGGAAATTCTAAGGTTATTTATATGAATAAATTAATGATAATACTGGTTGCGTTTTCTACTGTTTCTTTGATGTCTGGTTGCGTATCAGAAGAACAACGCTTAGCAAAGTGCGAAGCGAAGGGAATTAGCCGTGATGTTTGTTATCACGAAGAAAAAGAATATTGGAATAATTACAGTGCTAATATGAGTCGACTGCAGGCTGCTAATACACAAGCAGAAGCTTTTAAAGAGTCTATGAGTGATCGCAAGAAACATAAGCATTATGATGACGATTAATATTTTAGACCACGTACATACTGTCTTTAGTGCTTATTTTCTTAACATTATAATCATTTATTAATTATTCAAATGCTTATGCTCAGGAATCACTCTCAAAAGCCTATTTTCTTTCTGTATATAGTGATGAAATAATGCAGCGCCAGCATGGACTGCAATCAGAAGTAACAGATATTAGCGAGTTGACTCCCCCCAAGGCCAGAGGTATTTATGATAACAATGGCCTTACTTTGGTTTGAGAAAAACGCTTCGCCTGCTGTATGCAATCATTCTTTTGATGAAAATTTGTACGGGAATACGTGCAGGGCATTGGCTGCAATGGGGTAAACACCAAGGCCTTCTGTTCGAGCTTTAATTTCCTCGAATGAGAGTGAAGGGGAAGGTTCTCGTCCTCCCCACAGATTAATACCTTCAGGAACATCGTCCCGACTGTACTCCTCGGCGATCTCAATAGTTCCGCCGCTATTCAATTCGATCACGACGCTTTTTCCGTCAACAGGAATGAGATTCCCTTCATTGTCAGTGATAAAGATTTTCATTTGCTTACCTCTTATTAGTACATTCATATGATAGCAAAATTGGAAGGAGGGATGTCATTATCGTTATGATCTTTCCAGGACTAATTTTATATAAAAATCCATTTCTTATATTGTGGCTTTGGAAGTGTGACTGGACGCATGGCGACTTTTGATTCTATCTACCATGCTCTGTAGAGAGAAATGAGAACACGTCTATGCTCATCGCAACGACTGATCAGTTTTCGCCACAGGACATGAGAATGCGCAAAGTACTTTTACCGGTAACCGCTGCGGTGTGTCTTTTTTTGATCGGTGTTTTTATTCTTAATATGCAGCTTTGGTATTCCTCTTCGACAGAAACCCTTGGAGGAGCCAGATATGCCGCGAAAAATATGGATAACATACTGGATGAAGCTTTCCAGGCAACCCGAACCGCTAAGCACATCGCCGAAAAAAAATGCGATCTGGAGGGTCAATACCAACTTGGAACTGAAGCTGCACTTCGCCCTCATTTGCGAACGCTGATCATTATCCGACAGGGGAAGCTATGGTGTACGTCACTGCCAGGTAATCGGATCTTGCTTAAGCAAATTCCGGTGATTGCTGATACAAATTTGCTGCTTACTCCCGCAAGAAATACGGAAAATGAGATACCCGTTCTGCTGTATCAAACTCATTTTCAAACCAACCACATCATTGTCACCATTAGCGGGGTGCATATCCGTGGAGCATTGAATGTGTCGTTAAAGGGGGTGACATATTCACTACTCGTAGGTGACGAAGTGCTTGGTTTATTGGGCGATGTGAAAACCGTTACAGCAAGCTCACAGATGTCTGGTCAGGTGAATTCCGCAAAGTATCCGTTCAGCATTATTTATAATGAACCGCCATTATTTAGTGCAAAAAGGCTGGTTACACAAGGTTCAGGGATTCTGGTTTTTATCCTGTTAATCTCTTTCGCAGCCGCTTATGCCATTGATAAATATCTAAATAAGAACGATACCCCAGAAGAAACGTTGCGCAGAGCGATAGTAAAAGGAGAGATCGTGCCTTTTTATCAACCTATCGTAAATGGTCGTGAGGGGACATTACGCGGTGTTGAAGTGCTGGCCCGATGGAAACATCCAAAAGCCGGATATATCTCTCCTGCCTCCTTCATTCCCGTCGCCGAAAAATCAGGCCTGATAGTGCCACTAACTCAAAGTCTGATGAGGCAGGTTGCGGCGAATATGAACGCCATTACCAGCAAGCTGCCATCTGGATTCCATGTCGGTATTAACTTCAGCGCATCCCATATCACTTCCCCTACATTTGTGGAGGAGTGTCTGAAATTCAGAGATAGCTTCAGCCGCCATGATCTCAACCTGGTGATTGAAGTTACTGAGCGTGAGCCATTACATGTAGATGAAGAGCTTGTGCAGAGGCTAAATATCCTGCATGAAAATGGCTTTGTGATTGCGCTTGATGATTTTGGTACGGGCTATTCTGGGCTTTCTTATTTGCATGACCTGCACATTGATTACATTAAGATCGATCAGAGCTTTGTGGGAAGGGTTAATGAGCTTCCCGATTCAACCCGAATTTTGGATTGTGTTCTCGATCTGGCGCGCAAGCTGTCTTTAAGCATCGTTGCAGAAGGAGTTGAAACGAAGGCTCAGCTCGATTATCTCAACAAAAACAACATTGTTTTCCTGCAAGGGTACTATTTCTATAAACCAGTGGCCTTCACTGAGTTCGTCATGATTCTGCTGGCAAAGCCTAAAGTGAAGGTTTTTGTCGAATAAATACAGGATAACCTTATTGATGAAAAGGGAGCATGAAATCTGCTTCGGGAGTAAAAATCCGACGATTATCTTTATCGTGAGACAAATCTCAGATTCTGTTATTTAAAATCTATACCCTTATCGATATGGTGGTTATTTGTGTTTTCATATACAGCAACTGGATAATGGCATGGCAGATATAACATTCGCGATGGAGCGTGATTCAAGTCACAAAGCGGCGAAAAAAAAGTTGGATGTGCGAAACAATACGAAGTACACAAACCGCAACCAGCTTGCGATTGCCGCAGTACTGTTTTTAGGTGGTATCGTCGGGGTTATTGTTTTGGCATTGTATCTAATGGTGCAAGAAGGGGTGTTTCTGTATTAATTGTTTAAATATTCTTACCGTTGGTGTATTGCTAGTAGGAGGTGGAACAAGCTACTTCTTCTGTATTGATGAACGGAATAACATCGTAGGGAATAGCTGTTTGTGGAGAAAGATTGTAGATCTTACCGTCATAGTGGCTACTTACATAAGAAAATGACCTTAATATAAAGCTAAGATCAGCGGGTAGAGTCGTGGGTTGAGCGTTAACTTCATTGTAAAACCGTTTACAGCTACCTTTCAAATCTAAACCTGAAAAAATTATTCTTTCAAATTTTAGACTAATGGCTATTTGTAACGCGCTAAATGCGACCGTAGCACTACCAAAATGACCATGTGTCACATCAGTTGAAAATGCAATTGTTTTCACTTTTCTGAATGCAGAGCATTTAATTCGGAGATTCCTGTTAGTCATTGTTTTTATTTTATAGCGAATCTTTCTACCGATACCACCTCTGGATTTGCAAATGTCCTTTAACAGAAAACATGTGTTGAGCAAGTTCCCTGCCTCTGTTGAATCAGCTCTTTTAATAACATCTTCACTAATAAAGGTATGCTGAGCATAGGCGGAATACTTATAAAATAAGTCTTTATTGTTTTCATAAAAAGAACCGTCACAAACAACATAAATAAATACAGGGATATTGTTGTTAATTAAATAGCCTGCGCTACCATTTACGCAAATGCAGCTTTTACTACGCATTATCTCAAGGGGCGTATCTAATGATGAAGGTCCAGACAAGTAAATAATACAATCATCGGAAACTCTTTCACCCATTATTCCATTAAGTATTTCGTATGTGATGAGCATGGCGGTTACCGTGGATGTTATTTTTGAAATAATAACATTGAGTATCCGTTCCAAATCAAAGAAGATGTTTCTTTTTGTTTTTCAAACTTGAAGAATTGATTATGTGAATGTATTTTTATTATTATTTTGATAAATGTTTTTTTGAGAGTAAGGTCTGGTAACTCAGAAAAATATGATGATGTTGGCTTTTGTTTTCCGATTTTTAAAATCTAGGCATTTGTTGTGTGAATAAATCTGATTCTGGTGTTCTTGCCTGGTAAGAATTTAACATGAAAATTAGTTACTTTTAGTTACAGGTGGCTGAGAGTGTTTTAATCATATCCTTATAAAGAGTGCGATTTTATAACATCATCCGCCTGTTATTTGATGTAACATAATTCCTGACGGGCTATCAATTCCAGTCCGTCAGGAAGGGAAAACAACATTAGAACTGATAGTTTAAAGATACCCAGTAGTTACGACCCGGGTTTACGTATCCGGTGGTGGATTGTGCAGTCTGATAATAATCACCTGCGTAGGTGCTATTACGGCCCACCTGGTAAAGTTTAACCTCGCTAAAGTCTTTATCCAGCACGTTATTAACTGCCGTATTAAGTGTCAGATCTTTGGTCAGTTTGTAAGACATTCCCATGTCCAGGACGGTCCAGGCTTTTAAATTAGCACCTTTATCGTCATAGACGGCTTTTTGTACTGCGCTGAGATTGTCGTAATTTTCCGTGAAGCGTGGGGCCTTACCGCGATAACGTGCGTTCAGCCAGGCGTTCATATCTTCCGTTGCCTGCCAGTTCAGACGGGCGTTAGCCATATGCTTTGGTGTATAGCTTAACGGCGCGCCTTTATTGTCACCATCTTTTTGCTTGCTCTGAGTGTAGGTGTAGTTGAGAGATAAGGTCAGCACATCCGACCATAGAGGGAAGGTGCTGGCAAATTCAACGCCATCGGTCCTCGCCTTGCCGCTGTTGGTATAACTGTTGGTATTATCATCGATAGAATACGAGACAATTTTATTTTTGTATTCAGTATAGAAGCCGGTAATGTTGGCGTTAAGCCCGGCGTTGTTCTCGTAATACAGCCCGGTTTCGTAGCTGATGCTTTCCTCAGGTTTGAGGTCCGGGTTCCCGACCGTATTCACCGTTCCCTGCGCGGTTACACCGCTGATCCCGTTATGTAACTGGCTCAGTGATGGTGCTTTATAACCTGTCGTTACGCCGCCTTTGAGCGTCCATTCGTCGGAAACATCCCAGACCATATAGGCTCGTGGGCTGAGGTGACCGCCAAAGACATCGTTATGCTCATAGCGTGTTCCTGCGGTTAAGGCCAGCGAATCGAGAATATGCCATTCATCTTCCGCATAGGCTGCCCACGTTTTTTGGTGGAACGTCTCGCCGGTATTGGCCAGCACCACACCATCTTTCATTCGTGCATCCCAGTATTCCCCGCCGAGGGTTAAGAGGTGCGAATCACCTAGTGGCGTCAGCAGCACGGAGTCCAGAATGACGTTGGTGTTCTTCAGTTCACGCGCGTCACCGGCCCGACCTGCGTTCTCTGGCGTGAGTGCGGAGGAGACCAGTTGTCGGCCTTTGTTCTCGGTCTCATTCCAGCCGAGGGACGATTTCCAGGTGCCAAACGTTAAGGCTGTATCGTGGCCGAGGGTCACTTTGTTACGCTCATAGCGCAGCGTTTTATCATAACCTCCCGTCAGGTTACCCAACTGACCGTCATTGTTGTCATAACGCTGTCTGGCGGAGTCGAGATCCAGCCACAGCGTATTGCTTTCGTTGGCTTTCCAGTCGAATCGCGTGCCAATATTGTAGTTTTCCGACTCGGTTGGATAAGGTACGCGGGTGGAAGAGGTATCGCTCAGCGAAGTGACGCTGGAACCCTGACGCTGGGTTGTGCTCCCCCGAACCTGCATATCCAGTACGCCCGCGATTAACGGGCCGCTTGACCAGAAGTTGGCGACCGTACTGTTACCCCATTTATTACTCTCTTGCAGGTTAACGCCGGTATTGATGGAAGTGCTCCATTTATCGGTGCTTTTTTTGGTGATGATATTCACCACGCCACCGATTGCGTCGGAGCCATAAAGCGTCGACATCGGGCCGCGGATAACCTCAATATGATCGATTGCCGCCAGCGGGGGCATAAAGCTGGTATTCATGGCAGAGAACCCGTTTGGCGTCACGTCGCTGCTGCCGTTTTGACGAATACCGTCAATCAGGAGCAAGGTATAGCTGGCGGGCATGCCACGGATGCTGATCTCCAGACCGCCAGTTTTACCGGTGCTGCTTTCAACATCTACCCCTTCAACAGAACGCAGGGCTTCACCTAAGTCATTATATTTATTGGTTTGTAACTCTTGCTGCGAAATAACAGAGACGCTGGCGGCGGCATTGGTGATTTTCTTTTCGTAACCGGAAGCGGTTACCACCATGACATCTTCAGCAAATACCAGGGGGCTGGAAAATCCTAAACAGGACAGAACGACAGAGGCAACAGGTTTTAAACGCATAGTCAAACTTCCTTTGTTAAAAATCAAAGGCAGTAAGATAAGTGATCGTAATGATAATACAAATAATTATCATTACAAATTTACATAACTTGTCACTTCTGGTGTTTTTTTTGAATAAATATACATAAATTGTCATGAATTTTAGATAAGGGAATAGCGGGGAGGGTAAATAGTCCGCATGGGTAATTATTAGATAGGGATTAATATTCTTTGAATAAATGGCGAGGGATTAATCTATATTCTGAGATTCACATCGTACTCATAACGGAGTATCAGAAAAAAGTATGATAATTTTAGAAAATCGTCATACTTTTCTGCGCCGCATCATTTTTTTCGTCATTTCTGTCCGCCATAATCCCTTCCCCAGGAGACTGCTTAACGACTGTAAATCGTTATGCAGCATAAAAATAACGTAAAACTGGATAACATAATGATCAAAGGCAAGCTGGCACTGCTTACGTGCGCATTGACTCTCGCATTAACCTCACCACTTCTCGCCGCGCAAAATGCGAGCGAAGGGCAGACGTTAAAACTGGCAATTGGACCGGAGCCAACGGAAGGTTTTGACCCGATGCTGGGCTGGAGTCATGGCAGCTATCTGCTTTTGCATGCACCATTATTAAAACAAAATGCAGATATGAGCTGGGGAAACCTGCTGACGGAAAAAGTAGAGACCAGCGCAGACGGCAAAACCTGGACGTTGACGTTAAAACCTGACCTTAAATTCTCTGATGGTTCGCCGCTAACCGCTGAAGATGTGGTGTTCACCTATAACAAAGCAGCAAAAAGCGGCGGCAAAATCGACATGGGAAACTTCACCCATGCCAGTCTGAAAGATAACCGCACGGTAGAAATTACGTTGCGTAGCCCGCAAAGTACCTTTGTGAACGTGCTGGGTTCATTAGGAATTGTTCCGCAAAAACGGTATGACGAAAAAACATTCGCTAAAAATCCGATTGGCGCGGGTCCGTATCGACTGGTGAGTTTTCAGCCGGGGCAGCAGTTGATCGTTGAGGCTAACCCCTGGTATGCCGGTAAGAAAAATGATTTCAGTAAGCTGGTGTTTGTCTTCCTTGATGAAGATAACGCTTATGCCGCAGCGCGTAGCGGCCAATTGGGACTCGTACGTATCGCGCCGTCGATGGCGGTCACTCCTCAGCAGAAAAATTTGAAACTTTGGGTACGCGACAGCGTGGAAAACCGGGGCATTGTGTTCCCGATGGTTCCTGCAGGTAAAAAAGACGCCAATGGCTATCCGATTGGGAACGATATCACTGCCGATGTTGCCATCAGGCGCGCCATCAACTACGCCATCGACCGTAAGCAGCTTGCCGATCAGGTCATGGAAGGTCATGCGATTCCGGCGTATAGCGCGGTTCAGGGTCTGCCATGGCAGGGACAATCAGTTGCGTTCAAAGATGGCGATAGCGAAAAAGCGCGAACGATTCTGGAAGAAGCCGGCTGGAAGGTGGGTAAAGACGGCGTACGTGTGAAGGACGGTAAAGAGGCTCGCTTAACGTTGTGGTACGCCAGCGGTGACAGTACACGCCGGGATTTAGCCGAAGCCGTACGTGCGATGCTGGAGCCAGTGGGTATTCAGATTTCTCTGCAATCCGGGAGCTGGGAAACTGTTGAGCGGCATATGCATGCCAACCCGACGCTGTTTGGCTGGGGAAGTCTGGATCCGATGGAGCTTTTCCATCACTACAGTAATCAGGCTGCGGGCGTGGAATACTACAATCCAGGCTATTACAGCAATCCTGTCGTTGAGCAGCATCTTAAACAGGCTATTGACGCTCCGGACTGGCAAAAAGCGTTGCCGTTCTGGCAACAAGTTGAGTGGGATGGCAAGCAAGGGGCTGGCGTGCAGGGCGATGCGGCCTGGGCATGGCTGCTGAATATTCAGCATACCTACCTGGCAAATCCGTGTATTGACTTAGGTAAAGGCGCACCGGAGATTCACGGTAGCTGGTCACTGCTCAATAATCTGGACGAATGGACCTGGACCTGCCGTTGATGAAGTCTGTTGTGGGCCATTTTCTACGGCTGATGGTGTTATTGGTGCTGGTTGCGGCTGGCACTTTTATGCTGCTCAGCTTTTCTCCGGTCGATCCGATTCGGGCTTATATCGGCAACGATCTCCTGCATGTGCCGCCGGAGCAATATGCGCGTATCGCGGCTCGCTGGGGATTGGACCAACCGCTATGGGAGCGTTTTGGTCACTGGTTTGGCCGTGTATTACAGGGCGATCTCGGCTATTCAATGTTGTTTAACGCACCGGTTGCCAGCGTGATCAAGGAACGCTTTTCTACCTCGTTTGCGCTGCTTGGTGGCGCGTGGCTGCTCTCTGGCATATTGGGAACGGCAATGGGGTTTGTCGCGGGTCGCTATCTGAATCGCTGGCCGGATAAAGCAATCTGTCGCCTCAGTTATCTGCTTTCTTCGCTGCCGACCTTCTGGATTGGCATGCTGTTGCTGGCGTTATTTGCCGTGCGCTGGCCGGTATTTCCGGTCTGCTGCGCGTGGGAGCCGGGCAACAGCGGCGATATGGCGACGCTGACTGAGCGTCTGCGCCATTTGGTGCTTCCCGTTTGCGCGCTCAGTTTGCTGGGATTGGGACAAATTACGCTTCATACACGGGAAAGCATCGCCAGCGTGATGAAAAGCGATTTTGTCCGTTTTGCGCGTTCTCAGGGAGATAAAGGCTGGTCACTGTTACGCCATCAGGTTCTGCGTCATGCAATTACGCCTGCGCTGTGTTTGCAGTTTGCCTCGCTGGGGGAGCTGTTGGGAGGCGCATTATTGGCCGAAAAAGTCTTTGCTTACCCGGGACTGGGGCAGGCCACTATTGATGCTGGATTACGTGGAGATCTGCCGTTACTGATGGGAATTGTATTGTTCAGTACCGTATTGGTGTTTATTGGTAACTCGCTGTCTACCTGGCTTGTCCGTATGTTGAACCGTGCTCTGGAACGACCTGATGCTCTATAACCCGACGCCGACGCTGATTCGTCTTTTGCTCTCATTTAGCTGCCTGTTATTCATTGCAGTGTATGGTGCCGCAATGCTGGATAACCCGTTGAGCGTTAATCTGCTTGCCCGGCATTTACCACCTGATGCGCTGTACTGGTTTGGCACCGACAACCTTGGTCGCGACCTGTGGATCCGTTGTTTTCAGGGTGCACTAACCAGTCTGCAAATTGGTATTGGTGCGGCGTTGTGCAGCGGTTTCATTGCGTTAGTGATGGCGGCGGTTTCGCGCATACATCCGCGTCTGGATGTGCTTATGCGTCTGATTACTGATGCCATGCTGTCGATGCCGCATCTGCTGTTGCTCATTTTGATCTGTTTTACGCTGGGCGGTGGGAAAAACGGCGTGATTATGGCGGTTGCGCTGACCCACTGGCCGCGTCTGGCGCTGATCCTGCGTGCTGAAGCGCAGCGCGTGGCCCACAGTGACTACTTGACGCTGACCTGGCGTCTGGGACACGGACATTTTTACTGCTGGCGACATCACTATCTACCCGCCTTATTACCTCAATGGCTAACGGGAACACTACTGATGTTTCCCCACGCGGTGTTGCACAGTGCGGCGTTAAGCTTCCTCGGTTTTGGGCTGGCACCGCATGAACCGTCACTGGGACTGCTGCTGGCGGATGCGCTGAGATTTATCAGTCATGGCGATTGGTGGTTGGTGCTGTTTCCGGGACTGATGTTGTTCAGTCTGGTGATGTTATTCGATCAGCTCGCAAGGGCGGTACATCGTTTATGGTTACGAGGTGACGCATGTTGAGTTTAAGACAGGTCTCGCTGGAGGTGGCGCGTTATCGCTGGTACGGCGCGAGAAACTGGTCTTCGCTGTTGCAGGATATCTCTTTCGACGTGGCACCGGGTCAAATGGTGGCGTTAGTGGGAGGAAGCGGGGAGGGTAAGAGCCTGCTGCTGCAATGCCTGCTCGATCTCTTACCGGAGAATTTGCGCTTCCAGGGCACTATCACGCTGGAGGGCAAAACGCTGAACAGCGATGATATTCGCCAATGTCGTGGCAATACCTTCAGCTATGTCCCGCAAGGCGTTCAGGCGCTTAACCCGCTGCTCTCGATTGAAAAGCATCTGCGCAGGGCATGCCAGCTTTCTGGCCAACAATGGAATGCCGGAAATATTGAACGATTGCTCCAGCGTAGCCGACTGGAAAGTCGCGTATTAGATGCTTTTCCGCGCCAGCTTTCAGGCGGTATGGCGAAACGTGTCCTGGCCTGTCATGCGTCTCTGAGTCAGGCTCGCTATATTCTGGCGGATGAAATTACCGCCTGGCTTGATGCACCTCTGGCTAATCAACTCCTTGAACAGTTGCGTGAGCAATGTGAGCAAGGGGCTGGCGTTTTATGGGTAACGCATGACCTCACGCTGGCGGCCCGCCATGCGGATCGTATTGTCGCGCTGCATCAGGGAAGGGTGTCGGATAACGTCAGCCGGGAACAGCTGTTACGCGGAGAGATTAGCGAACATCTGCAACGACAATGGCGGGCGCTGCCTGAAAGAAATCAACTTTTTGGAGAGCGCGATGTTGTGCTGTCGTGATGTAACAATCCGTCAGGGAGAAAAGGTTCTGTGGCAAAATCTGACCTTCTCTCTACACCCTGGAGAACGTATTGGGATTTGTGCGCCAAGTGGGACGGGCAAAACGACGCTGGGACGCGTGCTGGCGGGCTGGCAGAAACCAACTTCGGGTGACATTCTGGTTGATGAACAACCGTTACCGATGCACCAGTATTGCCCGGTGCAACTGGTGCCACAGCATCCGGAATTAACTTTTAACCCCCGACGCAGCACCGGTGATGCGGTTCATGATGCCTGGCGACCGGATGCTGAAATGCTTACCCGTCTTCACATCAACCCAGAGTGGTTAACTCGCTGCCCCGGACAACTTTCTGGCGGTGAACTGGCGCGAATTGCTTTACTTCGTGCGCTGGACCCGCGGACACGTTTTCTTATTGCTGATGAAATTACCGCCCAGCTCGATCCTTCCATTCAACGGGATATCTGGGCGCTGCTGCTTGAAGAATGCCAGCGTCGACCGTTGGCTATACTGATTATCAGCCATCAGCAGGCCCTGCTTGATCAGCTTTGTTCCAGCAAACTCATTGTAACGTGAAATGAGATAGAGGCTTGTAGCTGGTCTATTGATTAAATTGATACGTTATATTATAACACTTCACTCGCAAATGATTTGAGGGTGAAATTTTGGCTATTTGTATTAATAAACTGACAATTGCTCTGGGGATGCTTTTAGTCAGTGGTTCAGTTATGGCGCACGGTCATCATTCCCATGGTGCGCCGATGAGCGAAGCAGAACAAAAGGCGTCGGAAGGGGTTTTTGATGATAACCAGGTGCAAAATAGGGCGCTGACCGACTGGGATGGCATGTGGCAATCTGTCTATCCGTATCTGGTCAGCGGCGAGCTTGATCCGGTCTTCAAAAAGAAAGCGGAGAAAGACAAAAGCAAAACGGCAGAACAAATTAAAGATTACTACCGTAAAGGTTATGCAACCAACGTAGACACCATCGGCATCGAAAATGACGTAATGGAATTTCACACCGGTAATCAGGTTGCATCATGTAAATACGACTACGCCGGTTATAAAATTCTGCACTATAAGTCAGGCAAGAAAGGTGTACGTTATCTGTTTGAGTGTAAAGACGCTAACAGCAAAGCACCTAAATACGTGCAATTCAGCGATCATATTATCGCGCCGCGTAAATCGAGCCACTTCCATATCTTTATGGGAAATACCTCGCAGGCAGCTTTGCTTGAAGAGATGGAAAACTGGCCTACCTACTACCCTTACCAGTTGAAGGGAGAAGAGGTTGTGGATGAGATGCTGCACCATTAATCCGGGCTAACCTTATCTGTACACACCCGTCACCAGTGGCGGGTTTTTTAATTCATAACCTTCTCTTTCCATCACCCGATGCATTCGTTAGCATATTGTCTCGCAGCAAGTGCATGTGTTTTTTCAGGAAGAGATTAACGTGTTTGCAGAGTATGGAGTTCTGAATTACTGGACGTATCTGGTGGGAGCTATTTTTATCGTGCTGGTACCGGGGCCAAATACGATATTTGTGTTGAAGAACAGCGTTGGTCGGGGAGTGAAGGGCGGTTATCTCGCCGCAAGCGGTGTGTTTATCGGCGATGCCGTGTTAATGTTTTTGGCCTATGCCGGAGTTGCCGCATTGATCAAAACAACGCCCGTTTTGTTCAACATCGTTCGCTATCTTGGCGCGTTTTATCTGCTGTACCTCGGTGCGAAGATCCTGTATGCAACACTGAAATCGAAAGCAAGCGATGCCGCGCCTGAAGAAGTCCCGTTTGGCGCTATTTTTAAACGTGCGTTAATTCTGAGCCTGACGAATCCTAAAGCTATTTTGTTTTATGTTTCGTTCTTCGTGCAGTTTATTGATGTCAATGCGCCGCACTCAGGGCTGTCATTCTTTATTTTGGCTATTACGCTTGAGATAGTGAGCTTTTTCTACCTGAGCTTTCTTATTTTCTCCGGCGCGTTCGTGACGCAGTATATCCGTACGAAGAAAAAGCTGGCCAAAGTGGGTAATTCCCTTATTGGTCTGATTTTTGTTGGTTTTGCCGCTCGTCTGGCCACGCTTCAGTCGTGACGCCATTGGCCCGTTGGTTACGGCGGGCCTTCAATATTACACCCTGCAATTCATTTATAATTGTATTGTTATAACCAATAAATGGTATTTCAAATGAATATTATGAGGCGTACCCTGTGTACAGCAGCGGTTCAGTAAGAACTCGCTGGTTGTCGACTGGAAAAGGGAAGAAAAATGCTTCAAATTCCACAGAACCATATCCATACACGCTCTACTCCATTCTGGAACAAAGAAACGGCACCTGCCGGAATTTTCGAACGCCACCTTGATAAAGGAACCCGTGCCGGGGTTTATCCTCGACTTTCGGTTATGCAGGGGGCGGTCAAATATCTCGGATACGCAGATGAACATAGCCCGGAGCCCGTAGAGGTGATGGTTATTGAAGCCGGTCAGTTTGGCGTTTTTCCACCGGAAAAATGGCATAACATCGAAGTGATGACCGACGACACTTACTTTAATATCGATTTTTTCGTTGCCCCGGAAGTTCTGATGGAGAGCGCGAATCAACGAAAAGTCGTGCGTACCGGCAAGGAGTAAATCATGGGCAAAGCAACCTATACCGTAACAGTGACCAATAACAGCAATGGCGTGTCAGTCGATTATGAAACTGAAGCGCCGATGACGTTACTGGTGCCGGATGTGGCAGCAGAAGTTGTTAAAGATCTGGTCAATACCGTACGTTCATACGATACCGAGAATGAGCATGAAGTGTGCGGATGGTAGGCGTTAATTACTCCTACTGATTGAATGCGCTGAATTTTAATCTAATAACCGCACTGCGTTTTGACGACGCCGCGCGGTTTTTTTATCCGTGTTAAACCTGGAAATATCCGGAAAAAGATTTCTTAAGAATACCTTAAGAAATCCGCATTGATTGCTAATGTTGGATCATTCACAGGGGTTATGATCGTGAAACAGTCACAATACAGAACCTCGCTTATGAAACTGAATACCCGACTAACATTACCCACTTTCATTCTTGGACTGATCATCGTAGCGATCCCGTTCACTGCGAACTGGAATCTACCTTTGCTCAACGGTACTGTCGTCAGATGGATTGAGAATGGTCAGGCGTTATGGCTGCTGTTTGGAGCGCTTTTTACTCTCAGCTACATCCGGCCTTTATCACGTCCTGAAGGCGAGAAACAATTTTGGCTTTGGGCGGCTGTGTGGTGGTTGGTGTTGCTGGGTCGCAGTACCAGTTGGGGCCGTGATTATTTCCCAGAGCACCCTAAACTTCTGTTCAGAGTTATCTCAGTGGTATTGATTGCAATGATTATTCTGCCTGTCCTGATATCAAAACGCTTACGCCAGGATATTGCCCGTCGCTTACGCAATGAACCGCTGCCGCTATGGCTGTTAGCGATCACCACCTGTGCATTTTTGATCTCCGATACGGTAGAGCATCATCGTCTGCTGGCCCCTATCTTTTTGCACAACGCGCAGTACGGCGATCTCATTGAGGAGCTGTATGAACTCCCGTTTATGGCAGGATTGTTCCTGATGAACCTCGGTTTTATGCAGCGGGATAAGCAGGAACAATCTGCTGCCATTCGCTTTAGTGAACCACAGCTGGCGAAGTAACGGGAAAATACCTGAGTCTGGATGACCAGACTCAGGCGGTTAGCGAGGTGACTTACGCAATGGCCTCGCACAAGCGTAATTTCATGTCGCTATACGTCTGTGCGGCATACTTTTCAGCCCATCCCTGATCGCTAATGTGCTCAATACTTACGGCGCAATATTTGGTTTCCGGCGTTTTCGAAATAGGATCGAGGTTATCCTGGGTTAACTCGTTACACGCACCAATCCACCATTGATAGGTCATATACACTGTTCCGGCATTGATACGCTCGGATACATCCGCGCGGCTGATGACCTTACCACGACGCGAGCTGACCCATACCAGGTCACGATGACGAATACCCAGTTTTTCTGCATCATGAGTATTGATTTGCACATACCCAGGCTCATCTGCCAGGGCTTGCAGCGCTGCACAGTTGCCGGTCATTGAACGACAGGAGTAGTGCCCAACTTCACGCACTGTACACAGGACCAGCGGATACTTTTCATCAGGAACCTCTGCGGGTGCTCGCCATTGTGCGGCAAACAGTTTGCCTTTGCCATTGGCGGTATCAAACTGGCTGTTCGCGTAAAGGTAAGGTGTGCCGGGGTGATCGAGCTCCGGACATGGCCACTGAACATGCCCCATTTCACCCATTTTCTCATAGGTTACGCCGTAGAACAGCGGGCACAGCTCGCGCATCTCATCCCAGATTTGCTGGTTACTTTGATACCGCATGGGATAGCCCATTTCACTGGCCAGCAGGCTGATGATCTCCCAGTCACGCTTGACATCACCTGAGGGTTCAATCGCTTTTTCAAAACGCTGGAATCCACGATCGGCGCAGGTAAAGACGCCGCCGTGTTCGCCCCAGGAGGTGGCCGGCAGGAGGACGTCGGCCATTTCCGCTGTCTTGGTCATGAAGATATCCTGCACGACAATAAAATCGAGCGCGTTAAACCCTTCGCGGACCAGACCTAAATCGGCCTCGGTTTGCAACGGATCTTCCCCCATGATGTAGTAGGCTTTAATTTTGCCTTCGATAGCCAGATGCGGAACTTCGGTGATGCGCGTCCCAATCTTGTCATCCATCTGATTAACGTCAATGCCCCAGGCGTTGGCGAATTTCTCCCTGACGGTGAAATCGGTCACGTCCTGATACCCAGGGAACTGGTTAGGCAGCACCCCCATATCGCACGCGCCCTGCACGTTATTTTGCCCACGCACCGGCCCAACGCCGACGTTAGGGCGTCCCAGATTGCCGGTCAACAACGCCAGGCTCGACAAACCACGAACCACGTCAACGGCCTGACCAAACTGGGTGACGCCCATTCCCCACATGACGGTTGCCGATGGCGCTGCGGCAAATGTACGCATCGCCTGACGAACCTGCTGTGCGGGAACGCCGGTCAAATGTTCAACAGATTCAGGCGCATAGTCCTTCACGGTTTCCCAGTATGTTTCCAGCCCTTCCGCATGCTTTTGTACATACTCGCGATCGTAGAGTTGCTCTTCGATGAGTACATGGCCAAAGGCGTTAACCAGTGCCATATTACAACCGTTTTTCAACTGCAAATGTTGGTCAGCGATACGAGCAGTTTCAATACGACGTGGGTCGCAGACAATGATTTTTGCGCCGTTCTGGCGAGCTTTAATGACCCGGCGAGCCACGATCGGGTGCGAGTCGGCACAGTTGTAACCAAAGATCAGCAGGCATTTTGAGTTTTCAATGTCGCTGATGGAATTGCTCATGGCGCCATTGCCTAATGTTTCCTGTAACCCGGCAACGGAAGGGCCGTGACAGACACGGGCGCAGCAATCGACATTATTGGTATGGAGAACGCCACGTGCGAATTTTTGCATCACGTAGTTGGTTTCATTCCCTGTTCCACGTGAGGACCCGGTGGTCATAATGGCGCGGGGGCCATAGGTATTTTTGATTTCAGATAAGCGTTTTGCGGTGTAACGAATGGCTTCATCCCAGCTAACGGGAGTGAATTTTCCACCTTTTTCATAACGGATCATCGGGCGAGTCAGACGGGGAGTCAGAAGGCGAGTGTCGTTAAGAAAATCCCAACCATAGTAGCCTTTCAGGCATAACTGATTTTGGTTCGTTACACCCTCTGCGGCCTCGGCGCGGATGATTTTGTTATTCTCAACAACAAGCTTGAGCTTGCACCCGGCCCCACAGTATGGGCATACACTGGTGATTTTTTTCATCAATAACAGACCTGTTAAATGCTGAAATAGCGCGAATTGTAAACGGAGCCGCGCGATACGCATCGCGGGCTACGATTTGTCATAGTGACCGGCTGTTTAAGCATAAATCGTGCCAGAAGTGAAAACCTAGTAATTGCAGGGACTGAGGGCGAATGAGTAAAGCAGAATGACTGACGATTCGACATTAATGACGAGCTACGTCAGGGAAAATGTCGCCATCGAATGGTTTAACCTTATGAAAGATCAGAAAAAGATGAAAATATCAGGTGATATCGATCACAAATTTTAATTTTTCAGCGCTATGCTATGCTTTTATACAACGAGCGAATCGTTAACTTAAAAACATAAGTGAGGGATATTATGGGCATTATTTCATGGGTGATTTTCGGTCTTATCGCTGGGATTTTGGCAAAATGGATTATGCCGGGTAAAGATGGCGGCGGATTCTTTATGACCATCATCTTAGGGGTTGTCGGTGCGGTAGTGGGTGGCTGGATCAGTACCTTCTTTGGTTTTGGTAAAGTTGATGGTTTCAACTTTGGCAGTTTTGTCGTAGCGGTTATCGGTGCGATTGTGGTGTTGTTTATCTATAGAAAAGTCAAAAGTTAAGTAAACATGCAGACAATAGAGGCCACTGATAAGTGGCCTTTTTCTTTGGTTACCACCACCCCAGTTCCGTGCCCAGAACCACGATGATAGCCACGCCAATCATAATAAGTGTTGTTTTTTTCATCGTTATGCTCCAGGCGCAGCGTAACCGCCAATAAAAAACCAGGATAAGAAAACGACAGCGGAAATGAAAATAATGACAGGGAAAATAATACCGAGTCGCATACGATTATCTACCAGAGTTATTTAAAGACGAGTCAGCATAGCAGGGGTTAATGTACGACAAAAGCGGTTTTATCCTGACGCTTTTTATCCTTGTACATTGCGCTGTCTGCGAGATGAAGCGCACAGTTTACATCAGTCTCCAGCGGATCAATTTCCACCACGCCCAGACTGGCACCAGGATAAAACAGATGAATATCGCCCAGGTGATAGTCGCCGCAAATTTGCTGCTGCAACTGATGTTTCACCTGCTGCAGACGAACACGTTGCTCTCTGTCATCTTCCGGCGACAGTCGAGCGACTAAAAATTCGTCACCGCCCAGTCGACCGAGAATGTCATTATCACTACATTTACGCAGCAGGCGGTGGCCAATCTGGATCAGGAACTGGTCGCCAACCTCGTGACCAAAGCGGTCATTGATCAATTTGAAATCATCCAAATCGATATAGGCGACAACTATCTTCTGCCTGAGGTGGCGGGCGAGCGAAAAAAGGGTCTCTACATTTTCAAAAATTGCGCGCCGATTCGGTAATCCGGTCAGGGCATCGGTGTAGGAGTGAGCAATCAGCGCAGCGTTCGCTTCACGTAACTGAGCAACCAGCGACTCTTTTTGAATCGACTGGGCGATTAGACCGGCAAACAGATGCAACACCTGTTCACCACGTTCGCTTAACGCATGCTGGCGGCGACTGGTGGCGCAGAGCGTTCCGTAAAACGTTCCGTCCGGAAGATGAACGGGAGTACTCAGAAAAGTGGTGATGTCCAGTGCGCGAGCGGCGGTACATTCCGGCCATCGTGCGGGCACGTTGTCGCTGAACAGACAGTTTTCCTCAATAGCGCGTTTGCACAGCGTTTCATCCCACGGCACGGACAGCCCTTCGGGGATCTGCATTTGGCAGCTATTACGCGCATACAGAATATGCTGCAGACGGGCATCCAGATCGACCTTGGTCAAGTATGTAGATTCCATCTCAGTCACTACCTCCAGCATTTCCAGAAGTTGGCGTACCAGACTCTCAACTGACTGCTCCGTGGCTAGGGATTGTGAGACTCTGGCAAGGATCATGTCCGACATGAGGTGTAAATACTCCTGAGTGATGACAAGGCTGGCGTGGGCGCATGATAGAACATCAGGGAGCAAGATGAAACACGTGTTTCTGGCTGAAATGTAATCATAAAATTGAAATTAGAACGTAAAACATGGAGATAGAAGGGAAGTCGGGGTAACCTGCCGGAACAATGCTTTTAAACAGGAGTAGAGATGAAACTTGCGTCTATTATTTTGCCCGGCTTGCTGGTGATGGCGGGGTGTACCACGCAGCCTGATGCCCCTAAACCACCAAAAATCGGCATGGCGAATCCGGCATCGGTGTATTGCGAACAAAAGGGCGGTACGCTGGTTGCGGTGCAAACTCCGCAAGGCGTAAGGTCAGACTGCAAACTACCCGGTGGGGAAGTGATTGATGAATGGGCGCTCTGGCGTAGAGATCATCCGACAACGGGCAAGTGATACGCGGTCAGCATTGACGTAGCCACTCAGCGAGCACCAGCGCGTGGTTTTGCTGGGTATTTTTCGCCGCATACAGTAGCGTTAAGGTTTGCTGTCGGGCAATCTCCGCGAGGCGCTTTCCTTCTTGCTGCTGTTGAGCCAGTTCAGCGCGATATTGCTCAGAAAAATGCGAGAAATCAATCAACTCTGCGTGGAATGCCTTACGTAAATCAGATGACGGGGTAAGTGCTTTATTCCATTCGTTGAAAATAAGATCGCTCTTTTTCACCCCGCGAGGCCACAACCGGTCGACCAACACGCGGTAACCATCGCTTTTTTCTGCCGGGTCATACACACGTTTGCACTGAATATTCATCTCTTCATCCGCTCCATTAAGCTATCGCTATTACGGTTAAATAAGATCGTAAAACGTGACCATTATAGCATTCCGCCAGCCTTGACTCCCAATTTAAGGGATTGTGATACCAACAAAAAATCGGTAGGCTGAGGCTCCTTATAGTGTCCCTCATTGTCTGGACATAAGGAAAGTTTAATGGAAATTTCCCCGATTAAAGATACGCTTCGCATTGCGCTGGTGGGCGATTACAACCCCGATATTGTGGCGCATCAGGCTATTCCTCTTGCCATTGATGATGCCGCTGCCGTCCTGGAATTAGTGGCTGATTATGACTGGCTAACCACATCTGATATCAGCAGCAGTGAGGACCTGGTAGGTTATGATGCCATTTGGGTCGTTCCAGGCAGTCCTTATCGCCACCTGGAAGGGGCGCTGATCGCGATACGCTATGCGCGTGAAAACAGCATCCCATTCCTGGGTACCTGTGGCGGCTTTCAACATGCCATTCTGGAGTATGCCCGCAACGTGCTGGGCTGGATCGACGCTGCCCACGCGGAGACGGACACCACGGGTCGGATGGTGATAGCACCGTTGACCTGCTCGCTGGTAGAAAAAACGGATGATATTGAGCTTCGGGCCAATACGCTGATTGCCAAAGCCTACGGGCGGGATGTTATCTCGGAGGGATATCACTGCAACTACGGCGTATCGGAAGATTTTGCCGCTGAGCTGGAGCGCGGCGATCTCCGTGTGACCGGTTGGGATGAGGCTGGTGATATTCGTGCCATTGAGCTGGTGACACATCCATTTTATGTCGGCACGCTCTTTCAGCATGAACGCGGAGCGCTGGCGGGAAAACCCGTACCTCTGGTTCAGGCGATGCTGCGCGCCGCGCGCGGATAAATATTGGGCAGGTTGTCCGCGAACCTGCCCTCTGCATTATGCGCTCGCGATCTCCCGATTGCGCCCCGCGCACAAACCAAACACCGCCATCAGCATCGCTAACACGGCGACACTCGTTAATGGAATCAGCCAACTACCGTTGAGGTCGTGAATTTTCCCCATCGGCGGTGGCCCGCAGGCGGCCAGTAAATATCCGACAGACTGTGCCATGCCGGAGAGAGCGGCAGCCTGATGCGCTGAGCTTGCGCGCAGGCCAATAAAGGTTAAGCCAAGGATCATCGTCGCGCCTGAACCAAAGCCAAACAGGATGGTCCATAGCAATGCCTGGTCGGGCATTATGGCGAATCCCGCCGCGCCGACAGCGCACATTAACGAAACCAGAGCGGCGATAGCGCGCTGATCCTTAAATCTGTTCAGGACGAGAGGGATCAATATTCCCGGCGCGGCAGTCGCCAGCTGCAGTAAACCATGCAACGAACCGGCCTGAGATTCACTGTAGCCATGACTAATTAAAATGGCGGGTAGCCAGCCGATGATGACGTAATAGACAAGGGAGTTGATCCCCAGAAACAGCGTTACTTGCCAGGCGAGGCCAGAGCGCCAGATCGCGCGGGAATGCAAGGCGCGGGAGTTACTCAGGCTGGCATGAGCGGTCTGGCGGCATTGGGGCAACCAGATAATCAGCGCCAGCAGCGGGAAGGCTATCAGCACCATCAACGCACCGCTCCAGCCAAATCCATTTAGTGCCAATGGAACCACAATAGCCGAGCCCAGTGCCGCCGCCGCGCCCATGGTCAGCGAGTATGCGCCAGTGAGTTTCGCCACATGCCGGGAAAAATCACGCTTAATCAATCCGGGTAACAGCACATTTCCCAACGCGATTCCGCAACCAATGATGGCGGTACCGCTAAACAGGAACCCTGACGAAGGCAGCGAACGAATCGCAATACCTACGCAAATCAACAGCATCGCGGCAAACAGGCTACGTTCGATGCCCCAGCGGCGCGCAACAGCGGCAGCCAGGGGGGATACCAGCGCGAAGGCCAGCAGCGGCAGGGTAGTCAGAAGCCCAGTCTGGGCGGTACTCAAGCCGTAGTCGGCGCGAATGGCATCCAGCAACGGGGCTGCGCCGGTAAAGGTGACGCGCAGTGTGGTGGCAATCATCAGGATCCCCGCGATCAGCAACGCTGCGTTTTTGCCACGGGAGGAAGGTGTAGTAATCATTTTTTTCTCATATCGTCAGGCGAGGCGATACTTTAGCGTTTTTACACTATGGATGAATCAAGCTAAAATGACAGATTATCGCTGAAATAGGACATTCTTATGTTGGGGCTGAGACTGGATGGATATGAGCCCGATTTGCACCACGATGCGGCGGTCGCATTTTGTATTCAGGCTCGGGAAGATGAACTTTTCAGTCCGCTGCATCAGCACCGTAAGGGGCAGTTGATCCTGGCGCTGCATGGCGCGATCACCTGTGAAGTTGAAAACGCTATGTGGATGGTGCCTCCGCAATATGCGGTGTGGATCCCTGGCGAAATTCCACACAGCAACCACGTTACCGTGGGCGCGCAATTGTGTTTTCTATTTATTGAGCCGCAGGCTGTCGTGATGCCTGAACGTTGCTGCACGCTGAAAATCGCCCCGTTATGTCGGGAACTCATTCTGGCGCTGGCGTCCAAATCGGATGCTCAGCGACTGGAGCCGGCAACTCAGCGGCTGACGCAAGTGTTGTTTGATGAACTCCCGCAGCAACCCCAGGAGCAGATGCAGTTACCGGTTTCCGATCACCCGAAAATTCGCAGAATGGTCGCAACGATGGCGAAAGAGCCTGCACAATGGCAGACGTTGGGACAATGGGCCAGCGTATTTGCGATGAGTGAACGTAACCTTGCTCGTCTGGTCGTCAAAGAAACGGGGTTGAGTTTTCGCCGCTGGCGTCACCAGCTCCAGCTGATTCTGGCGCTGCAGGCGTTGATCGATGGCCGCAATGTACAACAGGTCGCGCAAATGCTCGGGTACGATTCGACCACGGCATTTATCACTATGTTCAAAAAAGGCCTGGGGCAGACGCCAGGCCGTTATCTGAACGGGCTGGCTACTGCTTCCCAACAATCAACGAGACCAGGCCTGCCGCAATAAGCGGCCCCACCGGCACACCGCGAAACAGCGCCACGCCCAGTACCGTGCCCACCAGTAATCCGGCAACAAGCTGGGGCTGACTGCCCATGAGCGTAACGCCGCGTCCGCCGAGCCATGAGACAAATACCCCGACGGCAATAGCGACCAGTGATTTCCAGTTTACAAAGGAGTGGATGAGCGTGGAGGGCGGTAGCGTTCCGCTGGCGATCGGTGCCATGACGCCAATGGTCAGAATGATAATCCCGACGGTCAGGCCCTGTTTTTCAATCCAGGGGAAGAAAGTATTCAGAGGGGTAACACGGACAATGATCAGCACCAGAATTGAAACAGCGACAGTGGTGTTGTGGCTGACAAAGCCCAGAGCTGCCAGTCCGAGGAGGATCAGCAGAGTGACATCAAACATCGTAGTTTCCTTGCCAAAAGAAAAAATAAGCCTGCTTACTGTACGCGTAAATGCGTGACGGAACAGGCTTTTTTTAATGATTATGATTTTTTTTGGGCTAACGCACGATGCGACGTTTTTTACTGCTAACGCAGACCATTATTGTTCGCGGCGGAAAGGGATTAATTCAGGTTGCGCGATACGCAGGTAATCTGCGGTATCCATGATCACGGATTTTTCCAGCAACCCGGCATTAAACGCAATTTCATGAAAACGCTCAAACAATAGCGGGTCAGCGACCAGCTTGAGATTAGGATGAAAACTGAACGGTGGGATAGCGCCAAATACGCAGCCAGTCAGTTCATCTACCTCCGCCGGGCTGGCAAGAGACGCTCTCAACCCGCCAATATGGCTGGCTAACCGGCTCAGGTCGGCCTGCTGATCGGCAGAGAGGATCGCCAGAACATGCTGATTGACGCCGTTGCCTTTTACTTTGCAGACCAGCGCTTTTGCTCCCTGGCCCAGTGCGGTACCACGAATTTCAGAAACTGCCTCACATTTGCCGACGGCTTCATGGCTTACCACGCGGTACGTTGCGCCTTGCTCTGACAACAGCGAAATTAAACGCTGATGCGTTGCGTTACCTTTGTTCACTTCCGTCATGACTTACTCCTGGTACAACAATGAAAATCCTGCAGAAAAATAATCACGCACCGGCGTGTTTTTTCTGTTTGTTCAGATAGAGCTGTGCATCAGATGCTTTGTAAGCATCATCAATAGTGTCGTTCGGCTGCATATTATAAACCCCGGCGGAGAAGCTGATGGATATATCATGCGCAATAATTTGTAAGTTATAGCGAATTCTCTCCAGCAGGCGGGGCGTTAAATCACTGGGGTGGTCGATGAGGATAATACAAAACTCATCGCCGCCGAGGCGGATGGCGTAGTCGCTTTTGCGAATAGAGCTTTGAATGGCTTTGGCCAGATGAGTGATAATCCGATCGCCTTCTTTATGCCCTAACGTGTCATTGATGACTTTCAGTTTATCGCAGTCGATGGCGATAAAGGTGACGAGCGTTCCCGTGTTCACCAACTGTTGCAAACGCTGCTCAAGCGCCTGCGTTAAAATTTTACGGTTGTAGAGCCCGGTCATCGCATCACTGACATTTTCCCGCGTGACGTTGTGATACAGCCGAAAATGCGTTCTGACCATATTCAGCAGTAATATCGTTGCCAGTAAATAGAATGCGAATATCTTCCAGGACGAGACAATAAAATACATAACATCGAGTGAGAGTGTGATGCGTATACCACCGGGTATGTCCTTCTCATAGTGAACATAGCGGAACAGATCGGTTTCACTTTTATGAACGAGAATCTCTTTACCGGAGCTGGTATCCGAGACCGTTACATTAAGATAGCGCCAGACGAGAGGGCGGTCGCTGGTATAGAAAATATTCTGTAAATTCTCTTTATTAATATCTACCATCACCACACCTTTTAACTTACCGGTGTAGTAGACCGGTGTTAAAAAGCTCATCACTTTTTTCTCGGTCAGGTTATCTTCATAAATACTGGAAATCACCGTGCGGCCGGTGAAAATACCATCAATATCATTTTGGTCGATTCCCAGCGTACCTTTTTGCAAAAACGACCAGTTGTGTATCGCAAATTTCCGCGAGTCGATCAAATCATAGAAATAGACATAGTTATTTTTGAGATCGACGTAATATCGAAATTTATACTCTAACGTCCCTAATCCCTGACCGTAATCTTTCTGCTGACGATTAACATTGACCGCCCGGTCAAAAGAAGGCAGCAGAAAAATGTCATCAAGCTGTTCACCACATTTTGTTGAGGTGGTCTGCAACGTACCGTGCAATGGCAGATAGTTGTGCTTAGTAAGGTTGAGCCCATGAGCGCCGTTAACGCTGTCGAAAGCGGTGCAAAGTGCTTTTTGCTGTTCGAGAGAGGCTGGCTCCTGGGGGGACGAAAATGTGCGCATCAGATGGGCTGCGATGCTTTGATTTGTGTACTTATCATAGAGAAACGATGAGTCGGCTTTCTCATTGATATAGCGCATGTACGCATTCGTTGCTTTATCGCTGGCAATGAGCTCATAAACCAAAAAAGAAGACGTCAAAACAATTACGCTGACGGAGATAAAGAGCCTGAGCGCTTTATGATGCAATTTCATAATGATTTACAGCCCTGTAAGTCTGATAATTCAGTCTATCACACGGCATACATCCGCTCTAACGCTACGGGCAAGGACATTTTGTAATAAAAATCATTCGCGCGCTTCACCTTTAACTCTTAATGTTGTATTTATAATGCAACTTATAAAAAGGAGACAGGCCAATGAGCGCGACTGAAAAAGCGGGTCATACATTTTTAGCCAGCCTGGGCAAAACCCGTCTGCGTCCGGGCGGCGTTGAAGCAACAGAATGGTTGTTTAGCCAGTCACAGCTGACGCCCGGCAGCCAGGTGCTTGAAGTGGCGTGCAACATGGCCACGACGGCGATAGAGTTAGTTCAACGCTATGGCTGTAAGGTATACGCCATTGATATGGATAAAACCGCACTGTCAAACGCAAGGAATAACGTGGCGGAAAATGGTCTGGAAAATCACATTCATGTGATGGCGGCAAACGCCAACACTCTTCCTTTTGCGGATAACAGTTTCGATGTTGTGATTAACGAAGCCATGCTGACAATGTATGCCGATAAAGCGAAGGCGAAGTTAATTGCCGAATATTATCGCGTGTTGAAGCCCGGTGGGCGCCTGCTCACCCACGATATTATGTTCACCACCCAAAAACTGGGCGCGGGCGATCAGGGCCTGCTTGTCGATGTGGTGAAATCAAACGTTAGCCCAATGACCAGACAAGGCTGGCGTGATTTGTTTCTTAACTGCGGGTTCGAACAGGTTTTGCAGAAGAATGGCAACATGTCGCTGATGTCACCGCGCGGATTAATTCGTGATGAAGGGCTTACAGGGGCAGTTAAAATTGTGTTTAACGGCTTACGCACGAGCGAAAATCGTCGTCGGTTCCTGAAAATGTTTCGCTTCTTCCGTTCGCAACGTCATCAGCTAAACTACATTGCCTGCTGCTCTGTTAAGGGAAAATAAAAACAGGATGGGGCACTATTTATAAAATCAGTCAGCACATCTACGCGCTGACTGATTTGTTTAGGTTAATTGTTACTGGTCGTACTTTGCTTATGAAACAGTTCGCGAAATACCGGGTAAATATCATCCTGGTCGCGGATATGCTGCATCGCAAAGTTATCAAAGGTTGATTGCAGATGTTCGTATTCACGCCATAAGGTTTGGTGGGCGCGGCGAGTGATTTCGATATAGCTGTAATAGCGTACCACTGGCAGCAGCTTTTTCGCCAAAATCTCATGACACAGCGGTGAATCATCTGCCCAGTTATCACCGTCCGATGCCTGTGCAGCATAGATGTTCCACTGGGCAGGGTTGTAGCGATCTTTCACCACTTCATCCATTAACTTCAGTGCACTGGAGACAATGGTCCCCCCGGTTTCCTGAGAGTAGAAGAACTCATGTTCATCCACTTCTTTCGCCTGGGTATGGTGGCGAATATAAACCACCTCCACGTTCTTATAGGTCCGGCTTAAGAACAGATACAGCAGGATATAAAAACGTTTAGCCATATCTTTGGTCGACTGATCCATCGAACCAGAGACGTCCATCAGGCAGAACATCACCGCCTGGCTGGAAGGGTCGGGGCGTTTTTCATAATTTTTGTAGCGTAAATCAAAGGTGTCGATAAATGGCACGCGTTCGATTTTTGCCCGCAGTTCGGCAATCTCTTTGCGTAACCGTTCCTCTTCCAGCAACTGCGCTGGTTCGCTTTTCGCGATGGTTTCCAGATCCGCTTCGAGAGCATGCAGTTCGCGACGCTTACCCGCTGTCATCGCCGTACGGCGCGCCAGTGAGTTTTGCAGGGATCGCACCACGCTAATGTTGGCAGGCACACCGTTAGAGGTAAAACCTGCCCGGTGTGTTTTATACTCCGTTAACTGACGCTGCTGATTCTGCTTCAGGTTAGGAAGTGCTAAATCTTCGAACAACAGATCAAGATATTCATCTTTAGAGATCTGAAAGACGAACTCATCCTGACCCTCACCATCCTGGCTGGCCTGGCCTTGTCCACTTCCTGAACCGCCACCGCCGCCCTGTGGGCGTTCAATGCGGTCATTCTGCACAAAATGGTCGTTACCCGGATGTACGCGATGGCGCAGACCACCACGTCCCTGATGAAACATTGGTTCGCTAATATCATCAGTCGGAATAGAGACAGATTCGCCGCTATCCACATCAGTCACCGAACGCTTGTTAATGGCCTCGGAGATCGACTGTTTAATTTGCGATTTATAACGGCGTAAGAAGCGCTGGCGGTTTACCGTGCTCTTGTTTTTGCCGTTAAGACGCCGGTCAATAAACCAGGTCATAAGCCCCCCGTACTGCCAACTGTTCGCCATGTCTGTAAGTGCCGGATGGCGCTGACGCTATCCGGCCTACTGAACATTGTTTTGCAAGCCCGGTAAGCGCATGCGCCACCGGGCACTTATGTTAAGACGATTTACGTACGCGCAAATACCATTCGCACAGTAAACGCACTTGTTTACGCGTGTAGCCTTTTTCCATCATACGGTCGACAAAATCGTCGTGTTTTTTCTGCTCGTCAGTCGAGGTTTTAGCATTGAACGAAATGACCGGCAGCAGCTCCTCGGTATTGGAGAACATTTTCTTCTCAATAACCGTGCGTAGTTTTTCGTAACTGGTCCAGTTTGGATTGCGACCGCTGTTATTCGCTCTGGCACGCAGAACAAAGTTGACGATCTCGTTACGGAAATCTTTCGGGTTACTGATACCCGCCGGCTTCTCAATTTTCTCCAGTTCTGAGTTCAGTGACTCGCGATCAAACAGCTGACCGGTATCTGGATCGCGATACTCCTGATCCTGAATCCAGAAATCCGCATAAGTGACATAACGGTCGAAAATGTTCTGTCCGTATTCGGAATAGGATTCGAGATAAGCTGTCTGGATCTCCTTGCCGATGAATTCAGCATATTTCGGGATCAGATAGCCTTTCAGGAACTCGAGATAACGCTCAGCTTGCTCCTGCGGGAACTGTTCACGCTCGATTTGCTGCTCCAGTACGTAGAACAGATGAACCGGGTTAGCTGCCACTTCAGCATGGTCAAAGTTAAAGACGCGAGATAGGATCTTAAACGCGAAACGCGTGGACAGACCGTTCATTCCCTCATCAACCCCGGCGTAATCCCTGTACTCCTGATAGGATTTCGCTTTTGGATCGGTATCTTTCAGGCTTTCGCCATCGTAAACGCGCATCTTCGAGTAAATGCTCGAGTTCTCAGGTTCTTTCAGGCGAGAAAGAATGGTAAAGCGAGAGAGCGTTTCCAACGTGCCCGGTGCGCAAGGCGCATGGGTCAGCTCACTGTGGTTAAGCAGTTTTTCGTAAATTTTGATCTCTTCAGAGATCCGCAGGCAATAAGGCACTTTGACGATGTAAACACGGTCAAGGAACGCCTCATTGTTTTTGTTATTACGGAACGTTACCCATTCAGACTCGTTCGAGTGGGCAAGAATAATCCCGTTAAACGGCAGGGCGGAGATACCTTCTGTCCCGTTGTAGTTTCCTTCCTGGGTGGCGGTCAGCAGAGGATGCAGCACTTTAATCGGTGCTTTAAACATCTCAACGAACTCCATAATCCCCTGGTTTGAGCGGCACAGTGCGCCCGAATAACCGTAGGCATCAGGATCGTTCTGGGCGTGGTGTTCGAGTTTACGAATATCCACTTTCCCGACCAGCGCAGAAATATCCTGGTTGTTTTCATCACCAGGCTCCGTTTTAGCGATAGCGATCTGCTCCAGAATAGACGGCCAGACTTTGACGACGCGGAATTTTGTAATGTCCCCGCCAAAATCATGCAGACGTTTAGCAGCCCACGGCGACATGATCGTACCGAGATAACGACGCGGGATCCCATACTCTTTTTCCAGGATCTGCGCGTCTTCCTGCGGATTAAACAGGCATAACGGATGATCGTTGACCGGGCTACGTTCGCCATTGGCGCTCAGGACATAAATCGGTACTCGTTGCATCAGCGACTTCAGCCGCTCAGCAAGAGATGATTTCCCCCCTCCCACAGGCCCCAGCAGATACAGAATCTGCTTCTTCTCTTCCAGACCTTGAGCCGCATGCTTCAAATAAGAAACAATCTGCTCAATGGCGTCTTCCATGCCGTAAAACTCTTCAAAAGCGGGATAGCATGCAATTACCCGATTCGAAAAGAGTCGAGAAAGTCGAGGTTCATGGGCAGTGTCAACCATGACAGGCTCACCAATAGCCATTAATAGCCGCTCTGCCGCGTTGGCATAAGCACTGCGATCTTGCCGACAAGTGGTAAGAAACTCCTGCAGCGTGAACTCTTCGTCCTTGGCAGCTTCATAACGCTGGCGATAGTGATCGAATATATTCATGGTATGCCGTCCTTTCGTTTTTTAGCACATGTTAAGAGCCGTTCATATGAATAGTAGAGGCCCCTGAAGAGGTAAACTGAACGACGTCGCTGCTGAAGAAATAAGCAACTCTCATGCCATTTTAGTGGTCAGGAGATCAACGTATTCGGTGATACACCTTCTAAAATTAAGCGTAGATGGCATTTGCAAAACTTGCCTGTGTGCGCAAATGAATTTCAATGGCATATCAATAACTCATCAGCAAAAAAAGCACATCTTATGTAAAGAATTGGAGCGGGATTCATGTGGTGTTCACCGTGCTGCAAGCAAAATGTCATCACTCGCTGAGAAATTAGGGGGTTACATTCTGGGGCGAATACGTAAAATAGTTGGGCTGAAGCGTATTGGCGGTTACACTTTGACCGCTACACATTTGAATAAGGAATTATGGATTGTGACCAAACTCAAACTTCTGGCACTTGGCGTCCTTGCCGCAACCGCAGTTAGCACCGCACAGGCGGAAAGTCAGTGGACTGTTGGCGCGGGTGTCGGTGTGATTAACAGCCCGTACAAACAGTATGACCGCGATGTTTACCCTGTTCCGGTTGTCACCTATGAAGGCGATAATGTGTGGTTCCACGGCTTGGGTGGCGGTTACTATTTGTGGAATGATACGGCAGATAAGCTTTCCATCATGGCGTACTATGATCCGACGCATTTCAAGCCGGGTGATAGCGATAGCCATGCTTTACGCCAACTCGACAAGCGTAAAAGCAGCTTGATGGCTGGCCTATCATATGTACATAACACCCAGTATGGTTTCCTGCGTACCGCACTGGCGGGTGATACCCTGGATAACAGCAACGGCTTTATCTGGGATCTGGCCTGGCTCTACCGTTACACCAATGGTGGTCTGACCCTGACGCCGGGTATCGGTGTGCAGTACAGCAGCGAAAACTACAACGACTACTATTATGGTGTGTCCAATCACGAGTCTCGCCGCAGTGGTCTGAATAGCTACAACGCTGACGATGGATGGGATCCGTACCTGGAGTTGACCGCGAGCTATAACTTCCTTGGCAACTGGAACGTGTACGGCACTGGCCGTTATGTGCGTTTGAGTGATGAAGTGAAAGACAGCCCGATGGTCGATAAGTCCTGGTCTGGCATCTTCTCGGTAGGTGTGACCTACAAGTTCTGATACTACTCGGTGTCAAACTCAAGCCCGCGCGATATGCGGGCTTTTTTACGTCATTAAAATTAAGACAACCCCCAGATCATGATGGTGCAATTTGTGCACCCTAACAGGACACATGCACGTTGTTTTGCTTTACTGTGGTGCATTAACACAGGAGGGTGCGATGACAGCGAAACAGGTGACGTTTACAGACCAGGTATCGCTTCCTGCTATTGGGCAGGGAACATGGTACATTGGCGAGGATCCAAGCCGACGCCGGGATGAAGTGTCTGCGCTGCAGGCCGGACTGGATCTCGGTCTGCGATTGATTGATACCGCAGAAATGTACGCTGATGGTGCAGCGGAAGAGGTGGTGGGTGAAGCATTAATGGGACGGCGTGATAGCGCTTTTTTAGTCTCGAAAGTTTACCCATGGAATGCCGGTGGACAGAAAGCCATTGCCGCCTGCGAAGCCAGCCTGCGTCGACTGAAAACTGATTATCTGGATCTCTATTTGCTGCACTGGATGGGCGATTTTTCATTTGCAGAGACCGTCGATGCCATGGAAACACTGATTGCGCAGGGGAAAATCCGCCGTTGGGGCGTCTCAAATCTCGATTATGATGATATGCAGGCGTTATGGCAGGTACCCGGTGGACGGGAGTGTGCAACTAACCAGGTGCTTTATCATTTAGCCTCGCGCGGTATTGAATATGATTTACTGCCGTGGTGCCAGCAGCAGCAGATGCCGGTCATGGCATACAGTCCGCTGGCCCAGGCGGGACGGCTGCGTGGCGATTTGCTTTCTAATTCCGTGGTGAATGACATTGCGCGCGTGCACAATGTTAGTGCTGCACAGATTTTGCTGGCGTGGGTGATTCGTCAGTCGGGTGTAATAGCAATTCCGAAAGCCGCAAGCGTAGCGCATGTCGAACAAAATGCCGCCGCGCTGGAGATAACGCTCTCTGTGGATGAGCTGAAGCAGTTAGATAAGGTGTATCCGGCGCCAAAAGGTAAAACAGCGCTGGATATGGCCTGATTTGCCAAATGACGATGCTCACGCAGCTTATCAGGCCAACGGCTGTGTGTGGTTTGTAGGCCGGATAAGGCGTTAGCCGCATCCGGCATGATGCGCAGAGTTGTCTTAGCGTTTAGCAACACGAATAGTCTGCGCGAGGCGAGATGGTTTTTCTTCGGTGGTTTTCTGCGGAGCGGTCGCGTAAGCCGTTTCTACACAAACAAACGTTTTGTAGCCATCATCCGGCATGTCGCCCATACTGACGGACAGCGCCGGGCCAGGGTTCCAGCCCACGACATTCAGGTGGTGGTGGTGGACAACGTCGATATTGCGATTCAACGCATCATCATGAATCACGCTGCACGCTTCCGGATTCAGATAGACACGATCGGTGCGGTCCGGAAAGGTCTGGATACCATCAGCCAGCACATCTTCTTTAGCATCATTCACTTTATCGATCAGGCGATCGCCGAGACCACTAACTTTCACTGCCGCAATGTCACCAACGTTGAAATAGGTATGCAGTGCCGAGGTGGTTTCAAACTCACCGTGAGCTTCCAGCTCCATCTCACAGGTGGCTCCCACTTTGAAACGGGCCAGCAGGCAAAACTCGTGCGGCCAAAGCTGACGCGTTTCGGCATTGCTCTGCAGTTCAAACGTCAACACCACGCCATTGTCGTCTTCGTTGTGCGCTTTCAGCGTCCATGGCAAGTTACGGGCAAAACCATGCGAAGGCAGGCCCTGCTGAGCAGCCGGACCAAACCACGGCCAGCAAATTGGTACGCCGCCACGCAGCGCTACGCCGGTTTTAAACGGGGTATTGTTGCTTAACCACAGGACTTCCTCTTCGCCGTTTGGTTTCCAGGAAAGAAGATGTGCGCCCTGTAGCGCGAAAGACGCTTTAACCTGGGGGTGATCGACAACAAGAACCTCAAGCTCATCAAGCTGACGGCGGGAGAGGACAGGGGTAAGCTGTTCAATGACCGGGAGAGCGAAAATTTTGTTAATCATGATGCAATCCTTGGTATGTGAATATTTTGGTCATAAAAAAAGGCGACCGAAGTCGCCTTTTTGGATCAGATACTCATCTCAACTTATTTGGAGATGTGAGCAATCAGGTCCAGAACTTTGTTAGAGTAGCCGGTTTCGTTGTCGTACCAGGATACCAGTTTCACGAAGTTGTCGTTCAGTGCGATACCAGCTTTAGCATCGAACACGGAAGTGCAAACTTCACCGTTGAAATCGGTAGATACTACGTCGTCTTCGGTGTAACCCAGAACGCCTTTCATCGGGCCTTCGGAAGCAGCTTTGATTGCTTTCTTAATTTCTTCGTAAGAAGCAGCTTTTTCCAGACGAACGGTCAGGTCAACAACGGATACGTTCGGGGTAGGAACGCGGAACGCCATACCAGTCAGTTTGCCGTTCAGTTCTGGCAGTACTTTACCTACAGCTTTAGCAGCACCGGTAGAGGACGGGATGATGTTCTGGGATGCGCCGCGGCCGCCGCGCCAGTCTTTGTGAGACGGGCCATCAACGGTTTTCTGAGTAGCGGTGGTCGCGTGAACAGTAGTCATCAGACCTTCGATGATGCCGAAGTTGTCGTTGATAACTTTAGCCAGCGGAGCCAGGCAGTTAGTGGTGCAGGATGCGTTAGAAACGATGTCCTGACCTTCGTATTTGTCAAAGTTAGCGCCTTTAACAAACATCGGAGTGTTATCTTTGGACGGACCAGTCAGAACCACTTTTTTCGCGCCAGCAGTGATGTGCTTACGAGCGGTTTCATCTGTCAGGAACAGGCCAGTAGCTTCAGCTACTACGTCAACACCAACTTCGTCCCATTTCAGGTTAGCCGGATCACGTTCAGCGGTAACACGGATTTTTTTACCGTTTACGATCAGATGACCGTCTTTCACTTCAACGGTACCGTTGAAACGGCCGTGAGTGGAGTCATATTTCAGCATGTAAGCCATGTAGTCAGCGTCTAACAGGTCGTTGATTGCAACGATCTCGATGTCAGAGCGTTCTTGAGCAGCACGGAAAACAATGCGACCGATACGGCCAAAACCGTTGATACCTACTTTGATAGTCATATATTCCACCAGCTATTTGTTAGTGAATAAAAGGTTGCCTGTAAAATTACAAAAACCTTACGCAGCGTCAAGCGGAATCGTGTCAATCATTGCGACAAATCAATCTGCTGCCTAAGCTTTGTGCAACTGACTCGCCTCACTCTTCCTTTGGGCTTGAAACCACATGGGGTCGGCGGCCCGAATTTTAAAGGGCAATCAAGATAAAAAAGTGATTCTGATCACGAATTGCAGGCTGCCATTTCGCAAGGATCAAGTTTAGAACAAAAGTTCGCACTCCGGTGTTAATGTTTTGTTAGAATCTGTCTCGCGATGTGAGTTTAGATAAAGCGAGATGTGAGCAAATGGCTAATCAACCTTCTCCAGAAGAACTGAAAAAAAATTTAACCGAAATGCAGTTCTACGTGACGCAGAATCACGGGACAGAACCGCCATTTACCGGGCGTTTGCTGCATAACAAGCGTGACGGCATCTACCACTGTCTGATCTGCGATAAACCGCTATTTCGTTCCGAGACAAAATATGACTCTGGCTGCGGCTGGCCCAGCTTTTACGAGCCTGTCAGCGATGAGGCTATCCATTACATAAAAGATACGTCACACGGCATGCAGCGCATAGAAATCCGCTGCGGAAACTGTGATGCGCACCTGGGACACGTCTTCCCGGATGGTCCGAAACCTACCGGTGAACGGTACTGCGTTAACTCAGCGTCTTTGAACTTCACCGATAGTGAAAACGGTGAGCAAACCAAGGGTTGAAGAAACGATTCAGCAAATTATTCTACGGAGAGTGGATTTAACATGAATCTTGATGAGATGATCAACAGTATGACGCCGGAAGTTTATCAGCGCTTATCGACTGCCGTTGAACTCGGAAAATGGCCGGATGGCGTAGCGCTAACGGCAGAACAAAAAGAGAACAGCTTACAGCTGGTAATGTTATGGCAGGCGCGAAACAATATTGACGCACAGCATATGACGATTGATACCAACGGTGAGATGGTGATGAAGAGCAAGCAGCAGTTGAAGGTTGAGTTTGGTATTACGCCCGAACCGATTGCGACGTTTAAATCCTGATTAACCTGGCCCGGCAAACATCGGTGTCGGGCCCGCAGTTGCTGTTATTTCTTGTTCATCATCGCCTTCAGGTCGGCAAACGGATTGTATTTCGCCTCGCCGACGTCTTTCTGCGCATCTTCCCCTGCCACTACGGTAGAACCATACTGATCCACCTCAGTGTATTTCGAATGCTCATGATCGTGACAGTACAGGCATAACATCTCCCAGTTGCTACCGTCTTCCGGGTTATTGGAGTGATCGTGATCGATGTGATGTACTGTCAGCTCGCGCAAATTTGAATACACGAACTCACGGGAACAACGTCCACAAACCCAAGGGAAGAGCTTTAGCGCCTTTTCCCGATATCCGACTTCCAGACGGGCGTAATTTTTAGGGATAAAAGCCATAAAAGCGCATGCCTCCAGTAGAAAATGAAGAGCTGCGCCAAAGGTTGACGCAGCAGAATGGGCTAATCATAACCTATTGTGCCAGGCGTTGGGATCAGTGTTTGATGCCTAACGAATCGGCTAACTGCTTCGCCAACTGGTTTTGGTCATCTGCACCGTATTCCCAGAACATGGCGCCTCCCAATCCTTTACTTTTGATGTAGTCGGCTTTGATCGCCACCGAACGCGGATTTTCATAGGAGAGGGCAAAAAGTGCTTTTCCATCTGCAGACTGCACCGACAGCCACGGCACTTTCGCTTCATCATCCCAATGTTGGCTAAAGCGTTTTTGCGGATCGTTGATCAACTTCGCCACGATATCGTTGTACTTCACGTAGGTATCTTTGCTCAGGTCGACGCCCAGTGATTTGAACAACTCAATTTGCGCAGGCTCGAAATAGGGCTGGGTAACAGGATTTTTCTGCGCGTCAGGTTTGCTCCAGTCAATGCCTGGTTCAACGGCGCGTTTTGGTACGCGTCCATAAAAGCCAATGCCCAGATTCATTTGGCTCGGTTTCAGACCGGCAGCAAGATAGTTACTGACCACAAAATCGGCGCTGTACTTATCCGCCGCGGCGACCGTCGGCCATTGCGTCGAATCATACAGGTTCGAGTTAAAATACTGGGTGCCGTAAGCCATGTCATAGGTCATCAGGTTGATGTAGTCGAGCGATGGTGCAATGGCTTTTACATCCACCCAGCTTTTCGGACTTTCTGCATTTGCGCCCACGGCGATGGTCAGCAGTTTTTTATGCCCCAATGCGGCCCGCAGTTCTGCAAGCAGCGCGGTAAAGTTAGCGCGGTCAGCCGGTTGGCTTTCGACCAGTCCCCAGGCTCCGTTAACCGGATATTCCCAGTCGAGGTCGATGCCATCCAGACCATATTTCGCAATTATCTCTTGCGCAGACTGAATAAACACTGCGCGCGTATCCTTCGTTGCCGCCGCACCAGAGAATCCACGCGCTCCCCAGCCGCCGACGGAAAGTAACACTTTCAGGTTTGGATTTTGTTTACGCAGCTGTGGAATTTTCAGCAAATCATCCTGCACTTTCTGTGAAAGCCAAATTTGATGCAGTTTGCTGGCGTCTTTTAAGGCGTCATTGGTCTCGTCTTTTTCGTTGTTGTAGACAAGGCCAAACGAATAGTTGAGATGGGTTATCTGGCGAACATCCAGTTTATTGATGTCGCCGCCAGGACCGGCAGTGACGTCGCCACCGCCATTAAAGTAGCCAACTGACATCAGTGTATTGGCGGAAACAACGCTGGCGCAGAGCAGGGGTAATGCTGCCAACAAAGGCAATAGTTTCATCGGTGTTCCTCTTTGACATTTAAACAAGTAAACACGCCACGGAAATGGCGTGGCGAAAAAAACAGCATCCGCAGGTTAACAGTTTCATAACAGGAAAAATGCGAAGGGGTTCACGCCATTTTAGCGAAGCGGCTGCCAGGTTCACTTGGTTTTCAATTCATCTTTGCATTTATTTGTGATCTTGGTTGTGAAATGCAGATAATAATCTGTGTTTTAAAGATTTGATGTTGACCTCAAAAATTATATGGATAAGTATGATTGTCACTGATGCAAAACTGAACACAAAGGAAAATTCAATGAAAGCACTGGCAAGATTTGGCAAGGCCTTTGGCGGCTATAAGATGATTGATGTACCGGAACCGGTTTGTGGCCCGGATGACATCGTGATTGAAATCAAAGCGGCGGCTATCTGCGGCGCGGACATGAAACACTACAATGTTGATAGCGGTTCTGATCAATTTAACTCCATCCGCGGCCATGAGTTCGCCGGTAAAATTGTCCGCGTTGGCGACAAAGTTAAGGACTGGAAAGTCGGTCAGCGGGTGGTTTCTGACAATAGTGGACATGTCTGCGGTGTTTGCCCGGCCTGCGAACAAGGCGATTTTCTGTGTTGTACAGAAAAAGTGAACTTAGGTCTCGACAATAACACATGGGGCGGAGGGTTCTCTAAATATTGCCTGGTGCCGGGGGAAATCCTCAAAATTCACCGCCATGCGCTGTGGGAAATCCCACAAGGCGTTGATTATGAAGAAGCGGCGGTGCTGGATCCTATCTGTAACGCCTACAAATCTATTGCTCAGCAATCCAAATTCCTTCCCGGCCAGGACGTCGTGGTTTTCGGCACCGGCCCATTAGGGCTCTTTTCCGTGCAAATGGCGCGCATCATGGGGGCCGTAAATATCGTAATGGTCGGGCTGGAAGAGGACGTTGCCGTACGCTTCCCGATCGCCAAAGAGCTGGGGGCGACAGCTGTCGTTAACGGTTCGACCGAAGATGTGGTTGCACGCTGCCAGGAAATCTGCGGTAAAGACAATCTGGGGCTAGTCATTGAATGCTCTGGTGCCAATATCGCTCTGAAACAATCGATCGAAATGCTGCGCCCGAATGGTGAAGTCGTTCGCGTCGGCATGGGCTTTAAACCTCTCGATTTCTCCATCAACGACATCACCGCGTGGAACAAAAGCATCATTGGTCATATGGCCTACGATTCTACATCTTGGCGCAACGCCATACGCCTGCTGGCCAGCGGAGCGATCAAGGTCAAACCGATGATCACTCACCGTATCGGCCTGTCGCAATGGCGCGAAGGATTTGACGCCATGGTCAATAAAACCGCGATTAAAGTCATCATGACTTACGACTTTGATGAATAACATGTTTATTAAAAGGACGTTATCGCATGGAACAAATAGCAAAACCGCACTGCGGCGCCAGACTGGACAGGCTACCTGACTGTCGCTGGCATACGTCAATGTTTGCGATGGTTGCCTTCGGATTACTGGTTTGCTGGAGTAATGCCGTCGGCGGATTAATTCTCGCGCAGTTAAAAGAACTTGGCTGGACTGATAATTCCACCACCGCCACGTTCTCTGCCATTACGACGGCTGGAATGTTTCTCGGCGCGCTCGGTGGGGGAATTATTGGCGATAAAATCGGGCGTAAAAACGCATTTATTCTATATGAAGCGATTCATATTATTTCTATGATCGTGGGTGCGTTTTCACCCAATATGACCTTTCTGATCGCCTGCCGTTTTGTAATGGGAGTTGGATTAGGCGCGCTGTTAGTGACCTTATTTGCCGGGTTTACCGAATATATGCCTGGCAGAAATCGTGGTACATGGTCGAGTCGGGTCTCGTTTATCGGCAACTGGTCTTATCCACTCTGTTCGCTGATTGCGATGGGGCTGACGCCACTTATCAGCGCGGAATGGAACTGGCGTGTACAGTTGTTGATTCCTGCGGTGCTGTCGCTCATAGCAACGGTTATTGCCTGGCGCAGTTTCCCTGAGTCGCCTCACTGGCTGGAGTCTCGCGGGCGCTACCAGGAAGCCGAAAAGGTGATGCGGGCAATTGAGGAAGGTGTCATTCGACAGACCGGTAAGCCGCTGCCACCAGTCGTAATAGATGATGATGGCAAACAACCGTGTTCTGTTCCGTACTCCGCATTATTAACAGGGGTGTTACTGAAGCGGGTTATTTTGGGTTCCTTTGTTCTGATTGCCATGAACGTCGTCCAGTACACCTTAATTAATTGGCTACCGACAATATTTATGACGCAGGGCATTAATCTGAAAGACTCCATTGTCTTAAATACCATGAGTATGTTCGGCGCGCCGTTTGGGATTTTTATCGCCATGCTGGTAATGGATAAAATTCCGAGAAAGACCATGGGTGTAGGGTTATTAGTGCTAATTGCCGTGCTGGGATATATCTATTCACTGCAAACCAGCATGCTGCTGATTACGCTAATTGGTTTCTTCCTGATTACTTTTGTCTATATGTACGTTTGCTATGCCTCGGCAGTCTATGTTCCGGAAATATGGCCAACCGAAGCGAAACTCCGCGGTTCTGGTCTGGCGAATGCGGTAGGGCGTATCAGTGGTATCGCTGCGCCTTATGCGGTCGCGGTATTGCTTAACGGTTATGGAGTGACGGGTGTATTTGTACTGCTGGGTGCGGTCTCCATTATTGTCGCTGTCGCCATTGCTACCATCGGAATTGAAACCAAAGGCGTCTCTGTCGAAAGTCTCGGTATTGATGCAGTTACCAGCAAATAATATTGATGGGAAATAAAATGAAAAATTCAAAAGCGATATTAAAAACGCCGGGCACGATGAAAATTATTGCCGCCGATATCCCGGTGCCAAAAGAGCATGAAGTGCTGATTAAAGTGGAATACGTTGGAATTTGTGGGTCAGATGTTCATGGTTTTGAATCGGGTCCTTTTATTCCGCCGAAAGATCCCAATCAGGAAATTGGTCTGGGGCATGAATGCGCCGGTACGGTGGTGGCAGTAGGGAACCGTGTGACTAAATTTAAACCCGGCGACCGGGTGAATATCGAACCGGGCGTGCCGTGCGGTCACTGCCGCTACTGCCTGGAAGGGAAATACAACATCTGCCCTGATGTTGACTTTATGGCCACGCAGCCTAATTATCGCGGCGCGCTAACCCACTATCTGTGCCATCCGGAGAGCTTCACTTACAAGTTGCCCGATAATATGGACACCATGGAAGGCGCGCTGGTAGAGCCCGCGGCGGTAGGGATGCATGCCGCAATGCTGGCGGACGTTAAACCGGGCAAGAAAATCGTCATTCTGGGGGCGGGCTGTATTGGTTTAATGACCCTGCAAGCCTGTAAATGTTTGGGTGCTACCGACATTGCGGTGGTTGATGTCCTGGAAAAGCGTCTGACCATGGCCGAGCAACTTGGCGCGACGACCGTGATCAACGGGGCGAAAGAGGACACCGTTGTCCGCTGCCAGCAGTTCTCCGGAGATATGGGGGCCGATATTGTTTTTGAAACCGCAGGTTCAGCGATCACTGTTAAGCAGGCTCCATATCTGGTAATGCGCGGCGGAAAAATCATGATCGTAGGTACTGTACCTGGTGATTCAGCGATTAATTTCCTCAAAATTAACCGTGAAGTGTCTATTCAGACCGTTTTCCGTTATGCCAACCGCTACCCGGTCACGATTGAAGCCATCTCCTCAGGGCGTTTTGATGTGAAGTCGATGGTGACGCATATTTACGATTATGAAGATGTTCAGCGCGCGTTTGATGAATCCGTTAATAACAAATGTGAAATTATCAAAGGCGTTATTAAAGTAAATTATTAATCTATTGAAAAGGGAGAAATAACCATGCTGGCAGATATTAAATATTGGGAAAATGATGCTCAAAATAAACATTATGCAATTGCCCACTTTAACGTGTGGAATGCGGAAATGTTAATGGGAGTGATTGATGCGGCGGAAGAATCTAAATCGCCGGTAATTATCTCCTTCGGTACCGGCTTTGTGGGTAATACCTCGTTTGAAGATTTTTCGCATATGATGGTTTCTATGGCGAAAAAAGCCTCGGTGCCGGTTATTACCCACTGGGATCACGGACGCAGCATGGAGATAATCCATAACGCATGGGCCCACGGCATGAATTCACTGATGCGTGATGCTTCCGCTTTTGATTTCGAGGAGAATATTCGCCTGACCAAAGAGGCGGTCGATTTCTTCCACCCGCTGGGTATTCCCATCGAAGCAGAGCTGGGCCATGTGGGTAATGAAACGGTCTACGAAGAGGCGCTGGCGGGTTATCACTACACTGACCCAAGCCAGGCGGCTGAGTTTGTCGAGCGTACCGGCTGTGACTCGCTGGCGGTAGCGATTGGTAACCAGCACGGCGTCTACACCTCCGAACCGAAACTGAACTTTGACGTGGTTAAACGAGTGCGTCAGGCGGTATCCGTTCCGCTGGTGCTGCACGGCGCGTCCGGCATTAGCGACGCGGATATCAAAAAAGCCATTTCATTAGGCATTTCGAAAATCAATATTCACACCGAACTGTGCCAGGCCGCAATGGTGGCGGTGCAGGAGAACCAGGACCAGCCGTTCCTGCACGTTGAACGTGAAGTACGTAAAGCCGTAAAAGAGCGCGCGCTGGAGAAAATCAAATTGTTTGGTTCAGACGGTAAAGCGGAATGACAATATGGATAATATCGAGGTTATTTGTATAGGGGCGGCAATTGTTGATATTCCCTTGCAACCAGTGAGTAAAAATATCTTTGATGTTGAATCTTATCCATTAGAACGAATAGCTATGACCACGGGAGGTGACGCTATTAATGAGGCGACGATTATTTCTCGCCTCGGCCATCGCACGGCGTTAATTGGCCGGGTAGGTGACGATGCTGCGGGGCATTTTATTGTCGACCACTGCCGTCAGGAGAATATTGATATTAAAAGCCTGAAGCAGGATGCTGATATTGATACTTCCATTAACGTGGGTTTAGTCACCGCTGATGGTGAACGCACCTTTGTGACTAACCGTAACGGCAGCTTATGGAAACTGAATATAAACGATGTTGATTTTGACCGTTTCTCTCAAGCAAAGCTGCTGTCGCTGGCGAGTATTTTTAATAGCCCGTTGTTGGATGGCGATGCACTGACGGCAATTTTCACGCAGGCGAAAGCGCATAAGCTCATTATCTGCGCGGATATGATTAAACCGCGACTGAATGAAACGCTGGACGATATCCGTGAAGCGCTGAGCTACGTGGATTATCTGTTTCCCAATTTTGAAGAGGCAAAACTGCTCACTGGGAAAGAGACGCTGGATGAGATTGCCGACAGTTTTCTGAACTGTGGCGTGAAAACCGTCGTGATTAAGACCGGCAAGAGAGGCTGTTTTATCAAGCGTGTTGACATGAAAATGGAGGTCCCGGCGGTGTCAGGAATTACCGCCATCGACACCATCGGCGCGGGGGATAACTTTGCTTCAGGATTTATCTCCGCGCTGCTAGAAGGCAAACCGCTTCGTGACTGCGCGCTGTTTGCTAATGCAACGGCGGCAATATCGGTACTGAGCGTGGGTGCCACGACGGGTGTGAAGAACAGAAAGCTGGTTGAACAACTTCTTGACGAATACGAAGGGTAATAGCGGCAGATGAAAATGATTCCTTTAGGAAGTACGGATATTACGCTTTCCCGCATGGGATTAGGCACATGGGCTATTGGCGGTGGTCCGGCATGGAATGGCGATCTCGATCTGCAGATTTGTATCGATACCATTGTTGAGGCGTATCGCTGCGGTATCAATCTGATTGATACCGCGCCAGGCTACAACTTTGGCAACAGTGAAGTGATTGTCGGTCAGGCGCTGAAAAAGCTGCCGCGCAGCGAGGTAGTGGTTGAAACCAAATGCGGCATCGTCTGGGAGCGAACAGGCAGCCTGTTTAACAAAGTGGGCGATCGCCAGCTGTATAAAAACCTTACGCCTGAGTCTATTCGCGAAGAGGTTGATGCCAGCCTGCAAAGATTGGGTATCGACAGTATTGATATCTATATGACCCACTGGCAGTCGGTCGAACCCTGTTTTACGCCGATTGCGGAAACCGTAGACACGCTGAACGCACTGAAAAAAGAGGGGAAAATCCGTTCGATTGGTGCGGCGAACGTCAATGCCGGGCATATCAGGGAGTATCTCAAACACGGTGAGCTGGATATTATCCAGGCTAAGTACAGCATTCTTGACCGGGCGCTGGAAGCTGAACTGCTGCCGCTATGCCAGCAGAATGGCATCATCGTGCAGGTCTATTCACCGCTTGAGCAGGGGTTGTTGACCGGTACTATCGCCCGAGATTATGTTCCTGGCGGCGCGCGGGCTAACAAGGTCTGGTTTCAGCGGGAAAATATGCTGCGGGTGATTGATATGCTAGGGCAGTGGCAGCCGCTGTGTGAAAAATACCGCTGCACAATCCCCGCACTAGCTCTGGCGTGGATTTTAAAGCAAAGCGATTTGATCACCTTACTGAGTGGCGCAACCGCACCTGAACAGGTTCGCGAGAATGTCGAGGCGTTAACCATTCCCCTGACAGATGATGATTCATTATTGATGAGGCGAATGGCGGAAGCGTTGGATATAAATTAATTCAGATAGGATTGACCTCTGTTTCTGTGTAAAAGAGTATTAAAATCTGTGATTCAGACATGTTCTTTTGAAAATAAATATAGCCTGTGAGATACTAGGGTCTTATTATTACTTTGCAGGAAACAGAGGTATCATCGTGGCGGCAAAAGACAGGATTCAGGCCATTAAGCAAATGGTGGCTAACGATAAGAAAGTGGTGGTATCTAATTTAAGTTCAATCTTTCAGGTGACTGAGGAAACGATTCGCCGCGATCTTGAAAAACTGGAAGATGAAGGTTTTTTGACCCGAACATATGGTGGTGCAGTGCTCAATACCACCGCGTTGTCCGACAATATTCATTTTTATAAGCGTGCAAAATCTTTCTTCGAAGAAAAGCAGATCATTGCACGTAATGCATTACCGTTTATTAAAAATAAGACCACAATGGCTGCCGACTCCAGCAGTACCGCGATGGAATTATTAAAGCTGTTGAAGGAAAGAAACGATCTGACGTTGCTTACCAATTCGGCTGAAGCATTTCATGAGCTGGCGCAGTCAGAAATTAACGTGGTTTCTACTGGCGGTGAGCTGAATAAGAATACGCTGTCGCTGCAGGGAAGAATCACCAAGGAGATTATCAGCCGCTATCATGTTGATATCATGGTGATGAGCTGCAAAGGTTTGGATATGCAGAGTGGGGCGCTTGATTCTAATGAAGCAGAAGCGGAAATCAAAAAAACCATGATCCGCCAGGCGACTGAGGTGGCCCTGTTAGTTGATCACTCAAAGTTTGATCGTAAAGCTTTCGTTCAGCTCGTGGACTTTAGCCATATTAATTACCTAATAACCAATAAGGCACCGGGTGCAGAGTGGATTGCATTTTGCAAAGAGAATAATATTCAACTCGTTTATTAACTATAGCGAGGGTTGTGTCGATATTATTTTAGTTTGCACCAGGGAAATGCCATAAGAATCTAATGATGATGGATGGCGCGGCAAAATTGCTTCTGCCGCGATCGCCATACTTTCTATTTAGCTGAATTTGAGGCATCCAGATGGAACAATGTGACCCTATCGGCGCAAGATTAGATCGCTTACCTTTATCTCGATTTCATTTTCGTATTTTCGGTATTATTAGTTTTAGTTTGTTAATAACCGGTTTTCTCAGCTATTCCGGGAATGTGGTATTAGCAAAATTAGTCAACACTGGCTGGTCAAACAATTATCTAAATGCCGCGTTTACCTCAGCGCTGATGTTCGGCTACTTTATCGGTTCACTAGCTGGTGGCTTTATTGGTGATTATCTCGGTCGACGCAAAGCGTTCCGCATTAATTTGTTAATCGTCGGGGCCTCAGCCTGCGCTGCAACGTTTGTGCCCAACATGTACTGGCTTATCTTCTTCCGCTGTCTGATGGGGATTGGAATGGGGGCGCTAATTATGGTGGGCTATGCCTCATTTACAGAATTCATTCCACCCGCGGTACGTGGGAAATGGTCTGCCCGTCTGTCATTTGTCGGCAACTGGGCACCAATGCTATCTGCGGCAATTGGCGTCGTGATCATTGCACTTTTAAGCTGGCGGGTGATGTTTCTGCTCGGTGGCATGGCAATGCTGTTGGCCTGGTATCTGTCGGGAAAATACTATATTGAATCCCCACGTTGGCTGGCTGGTAAAGGGAAGAGAAGCGAAGCTGAAAAACATCTTATGCAGGTTGAATCGCAAATTGAGCTAGAAAAAAACATCACTTTACCATCCTGCCGGAACGAATGCCCGTCGGCGGATTTAAGCACGGCAAGTGGTTCATTTTGGCTATTGTTTAAGGGGCCAATGTTGCGCTGTACACTGGTGGCGATCACGGTGCTTATCGCAATGAATATTTCGCTCTACACCATTACGGTATGGATCCCGACTATATTTGTTAATTCGGGAATCGATGTAACGAAATCCATATTTATGACCGCGATAATTATGATTGGCGCGCCAGTTGGGATATTTATTGCCGCGTTAATTATCGATCGCTTTCCACGGCGATTGTTTGGCTCATTCTTGTTGATTATTATCGCATTGCTCGGGTATTTCTATTCACTTCAAACTGAAGAGTGGGCCATTCTGAGCTACGGGCTGGTGATGATTTTTTTTCTGTATATGTATGTCTGCTTTGCCTCTGCAGTTTATGTCCCAGAACTATGGCCCACGCACCTTAGATTGAGAGGATCAGGTTTTGTGAATGCGGTGGGAAGGATTGTCGCTGTGTTTACGCCCTATGGCGTCGCTATTTTGTTGACCCGCTATGGATCCATTACGGTCTTTATCGTGTTAGGAGTAATGTTGGTTCTATGCGCGCTGATTCTTTTTTGTTTTGGCATCGAAACACGCAAAGTATCGCTGGAAGAGATTTCAGCGCTGGCCTGAGATAACGCGCCGACAGGAGTGACCCTGTCGGCATCGCTTACGGTTGGGTTTCCAGCCAGTCATCCAACGTATACAGCGTTGCGCCCGCCGCCGACATTTCTATAAAGGCGTTTGCACTGTCCTGGGGTTGAATATTAACCCCACGGCAGCCGTCGGTAATAACGCTGACGGTGTAGCCTAGATCGAGCGCATCCAGTACGGTGAATTTAACGCAATAGTCGGTTGCCAGACCCATGATGATGAGCTCGGCAATGCGGCGCTCGAGTAGCCAAGCATTGAGCGCGGTAGCCTGACGACGACCGTTATCAAAAAACGCACTATAGCTGTCGACCAGCGGGTTCTCACCTTTAGTGAACGTTTGAGTTATCGCACGCTGGTTCAGCAGCGGATGCAGGGCTGCACCTGCGCTGTTTTGTACGCAATGATCGGGCCAGAACGTCTGCGCCAGGCCATCGAGTTGTCCCTGGCTGTAGGGCTCGACCTGATGCTGGCTGGCAAAACTACCGTGATTAGCCGGGTGCCAGTCCAGACTGGCAACGACCATGTCGCCGCGTAAGGCACACCAGTCAATCAGACGGTTGGCAATATCGATTGTGCTGTCACCTTGTGGGACCGCGAGGGCACCACCGGCACAAAAGTCATTTTGTAAATCGACCAACAGTAAGGCTCGGGCCATGGGCATAGACTCCTTTAATCGTCAGGCGTGAGCTCACCACGCAGATTTTGCGTCATCGCTTCACGGATCGTCTGCGTATCCAGTCCCTGACTCAGCAAATAGTGCAGTTTGGTGAGTGTGGCTTCGACGGTCATATCCGCGCCGCCAATCACGCCAGCATGCGCCAGCGCATTGCCTGTCGCGTAGCCCCCCATGTTCACCTTGCCGGACATACACTGCGTAAGGTTCACCACCACAATGCCACGCGAACTCGCATCTTCAAGTTCTTTCAGGAACTCTTTATTCTGCGGCGCATTCCCCACGCCGTAGGAGCGCAAAATTAATGCTTTTACAGGTTGGCGCAGGAAGTTGCGTACTACATCAGCGGAGATCCCTGGATAAATGGTGACCACGCCAATCGGTTGCGGAGTGATAGGATGCACAATCAACTCACCTGTACCGTGAGGTGCGGGCGGAGTTCCCAGCCGACGAATGTGGATCCCGGCTTCCAGCAGTGGTGCAAGGTTGGGTGAGGCAAACGCGTCAAAACCATCAGCATGCGCTTTAGTGGTCCGATTGCCGCGAAACAATCGATTGTTGAAAAACAGGGTAACTTCATTGATCGGGTAATTTGCTGCAACGTACAGCGCATTCAGCAAATTGATTTGTCCGTCAGAACGTAGCTCTGCCAATGGGATTTGTGACCCTGTCACAATGACCGGCTTGCCCAGATTCTCCAGCATAAAAGAGAGCGCCGAAGCCGTAAACGCCATGGTGTCAGTGCCGTGCAGAATGACAAAACCATCGTAATCGTCGTAGTGCGCTTTAATGTCTTCCGCAATATGCTGCCAGTCTTCCGGCGTCATATCGGAGGAATCCATCAGCGGGGCGTATTCGTGGATGGTGAAGTCTGGCATCTCCGGACGGTGGAATTCAGGCATCAATGCCAGCTGGCGCTGCAGATGACCGGAAACGGGAATATAACCCTGTTCTGAGCGCTGCATACCAATGGTACCGCCGGTATAGGCAACGTAAATTGATTTTTTCTGCATGACTTTTCTTCTGTCTCAAAGAAAACCCCTCTTCATCCCGAAGAGGGGTCAATAGTTAGCGAACGTTGGCGCAGGTCAGGCAAAACGCATAGCGGTTTTGCGGATCGTTGAATGCGGCCAGCTTATCGCTTTCGGCTTTTACTGCACTGGCCGCAGAGGCCAGCGGTGGTGGGAGCATAGCCTGAATGACGTCAGGCAGCATGGCACGAACGGAGCCTGACATGCTGTCCATCACCATATCAACGAATGTCGGTTCGTCCTGATAATACTCAATGTGCCATTGTTTCAGTTTGGCCAGCTCAGCCGCTTTCGCCACGGCGTCATCAAAATCACCCAGACTGTCTACCAGACCGTTGGCTTTCGCATCCTGGCCGGTCCAGACGTGGCCCTGCGCGATTTTGTCAATCTGCTCAGGCGTTGTCTTACGCGCATCTGCGACCAGTGTGATAAAGCGCTTATAGCCGTTCTCGATGCTCAGTTGCATCATTTGCTGCACTTCTGGTGGTAACGCTTTGGTGATGGAGATATCCGCCAGTGGGGATGTCGCCACGCCGTCGGTGTGTACGCCAATGGAATCCAGACTGTTTTCCACGGTGTTGATCACGCCAAAGATGCCGATTGAACCGGTCAGCGTGCAGGGGTTCGCCACAATGTAGCTTGCTGGGGTGGAGATCCAGTACCCACCGGATGCCGCCATGCCGCCCATGGACACCACAACCGGTTTACCCGCCGTTTTTGCCGCAGCCAGCTCAGCACGAATGACTTCGGAGGCACTGACGCTGCCGCCAGGGCTGTTCACGCGCAGAACAATTGCTTTCACTTTCGGATCAAGACGGGCTTCGCGGATCTGCGCGGCAGTCGTGTCACCGCCCACATTCCCAGGGGTTTCTTCACCGTCCATAATCGCGCCATTGGCGAAGATAACGCCAATGCTGTCTCCAGTATCCGCTGGCGTTTTCAGTGAGTAATCGTAATAGCTGACAGCGCGATAATTTTTATCCGCTTTGCTCCAGCCAAACTGTTTGGTCAGCATTTTTTCGACTTCGGCGCTGGAGGCCAGTGCATCCACCAGTTTGTTGTCGAGCGCATATTTCGCGGTATCACCATCGACTTTTGTCAAACCGTCCAGCATGGCCTGTGCGCCCGGGAACACCTGCTGAGCAGGGATCTGGCGATTGGCAGCAACCGTATCGAGATAGTTCTGCCACAGCTCGCCGATCCAGCGGCTGTCGGCTTCACGCGCGGCAGGAGACATATCATCACGGATAAACGGTTCTACGGCAGACTTATAAGTCCCGACACGGAACACGTGCGTGGAAACTTTCAGCTTGTCGAGCAGGGACTTGTAGTACAAACCGTTGGTGGCAAAGCCGTGCAGATCAACGGAACCCTGTGGAGAAAGATAAATTTTATTGGCGAAACTGGCGAGGTAGTACTGCCCCTGGCTGAAGTTATCGCCTACGGCAAAGACCGGTTTGCCGCTGTCGCGGAATTCCCGCAGCGCTTTACCGATATACTGCATGGAAGGCTGGTCGGCCCCGGCAAAATTTTTCAGATCCATCACAATGCCGGTGATGTTGCGATCATCTTTTGCCTGGCGAATAGTATTCACGATATCGAACAGGGAGTTTTCCTGCAGGCGATCGGAACTGGCACCAAACAGCTGACGACCAATAACGCTTAAGCGACTGGTGCTCGACGGCTTATCGACAATCACCCCCGAGATATCCAGCAGCAGTGCGCCTCGCTCAGCGTGTTCACTGGTATTGCTGCTGCTGACCTGCATCCATATACCCACGCCCACCAGCACCAAGAAGATGAAGAACAGGTTAAGCACAAATTCACGGACGAAATTAAGTAATCGCCACGTCCATTTAAAAAATCCGGCAATAAATCGCCACAGGGTTCGCATGTATTCTCCCTACCGATTAACAACACGCCATCCCGAAATCCCGGAGAAAGGCGATAAGATGAGGCTATCGTAATGACCAGACAGGCACTTGTCAGCAGGAATCACCGCCTGTGCTGTAACAAAATCCGCTCACGTGTTAATTTTGTGAACAAATCTCATTGTTGGAGTTAAGCAAATGGATGCACTCGAATTACTTATCACCCGTCGTAGCGCTTCTCGTCTTGTCGACCCGGCCCCGGCTGGAGAGCAACTGCAAAACATTCTGCGGGCGGGAATGCGCGCACCGGACCACAAAACGCTGCAACCGTGGCAATTCTATGTCATTGAGGGTGAAGGGCGTGAACGCTTTAGCACCGTACTTGAGAAAGGCGCGATTGCCGCAGGTAGCGATGAGAAAGCTCAGGAAAAAGCGCGCAACGCACCGTTTCGCGCGCCGCTGATTATTACCGTGGTGGCGAAATGTGAAGAACACGACAAGGTTCCTCTGTGGGAACAAGAAATGTCTGCCGGTTGTGCGGTGATGGCTATGCAGATGGCCGCAATTGCCCAGGGCTTTGGCGGTATCTGGCGCAGTGGTGCATTAACCGAAAGTGCGGTCGTTCGTGAAGCATTCGACTGTCGCCCGCAAGATAAAATCGTCGGTTTCCTCTATCTGGGTACACCGCAGCTAAAAGCATCCACGACGATCAACCTTGCCGATCCGAGCGCATTCGTCCGTTATTTCTGATATCAACGGCAAAACTGTCTGGATTCTGAGCAAAGACACTCGAATTCAGACAGTCACTCTTACCACATCATGGAATGAGCGCTACCATATCCGGATTGCAATGACAGGAGATGTCCATGAGCGAGCAAGCTATTCGTTTAACGCAATACAGCCACGGAGCCGGTTGCGGTTGTAAAATTTCCCCAAAAGTGCTGGAAACCATCCTGCACAGCGAGCAGGCGAAGTTTGTTGATCCGAACTTACTGGTGGGTAATGAAACTCGCGACGACGCGGCCGTATACGATTTGGGAAACGGCACCAGTGTTATCAGCACCACCGATTTCTTTATGCCGATTGTCGATAATCCGTTTGATTTTGGCCGCATCGCCGCCACTAACGCCATCAGCGATATTTTCGCCATGGGCGGCAAACCGATTATGGCAATTGCTATTCTGGGCTGGCCGCTGGATAAGCTGGCACCGGAAATCGCCCGCGAAGTCACCGAAGGCGGACGTTTTGCCTGCCGTCAGGCGGGTATTGCGCTGGCGGGCGGCCACTCTATCGATGCCCCAGAGCCTATCTTTGGCCTTGCGGTAACTGGCGTTGTGCCGACCGAACGCGTGAAGAAAAACAGCACCGCAGAGGCAGGGTGTAAGTTATTCCTGACCAAGCCTCTGGGGATTGGCGTTCTGACGACAGCAGAGAAAAAATCACTACTGAAGGAAGAACACAAAGGACTGGCGACAGAAGTGATGTGTCGGATGAACATTGCCGGTGCGGCATTCGCCGATATCGACGGCGTGAAAGCCATGACCGACGTTACCGGTTTTGGTCTGCTGGGGCATCTGAGTGAAATGTGTCAGGGCGCAGGCGTTCAGGCGCAAATTATCTACCAGGATATTCCTAAGCTGCCTGGCGTTGAAGAATACATCGCGCAGGGGGCGGTACCCGGCGGTACCCAACGTAACTTTGCCAGCTACGGACACCTGATGGGTGAAATGCCGCAATCGGTACGCGATCTGTTGTGTGATCCGCAAACTTCCGGTGGCCTACTGCTGGCGGTAACGCCGGAAGCTGAAGCCGAAGTGAAAACGGCAGCGGCGCAGTTCGGTATCGATCTCACCGCCATTGGTGAGTTAGTGGAAGCTCGTGGCGGTCGCGCCATGGTTGAGATTCGTTAACTCGATGCGGTTGTTTATTGCCGAAAAACCAAGTCTGGCGCGTGCTATCGCCGATGTGCTGCCAAAGCCGCATCGCAAAGGCGATGGTTTTATCGAATGCGGAAATGGACAAGTGGTGACCTGGTGTATTGGTCACCTGCTTGAACAGGCGCAGCCGGATGCCTACGACAGTCGTTATGCTCGCTGGAGTCTGGTCGATCTGCCGATTGTCCCGGAAAAGTGGCAACTGCAACCGCGCCCCTCGGTGACCAAACAGCTCAACGTCATTAAGCGCTTTTTGCATGAGGCCAGCGAAGTTATTCACGCCGGTGACCCCGATCGTGAAGGGCAACTGCTGGTGGATGAAGTGCTGGATTACCTGCAACTGGCGCCTGAAAAGCGCCAGAAGGTGCAGCGTTGCCTGATTAACGACCTCAACCCGCAGGCCGTTGAGCGGGCTATTGAGCGGCTGCGCGCCAACAGTGAGTTTATTCCGCTGTGCGTGTCGGCACTGGCGCGAGCGCGTGCGGACTGGTTGTACGGTATCAATATGACGCGCGCTTACACCATTCTCGGACGTAACGCGGGCTATCAGGGCGTACTTTCGGTCGGGCGCGTACAAACGCCGGTGCTCGGGCTGGTTGTGCGTCGTGATGAAGAGATTGAGAACTTCGTCGCCAAAGACTTCTTCGAAGTGAAAGCGCATATCGTAACGCCCGCCGATGAGCGGTTTACCGCTATCTGGCAGCCGAGCGAAGCGTGTGAGCCGTATCAGGATGAAGAAGGGCGCTTGCTGAATCGCACGCTGGCTGAACACGTGGTGAACCGAATTAACGGTCAACCGGCGATAGTCACCAGCTATAACGATAAACGGGAATCAGAATCCGCGCCGTTACCGTTCTCGCTGTCGGCGTTGCAGATTGAAGCGGCGAAGCGCTTCGGTTTAAGTGCGCAAAACGTTCTGGATATCTGCCAGAAGTTGTATGAAACCCATAAGTTGATTACCTATCCGCGTTCGGATAGCCGTTATCTGCCGGAAGAGCATTTTGCCGGACGTCATGCGGTACTGAACGCGATTAGCGTCCATGCACCGGATCTGCTCCCGCAACCGGCGGTCAATCCCGATACGCGAAATCGCTGTTGGGACGACAAAAAAGTGGATGCGCACCACGCCATCATTCCTACCGCGCGCAGTTCGTCCATCAATCTGAATGACAACGAAGCGAAAATTTACAACCTGATTGCCCGTCAGTATCTGATGCAATTTTGCGCAGATGCGGTATTCAGGAAGTGCGTTATTGAGCTGGATATTGCCAAAGGCAAGTTTGTCGCTAAAGCGCGTTTTCTGGCGGAAGCCGGATGGCGCACGCTGCTTGGCAATAAAGAGCGCGACGAAGATAATGACGGGACGCCGCTGCCGGTGGTGGCAAAAGATGACGAACTGCTGTGCGAAAAAGGCGAAGTGGTTGAACGTCAGACTCAACCACCACGTCACTTTACCGATGCCACGCTGCTGTCAGCGATGACCGGGATTGCGCGATTCGTGCAGGATAAAGATCTGAAAAAGATCCTGCGCGCAACGGATGGTTTAGGTACGGAAGCGACGCGCGCCGGTATTATCGAACTGCTGTTTAAGCGCGGGTTCCTGGTGAAAAAAGGGCGGTATATTCATTCGACCGACGCAGGAAAAGCGCTGTTCCACTCGTTGCCAGAAATGGCGACGCGCCCGGACATGACCGCGCACTGGGAATCTATACTGACCCAAATCAGCGAAAAGCAATGTCGCTATCAGGATTTCATGCAGCCGCTGGTGGGGACGCTGTATCAGCTTATCGATCAGGCGCGCAGCACACCGGTACGACGCTTTCGTGGAATTGCTGCACCTGGCGGCAGTGGTGGCGATAAGAAAAAGGGTGCGCCGCGTAAACGTCCGGCGAAAAAAAGCCCGCCATCTGAAGAGGCGGGTCTGTAAGTTTGTAGGCCTGATAAGCATAGCGCATCAGGCATAGCCGGATGCGGCACCCGTGCCTTATCCGGCCTACGGGCCTGCAGAGACAATATTAAATCACACCCTGACCCAACATCGCGTCGGCAACCTTTACGAAGCCTGCGATGTTGGCGCCACGTACGTAGTTGGTCTGCTTGCTTTCGCCGCCGTATTCAACGCAGGCATGGTGAATATCCAGCATGATGTGGTGCAGGCGCGCATCCACTTTCTCCGCTTTCCAGCCCAGACGAGCTGCGTTTTGCGCCATTTCCAGACCGGATGTCGCTACACCACCGGCGTTGGCGGCTTTACCCGGTGCGAACAGTACACCTGCCTCGAGGAACAGATCGGTGGCCTCGATAGTGGTCGGCATGTTTGCCCCTTCGGCGACAGCTTTCACGCCGTTGGCGATCAATACGCGTGCTGCATCGACATCCAGCTCGTTCTGCGTGGCACACGGCAGGGCGATATCGACCGGAACCGACCACGGCTGTTTGCCTTCCAGATAGGTCAGGCCAAATTCACGGGCGTAATCTGCTACACGACCGTCGCGGCTGTCTTTGATTGCGCACAGGCGCGCCAGTTTTTCTTTGGTAAATCCGCTTTCGTCGACTACGGTACCGCTGGAATCGGAGGCGGTAACCACCCGCGCGCCAAACTCCATGGCTTTCTCAATGGCGAATTGCGCCACGTTACCGGAGCCAGAAACCGCTACGCGCATGCCTTCAAAGCCCAGACCATGGCGTTTGAGCATCGCTTCGGTGAAATACACCAGACCGTAGCCGGTGGCTTCCGGGCGGATCAGACTGCCGCCGAAAGAGAGACCTTTACCGGTAAAGACGCAGGCGCTGTTGTTGGAGAGTTTTTTCATCATCCCGGCCATAAAGCCGACTTCACGGCCACCCACACCGATATCGCCCGCCGGAACGTCGGTATCGGGACCTAAATGGCGGAACAGTTCGGTCATCAGCGCCTGGCAGAAACGCATGATTTCGCCTTCGCTTTTCCCTTTCGGATCGAAATCGCTCCCGCCTTTACCCCCGCCCATTGGCAGGGTGGTGAGGGCATTTTTAAACGTCTGTTCGAAGCCAAGGAATTTCAGGATCGACAGGTTCACGGAAGGGTGGAAACGCATACCGCCTTTGTATGGGCCAATGGCAGAGCTAAACTGCACGCGCCATGCGCGGTTGACCTGCACCTGATTGCGATCGTCCAGCCAGACTACGCGGAACTGGATCACGCGCTCCGGTTCAACCAGACGTTCCAGCAATGACATCTGGCGATAACGCGGGTTTTGCTCAAGGAAAGGCCACAGCGTGGTCATTACCTCACGAACGGCTTGCGCGAACTCGGTTTGATTCGGGTCGCGCTTTTGCACATGGTTAAGGAATGACTCCAGAGAACATGTCTGATCCATAGATATAAGAACCTCTTATGTATTGATATGGTTATATTTTTGATTTTTGTGTTAAGTGTTGTGCAGTTTTTGACTATACCATCAGCACTGTGACGCGACGCAAGAAAAAATTAACCCCGCTAAGTAAATTAATATTGCGCCGTGGGTCATAACCAAAAACGATAATGGAAGGGGCTAAAGTTTCTGCCGATTTATACCGTTATACTGAGCATAACTGTCAGTCAAAAAGGAAAGAATATGCGCCGTTTAATCGTGGCAGGCGTGTTGGCCCTGATGTCCAGCGCGACGCTGGCAAATCAGCTTTATCGCCCGGACGTGCAGGTGAATGTGCCGCCGGAAGTGTTCAGTTCCAGCGGTCAGCGGGCGCAGCCCTGTAGCCAGTGCTGTATTTATCAGGATCAAAACTACTCAGAAGGGGCGGTGATTAAAGCTGACGGCGTCTTGCTTCAGTGCCAACGCGATGAGAAAACGATCAGCACAAATCCGCTTGTCTGGCGTCGCGTAAAAGAATAAACGCTTCCAGTAGTGGGATATCGGCAGGCGCCAGCGGATAACGCAGCGCCTCTTCGGGTGAACACCAGACGATATCCTGATGTTCATACGCCTTCAGTTCCCCCTGATATGACGGTACATGCCAGGCATGTAAGTGAATCAGTCGGCCCGAAACCTCGCGTTGATGGCTGGCAATGAAGCGCCCCACGACTGCCTCAATGCCCAACTCTTCACGCAGTTCACGGAACAGCGCCTCGGGCTGACTTTCGCCCGATTCAACCTTACCGCCGGCAAACTCCCACATGCCTGACTGATCCGCATGTAGCGGACGCTGAGCCAGTAAAATTTTGCCATCACGTTCAATGATAGCGGCGACCACGTCGAGGGTTTTCATTATATTCATCAAGATCTAACAGCAGAAAATGACATACTATCGTTATCTTTGTTTTATCTAAAGTATTCAGGAGCCACCGTTGAACGAACCTCAGTCGTGGGTAAAGCCGTTAACGCGTATCCCTTCCAGTCTAAAACCGCTCGTTGCTACGCAGAAAAAACATTATGGTGATGTGCTGCATCCCACGCGCTGGTGGGGGCGGACGCCGTTTCTGTTCTGGCTGGTGGCGCTGTTTGTCGGGTTTCTGGAGCGTAAAAAGGCGCGTTTTACGCCGGTGATGCGCGCGCTGTTGATGACCCGCGTTTCTCAGGTATGCCACTGCGCTTTCTGCGTTGATGCCAACAGTTTACGGTTGGCTGAACGCTGTGGCGCGCTGGATAAAGTCTTACAGGTTGCCAACTGGCAAGAATCGGCGCTATTTAGCGCAGAAGAGCGAGTCGCTCTGGCCTATGCCGATGCGGTGACCGCAACGCCTCCACAGGTTGATGATGCGCTGAAAGCGCAGATGAAGCAGCATTTTACCGATGATGTCATTACGGAAATGACCGCGCTGATTGCGTTTCAAAATCTCTCTGCGCGTTTTAATGCTGCTCTCGATATTCCTTCCCAGGGGCTGTGCGACAGCTTTAAAGGACGCCCACATGCTTGATCGTCATATTCATCCGCGATTAAAACCGCTTTTGCATCGCTGTGTAAGCATTATTGATAAACCGGCGATTACCCCGGACGGGCTTACGCTGGTCGGTTTTGCCATTGGCGTGTTGGCCTTGCCATTTCTGGCGTTAGGCTGGTATCTGGCAGCGCTGGCGGTCATTGTGCTCAATCGGCTTTTTGATGGGCTGGATGGGGCTCTGGCGCGGCGCAGAGGGCTAACCGACGCAGGCGGATTTCTTGATATCACGCTCGATTTTCTGTTTTACGCCTTAGTGCCATTCGGTTTTATGCTCGCCGATCCGGCGGCTAACTCGCTGGCTGGCGGCTGGCTGCTGTTCGCCTTTATGGGAACCGGCAGCAGCTTTCTGGCCTTTGCCGCGCTGGCGGCGAAACATCAAATTGATAACCCGGGCTACGCGCATAAATCGTTTTATTATCTGGGGGGACTGACCGAAGGTACTGAGACGATTTTGCTATTTGTGTTGGGTTGTCTGTTCCCGGAATATTTTGCCGTGATGGCGTGGGTCTTTGGCGCGCTGTGCTGGATGACGACATTTACCCGGATCTGGAGCGGATACCTGACACTGAAAGCGGTTCAGCGTCAGGCGTAGCGTATTGCGTTGCCGGATACGCTTATCCGGCAATAATGACAATCTTACTTACTGGCGTCCGGGCCCCGTTCACCGCTGGCAACCGGATTTTTTGGATTGCTGCTCCACTCATACCAGCCGCCGTCGTAGACGGAGACGTTTTTCCAGCCCATCGCGCGGGCATACATAAACGTTTCTGAAGCGCGCCAGCCGGTACCGCAATAGAAAGAGACCTGTTGATTCGGCAGGATATTCCATTGCTTCCACATGGCGGCGATGTCATCCGCGCTGCGCATGGTGCCATCCGGGTTATGAAAATCTTCCATATGCGTGGAGTCGCTGCCTGCGTGGCCCCAACGTGCACCTGCAATCTCACCTTTTGGCTTAATGTAGCTATAGCCACTGGTGGTACCGACAAATTCTGGCCATGAACGAATGCTCACCAAAGACGCATCCTGGCGATGCAGCAGACCGCGAGCCTGTTCCATATCGAGCATCAACTGCGGCTGGGCAGGGATTTTCACGCCGAAATCAGGTTCTGGTTTCACCGTTGGCGGAGTGCCGCGTTCGACCGGTAAACCTGAGTCGGACCAGGTTTGCCAACCGCCGTCGAGAAGACGAACATCTTTCACGCCTGCATACAGCATAATTTGCGCCACGCGAGCGGCGGCATAGACATCGCGACCGTATAAAATCACCGTGGTGTCGTGGCGGATACCGTGTTTCGCCAGCATCGCTTTGAGCTGCGCGTCGGAAACTTTATTCCACAGCGGTTCGCTTTCAACTTCGTTGGTATCAATGTAGCCCGCACCAGGGATGTGGCTGAGCAGATACAACTTCGGCGCGCCCCAGGCGGCCTCAATCACTTTCCAGTCACCCGCCGGTTTAGCGGTTACGTTTTTACCCTGCTGCAGGTCGTGCAGCCACTGCGGGTACACCAGCTGTTCGAAGTGCGGCAGACGTTGCAGGCGGGCTGGGTCCGTAAGCGCATCGCTGAGGGTGGAGATATGGTTAACGCCAACTTTTTGCAGGCGGGCTTTGACAGCCTGTATGTCGTTATCGCTACCATACAGCGCTACTGGCGCATCAGTTTTCAACTGATGTGACTGAACCCAGGCGCTGAGTTGTTCATCATTCATCTTGTCGAGCCAGGCGGCAGACAGGTTCAGTGCGGAAGGTTCGTGTCCTGAAGGACCATTAAGCGACTGCGGCCAGCCGTTGTAAAAAGCGCTCTGACGGGTATCGATCGCCGCGCCTTGCTTTTGCTGTAACTGGTCGAGGGTGAGCGTCTGTGCTGTTTCAGTAGCCCAGGAAGAAGCGCAAGCGAGCCCTAAAGCCAGTGCCAGCGCGGTCATTTGAGAAACACGTTTCATCGAATAGCCCGACGTTGAAAAAAAGAGGACGACATTCTGTGCCGCCGATTAAGTAAAAACCTTGCGTTAACGCAGCATATCGCCACATTCACGCCCAGTTTTCCATCTGAAGTACGCGGCCTGCTGGCGGAACGTCCTGCGCATCATGGGTCACCTGTACCACCGGGATCCCCAACTTACGCACCTCGGTGAAGACCCATTGGCGAAAGGTATCGCGTAGCGACGCATCCAGCCGACTAAAGGGTTCATCAAGTAACAGTGCCTGGGGCTGAGCCAGTAGCGCGCGGAGCAGGGCGACACGCGAGCGTTGTCCGCCGGAGAGCGACGCCGGATCGCGAGAATAAAAACCGGCCAGGTCAGCGCGTGCGAGAGCACTTTCCACCGCATGTCGTCTGGCGGAACCCTGCAGGCTGGCAGGTAGGGCCAGCAGTAAATTCTGCCCAACGCTGAAATGGTCAAACAACAACGCATCCTGGAACAGAATGCCAATCTGGCGCTGCGCCGTAGGTAGCGCGTCAACGCGTCGTTCGTTGAGCCACAGCTCGCCTGATGCCTGAAACTGAGGCGACAACGCCCCGACCATCCACGAAAACAACGAAGACTTTCCGCTGCCGGAAGAACCCATAATCGTGACAATGTCACTTTTATCAATCTGAAAGGTAACGTTCTTCAGCAGCGCAGTCGCCCCCTGGTACAACGAAACGTTTTGCACAATGAGCATTAGCGGAGTCCTTGTCGAAAGCGGCCAATCCACGCGGCGAGAAAGGCTGCGAGTGCGAAAACGAGCAGTGGTAGAAGAAGCTGCCACAACGCTTGTGTTGCCAGAATCTCGCTGCTACCGCCGCTGCTTAATGCCACCGCTTCGGTGGTCAGCGTGGAATAGCGTCCGGCACCTAGCCACAGCGTCGGCATATACTGGGCGATACTGACCGAGAAGCCAACCGCGAAGGCAATCAATGCCGGGCGCACCAGCTGCGGGCATTTCACCAGCCAGAATATCCGCCCCTGCGACCAGCCCAGCGTTTGTGCAATCAAAATTAATCGCGAGTCAATGCGCTGCCAGGCCGGTTTAAGCACAAATAGCATCCAGGGCATCACCCACAGCAGGTGGCCCCAGATAATGGTCGTCATCAGTCCATCCTGTCCGGCATATAACGCCAGCAGATATTGTCCGGTTACCAGTGGTAGCGTAGGCAAAATGAGCGGTAGCCAGACCCAGCGGTGCCCGGTTTGTGGACCCCATTCCAGCCAGACAAAAAGTATCAGTAGCGCTAACACGCTGGAAAGGAGCCCTAGCTGCAGGCTATTGCTGAGCGCCTCGTGGTTTAGTGAGGAATAGCTGGCGATAAGCGCCAGTACAAGCGCGCATACCACACCGCTGACGGGCAAGATCTGTACCAGCGGGCGTGCGATTGTTATAGGTGAAAAATGCAGGCGTTCACCATTTACTGCCGGGATAGTACGTCGCCAGGCGCGCCACAACAGATAACTCACCAGCGCGATAATGAGGAGTAACAGCACCAGCAACAGGCTGGCGAGTGCGCCTTTCGCCTGCTGTTCGACATCGCCCTGACTGAGCCATTGCCAGCTCAATACGGCCAGTGTTGGCGGATTTCCGGGGCCGAGGACGATTGCCACATCCACAACGGAGAGTGACCAGGCAACAATCGCCAGCATAGCTTTACCTAATGCCGGGCCGATAGCGGGCAGTACCAGCCAGTTCAGGCATTGCAGTCGGCTGTAACCCAGCGAATCCAGCACGATAACCTGCTGCGAAAGTTGTTTTTCACTCAGTAGAGCCGAGAGGATCCATAACAAAAAAGCGCTCTCTTTCACCGCCAGCGTCACGCCAAGCCCGATGCCGTAACGGTCTGGTTGTGGGCTGAGGAACGGTAGCCATTGCCAGATTTTACCGCCTTCGGCAAAAACCAACAGCACGCTGGTGGCGAAGGCAACATGCGGGATCGCCAGCAGCCACGGAAGACGGGTGCTTAGTCGCGCCCAGCCTGCACCGGGCCATAAAGCGAGGATCGCCAGCAGCGCGATGATTAGCGCGCCGCCGGCAGCCAGTCCTGTGGAAACAAGTGTCGCCAGTAACGCCTGCGGAAGTTGAGGGTCGGCAAAGAGAGCCAGCCAATGGGGTAGGCTAAGGGCTGGCACTATCAGAGAGAAAGCCGCTGGCACCAACGGCAGATAAACTGCCGCCATGATGGCCCAGAGTAGCAAAATTAATGCGTACCGTAGCGGCGTAGCCATTCTTGTTCCAGAGCGTTTACCCAGGCAGCATGCGGTTCCGGCAGAACGGCAGGTAGTCCTTGTGGGATCCGTGCCAGCAGCGCATCACGCTGTTCGACAGGTAATTTTTGTGGATCAAGCACCGAAGGATCTCCCCAGACAGTTGAGTCGGCTTTACGCAGTTGTGCTTCGGGCGAAAGCAGGAAGTTTGCCACGACTTTTGCTCCGGCGCTGGCGCGGGCATTCGCCGGAATGGCAACAAAGTGCACGTTGCCGAGCATGCCCTGTGAGAAACCAAAACTGTAGCTGCTTTTAGGCAATTCGCCGCTGGCTACTTTTTGCTGCTCGTGGGCAGGGTTAAAGGTCAATGACAAATGCAGGGTGCCGCTATTGAGCAGTACATCCATTCGTGCTGGCGTGGGCGGAAAATCTTTGCCTTCACGCCAAAGTACAGGGTGCAAGGTATCAAGATAATGCCACAATGGCGCGGTAACGTCGGCGAATGTCGCTGCATCTGGAGCAACTTTCAATGCTTGTGGTTTGGTGGTGAGCGATATTAACAACTGCTCCAGAAACGCCGTGCCGGTAAAGTCTGGCGGGCGCGGATAGGTCACCGTGCCAGGGTGTGCCTGCGCAAATTCAAGCAGTGCTTGCGGAGATTGCGGCGGCTGCGCGGTGAGATCGCGCCGGGCAATAAAGGTGAGTTGGGCACCGCCCCACGGTGATTCAGCTCCCTCCGTTGGAACGGAGAAATCTTCGGTCACCGGTTTCTGGGTATCAACATAGCGCCAGTTAGGTAGCGTTTGCGCCCACTGAGTTTGCAGAAGCCCGGCTTCTTTCAGGGTGCGGAAGTTTTCGCCGTTAACCCACAATAAATCGACAGAACCCCCGGTTTTTCGCCCGGATGCTGCTTCTGTCTGGATACGTTTTACCGCGTCGGCGGCATCTGCGAGACGTACGATTTTCAGGTTAATGGCATAGTGCGTTTTCATCTCGCCGCTAACCCAATCGAGATACTGGTTAACTGCATTGTCGCCACCCCAGGCGTTGAACCACACCGTCTGACCGCGGGCATCATTTTTGATTTGTTGCCAGCCGTCGTCCTGGGCAAACGTCGCCAGCGGACAGAGCATTAAACTCAGGCACAATAAGCAGTAACGCATAGTATCTCCATGGCTAAAAATGGGGGAAGTCTCAGGTTTTTTTTCGCTGATGTTCAAGATAAAGGCTTCTCGCCACTGAAATTATTACGCTCAGAGCGAACAGGATGAACAGGCCGGTTACAAACCAAAATGTACCGCCGGTTAACAGGCTACCCGCCCATGAATAGACGATAGTGGCGGGTAACTGACCGATACCGGTGGCGATGAAAAAATGGCGAAACCGAATCGAGGTCAGGCCTGCTGCGTAGCTTACCGGATCGAACGGTACAAAAGGTAACAGTCGACAGACCAGAATGGTGTGCTTGCCATAACGCTCGAAAAAAGCGTCCATGTTGTTCAACACCGTTTTTCCGGTCAGTTTCTCCACCGCGCCACGGCCTAAAACACGGGCAATAAAAAAGCACAGCGCCGCGCCGGCCATTGCGCTGCACCAGGACAATATGCCGCCCCAAAATGCACCAAACAGCGAGGCGTTGGCAAAGGTGATCACAAAAGCGGGAAGCGGGGCGACGATGGCCTGCAAGATCATCAGGAAGAATGAAACGACCGCCGCCTGAGTTCCGTAAGAACGAATAAAATTCTCAATTGCATGCTGATCGAGCGTGGCAAATGCCGCCAGGCTGGCGTGGAGAAAATCGCTCACGCCAGGTATCCACGCCCACGCCATCAGCGCGAGCAGCAGGATTATCACTCCTGCGCGGTAGTAATGGATGCGTCGTTTTATCATTTATCTGCGCACTCGTGAGGAGCTGACGGATCGATATGCTTATACCGGGCCCAGGCTTTGGCTGCCTGAACGAGGGCGAATAACGCCAGCCCCGCCACGCTGAGCTTACCGATAAATGCCCAACTAATTCCTTCGCTGGCCAGTTCGTGCGACATCAGCGTATAAATAAAAATGCCTGGTAAAGTGGTTGCCGCAGATATCACGGTAAATGACCAGAACGGAATAGCCGTCAGCCCATAGGCGTAATTTTGAATGTTATAAGGGAACAGCGGCACGAGCCGGGTGAGGATCAGAAAGTCAACTCCGCTATGGGCAATACCTTTTTCGATAGCCTGAAACATTGTCGTATGCCCAACGTATTTCAGGAGCAGATCCCGTCCAAGCCAGCGAGCCAGCAAAAACGACAGCGCCGAGGCCACGGTTGCTGCCACTAACGAGATAAGCGTCCCTGCCACGGGGCCAAACAGCACACCGCCGACGATCACCAGGATGCTACCGGGGATCAGACACAGCGCCGCAACAATAAACAGCAGGATATAAAGCGTATAGCCGAACATACCGCTTTGGCGGATGACGTCTTGCAAATGATGGAAATTGGTTATCAGGTCGGTCAGACCATAATGATGGAAAACTCCCGCCAGAACGCAGAACAGGACCGCGACAATCAGCAGCCGGTATTCTGCTTTATGCGAACTTCTTTTTCATGGGGGTTCTCCTGTAAAACCGAGTGCAATGGAGCATTTTCATCAGCGAAAAGTGCGCGCGAAGATATAGTAAAATTCCGACTACAACAATGAATTACCGTTGCTTTATTGATTTTGCACCAAATAAACACACTCTCCAGGCCTGGCCCGGAGAGTGCAAAAACGCAAAAGATTAGACGCGGAATTTAGCCCATACCGGCGCATGGTCGGACGGTTTTTCCATGCTGCGAATTTCATAGTCGATGCCGGTTTCTTCGCAGCGTTCCGCCAATGGGTTGCTCGCCAGCAGCAGATCGATACGCAGGCCACGGTTATCGTCAAAGCCTTTTGAGCGGTAATCAAACCACGAGAACTGGTCATTCTTTTCAGGATTTGCGTGACGGTAGGTATCCACCAGACCCCAGCCCAGCAGGCGTTCCATCCACTCACGCTCCTCCGGCAGGAAGGAACATTTTCCGGTACGCAGCCAGCGCTTACGGTTCTCTTCGCCAATGCCGATATCGAGATCGGTTGGGCTAATATTCATATCGCCCATGATCAATACCGGATTGTCGCGCTTCAGCTCTGTCTCAAGATAGTTTTGCAGGTTCTGATAAAACGCGGCTTTGGCCGGGAATTTAGTTTCATGGTCACGACTTTCGCCCTGCGGGAAATAGCCGTTGATCACAGTGATGCTGCCCAGAGGGGACGGAATTTCTGCCATGATGATACGACGCTGCGCTTCTTCGTCATCGCCCGGGAAGCCACGACGTACCGCAATTGGCGTTTCTTTCGTTAACAACGCGACGCCGTAATGGCCTTTCTGGCCGTGATAAAAGACGTTGTAACCGAGCTTTGCTACCTCTTCGAGAGGGAACATATCGTCGTGGACTTTTGTCTCCTGTAAGCCAATAACATCCGGTTGGTGTTTTTCGACAATGGCTGCCAGTTGATGGGGACGGGCACGCAGGCCGTTGATATTAAAAGAGACAAATTTCATAGTCACTGCCACTTTGCAAGATGAATAGTGCAAGGATGGTAGCAGAATTTCTGCAGACTGACTGCTTCTTGTCACCTGATTCCAACAATGATTGCTAATGGTGTTAACGATGGAGCAAAAACTGCACCGTTTTGGCGCGAAGCGCGTCGGAATGGAGCAATAATTTCCGAAAAATTTCGTATACGATCACAATTCCAGAATTATATTTGGCGACTGAATAAAACTGCGTTTTTTCCTCTGTTTAGTCACCTGATGCGCAAACATATTCACTTTATATGCACGTATAGTGAATATCGTCACGTTGTAACCTGTTGATATTCCGTTCTCGCCCTCCGTTTATGCACTTTTTTTGCTGGCTGGCACGAACCCTGCAATCTACATTTACACCGCAAACACTATATTTATTAACATATAAATAACCTTTTATTTACCGTTGAGGTCGCTATGTCTCTGTCAATTACGCGTGAAAATTTTGATGAATGGATGATGCCCGTATACGCTCCGGCCCCTTTTATTCCGGTGCGGGGTGAAGGTTCACGTCTGTGGGATCAGCAGGGTAAAGAGTATATCGATTTCGCGGGAGGCATTGCGGTTAACGCGCTGGGTCACGCCCATCCGGCATTGCGCGAGGCATTAAACGACCAGGCGAGCAAATTCTGGCATACCGGAAATGGCTACACCAACGAGCCGGTATTGCGTCTGGCGAAAAAGCTGATTGACGCCACCTTCGCCGAGCGCATTTTCTTCTGTAACTCCGGCGCAGAAGCCAACGAAGCGGCACTAAAACTGGCGCGTAAATATGCCCACGATCGTTTTGGCAGCCAGAAGAGCGGGATTGTGGCGTTTAAAAATGCCTTCCATGGCCGCACGCTGTTTACCGTCAGCGCCGGTGGTCAGCCCGCCTATTCACAGGATTTCGCGCCGCTGCCGCCGGATATCCGCCATGCCGTGTATAACGATCTCGATTCTGCCAGTCAACTGATTGATGACACGACCTGTGCGGTCATCGTCGAACCTGTCCAGGGCGAAGGCGGCGTGGTGCCTGCAACAAACGCGTTTTTGCAGGGGTTGCGTGAATTATGCGATCGCCATAATGCGCTGCTGATTTTTGATGAGGTTCAGACCGGGGTTGGCCGTACTGGCGAGCTGTATGCCTATATGCATTATGGTGTTACGCCGGACCTGCTGACTACCGCAAAGGCGCTGGGCGGCGGTTTCCCTATTGGCGCACTGCTGGCGACAGAGCATTGCGCCAGTGTGATGACGGTGGGTACGCACGGTACAACGTACGGCGGCAACCCGCTGGCGACGGCTGTGGCGGGTAAACTGCTGGAAATTGTTAACACGCCGGAAGTGCTCAACGGAGTAAAACAGCGCCACGACTGGTTTGTGGAGCGTATTAACGCCATTAACGAACGTTTTGGACTGTTTAGTGAAATTCGTGGACTCGGGCTGCTTATCGGCTGCGTGCTGAACGCGGAATTTGCCGGGAAAGCGAAACTCATCTCGCAAGAAGCGGCTGTTGCCGGGGTGATGGTACTGATTGCTGGCGCTAACGTGGTGCGTTTTGCGCCAGCGCTCAATGTCAGCGAAGAAGAAGTCGCCACCGGACTTGATCGCTTTGCGCTGGCCTGCGAACGCATTAAAGCAGGAGGTTCATCATGATGGTGATTCGTCCCATTGAACGTGCTGATATCACCGCGTTGATGCAGCTTGCCGGTAAGACCGGCGGTGGGTTGACCTCGCTACCGGCGAATGAAGCGACGCTGATGGCGCGTATCGAACGTTCGCTACAAACCTGGCGCGGTGAGTTGCCCAAAAGTGAGCAGGGATATGTATTTGTGCTGGAAGACAGCGCCAGCGGAACCGTGGCCGGGATTTGCGCCATCGAGGTGGCAGTCGGGCTTAACGATCCCTGGTACAACTATCGGGTCGGCACACTGGTCCACGCCTCGAAAGAGCTGAACGTGTATAACGCGCTGCCGACGCTGTTTCTGAGTAACGATCACACGGGTAGCAGCGAGCTTTGTACGCTGTTTCTCGATCCGGACTGGCGAAAAGAAGGCAACGGCTATTTGTTGTCAAAATCGCGCTTTATGTTTATGGCCGCGTTTCGTGACAAGTTTAATGAGAAGGTCGTGGCTGAGATGCGCGGCGTGATCGATGAGCACGGTTACTCGCCGTTTTGGCAAAGCCTCGGCAAACGCTTTTTTTCAATGGAGTTCAGCCGGGCGGATTTTCTCTGCGGAACAGGGCAAAAAGCGTTTATTGCTGAATTAATGCCCAAGCATCCTATTTACACCGATTTCCTGTCTGATGAAGCACAAAGCGTGATTGGTCAGGTTCATCCGCAAACGGCGCCCGCGCGGGCGGTGCTGGAGAAAGAGGGCTTTCGCTATCGCAACTATGTCGATATTTTCGACGGCGGGCCGACGCTGGAATGCGATATTGACCGGGTGCGGGCGATTCGTAAAAGCAGGCTGGTGGAAGTGGCTGAAGGTCAGCCAGCAACCGGCGATTATCCGGCCTGTCTGGTTGCCAATGAAAACTATCAAAACTTCCGCGTCATGCTGGTTCGCGCAGACCCGGATACCCAACGTCTGGTACTGACGGCGGCACAACTGGATGCCCTGAAATGCCACGCGGGCGACCATGTACGTTTTGTGCGTCTTTGTGCAGAGGAGAAAACAGCATGACACTATGGATAAACGGTGACTGGGTGACGGGACTGGGCGAGCGCCGGGTGAAAACCAACCCAGTAGGTGGTGATGTGCTGTGGCACGGCAATGATGCCGATGCCACGCAGGTGACGCAAGCGTGCCAGGCTGCGCGTGCAGCTTTTGCCGGTTGGGCTAAACAGCCCTTCAGTGAACGCCAGGCGATTGTTGAAAAGTTTGCTTCATTGCTGGAAAGCAATAAGTCCGAGCTAACCCAGATTATCGCCAGGGAAACCGGCAAACCACGCTGGGAAGCCGCGACTGAACTGACGGCGATGATCAATAAAATCGCCATCTCCGTCAAAGCTTACCATGCCCGTACCGGAGAGCAGCACAGTGAACTACCGGATGGCGCGGCAACGTTGCGCCATCGCCCACACGGCGTACTGGCAGTTTTTGGTCCGTATAACTTCCCTGGTCATTTACCCAATGGCCATATTGTTCCGGCATTGCTGGCAGGCAATACGTTGATTTTCAAACCCAGCGAGTTGACGCCGTGGACCGGTGAAGCAGTAACAAAGCTGTGGGAACAGGCGGGATTGCCGCCGGGCGTGCTGAACCTGGTGCAGGGCGGACGTGAAACAGGGCAGGCGCTGAGTGCGCTGGAAGACCTCGATGGTCTGCTGTTTACCGGCAGTGCCAATACCGGTTATCAGTTGCATCGGCAGTTATCCGGTCAACCGGAAAAAATTCTCGCCCTCGAGATGGGGGGGAATAACCCGCTGATTATTGAGAATCCGGAGGATATTGATGCCGCGGTACATCTGACCATTCAGTCCGCATTTGTCACCGCCGGACAACGCTGTACCTGTGCCCGCCGCCTGCTGGTAAAAAAAGGCGCGCAGGGTGATGCGTTCCTGACGCGTCTGGTGGAGGTTAGTCAGCGTTTAATGCCCGGCAACTGGGATGCGGAACCGCAGCCGTTTATGGGCGGACTGATTTCCGAACAGGCCGCGCAGCATGTCTATGATGCCTGGCAGCGTCTGGCGTCGTTGGGGGGACGTACGCTGTTGGCGCCACGTCTGGTGAAAGCCGGAACGTCACTGCTGACCCCTGGAATCATTGAACTGACCGGGGCGGCGAACGTACCTGATGAAGAGGTTTTTGGGCCGCTGCTTGGCGTATGGCGTTATGACAGTTTTGATGAGGCGATTCGTGTGGCGAACAACACCCGCTTTGGACTGTCGTGTGGGTTAGTTTCGCCCGATCGCGGCCAGTTTGAACAGCTACTGCTGGAGGCACGAGCAGGGATCGTCAACTGGAATAAGCCGTTAACCGGCGCTGCGAGTACCGCACCGTTTGGCGGCGTTGGCGCTTCCGGGAACCATCGCGCCAGCGCGTGGTATGCCGCAGATTATTGCGCCTGGCCGATGGCAAGTCTGGAATCACCGGTCTTAACGCTGCCAACGGCGCTTAGCCCCGGGCTGGATTTTTCTCGCGAGGATAATCTATGAAAGCCCGTGAGGTAAATTTTGATGGCCTGGTGGGACTGACTCACCACTATGCTGGATTGTCATTTGGTAATGAGGCCTCAACCAAACATCGATTTCAGGTGTCGAACCCGCGTCTGGCGGCGAAGCAAGGTCTGCTAAAGATGAAAGCGTTGGCGGATGCGGGTTTTCCTCAGGCGGTGATCCCCCCCCACGAGCGGCCTTTTATTCCGGTTCTGCGTCAGTTGGGTTTTAGCGGCAGTGACGAACAGGTGCTGGAGAAAGTGGCGCGTCAGGCACCTCACTGGCTCTCCAGTGCCAGCTCCGCATCGCCTATGTGGGTAGCGAATGCGGCAACGGTTTGCCCTTCAGCAGATTCGCTGGACGGGAAAGTGCATCTGACGGTGGCGAATCTGAATAATAAGTTCCACCGTTCGCTGGAAGCGCCTACTACCGAAGCGTTGCTACGGGCGATTTTCCGTGATGAGAATAGTTTTGCTGTCCACGGTGCGTTACCCCAGGTTGCGCTTTTCGGTGATGAAGGGGCGGCAAACCATAACCGCCTCGGTGGAGATTACGGCGATCCCGGTGTACAGCTATTTGTTTACGGTCGTGAAGAAGGCAATGCATCCCAGCCGAAGCGCTATCCGGCAAGGCAATCCCGTGAGGCCAGTGAGGCGGTCGCACGACTGAATCAGGTTAACCCGCATCAGTGTATTTTTGCTCAGCAAAATCCGGATGTTATCGATCTTGGTGTGTTTCATAACGATGTGATTGCAGTGTCGAATCGCCAGGTGTTGTTTTGTCATCAGCAGGCGTTTGTCAGACAGCAGGCGTTATTAGAGCAGTTGCGTAGTCAGGTGGCAGGTTTTACCCCGCTGGAAGTCCCGACTGCGGAAGTTTCGGTGCAGGATGCGGTGACTACCTATCTGTTTAACAGTCAGTTGCTGAGTCGTGATGACGGTTCGATGATGCTGGCCCTGCCGCAGGAGTGCCGGGAGCATGCTGGCGTGTGGCGGTATCTGAACCGTCTTCTCGAGGAAGACAATCCGATCGATGACCTGCGGGTATTCGATCTGCGTGAAAGTATGTCCAACGGCGGCGGTCCGGCATGCTTGCGCCTGAGAGTGGTGCTCACCTTGCAGGAACAGCAGGCGGTGAATCCGGCGGTTATCATGAACGATATGCTGTTTAACACGTTGAATAACTGGGTTGACCGTTACTATCGCGATCGTCTTACCGCTGCCGACCTTGCCGACCCACAGCTGTTGCGCGAGGGGCGTGAAGCGCTGGATACGCTGACGCAATTACTTAACCTCGGCTCTGTGTATCCTTTCCAGCAGGAGGGGATGCGCCATGGATAACTTTCTGGCTATCACGCTCGCAGGCGCCACTCCAGAGAAAACGCAAGGAACCATTCATGGTTTTGACTGGCAGTGGATCGGTCACGGAATTCTGGAACTGACGCCGCTTGCACCCGTTGAACATTCTCTGGTGCTGTCTGCGGGGATCCATGGCAATGAAACCGCGCCGGTAGAGATACTCGACTCATTGTTGTCCAGGTTATTTAGCGGCGAGCTGGCACTAACATGGCGGCTACTGGTGATTCTGGGAAACCCGCAGGCGCTTGCTGCGGGAAAACGGTATTGTCATAGCGACCTGAATCGTATGTTTGGCGGCCGGTGGCAGATTTTTACCGCGAGTGAAGAAACGCACCGAGCCCATGAGCTTGAGCTGTGTCTGGAAGATTTTTATTCGCGGGCGAAAGAGCCAGCACGCTGGCATCTGGATCTACACACCGCGATTCGCGGTTCACAGCATCTGCGCTTTGGCGTGTTGCCACAACGCAACGTTGCCTGGGATGAGGGTTTTCTTGAATGGCTGGGATATGCGGGACTGGAGGCGCTGGTCTTTCATCAGACGCCTGGCGGCACGTTCACCCATTTTAGCGGGGAACATTTTGGCGCACTGGCCTGTACGCTGGAACTCGGTAAAGCGCTGCCGTTTGGACAAAACGATCTGTCCCAGTTTGCGCAAACGGCAGACGCACTGGCGCAGTTGCTGCGAGGCGAGCGAGTATCGACGGGAGAAACATCTCCGCTGCGCTACCGCGTAGTGTCGCAAATCACGCGACGTAGCGATGATTTTATTCTCCATATGGATAACCAGACGCTCAACTTTACCCCTTTTAAAGAGGGAACCTTGCTGGCGCAGGACGGTGATGAACGTTTTATTGTCACCCATGATGTTGAATACGTTCTCTTTCCGAATCCCAACGTGGCCTGTGGTTTACGTGCCGGGCTGATGCTCCAAAAAATGTGATAAATATATATGCCTTGCAGGTTTATCCTTCAGGGCTTATTTTTGCGTGCTGTTTTTATTTATTACGGATTATTCCTGGTGAATTGCTTTCTTAATAAGCAGGGTTCAGGTATAGTTCTTCATAATCCTTTCAAAATCATCCTGTTGTAATTTTTTATTGCAACTCTGCGCAATTTATTCTTTTTTTCTTCATAATTGATGAAAATTTGTTTTTTATACTTTCACTGTTTTACCGTGGCTCTGATTAATTGACGCTTAAGCCGGTAAAGTTAATCTCGTCAACACGACATCACATTGCATAAGAGTCGCATGAGTGTCGTAAAAATAACTGAAAGAAAGGATAGAAATTATGCGTAAACTGACTGCTCTGTTTGTTGCCTCTACTCTGGCCCTGGGTGCTGCCAACCTGGCTCATGCCGCTGACACGACAACAGCTGCGCCAGCTGATGCCAAACCGATGATGCACCACAACGGTAAATTCGCCCCGCATCACGACATGATGTTCAAAGACCTGAACCTGACCGATGCTCAGAAACAGCAGATTCGCGAGATCATGAAAGGTCAACGCGACCAGATGAAACGTCCGCCGCTGGAAGAGCGTCGCGCGATGCACGACATTATTGCCAGCGATAGTTTCGATAAAGCGGAAGCCGAAGCGCAGATTGCGAAGATGGAAGAACAGCGCAAAGCCAACATGCTGGCGCATATGGAAACTCAGAACAAGATTTACAACATTCTGACCCCGGAACAGAAAAAGCAGTTTAATGCCAATTTTGAGAAGCGTCTGACAGAACGTGCAGCGCAGAAAGGTAAAATGCCACAAGCTGCCGAGTAATCGATCAGCGTCTACACTAAATCATTCATGCTGTGTTGCACTGATTGCCGCACAGCGTGAAACCAAACTCAAGACCGCCGCTCTTGTCCACAACACGTTTAACGATGTGGGCAGGATCGGCGGTTTTTTCATTCCTGCCTATTGCACCGGACACACGACACGCTATTCTCCTGAAGCCCGTGAAAATTCTACCTGGATCAGCGCGTTATTCTTTTTTGCAAAACACCGGGTTCATCGCTAAGGCAAATCAACTCTGCTGCCGATAACAATAATCTGCAGGGTGAACATACCAATGATGATTTATGGCTGCCTGTTTACGGCGGGTTGCCGTGCTGCGTCTTTCTGGAGGGATGATGGAATACTTTGATATCCGCAAAATGCCGGTCAATCTGTGGCGAAATGGTGCGGGAGAAACCCGTGAGATTTGCTGTTTTCCGCCAGCAACACGAGATTTTCACTGGCGGGCGAGTATCGCCTCCATTGCAGCCAACGGAGAGTTTTCTCTCTTTCCCGGCGTAGAACGCGTGATTACTCTACTGGAAGGTGGAGAAGTGACCCTGGAAGAGTCAAACACCTTCACACATACTCTGAAACAGCATCAGCCTTTTACCTTTGCCGGTGACAAGGTGGTAAAAGCGAAGCTGACAGAAGGGCAGATGTCGATGGATTTCAATATCATGACCCGACGGGATGTCTGCCAGGCGAAAGTCAGAGTTGCCGACCGTACGTTTACGACTTTTGGTTCGCGCGGCGGCGTGGTATTTGTTATCAGCGGTGCCTGGCAACTGGGCGATAAGCTACTGACCGCCGATCAAGGTGCAAGCTGGCACGACGGTAAACACACCTTACGACTGCTGGAGCGCGAGGGAAAACTGCTGTTCAGCGAGATTAACTGGATGCCGGGCCATTCTCCGGACGCAGTTCAATAATGTCATATTGACCAGACAGAACAGGCCGGCAGAGAATTTTGTAGCCATCATGGTCAAAGCCGGCCGGCATACGCGCCAGGGTAGCCGCCTCATCCAGCGTTGAAACGGCTCCCAGCCACAGCCAGTTGTTGATGATATGGTACTGTGTCATTTCAGCGCGGGTTTCCTGCAGCGCAATGGCATTGCTCCATGGCCAGCAAATCACTCTCACTCTTTCCAGCGCCTCTAACAGACGCAAATGATGGGCTTCATGACTCTCTTTCCCGCAGCACGCTCCGGCGCATCGCTTAAGCGCGGAGCGAAAACAGGCGCGCCCGCGACTCAGGGGTTCCAGCCCCAGCAGGCCGTAGCACAGCTGCTGTTCATCCGCGAGGCTTTGCAACGCTTGTAGCGCTGCGCGACGATTGGCAAACAGGCCAAACAGATTGGGGGCATGGGAGAAATCAATATCTCGTGCGTAGACAACCTGAACAGTTCGGTCGGTAAGCTGCAAGGCGCAAAGCTGGCGATTGCGCCGCAGTCGTTTATTAAACAACGGCTGTTGTTCTTTGATCAATCGCGCTTCCAGCAGCAGGGCACCAATTTCTCCCGCGGTACAAATCCAGCTAATGCGTTTGGCCTGACGCAGCATTGCTGCTTCGTTTGCGGTACGCAGGTGTGCCATCACGCGGCTGCGAATATTGACGCTTTTACCAATATAGAGCGGCATAGTGTCGCTTTCACTGTGAAACAGATAGACGCCTGGCACGGCGGGAAGCGCACTCAAAAATGGACGCAGGTGCTCAGGATATTCATAGATTGCCGCTGCCTCAAATGTCAGGCGCGGGGCTGATTGACGCCGTACCACTTCTCACTCCGGATGCTGGTTATCCATCCAGTATAACAGTTTGGAACCGATTAAAAAAGCGGCATCAGATCAGGAGGAGGGACCGGACAGCGGTGATCCCAGTGCTATCCGGCAATATGTGACTAAAAGAATTACGCTTTTTTCCAGAAGTCATCAAACACCGTAATCGGTGTGCGACGTTTATGCTCGGTCTTCAGATACCAGCCTTCAATTTTTTTCGCGACGTCGGCAGTCAGCGTTTTTCCCTCCAGATAATCGTCGATGTTGTCATAGGTGACGCCTAATGCGGCTTCATCCGGCAGAGAAGGACGATCGTCTTCGAGATCGGCGGTTGGTGCTTTCTTATATAAATGTTCCGGGCAACCCAGCGCGGCAAGCAACTGCTTACCCTGACGCTTGTTCAAACGGAAAATAGGGTTAATGTCAGTACCGCCATCGCCGTATTTGGTGAAAAATCCGGTGATAGCTTCTGCTGCATGATCGGTTCCCACGACAACGCCGCTGGTCATACCGGCGATACTGTACTGAGCCTTCATACGTTCGCGGGCTTTTTCATTGCCACGGACAAAATCGCTCAGTTCAATACCCGCTTCACGCAGGGCCAGTTCACTGGCCAGTACCGCACCCTTAATATTGACGGTGAGTACGCGGTCCGGTTGGATAAAGGCGATGGCATCCTGACAGTCCTGTTCATCAGCCTGAACGCCATATGGCAGACGTACGGCAATAAACTGCAGCGCGTCATTCCCCGTTTCTTCGCGAAGCTCGGAAATAGCCATCTGGCATAGTTTTCCCGCGAGCGTTGAGTCCTGCCCGCCGCTAATCCCTAATACCAGTGATTTCAGAAAGGGGTAGGTCTGCAGATAAGATTTAAGGAAATCCACGCTGCGGCGAATTTCTTCTTCTGCATTGATGTGCGGTTTTGCGCCAAGCGCCTGGATTATCTCTTGCTGCAGAGTCATTTAACCCCCTATGGAAAATAAAATGATCAAAAAAATGATGTGTTAAAATTATCGCGTTGAGGCCCAAACGACAAGGGATGCGAGCATCATTTTGTTTTAATAGAATTTTCCGAAACTGCCTAAGTATCATCTGATTGCTTGAAAAATGCGTTGTTGTGCTCCAGGCTTATATAACACGCTGAAATACAAGAGGACGGAATATGAACAAGAACCTAACAGGAATTCTGAGTGCAGCGGCTGTTTTGACTATGCTGGCAGGGTGTACGGCTTACGATCGTACCAAAGACCAATTTGTTCAGCCCGTGGTGAAAGATGTGAAGAAAGGGATGAGCCGGGCGCAGGTGGCGCAGATTGCCGGTAAACCTTCTTCTGAAGTCAGCATGATTCATGCGCGAGGGACATGCCAGACCTACATCCTGGGTCAACGAGATGGTAAAGCTGAAACCTATTTTGTTGCTTTAGATGACACCGGACATGTGATTAACTCCGGTTACCAGACCTGCGCAGAGTACGACACCGACCCGCAGGCGGCGAAGAAGTAACAACTGCTTATTGCCTGAGCATTCAGACGAACCGGCCATCGTGCCGGTTTTTTTGTGCCGAACGATCTTATTTATTGCCGCGAATTATTTGCCCGAAATGTGAGGGGGGTCATAACGATAGGTCAAGGAGAGACAATTTAGTTGGTCAAGGAAATACCATCCACTGGTGCAATCCCGTATACTCATTTCAGCCACCTAAAAAAGTAATTTAGCTGACGCAAGTTACCCAGAGCATGGATGCAGGTTATGGCTTGCGGAGTGTCTGGTTGACAGATAATCGCATATGAGGATCGTTTTAATGGAAAAGAAACACATTTATCTGTTTTGTTCTGCGGGCATGTCGACTTCATTGTTGGTTTCGAAGATGCGTGCTCAGGCCGAAAAATACGAAGTGCCGGTTATTATTGAAGCGTTTCCTGAAACGCTGGCCGGAGAAAAAGGTCCAACGGCCGATGTCGTGTTATTAGGTCCACAAATTGCTTATATGTTGCCCGAAATTCAGCGTTTGTTACCCAACAAGCCTGTGGAAGTGATTGACTCGCTGCTGTATGGCAAAGTCGATGGTTTAGGCGTGCTTAAGGCTGCTGTTGCAGCAATTAAAAAAGCCGCAGCAAATTAATTATTTTATTTTAATTTTTCCCGTCAAAGAGTTATTTCATTAACATTCACCGCAATTTTTAATTGCGGTATTTAAGGGTATTTTTCTATGAGTAACGCTATTGCTTCACTTGAAAAGGTACTCCTTCCTTTTGCTGTAAAAATTGGAAAGCAGCCACACGTTAATGCAATCAAGAACGGTTTTATTCGTTTAATGCCGTTAACCCTCGCAGGGGCCATGTTTGTATTAATCAATAACGTTTTCCTGAGCTTTGGGGAGGGGTCGTTTTTTTATTCAATGGGCATTCGACTTGATGCTTCAACTATTGAAACGCTGAATAGCTTGAAAGGCATTGGTGGAAACGTCTATAACGGTACGCTGGGTATCATGTCATTGATGGCACCGTTCTTTATCGGCATGGCGCTGGCAGAAGAACGTAAAGTCGACTCACTGGCTGCCGGGCTGTTATCTGTCGCCGCGTTTATGACCGTAACACCTTATAGCGTGGGTGAAGCCTATGCCGTTGGTGCGAACTGGCTCGGCGGTGCCAATATTATTTCCGGTATCATTATCGGCCTCGCGGTCGCGGAAATGTTCACCTTTGTGGTTCGTCGCAATTGGGTCATTAAATTACCTGATAGCGTACCGACATCTGTATCGCGCTCTTTCTCTGCGCTGATTCCTGGCTTCCTTATCCTCTCCATTATGGGGATCATCGCCTGGGCATTGAACACCTGGGGTACGAACTTCCACCAGATCATTATGGACTCCATTTCAACTCCGCTGGCGTCGTTGGGCAGCGTGGTGGGCTGGGCCTACGTGATTTTTGTTCCGCTGCTGTGGTTCTTTGGTATTCACGGTTCACTGGCGCTGACTGCGCTGGACAGCGGTATCATGACGCCATGGGCGCTGGAAAACATCTCTATCTACCAACAGTTTGGTTCCGTAGATGCCGCGCTGGAAGCCGGTAAGACGTTCCACGTCTGGGCGAAACCGATGCTCGACTCCTATATTTTCCTTGGAGGTAGCGGGGCAACGCTGGGTCTGATTATCGCTATCTTCCTGGCATCGCGTCGTCCTGACTATCGTCAGGTTGCTAAACTGGCACTGCCATCAGGTCTGTTCCAGATTAACGAACCTATCCTGTTCGGTCTGCCGATCATCATGAACCCGGTGATGTTTATCCCGTTCATCCTGGTTCAGCCGATTCTGGCGGCGATTACGCTGGCAGCTTATTACTCAGGCATTATTCCACCGATTACCAACATTGCACCGTGGACCATGCCAACCGGTTTGGGCGCGTTCTTTAACACCAACGGTAGTGTCGCTGCTCTGCTGGTCGCGCTGTTCAACCTCGGTATTGCAACGCTGGTTTACCTGCCGTTCGTGGTGGTAGCTAACAAAGCGCAGAATGTTATTGACCAAGAAGAAAGCGAAGAAGATATCGCTAACGCATTGAAATTCTAAATTTGATCCGGCATGGCTTTACGGTCATGCCGGACTGAACCAGAGAAAAAAAGTATGTTGGATATCGAGAATATCGTCGACACGCAGTCCGAAGCAGAAGAACTTGAAGAAGTGGTGATGGGCCTCATCATCAACTCCGGTCAGGCGCGTAGCCTGGCGTACGGCGCACTTAAAATGGCCAAGCAAGGTGATTTCGAGTCGGCCAAGGCGATGATGGACCAGTCTCGTCTGGCGCTGAACGAAGCGCACCTCGTGCAAACGAAACTGATTGAAGGCGATCAGGGCGAAGGTAAAATGAAAGTTAGCCTGGTGCTTGTCCACGCGCAGGACCACCTGATGACATCAATGCTGGCGCGTGAGCTGGTGACTGAACTGATTGAACTTCACGAAAAGCTGAAATAGCGAGGAGTGCATAATGCAGCTACAGATTAACGCACCGGAAATCAAAACTGTTTATGAACAGCAACTGTTTAATGGCAAAAATTTCCATGTGTTCATCTATAACAAAACTGAGAGTATCAGCGGGCTGCATCAGCATGACTACTATGAATTTACCCTGGTTTTAACCGGGCGCTATTATCAGGAAATCAACGGTAAACGCGTACTGCTCGAACGTGGAGACTTTGTCTTTATCCCGTTGGGATCGCACCACCAAAGTTTTTATGATTTTGGTGCGACAAGGATCCTTAACGTCGGTATCAGTAAACGTTTTTTTGAACAGCACTATCACCCGCTACTGCCATTTTGTTTCGTTGCATCGCAGGTCTATCGGGCGAATAACTCGTTTCTTACCTATATTGAAACGGTTATTGCATCACTTAACTTTCGCGAGAGCGGACTGGATGAATTTGTAGAAGTGGTCACCTTCTATATTATTAATCGGTTACGTCATCATCGCGAAGAGCAGGTGTTGGATGATATTCCGCAGTGGCTTAAAACCACCGTCGAGACCATGCACGACAAACGGCAGTTTAGCGAGAACGCGCTGGAAAATATGGTACACCTGTCCGCGAAATCCCAGGAGTATCTGACCCGTGCAACCCAGCGTTATTACAGCAAAACGCCGATGCAGATTATTAATGAAATCCGCATTAACTTTGCTAAAAAACAGCTGGAAATGACGAACTATTCTGTAACGGATATTGCTTACGAGTCTGGCTACAGTAGTCCAAGCCTGTTTATTAAAACGTTTAAAAAGCTGACGTCGTTTACACCGAATAGCTACCGTAAGAAATTAACTGAATTTAATCAGTAGAAATTATTTGCCAATAACCCATTTTTTATAGCTTGCCCAAAATAGCGTCGGGACAGCCACGCTATACCTGACATACGGGTTGAGCATAATACACGTCAGTGTTTTGACACTGAAGGGAGAAAGTATGAGCCAGAAATTAAAAGTCGTCACTATCGGTGGCGGGAGCAGCTACACCCCTGAATTACTTGAAGGCTTTATTAAGCGCTATCATGAATTACCGGTTTCTGAATTGTGGCTGGTTGATGTCGACGGTGGAAAAGAGAAACTGGACATTATTTTTGACCTATGCCAGCGCATGATCGATAAAGCCGGCGTGCCGATGAAGTTGTTTAAAACGCTGGATCGCCGTGAAGCACTGAAAGATGCTGATTTCGTTACCACCCAGCTGCGTGTAGGGCAGCTGCAAGCCCGTGAAAAGGATGAACGCATTCCGCTGAGCCACGGGTATCTGGGGCAGGAAACCAACGGCGCTGGCGGGTTGTTCAAAGGTCTGCGTACCATTCCGGTTATCTTTGATATTGTTAAAGATGTGGAAGAACTGTGCCCGAATGCGTGGGTGATCAACTTCACTAACCCAGCCGGGATGGTGACTGAGGCGGTTTATCGCCATACGAATTTCAAGAAATTCATCGGCGTATGTAATATTCCGATCGGCATGAAAATGTTCATCAGCGACGTGCTGGCGCTGAAAGAGAGCGATGACTTATCTATCGACCTGTTTGGTCTGAACCATATGGTCTTCATTAAGGATGTTCTGGTCAACGGTGTGTCACGCTTTGATGAACTGCTGGACGGCGTTGCTTCGGGTCAGTTGAAAGCCTCTGGCGTGAAGAACATCTTCGACCTGCCGTTCAGCGAAGGATTGATTCGTTCGCTGAAGCTGCTGCCGTGCTCGTATCTGCTGTACTACTTCAAGCCAAAAGAGATGCTGGCGATCGAAATGGGCGAGTACTATAAGGGTGGCGCACGTGCTCAGGTAGTACAAAAAGTTGAAAAACAACTGTTTGAGCTCTACAAAAATCCTGAGCTAAACGTTAAACCGAAAGAGCTGGAGCAGCGCGGCGGGGCCTATTACTCCGATGCGGCCTGTGAAGTGATCAATGCCATCTACAATGACAAACAGACCGAGCACTATGTCAACGTTCCTCACCATGGGCATGTTGATAACATTCCTGCGGACTGGGCGGTTGAGATGACCTGCACGCTGGGACGTAACGGTGCTACGCCGCATCCTCGGATCACCCATTTTGATGAGAAAGTGCTCGGCCTTATCTACACCATTAAAGGCTTTGAGGTTGCGGCGAGCAACGCAGCGTTGAGCGGTGAGTTGAATGATGTGCTGCTGGCGCTGAACCTGAGCCCGCTGGTGCATTCTGACAGCGATGCCGAAATTCTGGCGCGTGAGCTAATTCTGGCACATGAAAAATGGCTGCCAAACTTCGCCGGGTGCATTGAGAAACTCAAAAGCGAACAACACTAACCGAGGTCGGCTATGGAACGCGTACTGATTGTGAATGCGGATGATTTTGGCCTGAGTAAAGGACAAAACTACGGCATTGTTGAAGCTTGTCGCAATGGTGTTGTCACCTCGACCACGGCGCTGGTTAACGGTGCGGCAATTGACCATGCGGTACAACTGAGTCGCGACATACCTGAACTTGCCGTCGGAATGCACTTTGTTCTGACACTGGGCAGGCCGTTGACGGCAATGCCAGGCCTTACTCGTGACGGTGTACTGGGGAAATGGATCTGGCAGATGGCGGAGGAAGACACTCTGCCGCTGGATGAAATTTCTCAGGAACTGGCCGCACAGTATCAGCGTTTTATTGACCTGTTCGGGCGGGAGCCGACGCATCTGGATAGCCATCACCATGTGCATATGTTCCCGCAAATTTTCCCTATCGTAGCAGGGTTTGCTGCCCAGAAGGGGATTGCGTTGCGTATCGATCGTCAGGCGGTATTCCAGGCGTCTGACTTACCGGAAACCTTACGGACTTCCCAGGGATTCAGCAGCGAGTTTTACGGTGAGGCGATTTCTGAAGCTCTGTTTTTGCAGATGCTTGATGCGTCAGCCGATCGCGGAGAATCCTCGCTGGAAGTGATGTGTCATCCGGCTTTTATCGATGACATTATTCGTCAAAGTGCCTACTGTTACCCCCGCTTAACTGAGCTCGACGTGCTGACGTCTTCGTCACTGAAATATGCTATTGCGGAGCGCGGTTATCGTCTTGGCAGTTTTCTGAACGTGTAATTCCTGAGTTTGCGGCGCTTAATGCGCCGCATTTTTTTAGGCCGGAATCGTGTCTATTTTTCCGGCGCGTGACCAGACGCGGTGCGCGGTCATCAGCGTCAGCAGGGTATCCATGAACTGTGTGTCTGCACTGTCCGCTTCCACCACGCCTTCTTCTCTTTCCTTTTTGATATTCAACGTTGCTTTAAACTGACGAGCATCGCCAGCCAGGGCGATAGGTTTTAAGTGTTTATACGCTTCGAGTAAGTAATATCGGGCATCATCGTTCGTAACGATATCCGCGAGATTGCCGCACGGAACGATAACCGCATCGACCGTCAGGGTAGATCCATCATCGGCAACTACATTCCCCATCCGGGAATAGAGTAGTTTGGCATGAACACCTTCGGCCTGTAGGGCTTGCATGATGGCGAGCAGATCGGCCGATTTCACCTGGTTATTAAGTAAAATGGCGACCATGCGGCCAGTTATCATTGATGGAATTCGGTTCATAGTTGGCCGGATTGGTATCGATGTCCATGCAATGCATGCCGTCACGCTGGAAATTATGATACGGACAGGTTGGGCGATTAATTGGGATTTCATGGAAGTTGGGCCCGCCCAGGCGACTGATCTGGGTATCGGTATAGGAGAACAAGCGGCCCTGCAACAAGGGATCGTTAGTAAAATCGATGCCCGGGACGATGTGTCCGGGATGAAAAGCCACTTGCTCATTTTCGGCGAAAAAATTGTCCGGATTGCGGTTTAGCACCATTTTACCGACGAGTTGTACCGGAACCAGTTCTTCAGGTATCAATTTCGTTGGATCGAGCAGGTCAAAATCGAACTTGAATTCGTCCTCTTCGGGAATGAGCTGTAGCCCCAGTTCATATTCCGGATAATCGCCCGCTTCAATCGCTTCCCACAGTTCGCGGCGATGAAAGTCGGGAGCCCGACCTCAGCGGCGCAGGTACAGGCCGATGACGTAAAGCGCGATGAACCAGGCAAACAGCGCACGCAAGGCAGGACGTCAGGAGGCAAAATCGGCTAAGATAGTGGTTTTCTGATTTTTAGAATTTGTCTTTAGTGAAGCAACTGATTATGAAACCTCTTCGCCAACAAAATCGTCCGGTTATCAGCTATGTTCCTCGCGTGGAGCCCGCTCCACCAGAGCATGCGATTAAAATGGATGCGTTTCGTGACGTATGGATACTGCGCGGAAAATATGTCGCTTTTGTCTTAATGGGGGAGGCGTTTCAACGTTCGCCCGCATTTACGGTCCCGGAATCAGCGCAGCGCTGGGCTAATCAGATTCGTCAGGAAAATGAACTGAGCTATTAATGGATATAAAAAAACCGCCGGAGCAGACACTCCGGCGTTTTTTTGTTTTTTAGCTGACAGACTTAGCGATGCGCCAGTTCGGCGTTATCGTCGCTGTCCAGAATTGTTTTATCGGTCTGCTTCAGCCATTGACTGGTCAGCGTACCGGCAGTCATGGAACCGCTCACATTCAGCGCGGTACGACCCATATCGATCAGCGGTTCAACGGAGATCAACAGCGCAACCAGCGTGACCGGCAGACCCATGGCAGGCAGGACGATCAGCGCGGCAAACGTTGCACCGCCGCCCACACCCGCGACGCCTGCAGAACTCACGGTCACGATACCAACCAGCGTGGCAATCCACATTGGGTCCAGCGGGTTGATTCCAACGGTCGGCGCGACCATTACTGCCAGCATTGCCGGGTACAGACCCGCACAACCGTTCTGGCCAATCGTGGCGCCAAAAGAGGCGGCGAAAGAGGCGATGGATTCAGGCACGCCCAGACGACGGGTTTGCGCTTCAACGTTCAGCGGAATTGAGGCTGCGCTGGAACGGCTGGTGAAGGCGAAAGTCAGCACCGGCCACACCTTACGGAAGTATTTCAGCGGGCTAACGCCGTTAATACCCAAGAGGATCCCGTGAACCACGAACATAATGCCCAGACCGAGATAAGAGGCCACGACGAAGCTACCCAGCTTAATGATATCCTGAAGGTTGGAACCGGCAACCACTTTGGTCATCAGCGCCAGAACACCGTACGGCGTCAACTGCATCACCAGACGAACCAGCTTCATCACCCAGCTTTGCAGGGTATCGATAGCCACCAGAACGCGCTCGCCTTTTGGTGCATCATCCTTCAGCAGTTTAAGTGCGGCTACACCCAGGAATGCTGCGAAGATAACTACGCTGATAATCGACGTCGGGTTGGCGCCAGTCAGATCGGCAAACGGGTTTTTCGGAATAAACGACAGCACCAGTTGCGGAACGCTGAGGTCAGCCACTTTGCCAACATAGTTGGTTTCAATCGCGTTCAGACGGGCCGTCTCGGCACCACCTTGCACCAGACCTTCGGCGGTCAGGCCGAACAGGTTGGTCACCAGAACCCCGACCAGTGCGGCAATCAGCGTGGTAAACAGTAGCGTTCCGATGGTCAGGAAGCTGATTTTACCTAACTGAGAGGCATTGTGCAGACGCGCAACGGCGCTGAGAATAGATGCAAATACCAGCGGCATAACAATCATCTGCAGCAACTGGACATAACCGTTGCCGACAATGTTGAACCACTGTACGGAATCTTTAAGAACCTGGCTGTCGGAACCATAAATGGTGTGCAGGGCAAGGCCGAACACGACACCCATGATCAGACCGACCAGTACTTTTTTGGCCAGACTCCACTGTTTGTGACGGGCTTGCGCCAGCACGAACAGCAGCACTACGAACACGATAATGTTCGCGATTAATGGAAAGTTCATCCCCGTTCTCCTGATCTTATTATACGTATCACCGTTTAAAGGTGATTCTGTTGGCGCAAGATTAGCAGAACTGTGACTTGCCTCTTATATTCAAATGGAATTGTTTATACCGAAAATGACTTTTTGGCTGATTTATTAGTCAATCTGATGCGTTATGAAACGATTGAACTGCATTTGTAGCGTATTAATCATCTGCGAAGACCAGCGTACCGCGCTGTTCTCTTGTACGGTCTGCGGCATCCAGATTGCCCATGCGAACAGTGCCATGCACAGAAACCGTTCCAGTTGGTTGCCTTTTTGCGGCACGAGGATGGGCAGACGAAAACGCCAGCGGCAGGGCCAAAGCAGGGGAACGCCCGCCGGGGTCAGCATATCGGCCAGAATATGGCTGAGATAACCGAGAACCATACCTTGTAAGGCATCAGCCGGTATTATCCAGGTGTCTGGGACTTTCAGGTAAAACGTGGTCAGCAGGGCAAAGACTGCAAGCAGGCTATGCGTAAACCCGCGATGACCAAATGCCCGGGCAATGGGTTTTGATATCCACTTCAGACGCTGCCCCAGCAGGGATTTGGGATGATCAATATCCGGCAGCAGGCACGTTAAAATGGCGGAAGGAACAATATGCCACCAGTCACCCTGCGCAAGAACGGGCGTTAGCTCGGCATTCTTGGCAAATACCGCACAGGCAATAGAAAAAAGAAGGTGGCCTTCCGCCGTCATGATAAAACCCAATAAACTGTCGATTCATACAGTATAGGGGTTTTATACAGTAGGCGGAAGAGGTGACGTTGTAACCCTTTGTCACAAGTGCGCCATTACCGCGCCAGCCAACCGCCATCCACGGCTAGCGTATAGCCATGAATATAGTCAGAGGCGGAACTTGCGAGGAATACGACCGGGCCTTTCAGATCATTTGGCGTGCCCCAGCGCCCTGCGGGAACGCGATCGATAATCTCCTGATTGCGCTCGCTGTCTGCGCGCAACTGCTGGGTATTATTGGTCGCCATATAGCCGGGTGCGATAGCATTGACATTAATTCCTTTGGCCGCCCATTCATTGGCGAGCAGGCGAGTGATGCCGAGCACGCCGCTTTTTGATGCTGTATAGGAAGGGACGCGGATTCCGCCCTGAAAAGAGAGCATCGAGGCAATGTTAATAATTTTTCCGCCATTGCCCTGAGCCAGAAACTGGCGCGCCACGGCCTGTGACAGAAAGAAAACAGATTTGAGATTCAGATTCATCACGTCATCCCAATCCTTTTCGCTGAAGTCCAGCGCATCCTGACGGCGTATGGTTCCCGCATTGTTGACCAGAATATCGATCCGGCCAAACGCCGACACCGATTGTGTCACGATGCTGGTGAGAGCATCTTGTTGGCTGAGGTCGGCCTGAATAGCCATAAAACGTCGACCGAGGGCGTTAATTTTCTCTGCGGTTTCATGTGGTATTTTACGATTCACGCCGACTACATCGCAGCCCGCTTCAGCCAGTGCCACTGCCATACCCTGCCCAAGGCCGGTGTCACATCCAGTGACGATGGCTACTTTACCTTCGAGACGAAAAGCTTCCTGAGTCATGTTTACCTCAACTATTTATGTCATTAACGCTTGCTCTATAGGGCAAGAATAGGAGAGGTTAAACAGAAATTCAATTAAAAATGAAACGGTGTTTTAAAAATAAAAAAGCTGAGGGGGCGGGCAATACGATCATTGCCCGTTACAGGATTAGCCGCGCAGATGAGCGGCAGTAAGTTCGGTGAGCGAGGTTAGTTTGACGTCGGCAAGAACGAAGCGGGGATCGTCCTGATTCTCATGCGCTGGTACGACGATGGAACGCATACGGGCGGCTTTCGAAGCAATCATGCCGTTTACCGAGTCTTCCAGTGCTACGCAGTTTAACGGGTCAATGCCCAGTTTTGTGGCGCAATCGAGATAAACCTGCGGGTGCGGTTTGCTGTAGGGCAGTTTTTCTGCGGAAGCCAGAGCGTCGAAGCTGCTGCGCAGATCAAACATGGTCAGCACTTTTTCCAGCATATGCAGCGGCGAGGCGGATGCCAGTCCTACTTTGATTCCCTGAGATTTGCACAACGCCACGGCTTCACGCACACCCGGCAGCAGTGGTTTTGTTTCTTCTACTAACGCAATGGCCCGGGTGATGATGCGCTCGGTGACCTCCTGACGTGAGGGACCGTTCCACGGTTGCTGCGCAAACCACAAATCGACCACCATATCGATGCGTAAGCCAAGAGTATCGGGAAGTTCATGGCGGCGGGAGATATCAACGCCTAAACTTGCTATCACATCCAGTTCAGCCTGATCCCAAAGCGGTTCAGAATCGACCAGTAACCCATCCATATCGAAAATTGCAGCAAGAATTTGACGCGGGGTTGACATTACAACCTCTCCTTTACGGTGATAAAAGGGATTAAGAGCCAGTCATAACAGGCTCTGAGCGTTCATTATGGCTAATTCAGCAGTATACCGCCTTTAAAGATCAGGCGAAAACGGTTATCAACGGGTAAACTTAGGCCAAAATGACACGTCTTTATCAAGGGGAACTCATGACGTATCAACAAGCTGGACGCATTGCCGTCTTGAAAAGGCTGGCGGGATGGGTAATTTTCATTCCCGCGCTGATTTCAACACTGGTTTCTGTACTGAAGTTTATGTATGCGCACAGCGAAAAGCAGGAAGGAATTAACGCGGTCATGCTCGATTTTGCTCACGTGATGATCGATATGATGCGGGTTAATACACCTTTTCTTAACGTGTTCTGGTATAACTCGCCAACGCCCGATTTTCAAAGTGGACTGAATCTTGTTTTTTGGTTGATATTCATCCTGATTTTTATCGGTCTGGCGTTGCAGGATTCAGGCGCCAGAATGAGCCGCCAGGCACGTTTCTTACGCGAGGGCGTTGAAGATCAGCTGATTCTGGAACAGGCAAAAGGCAGTGAAGGATTATCCCGCGAGCAACTTGAGTCGCGAATTGTGGTACCGCACCATACGATCTTCTTACAAATTTTCCCGCTTTATATTTTGCCGGTGATCGTTATCGTGATCGGCTACTTCTTCTTCTCATTGCTGGGCTTTTTGTAAGTGCCGCTCTATCGGGCCTGCCACGTTACGAAACGGCAGGCCTGATAAGCAACGCGGTACGTAGTTAAGCAGCGAGTAATCTATCCAGCGCTTTCTGCGCCACAACCAGATGCTGTCCTCCGAACAGAATTGCTCGATTTAGCAGCGTATAGAGCTGGTAGATTGGCTGCCTGTCAAGAAAGTCCAGCGGTAGTGGTGAGACAGACTGGTAACCGTCATAAATTTGCGGCGGCTGATCGGTATGCAACGGCAGCATTGCCAGGTCGCACTCTCTGTCCCCCCAGTAGCAGGCAGGGTCAAAGATGTACGGACCGTTAGGACCGAGGGCGCAGTTCCCGGACCACAAATCACCGTGCAGGAGAGACGGCTGCGGCTGATGAGAAGAGAGACGTTGCTGGACATGTTCGACGATGGCATCAATATTGCCAAACGCAATGCCTTTTTCAGCGGCGAGTTCCAGTTGCCAGCCTATACGCTGCTCGGCGAAAAAGGTTGACCAGCGACGTTGCCAGGTGTTGGGCTGCGGCGTGGTAGAGAGCGCGTTATCGAAGTCGAGACCAAACTGAGGCTGGTCGCTCCATTCGTGCAAATGCGCAAGCTGTTGACCGAGGATAAACGCGTTATGCGCATCAAGCGGACGGGGAGGGAGGAAATCCATCACCAGAAAGCTGTAATCTCTGTCTGCGCCTACTGCCCAGACTTTCGGTACAGATACAGTTTGACTGCGGGAAAGTAGCTCCAGCTGATCGGCTTCTGCCGTAAAGCCGGTTAACAGCTCTCTTTCATCGCATTTGACGAAAAAATCCCGCCCCGCATAGCGTAAATGCCATGCGGCGTGAATCTCTCCGCCGGGCAGTTCATTACGCAGTTCGATTTCGCCTTCACCTAATTGCTCGCTTAAAAGACGACTGATAGCCTGCCACATGATGTCTCTCCCCATGTTGTCTGCCAGATCATAAGGTTAGCGCAAGAATGCGGTTAAAAAACACGAACTGACGCACACCACGGACGCGTCATCGCTGGAAAGGCACTTAATGTTTGTCGCTCTTTTTCACCCCGTACCGTTGTGGAGACGTCTGACTGCACATGATTCACTTCTTTGTAATCACGTGATTTTTTTATCATAGTCGCATAACACCCATGCTGACAGTTTTGCGCGAGAATCCCCTTTCTCTTCAAAAGAGGGATGGTGTCATTACTGATTGAGATACGAATAAATTTTTTGCGTGTCGTCCAAAGAGCACAGGCGCGTACCCTGATTTAGCGTTGCTGCGCTACCTGCGGCGACGCCGTAACGGACAATATCCTCAAAAGGTGCATTCTCAGCCAGTTTAAGCGTCATGGCCCCGACCATACTGTCGCCCGCGCCTACGGTGCTTTGACTTTTCACCGGTGGCGGAACCACCTGAACGCAGGTATCTCGATCTACGCCCAGCGCCCCTTGCGGCCCAAGCGAGACCACAACGCGGTGCGCTTTTCCGCTATGTACGATTTCCTGTGCGGCCTTGCGCACATCATCGGGCTGTGTCAGTTCTCGATTTACCAGCGCACTCAGTTCTTTGAGGTTAGGTTTGACCAGTTCGATATTGCCGATGGCTAACGCCGCCGTCAGTGCTTCACCTGAACTGTCGACAATACAGCGGATCCCCTGTTTTTGTGCGGTGGTAATTAGTCGGGTCAACTTCTCAAGCTGTACGCCGGGCGGCAAACTACCGCTGATGACCAGCAATGCACCAGCTTCAATTTCCAGCACCTGATCCTGAAGTTGGTAGAACTCGTCATTGGTCAGCGCAGCGCCAGGCATGACAAAACGATACTGTTCGCCGCTGGACTCAACGTGGACATGAAGATTTTGTCGGGTCCAATCTTTGGCTTCGACGGTGGATACGGGAACATTTTCGTCGGCGAGCAATGCAACAAGATGCTCTCCGGTTGCACCCCCCGCGGGGAAAATCGCCGTTGCGGTTCCGCCAAGATGGGCAATTGCGCGAGCGACGTTGATGCCGCCGCCGCCGGGTTCAAAAACCGGCGAGGTACAACGAAGCTTACCTTCCGGATAAATTTGCGGGGTGATTGTTGCGCTATCGAGAGAGGGCGCAAGTGTTAACGTATAGATACGTACCATCTTTACCTCCTGTTAGGCTGTCCTCAGTCTGGCACTTAACCTCCCGAAAGTGAAGTAATTAACAACATGATTTTTCATATCTTTATTTAAAATTATCGTCATAAAGTTATATAAATAAAATAAAGGTTTAGGAACGCTCTTATTCAAAAAATGAAATAAGAATTTATTGCTATGTTATTCGAGTCTTTTTATAATTTGTTACCTTTCAAGGGTCTTTTGTCATTGATCCATATGAAAGTTTCCGAGACCGTAATGGTCTCTTTTTTTGTTGTACGGACTCTTAATAAATGAAGCTTTTGAAGACAGTGCCCGCAGCATTGCTGCTGACGGGAGGCCTGCTTGCGTCAATGCATGCTGCCGCCGATGATTCCGTTTTTACTGTCATGGATGACCCTTCCAGCGCGAAAAAACCCTTTGAAGGTAACCTGAACGCGGGATATCTCGCCCAGTCAGGCAACACAAAAAGTTCTTCTTTAACCGCAGATACCACCATGACCTGGTACGGCCAAACGACCGCATGGTCTCTGTGGGGAAATGCCAGTAATACCTCCTCAAATGATGAACGTTCATCGGAGAAATATGCCGTAGGTGGCCGTAGTCGTTACAACATGACCGACTATGACTATCTCTTTGGACAGGCAAGCTGGTTGACCGACCGCTACAACGGCTACCGCGAGCGTGACGTGCTGACCGCGGGTTATGGTCGTCAGTTCCTCAACGGGCCTGTGCACAGCTTCCGTTTCGAATTCGGTCCAGGCGTGCGCTATGACGAGCACACGGATGGCACCACCGAAACACAGCCGTTGGGCTATGCGTCCGGGGCCTATGCATGGCAGATGACGGACAATACCAAGTTTACTCAGGGTGTGTCGGTATTCGGCGCTGACGATACAACGCTCAACTCTGAAACGGCCTTGAACGTTGCCATCAACGAACACTTTGGGTTAAAGGTGGCTTACAACGTCACCTGGAACTCTGAACCACCGGCAACAGCGCCGGAACATACCGATCGTCGTACTACTGTTTCACTCGGCTACCGGATGTAATGACAAACCGGGTCAAATAATTGGCCCGGCTTTTATCTATTAAAGTTAAGGTTATTTAATAGATAATCTGTGTTTTATTTTTAGTACTTATCAATAACGCGCTATTTTTCAGACGAATTCGATTTAATTGATAAATAAACGAAACTGGAATAGCGGGTGAGCGTCATTTAACCCCAGATCATCGCTGCCCAACGTAGCATTAGCATTGCTGCACAAATAACGAGCAGGATCACAACCATCTTCCAGTGTTTCTTTGCAAAGCGATTTGTTGGCATTGTTCTTTTCCTGCTCAGATTAGATGACTTTCTGCAAGTGTAACAAAGACGTCAGGGTGTCAGTGAATTGATTTACATCATAGAGCGCGCGTTGATTGTTGCTTTGATCGGCTCGAAATGCCGTGTACACTGTGAAACGGTGTTATCAAAAAGCGGGTGTAGGTCCAGTGTAGCCATTGAGGCAATCAGTGACATATTTCGCAGAGTGAAGCGGGAATCAGCCCACACCTTTTCTGCCAAGATCAGCCCAAAGAGATTTATCACCTTTCAGTATTGTTATCGCTCCAACGGGAGTGGCAGTTACAGGGGGCGCGGTTTCTGTACAATCCGTTGGAGCAACATCATATCATGGTCTTATCTTTAGATATCATAATAATAAGGGCGATAATCGCCCCTATATTTAAAATAATTCTGGATGCTTTTCCTTCAGTTTTTTCCCAAACTCAATGGCACCTTCTAATGTGAAATGGCTTATGTCAAAGTATAGATATTTACCATCATCTGAAAGAATCTTGCATCCCATCTTATCTCCGCACTGAATAGATAAGGTGTCTATATATTCAAATGATGGCAACCCACCTTTCATGTAATCCATAATTGATGAGTTAATTTTAATCCTGTCAGACTTGTAAAAGCGTGAGGAAAAATCATTTATTGCAGATATTGAGTTAATCCCAGCTTTAGATGCGTGATTAATTATTTCCATTGGCTGTTCAGTAAACTGCATTTTTGGTCCAAATACATATATCTTGGCTTTAGTTAACTCGCTTATCTTTTTAATTGCGTAGAGCATGCCGAATAGATCGCCCCTTCCAAAGTCATCATGCATTATCACAACATCTGCATCTTTTATATCCTTTGTTGTCAGGACGCTGGAAAATACCTCTTTGCACTTTTCAACATAAGGCATGTCGTTGGGGGGATATCCGAAATTTGAGCATAGATTTGTAGTTCTGACATATGTTATATCTCCCTTCATACCGTTCTCAGTCAGAGCATAAGTCAAATCGATACCATGAGAGTTACCTATAATTACTATCTTCTTGTCACCTGTTTTAGGAACTGGATGGGGTTTGTCGCTATCGACCCAATATCGATTCATCTGCTCTTTGAGTTGCTCAGATGTCATAGTTGCAAACTGAAATCTTGATGGTAACCCATTCATATTAAGCACAGACCATGAGGCTCCGAGCACCACGCATAATGGTATTGCTATATATGCCAGTTCTGTTCTCTTGTGGTTCACATCAATACTAGACAGGGCTTTTCTTACAGGATTCTCGACAAGGTAGAATGATGCAGCGCCAAGAAGTACAGAGGAAATAATTGCAATAATTGAATATTCCATCCCTGAAATATTATTTATCGACATATAGACTGCAATAGGCCAATGGACGAGATAAATCGAATATGAAATCTTACCAATCCACTGAAAGATGACGTTATCAAGAATTACGTTATCTTTATCTCCTGCATAAATAATAAGGAAAGTGGATGCAACTGGTATCAATGCAAGCTCACCAGGCCATTGCATGGCGCTATTTAACAGATATACTCCTGCTAAGGCGGCGATAAGGGAAAAGTATTTTACTGGAGACTTGAGGCCATCTCTTACAATGCCGGGCAAAAGGAATGCTAAGCCACCTACCATCATTTCCCATGCGCGGCTGGATAGAAGATAAAACGCTGCACCTTGATCTGTTTTTGATAAATAAACAGATGAGACGAAAGATGCTAGAGCCAGTGCGCTTATCACATACTTAACACTTTTTTGCCCAAAGGCTTTGATGATACCCATTATGATGATTGGGTACACCATGTAGAATTGCCATTCTACAGATAGTGACCAAGTGTGAAGAAGCCATTTCTCTTTTGCTGACGTATCAAAGTAATTAATGCTGTCGTAATACTCTACGTTTGAGAAGAACAGCAGGCTGCTTCTTATGTGGCGAGCGAGAAATTCATAATCTGCAGGCAGAAGGGCGCAGTAACCCACAACCAGAAGCACTAATGAAACAAAAAGCAGAGCGGGGATTATTCTTCTTGCCCTGTCCAGATAGAAACCTAATAATGAAAAATTGCCTGATGATACTTTGGAAAAGATTATTCCGGTCATAAGGTAACCAGATATAACAAAGAATATATCTACACCAGAAAAACCGCCAGAGAATCCAGGTACAGAAAAATGATAAAGAACAACTGCCAGGACGGCTATTGCCCTTAGTCCGCCAATATCCTTTCTAAATTTTAACATTTATATAATCACTTATGTTTTCAATGCGCTGAATGTTACCACCAGAAACATGCTGATCAACCACTAACTGATAATTCCATCCGCCACTGCATCGACTCCTTGGTTGTCAACAAATCATGAGACAAAAACTGAACACACAAAGCTTTGCATCGATTTGCAAGGCTTTACTTCTGCTTCTCTTAGTCGATCATGATCATCGTTGCAAGCCAATTTGAATCAATGTTAAACAGAGTGGTGCAATCACCACTTTTTTAGTGTTACCATCACTTTACCGGGTGAGGGGCTGAAGGTGTCAGTTTTTCATTTGTGTACCAGATTGTGTACCAATTTAGCGATTGTTGGTTAGATGGTTGCGCAACTTACTGTAAATAAACAAATTTTCTCTTTGTATGTGATCTTACGTGTGGGTCACCACTGCAAATAAGGATATAACATGCCTGTTATTACTCTTCCTGATGGCAGCCAACGCCATTACGACCACGCTGTAAGCCCCATGGATGTTGCGCTGGACATCGGTCCAGGTCTGGCGAAAGCCACTATTGCTGGCCGTGTTGACGGTGAGCTGGTAGATGCTTCCGATCTGATTGAGCATGATGCGAAGCTCTCCATCATCACCGCGAAGGATGAAGAAGGTCTGGAGATCATTCGTCACTCCTGTGCGCACCTGTTAGGGCACGCGATCAAACAACTCTGGCCGCACACCAAAATGGCGATCGGACCGGTTGTTGATAACGGTTTTTACTACGATATCGATCTTGACCGTACGTTAACCCAGGAAGACGTCGACGCGCTTGAGAAGCGGATGCACGAGCTCGCTGAGAAAAACTACGATGTCATTAAGAAGAAAGTCAGCTGGTACGAAGCGCGTGAAACCTTCGTGAAGCGTGGCGAGACCTATAAAGTCTCCATTCTTGATGAAAACATTGCCCATGATGACAAGCCTGGCTTGTACCATCATGAAGAATATGTCGATATGTGCCGTGGCCCGCACGTGCCGAATATGCGTTTCTGCCATCACTTCAAACTGATGAAGACCGCAGGGGCATACTGGCGTGGCGACAGCAATAACAAGATGCTGCAGCGTATTTATGGTACTGCATGGGCAGATAAAAAAGCCCTGAATGCCTACCTGCAACGTCTGGAAGAAGCGGCCAAACGCGATCACCGTAAAATCGGTAAACAGCTTGACCTGTATCATATGCAGGAAGAAGCACCGGGTATGGTGTTCTGGCACAACGATGGCTGGACTATCTTCCGTGAACTGGAAGTATTCGTTCGCTCAAAACTGAAAGAATACCAGTATCAGGAAGTGAAAGGTCCGTTCATGATGGACCGCGTGCTGTGGGAAAAAACAGGTCACTGGGACAACTACAAAGATGCGATGTTCACCACCTCTTCTGAGAACCGTGAATACTGCATTAAGCCAATGAACTGCCCTGGCCACGTACAGATCTTTAATCAGGGTCTGAAATCCTATCGCGATCTGCCGCTGCGTATGGCTGAGTTTGGTAGCTGCCACCGTAATGAACCGTCAGGTGCGCTGCATGGCCTGATGCGTGTTCGTGGCTTCACTCAAGATGATGCGCATATCTTCTGTACTGAAGAGCAGATTCGTGATGAAGTTAACGCGTGCATTCGTATGGTCTACGATATGTACAGCACCTTTGGCTTCGAGAAAATCGTCGTCAAACTGTCCACTCGCCCCGAAAAACGTATCGGTAGCGATGAAATGTGGGACCGTGCTGAAGCTGACCTGGCCGTTGCGCTGGAAGAAAACAACATCCCGTTTGAGTTCCAACTGGGTGAGGGCGCGTTCTACGGTCCGAAAATTGAATTTACCCTGTATGACTGCCTCGATCGTGCATGGCAGTGCGGTACTGTACAGCTGGACTTCTCCCTGCCGTCCCGTTTAAGCGCCTCTTACGTTGGCGAAAACAACGAACGTCAGGTGCCGGTTATGATTCACCGTGCAATTCTTGGGTCGATGGAACGTTTCATCGGTATCCTGACCGAAGAGTTCGCTGGCTTCTTCCCGACCTGGCTTGCGCCGGTTCAGGTTGTGGTCATGAACATCACCGATTCTCAGTCTGAATACGTTAACGAATTAACGCAGAAACTACAAAATGCGGGTATTCGTGTAAAAGCAGACTTGAGAAATGAGAAGATTGGCTTTAAAATCCGCGAGCACACTTTACGTCGTGTCCCTTACATGTTGGTCTGTGGCGACAAAGAGGTAGAAGCAGGCAAAGTAGCCGTGCGCACCCGTCGTGGCAAAGACTTGGGCAGCCTGGACGTAAATGAAGTGATTGAGAAGCTGCAACAAGAGATTCGCAGCCGCAGTCTTCAACAACTGGAGGAATAAGGTATTAAAGGCGGAAAACGAGTTCAAACGGCACGTCCGAATCGTATCAATGGCGAGATTCGCGCCCTGGAAGTTCGCTTAACAGGTCTGGAAGGCGAAGCTTTGGGTATTGTGAGTCTGAGAGAAGCGATCGAAAAAGCTGAAGAAGCTGGAGTAGATTTAGTTGAAATCAGCCCTAACGCCGAACCGCCAGTTTGTCGTATTATGGACTACGGCAAGTTCCTTTATGAAAAGAGTAAGTCTTCTAAGGAACAGAAGAAAAAGCAAAAAGTTATCCAGGTTAAGGAAATTAAATTCCGTCCTGGCACCGACGATGGCGATTACCAGGTAAAACTCCGCAGCCTGGTACGCTTTCTGGAAGATGGCGATAAGGCTAAGATCACACTGCGTTTTCGCGGTCGTGAGATGGCCCACCAACAGATCGGTATGGAAGTGCTCAACCGCGTCCGTGACGATCTGAGTGAACTGGCAGTAGTCGAATCCTTCCCTACGAAGATCGAAGGCCGCCAGATGATCATGGTGCTCGCTCCTAAGAAGAAACAGTAAGGCCTTCAAGTAGCAATGTCTGTGGAGCCTACGGGTTCCACAGCCGTTGTTCGCCTACGTTTCGTTTATTAACAATGCGAAGTGGAAGTTATTAAAATGCCAAAAATTAAGACCGTACGCGGTGCTGCTAAGCGTTTCAAAAAAACCGGTGGTGGTGGATTTAAGCGTAAGCACGCAAACCTGCGTCATATTCTGACCAAAAAATCTACTAAGCGTAAACGTCACCTGCGTCCAAAAGGCCTCGTGTCTAAAGGCGATCTGGGTCTGGTTATCGCGTGCCTGCCGTACGCATAAGCCGTTAACGTTTAATTCATTTTTTTACTAAGAATATAGATACAGGAGAGCACATATGGCTCGCGTAAAACGTGGTGTAGTTGCCCGTGCACGTCACAAGAAAATTTTGAAACAAGCTAAAGGCTACTACGGTGCGCGTTCTCGCGTATACCGCGTTGCCTTCCAGGCTGTTATCAAAGCTGGTCAGTACGCTTATCGTGACCGTCGTCAGAAAAAGCGTCAGTTCCGTCAACTGTGGATTGCGCGTATCAACGCAGCAGCACGTCAGAACGGTATTTCTTACAGCAAATTCATCAACGGCCTGAAAAAAGCCTCTGTTGAAATCGACCGTAAGATCCTGGCTGACATCGCAGTATTCGACAAAGTAGCGTTCACCGCTCTGGTCGAAAAAGCGAAAGCAGCTCTGGCATAAGCCGGTGAAAAGAGGGAGCCTGGCTCCCTCTCTTTTATTTGCAGTACAATCAATTAGTTGACAATTTATCCGTAAGCCTTTTCAATAAAGGTTGTCCGGTTTTTACCACACAAGGTAAGCAAGCATGAATGCTGCTATTTTCCGCTTCTTCTTTTACTTTAGCACCTGAAATCAGGAGGCTTGCGCGTGAAAGAAGAAACGGAAAACAGCGCCTAAAAGCCTCCCTGGTGGAGGCTTTTTTTATACGCGTCATCCTTCAAGTTGTCTCTGTATTGGCTGCATTAGCTCTTTTGCTGCGTTGATACAACTTGAATGATTTTGCGTATATATGAGCGACTAGTGAATATCGCAACATAACGAGGAAAACCATGTCACATCTCGCAGAGCTGGTTGCCAGTGCAACGGCCGCCATTAACCAGGCTTCAGATGTTGCCGCGTTAGACAATGTCCGCGTCGAATATTTGGGCAAGAAAGGGCACCTGACCCTTCAGATGACAACCCTGCGCGAACTGCCGCCAGAAGAGCGCCCGGCAGCAGGTGCGGTGATAAACGAAGCCAAAGAGCAGGTGCAGCAAGCGCTGAACGCGCGTAAGGCCGAATTAGAAAGTGCTGCCCTGAATGCCCGTCTGGCAGAAGAAACTATCGATATCTCCCTGCCAGGGCGTCGTATCGAAAACGGCGGTCTGCATCCTGTAACGCGTACAATTGACAGGATTGAAAGTTTCTTTGGTGAGCTGGGCTTTACCGTGGCGACTGGTCCGGAAATCGAAGATGACTATCATAACTTCGATGCGCTGAACATTCCTGGCCATCATCCGGCGCGCGCTGACCACGACACTTTCTGGTTTGACGCGACGCGTTTGCTGCGTACGCAGACTTCCGGCGTGCAGATCCGCACCATGAAGGAAAAACAGCCGCCGATCCGTATTATCGCCCCGGGCCGTGTATATCGTAACGATTACGATCAGACTCACACCCCGATGTTCCATCAGATGGAAGGGCTGATTGTTGATACCAACATCAACTTCACCAACCTGAAAGGCACGCTGCACGATTTCCTGCGCAACTTCTTTGAAGAAGACTTGCAGGTTCGTTTCCGTCCTTCCTACTTCCCGTTCACTGAACCTTCTGCGGAAGTAGACGTGATGGGCAAAAACGGTAAGTGGCTGGAAGTGCTGGGTTGCGGGATGGTTCACCCGAACGTGCTGCGTAATGTTGGCATCGATCCGGAAATCTACTCGGGCTTTGCATTTGGTATGGGGATGGAGCGTCTGACCATGCTGCGTTACGGTGTTACCGATCTGCGTTCTTTCTTCGAAAACGATCTGCGTTTCCTCAAACAGTTTAAATAAAGGCAGGATAAAACAATGAAATTCAGTGAACTGTGGTTACGCGAATGGGTAAACCCGGCGATTGACAGTGATGCTCTGTCAAACCAAATCACGATGGCGGGTCTGGAAGTTGACGGTGTGGAACCTGTTTCCGGCGCGTTCAACGGCGTTGTGGTGGGTGAAGTGGTTGAATGTGGCCAGCACCCGAACGCTGACAAACTGCGTGTCACCAAAGTGAATGTAGGCGGCGACCGTCTGCTGGATATCGTCTGCGGTGCGCCAAACTGCCGTCAGGGGTTGAAAGTGGCTGTGGCAACCGTTGGTGCCGTTCTGCCGGGCGATTTCAAAATCAAAGCCGCGAAACTGCGCGGTGAGCCGTCTGAAGGTATGCTGTGCTCATTCTCTGAGCTGGGTATTTCCGACGATCATAACGGTATTATCGAACTGCCGGCCGATGCGCCAATTGGCACCGATATCCGTGAATACCTTAAGCTTGACGACAATACTATCGAAATCAGCGTCACGCCGAACCGCGCCGACTGCTTAGGCATTATCGGTGTCGCACGTGATGTTGCTGTGCTGAACAAAGCTCCGCTGGTTGAGCCGGAAATCGCGCCTGTAGCGGCAACCATTAGCGACGTCCTGCCGATTCAGGTTGAAGCCGTGGAAGCCTGTCCACGCTATCTGGGCCGCGTGGTTAAAGGCATCAATGTTAAAGCGCCGACCCCGCTGTGGATGAAAGAAAAACTGCGTCGTTGCGGTATTCGTTCAATCGATGCCGTGGTTGACGTGACTAACTATGTGCTGCTCGAACTGGGCCAGCCGATGCACGCATTCGACAAAGACCGCATTGAAGGCGGAATTGTTGTCCGTATGGCAAAAGAGGGTGAGACCCTGGTATTGCTGGATGGCAGCGAAGCGAAGCTGAATGCGGATACGCTGGTGATTGCGGACCATAACAAAGCGCTGGCGATGGGCGGCATCTTTGGTGGCGAACATTCCGGCGTGAATGATGAAACGCAAAACGTCCTGCTGGAATGTGCATTCTTCAGCCCGCTGTCTATTACCGGTCGCGCACGTCGTCACGGTCTGCACACCGATGCTTCTCACCGCTATGAGCGTGGTGTCGATCCGGCTCTGCAACATAAGGCCATGGAACGTGCAACGCGCCTGCTGATCGATATCTGCGGCGGCGAAGCGGGTCCAGTCATTGACGTGACGAACGAAGACACGCTGCCAAAACGCGCAACCATTACGCTTCGTCGTAGCAAACTGGATCGTCTGATCGGACACCATATTGCGGATGAGCAGGTGAGCGACATTCTGCGTCGTCTGGGTTGTGACGTGACGGAAGGGCAGGATGAGTGGAAAGCGGTCGCGCCGAGCTGGCGTTTCGATATGGAAATTGAAGAAGACCTGGTCGAAGAAGTCGCCCGCGTATACGGTTATGACAATATCCCGAACACGCCGATTCAGGCGGGTCTTATCATGGGTACGCATCGTGAAGCGGATTTGTCGCTGAAACGTGTAAAAACCATGCTGAATGACAAAGGCTACCAGGAAGTAATTACCTACAGCTTCGTCGATCCGAAAGTCCAGTCGCTGCTGCACCCGGGTGAAGAAGCACTGCTGTTGCCAAGCCCAATCTCTATTGATATGTCGGCTATGCGTTTGTCCCTGTGGACCGGCTTGCTGTCTACGGTAGTGTATAACCAGAACCGTCAGCAGAACCGCGTACGTATTTTTGAAACGGGTTTACGTTTCGTACCGGATACACAGGCCAATCTCGGGATCCGTCAGGATCTGATGCTGGCGGGCGTGATCTGCGGTAACCGTCATGATGAACACTGGAATCTGGCAAAAGAGACCGTTGATTTCTATGATCTGAAAGGCGATCTGGAAGCGGTTCTCGACCTGACCGGCAAACTGGCAGACATTCAGTTCAAAGCTGAAGCGAATCCAGCACTGCATCCGGGTCAGTCTGCGGCGATTTATCTGAAAGGTGAACGTATTGGTTTCATTGGGGTTGTTCATCCTGAACTGGAACGTAAACTGGATCTGAACGGTCGCACTCTGGTGTTTGAACTGGAGTGGAATAAGCTCGCAGACCGCGTGGTGCCTCAGGCGCGTGAAGTTTCTCGCTTCCCGGCGAACCGTCGCGACATCGCGGTTGTTGTGGCCGAAAACGTTCCCGCTGCGGATATTTTATCCGAGTGTAAGAAAGTTGGCGTAAATCAGGTAGTTGGCGTAAACTTATTTGACGTGTACCGCGGTAAGGGTGTTGCGGAGGGTTATAAGAGCCTCGCTATCAGCCTGATCCTTCAGGATACCAGCCGTACACTTGAAGAAGAGGAGATTGCCGCTACCGTCGCCAAATGTGTAGAGGCATTAAAAGAGCGATTCCAGACATCATTGAGGGATTGAACCTATGGCGCTTACAAAAGCTGAAATGTCAGAATATCTGTTTGATAAGCTTGGGCTTAGCAAGCGGGATGCCAAAGAACTGGTCGAGCTGTTTTTCGAAGAGATCCGTCGTGCTCTGGAAAATGGTGAGCAGGTAAAACTCTCTGGTTTTGGTAACTTCGATCTGCGTGATAAGAATCAACGTCCGGGCCGTAACCCGAAAACGGGCGAAGATATTCCCATTACAGCACGGCGCGTGGTGACCTTCAGACCCGGACAGAAGTTAAAAAGCCGGGTCGAAAACGCAACGCCCAAAGAAGAGTGATTTAACGATCCGTTAAGTCACTTGCTCTGCCATCAAAGCGGCAGCGCAAACCATGATATATAACTAAAAAGGCCGCTCTGCGGCCTTTTTCCTTTTCACTACCGAATCAGCACCGTAGAATCACCTTCATCTCTTTTCAGCAGAATGGAAAACATGCTGACTTTCGCCCATCAACAGCAGCGTCGAAATGTGCGCTGGATACTGTCACTGTCAGTACTTATGCTACTGGCAACGATTCTAAGCTTGTGCGCAGGAGAACAATGGATCGCTCCCGGCGACTGGTTCAGCGCCCGCGGCGATCTGTTCGTCTGGCAAATCCGACTTCCCCGTACCCTTGCCGTTTTGCTGGTAGGCGCTGCGTTGGCCTTATCAGGCGCAGTGATGCAAGCTCTCTTTGAAAATCCGCTCGCCGAGCCGGGATTATTAGGCGTGTCTAACGGCGCGGGAGTCGGGCTCATCGCGGCGGTGCTGCTGGGGCAGGGGCAACTTCCCGGCTGGGCATTGGGCCTTTGCGCCATTGCCGGGGCGCTGATTATCACGCTCATACTGCTACGTTTCGCCCGCCGCCATTTGTCTACCAGCCGTCTGCTGCTGGCAGGGGTGGCGCTGGGGATTATCTGTAGCGCGCTGATGACATGGGCCATCTACTTCTCCACCTCATTTGACTTACGACAGCTGATGTACTGGATGATGGGGGGCTTCGGTGGCGTAGACTGGCATCAGGCCTGGCTCATGATAGCGTTGATTCCGGTACTGGTGTGGATCTGCTGTCAGTCGCAGCCGATGAATATGCTGGCATTAGGAGAGACGTCTGCTCGTCAGCTGGGGCTGCCCCTATGGTTCTGGCGCAACCTGCTGGTGGTCGCCACGGGCTGGATGGTCGGCGTGAGCGTGGCTCTGGCAGGGGCGATTGGTTTTATTGGGCTTGTGATCCCGCATATTTTGCGACTGTGCGGCCTCACCGATCACCGTGTTTTATTGCCAGGTTGTGCGTTGGCTGGTGCAATCGCATTACTGTTTGCTGATGTTGTCGCGCGTCTGGTGCTGGCCTCGGCTGAGTTACCTATCGGCGTGGTGACGGCCACCATGGGCGCACCGGTATTTATCTGGCTATTGTTAAAAGCCGCGCGCTAGAACGCGTTGGTTCGGTCTATGATTAAACACTGAAAATCCACCTGTTGTTCTGGAGATGCTATGCAAAACACTATCCTCGATACAGAAGTGACGACCATCGACGGCGAGGTTACCTCACTGCAGCCGTATTCCGGAAATGTGCTGTTAATCGTCAACGTTGCTTCAAAATGTGGACTGACGCCGCAGTACGAGCAACTGGAGAATCTGCAGAAAACCTGGCACCAACAGGGCTTCAGCGTTCTTGGTTTCCCTTGCAATCAGTTTCTGGGCCAGGAGCCGGGCAGCGAAGAGGAAATAAAAACTTACTGCAGTACCACCTGGGGCGTAACTTTCCCGATGTTCAGCAAAATTGACGTCAACGGCGAGGGACGCCATCCGCTGTATCAGAAGCTGATTGATGCCGCGCCAACGGCCGTTGCACCTGCGGACAGTGGGTTCTATGAGCGAATGGCGAGCAAAGGTCGTGCGCCGCTCTACCCGGACGATATTCTGTGGAATTTCGAGAAGTTTTTAGTGGGGCGCGATGGAAAAGTGCTGCAACGATTCTCACCGGATATGACGCCTGAGGATCCCATTCTGGTGCAAACCATCAAGCAGGCGCTGGCAAACTAATGTCTCGATTGATGCAGCTACAGGACGTCGCGGAATCGACCCGTCTTGGCCCGCTTTCTGGTGAGATAAAAGCAGGAGAGATCCTGCATTTAGTGGGACCAAACGGTGCCGGAAAAAGTACGCTGTTGGCGCGTATGGCGGGTCTGACGAACGGAGAGGGCAGCATCACTTTTGGTGATATGCCGTTGGAGGAATGGCCGGCTGCCAGGCTGGCGCAATATCGTGCCTATCTTGCGCAACAGCAAAATCCCCCGTTTGCGATGCCGGTCTGGCATTTTCTGACGCTGCATCAACCCGACAAAGCACGTACCGATCTGTTACAGGAGGTCGCCGATGCGCTCGGCCTGGGAGATAAACTGGGGCGCGGCGTGAACCAACTCTCCGGCGGTGAGTGGCAGCGTGTGCGCCTGGCTGCGGTTATCCTGCAGATTTGCCCACAAGCGAATCCATTAGGTCAGCTTTTACTCCTGGATGAGCCGATGAACAGTCTGGACGTCGCGCAACAAAACGCACTGGATCGATTGTTGAGTCAGCTGTGTTTGCAGGGCATAGCGATTGTGATGAGCAGTCACGACCTTAATCACACCTTACGCCATGCGCATAAAGCCTGGCTACTCAAACGCGGGAAACTGCTTGCCAGTGGTTCTCGAGATGCGGTACTGACGCCGGCTAATCTGTCTGCGGCCTATGGCGTCAACTTCCGACGTTTGGATATTGAAGGGCACAGAATGCTCATATCAACCACTTAAGTTAAATGGGTTCTTGAAAATCATATAATTTCCACGCTAAATTGGTATAAAAATAAAATTCAGAGGATTCGTACTGAATGCGCTTTTGGCTCCTTTTAATCACAGCATTGTTTTTGGCGGGCTGCAGCAGCCATCGTGCGCCTGCGCCAAATGCCCGCTTGTCGGATTCAATCGCCGTTATCGCCGGTCTTAATGATCAGCTACAAACCTGGCATGGCACACCCTATCGTTATGGCGGTATGAGTCGTAGCGGGGTGGATTGTTCTGGATTTGTTTTGATGACGATGCGCGATAAATTCGATCTGCAACTCCCACGCGATACGCGTACGCAATCAAAGATTGGTACCGAAATTGATAAAGACGATTTGCTGCCCGGCGATCTGGTTTTCTTTAAAACCGGGTCTGGGGAAAGCGGTCTGCATGTCGGTATTTACGATACCAATAATCAATTTATTCATGCTTCAACCAGCCGTGGAGTGATGCGCTCGTCTCTGGATAACGTTTACTGGCGTAAAAACTTTTGGCAGGCGCGACGTATTTAATCCCCACAACTCCGAGGCTGCCATCGAGTGGCAGCCTCGACATCACCGTTTGAAAGTTAACTTTTATTTCTGCTTTGGGTTAGACAATACCCATGAACATTAAGAGCGTATCTTGCTAAAAATATGATTTATTCCGAGATATTAAAAAGTGCAAAGCTGGATATTCGCTTATAATCAGGATAAGCTAAAAAAAAGGATTCGATTTACCGGCTAAAAAGGGAAAAATGAAAGGGCCTCTACTTGCATCAGCAGTAACGTATTTCTTCATCCTTTGCTACAGGATGCCGGATAACACCCATGCAGCGGGGCTGGCACGATGATTGTTTCACTGGATAATCTTTACCATTCTGAGTTCTCTTTTCTTCCTGCGAGAAGCGAAAAAGGCGATCTTGAATTCGTCGACATCATCACCAATTTCGCCAGTGCACATGGGGATGTGCGTATACCCACCGAGCTGGTCCTACCTCGGATGTCAGACGACGAACAATGTCGTTTATTTGTAGAAAAACTAGAATTAATCGAAACGTGCCAACATTTTTTTATTCAGCGAAAAGTATTTGCCTGGATTAATTTAACGCCAGCAATTGCTAATACTTTATTATCAGATACTGAACTTGCTTCACAAGTTGAACGATTTTCATTTCTGGAGCTGACTATTAATGAAAGCTATCCGGAGTTAAACAAAGGTAAAGATAATCCAACATTGGCCGCACTTGCTGCGCGATTTCCATTAGTCCTGACAAACTATGGTGCTGGCGGTATATCAACCCGGGCAATTTTTGACGGCCTGTTCAAACGCGTCGTTCTGGATAAAAACTTTGTTCAACAAAGGATTGCACATATTTCGTTTGAACCGTTTATGCGGGCTATTCTGGTGCAACTATCTCCCAGTTGTGAGTCAATAATCATTAGCGGAATTGATACACAAGAGATGCTGGAGCGCGTTTTGCCTGTGGGATTCAGTGCCATGCAGGGAGGATTGTGGCCTGCAGTGCCTCCTGCGCAGATAATTTCGCTTGCTAAGATATAACCCTTTTATTTGCTGGTGTTTAACAGGCTATTAACAGTCTACACTAGAGGCAGGAGGCCCTATGACCCTGTCTTTTACCACTCGCTGGCGTGATGAACTACCAGCAACTTATACCGCGCTTTCACCCACCCCTTTGAAAAATGCGCGCCTTATCTGGCATAACGATGCGCTGGCGGAGCAATTAGCTATTCCTGCGGCGCTATTTGATATTCCAACTGGTGCGGGCGTTTGGGGAGGCGAATCGCTGCTTCCCGGAATGTCGCCTTTAGCCCAGGTTTATAGTGGGCATCAGTTCGGCGTCTGGGCTGGTCAGCTTGGCGACGGACGTGGGATCCTGCTGGGCGAACAACAGCTTGCGGATGGTTCAACGTTTGACTGGCACCTGAAAGGCGCCGGACTCACGCCGTATTCCCGCATGGGTGATGGGCGCGCCGTGCTGCGCTCGACCATTCGCGAAAGCCTGGCCAGTGAAGCGATGCACTACCTGGGAATACCGACTACGCGGGCATTGTCGATTGTCACCAGCGACACGCCGGTGTATCGCGAAACGGTCGAAGCGGGGGCGATGCTTATCCGCGTGGCGCAAAGCCATATGCGGTTTGGCCATTTTGAGCATTTTTACTATCGCCGGGAGCCGGAAAAAGTGCGCCAGTTGGCTGACTTTGCGATTCGCCATTACTGGCCGCAATGGCAGGAAGACGCCGATAAATATCAGCTGTGGTTTAACGATGTTGTCACGCGTACTGCGACGTTAATCGCTGACTGGCAGGCGGTAGGATTTGCGCATGGTGTTATGAACACGGACAACATGTCGATTCTGGGTCTGACGATGGATTACGGTCCATTCGGTTTTCTTGATGATTACGTGCCCGATTATATCTGCAACCACTCTGACAACCAGGGGCGATACAGTTTCGATAATCAACCGGCCGCCGCGTTGTGGAACCTGCAACGTCTGGCGCAAACCCTGTCGCCGTTTATCCCGGTCGAGGCGCTCAATGATGCGCTGGACAGTTACCAGCTGGCGCTGTTAACTCGCTACGGTCAGCGGATGCGGCAAAAGCTCGGCTTCTTTAGCGAGCAGACAGACGATAACGAACTGCTTAGCGAGCTGTTTAGTCTGATGTCGCGGGAAAGAAGCGACTATACGCGAACGTTTCGCATGCTCAGCCAAACGGAACAACACAGTGCGCAATCTCCGTTGCGCGATGAGTTTATCGACCGCGCAGCGTTTGACGACTGGTTCACGCGGTATCGCTCGCGCCTTCAGCAAGACAATATTGCCGATGCTGTCAGACAAACCCAGATGAAGGCGGCTAACCCGGCGATGGTATTACGTAACTGGCTGGCGCAACGGGCGATTAGTCAGGCAGAACAGGGGGATTACGCCGAGCTGCATCGGTTGCACCAGGCGTTGCGTACCCCGTTTGCCGATCGTGATGATGACTATGTCAGCCGTCCACCTGACTGGGGCAAACGGCTGGAAGTGAGTTGTTCAAGCTAAGGGGCCAGAAATACCTGCGGGGAGGCGTTGGCCGGATGCTGGCCAACGTGTACCTGAGCACCGTACCAGCGCTTCAGGTCATCGGCTTGTAACACAGTTTCCGGTGTTCCCTGCGATACCAGCCTGCCGTTGTGCAGCAGCACTATTCTGTCTGCCCACAGTGCGGCGAGGTTCAGATCGTGAAGCACAATGCACACATGCAGCTCTCCCGAAGAGGTAAGCGTTTTTAGCATGCGCAACAGATGCTGCTGGTGGTAAAGATCCAGCGCGGAGGTCGGTTCATCAAGGAATAACCAACCGCGAGGCGCACCGTCGCACCAGAGTTGTGCCAGCGCACGGGCTAACTGTACTCGCTGTTGCTCGCCGCCGGAAAGCGCGGCGTATTGCCGACCCGCCAACGGTGTGCATCCGGTCATTTCCATCACCTGAGCGATAAGCCGGGGCTCCTGCTGTTGGGTCCACGGCGCGCGGCCCATCGCGATGACGGCCTCTACCGGCCAGTCGAATCCCAACAGTGTTTGCTGGCGCATCACTGCCCGATGCCGCGACAGGGTCTGGGTAGACCATTCATGCAGCGGTTTGCCCGCCAGCACGCAGCGCCCGCTAGCGGGCTGCAGAAAACCGGTCAGCAGGCGTAGCAGGGTGGATTTTCCCGCACCGTTTGGGCCGATGAGCGCAACCAGTTCACCTCTTGTAAGGGCGAGCGATACGTCGTCAATCACCGGTCTGCCAGCTACGTGATAATGAAGCCTTTCGGCGATGAAATGTTCAGCCATGCGCTCCTCGCTGACGAAAAATAAGCCATAAAAACCACGGTGCACCGAGAAGACTGGTCAACAGACCGACCGGCATCTCCGCAGGCGCAACCGCCGTACGAGCCAGGGTGTCGGCAATCAGCAATAAAAACGCGCCCGCCAGCACGGAACCCGGAATAACGGCCCGATGGTCTGAGCCGAGCCACATACGTATTAAATGTGGGATTACCAACCCGATAAAGCCAATCACCCCGCTTACCGCCACGGCTGAGGCAACCAGTAATGCGCTACAAAGCAGCAAAATACGCTGGATTGTACGTACATCAACGCCGAGATAATGCGCCTCTTCCTCACCCAGTTGCAGAAGATTCAGCGCCGGAGCAAGCCGCCAGATGATCAGCACTGTCGGGATTGTCAGCGAAGTGACAGCCAACAGCGTGGACCACTGTGCGGCCCCCAGACTTCCCATTCCCCATAGCGACAGCTGGCGCAGTTGCGCATCATTACTGACCCACGACAGTACGCCAACCGCCGCCCCGCAGAGCGCGTTGATGGCAATGCCGACCAGCAGCAGGCGGGAGAGCGAACCGTCGCGCTGTTGGCTGAGGATAAAAATCACTACAGTTGCCGCCAACGCGCCGAAAAAAGCGGCCAGCATTGGAGCATACAACATCATCAGCGCGGGCAAAGAGACAGGCAGCACCACCCACAGGGCCACAGCGCAGGCAGCGCCGCTGCTTATTCCCAGTAATCCAGGGTCTGCAAGCGGATTGCGAAACAGCCCCTGCATCACGCAGCCAGCGAGCGCCAGAGAGCCGCCAATCACCAGTGCCAGCAGGACGCGGGGAAGACGAATTGTGAGCCAGATTTGACGCAGTGCCTCATCGCCATCACGCCAGAGCAGACTTACCGGCAGGCGCAACGCGCCAAAACCGGTAGCCAGAATCGTCATTGCAACCAGCATCAATGCCAACATCCACAACGAACAGGTGATCCGCCGGGACATCAGGGCAATTGCTCTGCTTTAGCACGAAGCTGCAAAATAGCCTGTGGCGTGCGAACGCTGAAGCCCAACAGCGCCATATCGTCAACCTGCAATACCTGTTTATTCCTTCCGGCAGGTGTTTGCGCAAGTCCCGGTAGCGCCCACAGGTTATCTTCGCCACCCATCGCCTTAACGCCGTCCTGCGAAATCACCACCAGATCGGGCTGGCTGGCAATGACGCCTTCTTGTGACAGCGGCTGATAGCGATTAACGCCCTGCATCGCGTTGCGTAGACCTGCGGCACGAATCGCCGCATCGGCTCCGGTTTGCTGGCCCGCCGCCATCGCGGTCATCCCGCCATGATTGAGAATAAACAGCACACGTTTATTAAGTTCAGACGACGGGAGCGTCGCCAGTTCCTGACGTAACGTTGCGCGCAGAGTTTCTCCGTCGGCCTCCCGATGAGTAGCCTCAGCGATAACCCGAACTTTTTCATCAATCGCGTTAAGATCGTTGCTTGCTGGGATCGTGACAACCCTGACGTTGCTCTGCTCAAGCTGTTTTAGCGCTAAAGAGGGCTGTGCCTGCGCGCTGGCAAGGACCAGCGTAGGGCGGGTAGCCAGGATCCCTTCGGCGTTGAGCTGGCGCAAATAACCAACATCAGGTAACGCGGTTGCCGCAACAGGCCACTGGCTGGTGCTGTCTCTCGCCACAAGGGAGGGTTGTGCTCCCAGTGCGTAGACAATCTCGGTGACATCGCCACCGAGCGCAACAACCCGTTCCTCGGGCGCAGCCAGCGCCGCGAAGGGCAGCAGCGCGATCAGGGCCAGCAGTTTTTTCATGCGGCCAGTCCTTTCGGCGTCAGTGCGTCAATCTGTTCGCGCCATTGCGTCTGCTCCGGCTCGCCTTCCGTACGTTGACCATACAGCTGGGCGATTTGCGTGCCGTCGGCAGCAAACAGCTCCAGACTGGTGACGTGACCATCGGCGGTCGGTTTACGCGTCACCCACGTTTCTGCCACGCTCTCTTCCAGTAGATGCAGGGTAAAGGTTGGGTTGAAGATGTTCAGCCAGCCTTTCATCGGTACCAGTTTTTCAATCACGCCGGTAAATATCTGTACACAGCCGCGATTACCCACAAAAACCATAATTTCGTTGCCATCCTGACGCGCGGTGTCGAGTAATTGCGCCAGTGCGCTATTAGAAACCTTACAGGCCAGATCGTCGCCAACCAGATTAAACGCCTGTTGGCGGGTGAGATCGTGGCGTTTCAGCAGACCGAAGAACTGATGGACATCAGTCATCGCTCGCCACTCTTGATCAACGGTCTGTGCGTCGACAGTGACGGCGGCAGGCACAGAATTGTTGACGGGTTGCAGCACCAGCGGCGGGTTTTCTGCAAAGATGAAACGGGTCAGCAACGCCGCCCATTCCTCAACGAGGGTATTTTGTGTGGTATAGACCTTCAGCAGTGCGTCTCCCTGATGGTCAAAGAATTGAATGCTCTGACGCTCGCCGTGGGCGGTGGTCTCACTGATATGAAAAGCGCTTGCCCACTGATTTAAGAACAGACGCAGGTCGAGTGCACGCGGATTAAGAACCAGCCCGGCATGGCCGTTAAGGTGCTGATTGGTAAAAGCGCCAACCTGTTCATGCACCGCATATTCGTTGCGGCAAATGCATTTGGTTTCACCAACCGCTTCCAGTGCGCCGAGGATTTCGCGGACTTCGCCACGTAAGCGCCAGGCGTCATGGCCGACGCGCGCAAAGGTCAGTTCGGCTTCGCTAATATTCATCAATCCTGCAATGTCACGTGCGTATTTTCCGGGATTTTCTTTCTTCAGTTCCAGCCAGCGTGTGTAATGATTCATTGTCTCTTCCTTCCAGATTGCGGCCCCGGCGAACCGGGGAAAAGTGATTACCACTGATAACTCACGAAAATTTTGCCATTACGACCATCCTGCGGAATGCCTTGCGGCGACCAGTACTCTTTGTCAAAGGCGTTGCCCAGTACCAGCGTGGTGGTCATGCCTTTCAGCGCTTGTTGGCCCTGATAGCTCACGTAAAAATCGTTTACCGCATAGCCAGGCTGTTTAGCGTAGGTGCTGCTGATATGCGTTGAACGGTCAGCAAATGTCCCGATCCAGCCTACGGAGAAACCGCTGTGCGCAACCGGCACATTCAGTTTGCTGGTGACGGTGTCCGGATTAATGCTGGAAATGTATTCACCTGTGTCAGTATCTTTGCCGCGTGTGCGGTTATAGGCCATGTCGAGGCTGAACAGGTCGGCGGTATATTTCGCCATCACGTCCCAACCCCAGATTTTGGCATTGGGAACGTTATAGGACATGGTTGTCGCAGCGGCGAAGTCGACGCTGGTGGAGATGTAATCTTTTGCTTTGGTGTCGAAATAGCTGGCTTTAAATTCGAGCGCATCGCTCGCCATCAGCAGATCGTCAAAGCGCAGGCCAAATCCGTATTCCTGTGTTTCGTTGGTTTCCGGGCGCAGGTTAGGGTTTGGCACCCAGTAGTTAGTGTAGAAACGACCAATCGAGAAGTGTTTCGCATCGTTATACATTTCGCCCATGGTTGGCGCACGGAAGGCCTGAGCGTATGAACCGAACAGCATCAGCCAGTCGGATGGCGTAACGGTGAGTCCGGCGCGGGACGACCATTTGTCAGCATCAACATCTTCATAGCCGTCGCTGCTGCCGCGATAAGAGTCATAACGGGTACCGCCCAGCAGCGTAACCGGCAGGTCACGCAGGGTGATTTCATCCTGTAGCCAGCCGGAGCTGAAATCGATCTTTGCCTCCGGGAAACCGGTGGTTGAACCACCCGGTTGTTGTTCCTGGCGATAGTATTCACCGCCGTAGGTCAACAGGTGAGATGCAAAAGAGTCGGTAAACAGGCGGCTGCGGTTGTCGATCTTCCCGCCTTTGGTGGTTTGCTTGCGAAATTCGCCAGTGTTATCTGCGTTCTGAGCATTAATGCGCGCTTCGGACCAGTAGACACGGGCATCCGCGTTCAGCCAGTCATTGTCTGCCGGAGCGAGCGAGTAGGTCAGTTGCGCATCACGCTGGATCGTTGAACGGTTGGTCATCGGGTTGCTGGCATCCGCCACACTGGTCTGCGGGTTTTTAGGTTCCCGGGCGTCATTGTTGTAGTAACGCAGCGAGCCGGCCAACGTCTGGGCGCTGTCAATTTTCCAGCTACCTTTCGCCAGCATATTGTTAATTGCTTCATCATTCGGCGCAGTAGTACCGTCACTCTGGCGTAAATCACCGCGATCGCGGCTGGACCAGGCAAGCAGTCCGTCCAGCGTATCGGTACGGCCATACGTGCTGGCACCCATACCGAGGCTGTGATCGCCGGTTGCCGCGGTACCGAACACGCGGTAACCGCTGTTTTGTCCGGCTTCCAGCAGATCTTTGGCATCCGCAGTGTCATAGGCGATCACGCCGCCCAGCGCGCCGCTACCGTACAGTAGTGCGGAAGGGCCACGTACGACTTCGATACGTTTGATAAGCGCCGGGTCGAGGAAGGTGCTGTTCAGGTGTCCGGTGTCAGTTCCCTGACGAACGCCGTCAACCAGTACCAGAACGCCACGTCGATCGTAGCCGCGCAGATTCACGTCCTGGCCGTTGGTACGACCCGTACCATCGAGGGTCAGACCCGGAACCGTCCGCAACAGATCGGCTGCCGAACTGGCGGTCTGGTTTTCCGGGGCGGTGGCATCAATCACGCTGACCATCATCGGCGCTTCAAAGGCGCTACGAGCATTGCCGGTGGCGGTAACGGTCATATCCTCGACCGCCGCATAGGCGACGGCGGGCAGGTTACTGACAATCGCCAGCGCCAACAGCGACGGGCGCAGGGAAGCGGTGTGCAGGTAAGGCATAGCAACTCTCCATTAGGAAATCGAAAAGCGCTGGCTGCCTGGGTATGTGACCTGGGTGGCTGGCGAAATGTGTTGTTTATTTAGTCAGAATGAGTTTTCCGGCTTGCGTCTGGCGCAGCAGGTAGTGCTGACCATCATGTTCTATGATCACGCGTCCTTCGTTACCCAGCAGGGTTTTACTGTCAATTCGTCGCTCGTTTGGCGCGACGGAAGGCGTTGTTGTGTCTTTTGTAGGCGTAGCCGTTGTGTTATCCATACGTGACATAGTGTTTAAAAATAACAATCAATGTAACAATGATAATCATTATCATCAAACTGCAAATTTGCGGCAAGCGTTTTTGTGAAATAATTGTGACGAGAACGTTTTTTGCACAACAAGCGGGGAAAAACAAAGGATTAGCACCGGGCAAAGTGATATTGCCCGGTGAAGAGCATTAAAAACGGCTATCAACCGCAGAAGCGAGTTTTTCAACCAACAGTTCAGTATCTTCCCAGTTCAGGCACGGGTCGGTAATGGACTGACCGTAAACCAACGGCTGGCCGCTAACGATTTTTTGAGTACCTTCACGCAAGAAACTCTCCGCCATGATCCCGGCAATTGCCGTCGAGCCGTTACGAATTTGCTGGCACACATCATCACAAACGTCCAACTGACGACGATGCTGCTTCTGGCAATTGCCGTGGCTAAAATCGACCACCAGATGCTCAGGCAGGGAAAATTCGTGCAGGGTATCGCAGGCGGCGGCAATATCTTCAGCATAATAATTCGGCTTTTTACCGCCACGCATGATGATATGCCCGTAAGGGTTACCGCTGGTCTGATAAATGGTCATCTGACCGGTTTTATCCGGCGAGAGGAACATGTGACTGGCGCGGGAGGCGCGAATCGCATCGACGGCGATGCGCGTGTTGCCATCCGTTCCGTTCTTAAAACCGACCGGGCAGGAGAGCGCGGAGGCCATTTCACGATGGATCTGACTTTCGGTGGTGCGCGCGCCAATAGCTCCCCAACTGATTAAATCGGCAATAAACTGGCCGGTCACCATGTCGAGGAATTCAGTCGCCGTGGGGACGCCCAGTTCGTTGACCTGCAACAGCAGTTTTCGCGCCAGTTCAATACCGTGGTTTACACGATAACTGCCGTTCAAATCCGGGTCGGAAATCAGGCCTTTCCAGCCCACGACGGTGCGTGGCTTTTCAAAATAGGTACGCATCACGATTTCCAGACGCGCCTGGTGCTTTTTGCGCAGCGCCTGTAATCGTGTCGCGTATTCCATCGCGGCATCAAGATCGTGAATCGAGCAGGGACCTACGATCACCAGTAAACGGGGGTCTTCACCATTTAAAATTTTTTCTATCCGACGTCGGGAGTCCGTAACATGACGGGCGACGGAGGATGAAACAGGATGCCGTTGCGCAAGCTCTGCTGGAGTGACCAGGTTGTCAATACGCGCAGTACGGAGTTCATCGGTTCTGTTCATTACTTGTCTCAGAAATTTGTTGCTTCAACGGCAGGACTACCGGGAAGTGATGTACATCACAATATCACACTCATCCTGCCTGGTGGCGAGCATAATAACAAAAAATCGAACCAATGCACTAGCATTCTAGTACATGCGGCGATTCAGTCCCATGATATCGAGGATCTTGGTAGCAATCTCTTCTACCGAATAATTGGTACTGTTCAGCCAGGGGATCTGGTTTTTCCGGTACAGCGCTTCTACCTCAGCAACTTCCATTCGGCACTGTCGCAGCGAGGCGTAACGGCTGTTCTCACGGCGCTCTTCGCGGATGGCCGCCAGGCGCTCAGGGTCGATAGTCAGACCGAACAGCTTATGCTGCAACGGCTTCAGAGAGGCGGGCAGCACCAAATTATCCATATCATCGGCAATAAAGGGGTAGTTGGCGGCGCGGATACCAAACTGCATGGCCAGATACAAACTGGTTGGGGTTTTGCCGCAACGAGAAACGCCGAGCAGGATCACCTGGGCCTGATCGAGGTTGCGCAACGAAATACCGTCGTCGTGGGCGAGGGTGTAGTCAATGGCGGCAATGCGCGCGTCGTACTTGTTGAGGTTACCGGGATTCAGACCGTGCGTGCGATGGGCGATAGGTGTAGGGTCGAGCTTCATCTCGTGTTGTAGTGGGGCAACCAGCGCCTGCACAATATCCTGACAAAATCCCTCACTTTGCAGAATGATTGAGCGAATTTCTGGCAGGACGATGGAGTAAAACACCAAAGGGCGCACACCAGTTTGTTGGTAGATCGCGTCAATCTGGTCTTTAACCGCGCGCGCACGACTCTCATTTTCCACAAACGGCAGCGTAATGCTGCTGATCGTGACCGGGAATTGCGACATCACCGCGTGACCCAAGACCTCGGCGGTGATGGCCGTACCATCAGAAATATAAAATACGTGACGATCAACAGCATTATCCATTTTGCTCATCCTGGGCAGACATAATTCTCTGAAAGCATAAATTAAAATTCGCCAGAAGCGAATATTGCTGCATCTTTTTTATAAAATGAAACGGTATTTTTATAATTAATGAAAAGTACATTTCATTTTTCGGAACAAATGTTTATACCGGTAGTTTTTGTGGAGATCCCCTGTGGCTCGCGGGTTTGCGCAAATGTGGAAACAATCTGAAAAAATAAAAAATAAAGTTGCTTGAACGATTCACCGTTTTTTTCGCTGGAGTAAATATGCAAAGATAATTACGCAAAATTGAGTTTCCTAACCTCGTTCAAATATAAGGATTGTTCGATGTCCAACAATGGCTCGTCACCGCTGGTGCTTTGGTATAACCAACTCGGCATGAATGATGTAGACAGAGTTGGGGGCAAAAATGCCTCCCTGGGTGAAATGATTACTAACCTTTCAGGTATGGGTGTTTCCGTACCGAATGGTTTTGCAACGACCGCCGACGCGTTTAACCAGTTTCTGGACCAGAGCGGTGTAAACCAGCGCATTTATGAGCTGCTGGATAAAACGGATATTGACGATGTCACCGAGCTTGCAAAAGCCGGCGCGCAGATCCGCCAGTGGATTATCGACACTCCTTTCCAGCCGGAGCTGGAAAATGCCGTCCGCGATGCCTACGCGCAGCTGTCAGCGGACGATGCCCATGCCTCTTTTGCTGTGCGATCTTCCGCAACCGCAGAAGATATGCCAGATGCGTCATTTGCCGGTCAGCAGGAAACCTTCCTCAACGTCCAGGGATTTGATGCCGTGCTGGTTGCCATCAAACACGTATTTGCCTCGCTGTTTAACGACCGTGCGATCTCTTATCGTGTCCACCAGGGTTATGACCATCGTGGCGTAGCGCTCTCTGCGGGTGTGCAGCGGATGGTGCGTTCTGACCTCGCGTCTTCCGGCGTCATGTTCTCCATCGATACCGAATCCGGTTTCGATCAGGTGGTGTTTATCACGTCTGCATGGGGCCTGGGCGAGATGGTCGTGCAGGGGGCCGTTAACCCGGATGAATTCTACGTGCATAAACCGACGCTGGCGGCTAACCGTCCGGCTATCGTTCGTCGCACCATGGGTTCGAAAAAAATCCGCATGATCTACGCGCCGACTCAGGAACACGGTAAGCAAGTAACGATCGAAGATGTGCCGCAGGAACAACGCGACATTTTCTCCCTGACTAACGAAGAAGTGCAGGAACTGGCCAAGCAGGCGGTGCAGATCGAGAAGCACTACGGCCGTCCGATGGATATCGAATGGGCGAAAGACGGTCATACCGGTAAGCTGTTCATTGTGCAGGCGCGCCCTGAAACCGTGCGTTCTCGTGGCCAGGTGATGGAGCGTTATACGCTGCATGCGCAGGGTAAAATTATTGCTGAAGGTCGTGCCATCGGTCACCGCATTGGCGCGGGTCCGGTTAAAGTCATCCAAGACATCAGCGAAATGAACCGTATCGAACCAGGCGACGTACTGGTTACCGACATGACCGACCCGGACTGGGAACCGATCATGAAGAAAGCAGCGGCGATTGTCACCAACCGTGGCGGTCGTACCTGTCACGCGGCAATCATTGCCCGTGAACTGGGGATCCCAGCCGTGGTGGGCTGTGGCGATGCGACCGAGCGCATGAAAGATGGTGAGAAGGTTACTGTCTCTTGTGCCGAAGGCGACACCGGTTATGTTTACGCTGACATGCTCGACTTTAGCGTGAAGAGTTCCAGCGTGGAGACCATGCCGGATCTGCCGTTGAAGGTGATGATGAACGTCGGTAACCCGGACCGCGCTTTCGACTTCGCCTGCCTGCCAAACGAAGGTGTCGGTCTGGCGCGTCTGGAATTTATCATCAACCGCATGATTGGCGTACACCCGCGTGCACTGCTGGAGTTTGATGACCAGACGCCTGAGCTGCAAAATGAAATCCGCGCCATGATGAAAGGTTTCGATTCTCCGCGTGAATTCTACGTTGGTCGTCTGACGGAAGGGATCGCGACGCTGGGGGCGGCGTTTTATCCTAAACGCGTCATCGTGCGTATGTCTGACTTTAAGTCCAACGAATATGCCAACCTGGTCGGCGGTGAGCGTTATGAACCGCATGAAGAGAACCCGATGCTGGGCTTCCGTGGGGCGGGCCGTTATGTTGCCGATAGCTTCCGCGACTGCTTCGCGCTGGAATGTGACGCAGTAAAACGTGTCCGTAACGACATGGGCCTGACTAACGTTGAAGTGATGGTACCGTTTGTACGTACCGTTGCCCAGGCGAAAGCGGTGGTGGAAGAGCTGGCACGCCAGGGGCTGAAACGCGGTGAGAACGGACTGAAGATCATCATGATGTGTGAGATCCCGTCTAACGCCTTGCTGGCCGAGCAGTTCCTCGAGTACTTCGACGGCTTCTCCATCGGCTCAAACGACATGACGCAGTTGGCGCTGGGTCTGGATCGTGACTCTGGTGTAGTTTCTGAACTGTTTGATGAGCGTAACGACGCGGTGAAAGCCTTGCTGTCGATGGCGATTCGCGCAGCCAAGAAACAAGGCAAATACGTGGGTATCTGCGGTCAGGGTCCCTCTGACCACGAAGACTTCGCGGCCTGGTTGATGGAAGAGGGGATCGACAGCCTGTCGCTGAACCCGGATACCGTCGTGCAGACCTGGCTGAGCCTGGCTGAACTGAACAAGTAACATCATGCCGGATGGTGGCGTAAGCGCCTTATCCGGCCTACGGTGAGTATCATTCGTGGGCCGGATAAGATGCGGCAGCATCGTCATCCGGATATTCTATCCTTCCACGCTTAAGCCTGATGCAATATTGTCAGTACAGTGCGCAGATCGATCACTGCGATTTGCCCTGGAGCAGATGCTTTTTTCACCGCACCGAACGTGGCTGCTGAACCAAAAACCTCGCCAGCTAAACGAGAAATCACCCCGTTTTTTGCCATCGACATCGTGATAATTGGACGATCGGCATAGCGTTCATGCATTTCCAGCGTCGCGCTGAGCAGCGTCAGCACATCCGTTTTGCATTGCGGCATCAGCGCAATTTTGGGGATATCGGCGTCCAGTTCCTGCATTTTACGCAGACGCTGAACAATCTCCTCAGCGGCCGGCGTTTTATGAAAATCATGATTCGACATAATAACCAGGACGTTTTTGGCGTGAGCTTGCTCAACGGTTGCTTTAACCTGCGCATCACCAGTGAATAGCTCGAGATCGATCATATCCACCAGGCCACAGTCTATCGCTGCACGGTTTAGTGCGAAATAGTCTTCGGCAGGTAAGGCCTGCTCGCCGCCTTCCTGCGCAGTACGGAAGGTAAAAAGTAACGGCTTGTCAGGCAGAATCTCGCGGATGGCGCGCGCAGCGTCCAGTACTGCGTCAATGGATGCGACATCGGCAAAATGGTCAACGCGCCATTCCAGAATATCGAAATCCGCTTCGCGATAGGTCAGCGCTTCACTTTTTACCATTGCGATGTCTTTAGCCATCAGTGAGACAATGATCTTCGGTGCACCCTTGCCAATTACGACATTTCTTACAGTTACGGTTTTCATTGATTACCTTATAAATATTGGCTGATATCTGTCCGTCAGCCCCCTGAGCCTTCAACAATATCACGGTTTTGTGCTTGATATCGAAACCACTTTTTTTAATTGGTACAGACCGTTGAATGGTGGGAAAGTTAAGAAAGGAGAGTACGGCGATTAGAATGGTACGAAGGACAAAAAAAAGCCCACCGTGGGAGATGGGCAAAGACTACACACAGCAATTCGTTGTTTCACTCAGGGGATTTCCATGCTTATAAATCAATGTGTTGATCTAAAGCCATGGGCTAATAGTAGGCATACTGTTTTTTTACGTCGATCAGATTCATCTCAATAGTTTAAAAACTGTAAAGAATTTGCGACACAAATGAGTATTGAAAGAAGGACGGCGTTGGGTCTAATCCCGTAAGAGGGAGGGATTGATTAGTATTGTTAAACAATCAGGCGGCGTTGCCGCCTGATGTTGGATTACTTATTGCGTTCGATTTCAGCAATTTCTTCGAGGATTTCATCCGGATTGGTACCTGGCGCAGGGGCTTCATTTACCCACGCGGAGAACAGACGCCAGGAAACGGCCAGTACTACTGGACCTATAAACAGACCAATCATGCCGAAGGCAATCAATCCGCCGATGACTCCGGAGAGAATCAGGAGCAGTGGCAAATCGGCACCCATGCGAATCAGCATCGGTCGAATCACGTTATCCAGTGTTCCGACCACGCCGCTCCACACCAGCAGCACGGTGCCCCAGGTTGAATCCCCCGTCCAGTATAGCCAGATAATGGCCGGAATCAGTACCGGTAGCGGCCCCAGTTGCACCAGACATGACAGGATCATCAATACCGCCAGCAGTGTGGCATACGGCACACCGGTTACCGCCAGACCAATACCCCCGAGCACTGCCTGTACCAGAGCGGTGACCACAACGCCTAATGCGACGGCGCGAATGGCTTGTGCTGCTAGCAGAATGGCAGCATCTCCACGTTTTGAGGCAAGACGGCAGGCGAAGTGACGAATACCTAATGCGACTTGTTCACCGCGCCAGTACAACAGGGCACTGAACAGCAGCATCAGGCCACAGTGCATCATAAAGCGGCCGATATGCGCGGCCTGACCGACGAACCAGGTTGTGGTGGTGCCGATATAAGGACGAACCTTGGCCATAATCGCCGAACCGCCCATATCCAGTAAGCTGTGCCATGCGCCATACATTTTGGCACCCACCAGTGGAATGCTGTTCAACCATGCCAGATCCGGTAGCGTCATATCACCTGCGGTTACGGCATGGATCAGCGGCCCACTGCCATCGACGATGCTGTTAACCAGCAGCGCGATGGGGATGATGAACAACAGCACCAGCAACAGCGTCATCACCAGTACGGCAAGTGAACGGCGTCCCCAGAGCAATTTTTGTAAGCGTAGCAGGATAGGCCAGGTTGCAATGACAATCGTGCCTGCCCAGGCAAAACCGAGGATAAAGGGCTGAACAATCCAGAGACAGGCCACAATCAGGATGGCTAAAAACAGCACCGATAGCAGCACTTGTGCAATATCCCTGGGCTGACGGAAATTTACCATAAATACTTTTCACCTTTGTCTTTGCGCCAGAACGTTGACGCGACGTGAATACTTAAATGACACCCTGTAATGATGAGCAATTTCAGCGGTTTTGAACAGGCGGATTCTGCCTGTAAATCTGCTGAGCGTATTAGAAAAAAATGTGATACAACAAACAAAGCAACACGCAAACGATTAAATTCACAACACAGACCGCAGGAAAGGGTCACTATAATGATTCCACAAATTTCTCAGGCACCAGGTGTCGTTCAACTGGTGCTCAACTTTTTGCAGGCGCTGGAGCAGCAAGGATTTACGGGCGATACGGCAACGAGCTATGCCGATCGTCTGACAATGTCGACGGATAACAGTATTTATCAGCTGCTACCTGATGCTGTCGTTTTCCCTCGTTCAACCGCAGATGTGGCGCTAATCGCCCGTCTGGCGGCAGAACCGCTTTTCTCGTCGTTGATTTTTACCCCGCGCGGCGGCGGCACCGGGACCAACGGTCAGGCGCTGAACCAGGGCATTATTGTTGATATGTCCCGCTATATGAGCCGCATTATTGAAATCAACCCGCAAGAAGGTTGGGTGCGGGTAGAAGCCGGGGTGATAAAAGATCAGCTCAACCAGTTTCTGAAGCCTTACGGCTATTTCTTTGCCCCGGAATTATCCACCAGTAACCGGGCAACGCTCGGCGGGATGATCAACACCGATGCGTCCGGGCAAGGATCGTTGGTTTACGGTAAAACTTCCGATCATGTGTTGGGCATCCGTGCGGTGCTGATGGGCGGCGATATTCTTGATACTCAGCCAATGCCGATCGAGCTTGCCGAAATGCTGGGGAAAAGCAATACCACCATTGGCCGCATCTATAAGACCGTTTATGAACGTTGTCGCGATAACCGACAACTGATCATGGATAAATTCCCGAAACTTAATCGCTTCCTGACCGGGTACGATCTACGGCACGTCTTTAACGATGAGATGACCGAATTTGATTTAACCCGCATTCTCACCGGCTCTGAAGGTACGCTGGCGTTTATCACCGAAGCCCGTCTGGATATCACGCCGCTGCCAAAAGTCAGACAACTGGTTAACGTCAAGTACGACTCTTTCGACTCGGCGTTGCGTAATGCCCCGGTGATGGTGGAAGCGCGCGCGCTGTCAGTAGAAACCGTCGACTCCAAAGTGCTTAATCTGGCGCGGGAAGATATTGTCTGGCACTCGGTCAGTGAATTGATTACCGATGTTCCTGATAAAGAGATGTTGGGCCTGAATATCGTCGAATTTGCGGGTGACGATGAAGCATTGATCGATGCTCAGGTTAGTGCGCTGTGTGAACGTCTGGATGGGTTAATTGCCCGTCAGGAAGCGGGTGTCATTGGTTGGCAACTGTGTACTGAACTCGCGGGCGTAGAGCGTATTTACGCCATGCGTAAAAAAGCCGTCGGTTTGCTGGGGAATGCGAAAGGTGCCGCTAAGCCGATACCGTTTGCCGAGGACACCTGTGTTCCACCAGAACATCTGGCTGACTATATTGCCGAGTTCCGTGCGCTGCTTGATAGCCATGGCCTGAGCTATGGCATGTTTGGTCACGTAGACGCAGGCGTGCTTCACGTCAGACCGGCGTTGGATATGTGTGACCCGCAGCAGGAAGTGCTGATGAAACGCATTTCTGATGATGTTGTGGCGCTGACGGCGAAATATGGCGGTTTGCTGTGGGGCGAGCATGGGAAAGGTTTTCGTGCAGAATACAGCCCGGCGTTCTTCGGCGAGGAGCTGTATCGCGAACTGCGCAAAGTGAAATCGGTGTTTGATCCGCAAAACCGGCTGAATCCTGGGAAAATTTGTCCACCGGAAGGCGTAGATGCGCCGATGATGAAAGTGGACGCGGTGAAACGCGGAACGTATGACCGTCAGATCCCTCTGGCCGTACGCCAGGAGTGGCGTGGGGCAATGGAGTGTAACGGCAACGGGTTATGCTTTAATTTCGATGCGAAAAGTCCCATGTGTCCGTCGATGAAAATCAGCCTCAACCGTATTCATTCGCCAAAAGGGCGAGCCACGTTGGTGCGTGAATGGCTGCGTTTGTTAGCGGATCGCGGGATCGACCCAATACAGCTGGAAAAAGAGCTACCGGAAAAACGCGCCAGTTTACGTGCGCTGATTGCCCGTACCCGCAACAGTTGGCATGCGCGCAAGGGTGAATACGATTTCTCGCACGAAGTAAAAGAGGCAATGTCCGGCTGTCTGGCATGTAAAGCATGTTCAACACAGTGTCCAATTAAAATTGATGTACCGGAGTTCCGTTCGCGCTTCCTCCAGCTGTACCACACGCGTTATCTGCGCCCGTTGCGCGATCACATGGTGGCGACCGTTGAGAGCTATGCGCCGTTAATGGCACGAGCGCCCAAAACGTTTAACTTCTTCATCAACCAGCCGCTGGTGCGAAACCTGGCTAAAAAGCACATTGGAATGGTTGATTTACCGCTGTTGTCTGCACCGTCGCTGCAACGCCAACTGGTGGGGCATCGTTCCGCCAATATGACGTTGGAACAGCTCGAATTACTCAGCCTTGAGCAAAAAGCGCGTACGGTGCTGGTGGTGCAGGACCCTTTCACCAGCTATTACGATGCGCAGGTGGTTGCTGACTTTATACGTCTGGTAGAGAAGCTGGGCATGCAGCCGGTACTGCTGCCGTTTTCACCAAACGGCAAGGCGCAGCACATTAAAGGCTTCTTAAACCGTTTTGCCAAAACGGCGAAAAAGACATCCGAGTTTCTTAACCGGGTAGCGAAGCTGAATATTCCGATGGTGGGTGTTGATCCGGCGCTGGTGCTTTGTTATCGCGATGAATACAAGCTGGCGCTGGGCGAACAACGGGGTGATTTCCATGTGTTGCTAGCCAACGAATGGTTATCGAAAGCTGTGGAAGCACAGCAGCCAGTCGCTGTTGGCGGTGAACCGTGGTACTTCTTTGGCCACTGTACCGAAGTGACGGCTTTGCCAGGCGCGCCTGCGCAGTGGGCGGCTATTTTTGCCCGTTTTGGCGCAAAGCTGGAGAACGTCAGCGTGGGATGCTGTGGTATGGCTGGCACCTACGGCCACGAAGTAAAGAATCACCAAAACTCATTGGGGATCTATGAGCTATCATGGCACCAGGCAATGCAACGATTGCCGCGTAACCGTTGTCTGGCTACCGGATACTCCTGTCGCAGCCAGGTAAAACGCGTTGAAGGTACGGGCGTTCGCCACCCATTACAGGCACTGCTGGAGATTATAGGATGATCTGGAAACGTGAAGTCACACTCGAGGCGCTCAATGCCATGGGTGAAGGAAATATGGTTGGGTTGCTCGATATTCGTTTTGTGCACATTGGTGACGATACGCTGGAAGCTACAATGCCGGTGGACCATCGCACCAAACAACCCTTTGGGTTGCTGCACGGCGGCGCATCCGTGGTGCTGGCGGAAAGTATTGGTTCGGTAGCGGGATACCTGTGTACTCAGGGTGAGCAGAAAGTGGTGGGCCTGGAGATCAACGCCAACCATATCCGTTCTGTGCGGGAAGGGCACGTCAGGGGCGTATGTCGCGCGTTACATACCGGCTCTCGTCACCAGGTTTGGCAAATAGAGATCTTCGATGAGCAGGGACGATTGTGCTGTACGTCGCGTCTGACGACCGCAATTTTGTGATGCATATTGCTTTTGGTCATTATCTGCACAGGGAATGGTGTTATACTGTGCAGGTTTTGAACACAAGCGAGGATGATATGTCTACCCAATTAGACCCTGCCCAACTGGCAATAGAATTTTTACGTCGTGATAAAACCGATCTTTCACCGGCTCAGTACCTGAAAAGGCTGAAACAGCTCGAGCTGGAGTTTGCTGATTTACTGGCGCTCTCCTCGATGGAACTGAAAGAAGAGATCTATTTTGCCTGGCGCATGGGCGTTCATTGATTCCGGTATGCTTATCGTAACGAAACCCCGACACGTGTTCGGGGTTATTTTTGCCTTAAATCTTCATTACCACTTCATCTCACCGCTGTTAACCTTCGCACTTAGTTCAAGCGAGCTTGCGTCCGCCAGACCTGGCCATGCTGCCGTCATGGTTTTAATCACATAATCCGATCCTTTCTTCGCCCCTAACGCCTGCTCAAACGACTGCAAATAGTCCTGGGTGAAGCGAATAGCTTTATCGCCGGTAGGGCGTTCGCCAATGTAATGACCCGGGACCACCTGAGTGGGCTGTAAGCTCTGCATTTCGCTCAGTACGTTACGCCATGCACTACGCTGTTCTTCAGATTGTGTATCCGCCGTCCAGACGTGAATACCTGAAGCCACGCCTGTGCCGCCAATAATGGCCCGATTCGCCGGGATCCAGATATACGCTGCATAATCGTTGGAGTGACGCAGTTCCAGCGGTTCGCTATCAACCGTGAACTGCGTTTGCGTCGTCGCCTGCGGAACGGTGAGCGATGTTGGCGCGCCGTCCTTCATTTGCGGGCCCCAGAACTGCAGCTTGGCCTCTTTGGTGGCGCGGATATGGTCTACCACCTGCGGTGTTGCCAGAACTTTTACCTGTGGAAAAGCGTTGACGATGGGTTGCAGACCGAAATAGAAATCCGGATCGCCGGAAGTGATCACGATAGCCTTCAGCGTTTTACCGCTGGCGCGAATCATCTGCACCAGCTGTTCGCCATCTTTGGTGCTGAACTGGGCGTCAAACAGAATCGCCTCTTTGGGACCAGATACCAGCGTCGAAGAGACCGGGAAAATACCCTTCTCCTGCGGATTATAGACGTCCAGCTGTAGCGGTGCGGCGAAAGCTGAAGACGCAAACAGAGGTAACAGCAGGGCCAGAGATTTAACTTTCATACCAGGTAACCTTATGCAGGGAATTGTCTTTTGATAGTTCCCGTATTTTAAGCATATTCGTATCTGTTAGAATTCCCTCATTAGGACATGCTGAGTTTCATAAAACGATCGGATGGGATGCAATGGACAGAGTGATGGCGGCAACGGTATTTAACCATATCTGTGATTTGGGCAGTCTGAGCGCCGCTGCACGTGCATTGGGGCTTTCCCGTCCGATGGTCAGTCGTTACCTCGACGAGATGGAAAAATGGGCAGGCGCAAGGCTTATCCATCGCTCATCGCGTCGCTTGACGATCACGCCAGCGGGTGAAGAGGCATTACTGAAAACGCGTTCTCTGGCGCAACTTTCGCTGGATATTGGTGCCGCCAGTGGCGCGCAAATTCCCTCCGGCACGCTACGTGTGGCCTGCGCCCATTTTACCGCCATGCATATTCTTGCTCCGGTTCTGCCGGCGTTTATGGAGCAATATCCGCAATTACGTATTGAGGTGGAGATCAATAATCAACCGGTAAGCCTTGTGGGGGAACGCATCGATGTGGCGATCCGCATAACGGATAATCCCGAGCCTGGGACCATCGCCCGCCGGTTGGGCGACTGTAAATCGGTACTTTGCGCGTCCGCAGATTATCTGCATCAACATGGCACGCCTGAGACAGTCGACGATCTCACTCGGCACAATTGCCTGTACTACAGCGGTTTTGCCGGACAATCCTGGCACTTTTTGGATGCCCAGGGGCAGTCTGTCTCGGTTGCAATCAAAGGGAATTTAAGTGCAGGGATCTCTTCGCTGCTCTGCGAGTCGGCGGTGGCAGGAATGGGGATCGCGTTGGTGCCAGAGCTGGAGGCGCGGGAAGGGCTGGCGCAGGGAGCGTTAATTCGATTACTGCCAGAACTTCAACCTAAATGCTTGCCAATTTATGGTTTATACCTTTCTCGGGAGCATCAGCCTGCGGGGCTACGTTTGCTGCTGGATGCGCTTAGTGGGGCGGCGCAATGCTAAAAAGGTAGCTAAACGTGCTCATAAAATAGTCAAACCGCAATTTGTGTTAAAAAAAACTTATCGGTGTATGAGATTCTTCTTATCGCCCCTTCAAGAGCTAAGCCATCGTGAGTGCCGGAGATAAGCGCCGGATGGGGCCGGAACCCTTAAGCCTGCCAGCAAGCAGACTTAAGGGTTTTTTGTTGTTTGTCAATTAGCTGGGGTCGATTCCATTATCATTGACACGGAAAATATAAAAATCCCATTCAGTTCGCGCAGGCTTTTTTACTTTCCGGCGATATAGCAGGGGTATTCGCGGATGTGCCATGGCATAGTAACTCTGTCATAACGTCGTTAATTGTTATCGCGTGCAGCAACGGACTGTACTTTCCACTCGCCATTTTCATTAACCATACAATCAATAACCGTGTGAGGTTTTTTTTTGCCGAACGTTATATTGACGTTTACGCAGACAGGATCCCAGTCATATGAGGATATGGCCACATTCTCTGTCCAGTCGTCACCGATATATTGTGATTTTAGAAAAAAATCAGCAGAATAGAAAACCTCATCATCATACTTTGGATCTTGTGTTCGCCTTAGTTTCTGCATTGTTGATGCAGTAACGTATTTATCGATATCCTTACCGTCGGTAATCGGGAAATTATTATTGTTAATTTGGTTCACGTACCACTTATTAAATGCAACGGCCTGGTTAACAGGATCGTTGGTATTATTTGCCATAGCAGATGATGCCACCAGTAGCAAAAGCAGTAATTTTTTCATGTCACTTGTGCCTGTATATAGTAACAGTGGGCTGGATTTTTCTGTACTGCGGCCCAGGGTATAAACTGCGCTGTACGAAATCGGAGTACCAGGTTCCCGTCCCATCGTAAATACAGGCGTGCCCATACTGGTTTGGACCTGGTAAAGCATCAATAACCGCTATATCGCCCTCTATTGGGGTGCCGTATGATTTGCTGAATCCTGCTTTTTCTAGTGACCTTGCAAAACTGTTGGCGTTAGCACCTTCAATTTTGACGCCGCCAGCGCGAATTGCTGCAGCTACTGCTCGAGCGCAATAACCCTGGCTTTTTTGATGCGCGTGACTTCGCGCATACGAGACCGCATCATGTTTATTCCATGACATAATCTTCCCTTGGTAATAGAATGAATCATAAAATAATAATACTCAGACATTTAATTCGAAATTGTATTTTATGGTGAGATTTAATTAATCAACATATGTAATGCCAATATTGATTATCGAATTGATAATTAAAGCGTATAGCAATATATTGAATTAGCAATTAGTCCTGCAAATCCCAAAGTTAATCTTATTTACGTAATGTCTACTGTTAAAATCAAACTGGCTTGTAAATTATGACGTTTAAAATCGGGAACACGCCTCGCATAACCTCCATTTTAGGATTTGGGGGGCAAAATCGCGCTGAGGGCTCAATTTGGGGCGTTAAATAGTCTGTACTTATCTATCACGAGAAAAGACTAAGTTACTGATTATATAATAATCACATGATTTCATTAAATTTTCAAAACCTATCTCTTAAATAGACATTATCTATACATCTTTTGATGTTTGACCTGCCTGAACGATGAGATTTCTATAATCCATTATTAATCAATGTATTGAACAAATAATTCCATTCCTGTAAACCCTCGCTGCAGGGTCTATGCTTAGTAAAAGTAACCAAAAAGGGCGGTTAACCCGAATGCCCCTGCTGTTGAGGGGTTGAAGTGATAATCATTATCACTAACATATTGTTATAGCTTCAAAGCGAGTGACTCGAGGTAACCCTATGGAATTGCATTCAGGAACATTTAACCCGGACGATTTTGCCTGGCGTGGACTGACGTTAACGCCAGCAGCGGCGGCGCATATCCGTGAACTGGTGGCACAGCAACCCGACATGTTGGGCGTACGCCTGGGCGTGAAGCAAACGGGATGCGCGGGATTCGGCTACGTGCTGGATACCGTCCGCGAGGCCCAAAAAGACGATCTGTTGTTTGAAACGGATGGCGCCAGACTGTATGTGCCTTTACAGGCGATGCCGTTCATCGACGGCACAGAAGTCGATTTTGTTCGCGAAGGATTAAATCAGTTATTTAAATTTCATAACCCGAAAGCCCAGAACGAATGCGGCTGTGGCGAAAGTTTTGGGGTATAGGCGGTACTATGTCTCGTAATACTGAAGCAACTGACGATGTCAACACCTGGGCTGGCGGGCACCTTAATTACAAAGAGGGCTTCTTCACCCAACTGCAAACCGATGAGCTGGCGAAAGGGATCAACGAAGAAGTCGTGCGTGCGATTTCGGCAAAACGTAATGAACCCGACTGGATGCTGGAATTCCGCCTGAATGCCTTTCAAGCGTGGCAAACCATGGAAGAGCCGCACTGGCTAAAAGCGCACTACGACAAGCTGAATTATCAGGAGTATAGCTATTATTCCGCACCGTCCTGCGGTAACTGCGATGAAACCTGCGCGTCTGAGCCGGGAGCGGTGCAGCAAACGGGGGCGAATGCGTTTTTAAGTAAAGAGGTCGAGGATGCCTTTGAACAGCTTGGCGTACCGGTCCGTGAAGGCAAAGAGGTGGCGGTTGATGCTATTTTTGACTCGGTATCGGTGGCGACCACCTATCGCGACAAACTGGCGGAACAGGGCATTATTTTCTGTTCGTTCGGTGAGGCGATTCACGATCATCCTGAGCTGGTAAAACAATATCTGGGCACGGTGGTTCCAGGTAATGACAACTTCTTTGCCGCGCTGAATGCAGCGGTGGCATCTGACGGCACGTTTATTTATGTACCGAAAGGCGTGCGTTGCCCCATGGAGCTGTCGACCTATTTCCGTATCAATGCGGAGAAAACCGGGCAGTTTGAACGCACTATTCTGGTCGCGGATGAGGGCAGCTACGTCAGCTATATCGAAGGCTGTTCGGCTCCGGTGCGCGACAGCTACCAGCTGCATGCGGCGGTGGTAGAAGTCATCATCCACAAAAATGCTGAAGTGAAATACTCGACGGTGCAAAACTGGTTCCCCGGGGATGGTAACACCGGCGGCATTTTGAACTTCGTCACCAAGCGCGCTCTGTGCGAAGGTGAAAACAGCAAAATGTCGTGGACGCAGTCGGAAACCGGCTCGGCCATTACCTGGAAATACCCAAGTTGCATTTTGCGTGGCGACAACTCTATCGGCGAATTCTACTCCGTGGCCCTGACCAGTGGTCATCAGCAGGCCGATACAGGCACCAAGATGATCCACATCGGTAAAAACACCAAATCGACCATTATCTCGAAAGGGATCTCCGCCGGACACAGCCAGAACAGCTATCGCGGTTTAGTGAAAATCATGCCGACCGCCACCAACGCCCGCAACTATACCCAATGTGACTCGATGCTGATCGGGGCGGATTGCGGAGCGCACACATTCCCATATGTGGAGTGTCGTAACAACAGCGCCCAGCTCGAGCACGAAGCCACGACGTCGCGCATTGGTGAAGATCAGCTGTTTTACTGCCTGCAGCGCGGTATCAGCGAAGAGGATGCCATTTCGATGATCGTGAATGGTTTCTGTAAAGACGTGTTCTCTGAACTGCCGCTGGAATTTGCCGTGGAAGCGCAAAAACTTCTCGCCATAAGTCTTGAACACAGCGTCGGTTAAAATTTAAGGAAAGCACATGTTAAGCATCAAAGATTTACAGGTCAGTGTGGAAGATAAGGCGATCCTGCGTGGGCTGAGTCTTGAAATTCGCCCCGGAGAAGTGCACGCCATTATGGGGCCAAATGGTTCCGGGAAAAGTACGCTTTCCGCCACCCTGGCCGGACGTGATGACTATGAAGTCACCGGCGGGACGGTAGAATTCAACGGTAAGGATTTACTGGAACTGTCACCGGAAGACCGGGCCGGTGAAGGGATCTTTATGGCATTCCAGTATCCGGTGGAAATCCCCGGCGTCAGTAATCAGTTTTTCCTGCAAACGGCACTGAATGCGGTGCGCACCTACCGTGGCGAAGAGTCACTGGACAGGTTTGACTTCCAGGATCTGATGGAAGAAAAAATTGCGTTGCTGAAGATGCCGGAAGATTTGCTCACGCGTTCGGTCAACGTTGGTTTCTCCGGCGGTGAGAAAAAGCGTAATGACATTTTGCAAATGGCGGTGCTGGAGCCTCAGCTGTGTATTCTGGATGAGTCGGACTCCGGGCTGGATATTGATGCGCTGAAAATCGTCGCCGACGGCGTGAACTCGCTACGCGACGGGCAACGCTCATTCATTATCGTCACCCATTATCAACGCATCCTGGACTATATCAAACCTGATTATGTTCACGTTCTCTACCAGGGGCGAATAGTGAAGTCCGGTGATTTTACGCTGGTCAAACAACTTGAGGAGCAAGGTTATGGCTGGCTTAGCGAACAGCAGTAACGTGCTGCAACAGTGGCACCATCTGTTTGAAACGCAAGGTGAGACGCGCTCGCAACATGCCCAGCAGCATCTGCAGCAGATGCTGCGTCTGGGGCTGCCAACGCGTAAGCATGAGGACTGGAAATACACGCCGCTTGAGGGGTTAACCAATAGCCAGTTTGTCAGTCATGTCGCTGAGATAACGTCAGCCCAGTGTGAAGCGTTAGCACCGGCAATTGATGCCATACAACTGGTATTTGTCGACGGGCAATTCTCTCCAACGCTGAGCGACAGAGCGGAAGGTAGTGGTTTTGACATTACCATTGACGATGCGCGCCAGATGCTGCCAGCGGCTATCCAACCGGAAGTGTTTCTGCACCTGACCGAAAGCCTGTCGCGTAGCGTCACTCACATTCAGGTGAAGCGTAACCAGCGCCCAGCGAAACCGCTGCTGCTGCTGCACATTACCCAGGGGCTGGCGGGCGATGAGGTGAACACGGCGCACTATCGCCACCATCTGGAGCTGGCGGAAGGCGCAGAAGCCACCGTTATTGAACACTATGTCAGCCTCAGCGAGCTTCGCCATTTCACCGGCGCACGTTTAACCATGAATGTCGCGGCGAATGCGCATTTGCGCCACATCAAACTGGCGTTTGAGAACTCACAGAGCCACCATTTCGCGCATAATGACATTCAATTGGGGGCGGATGCTACGGCTGCCAGCCACAGTTTTTTACTCGGTGATGCGGTGCTGCGTCATAACACCAGCACCCAGCTTAACGGCGAAAACACGACGCTTCGGCTTAACAGCCTGGCAATGCCGGTGAAAAATGAAGTCTGCGATACCCGCACCTGGCTTGAGCATAACAAAGGATATTGCAACAGCCGCCAGCTGCATAAAACGATCGTCAGCGATAAGGGGCGGGCGGTATTCAATGGCCTGATCAACGTCGCTCAGCACGCTATTAAAACCGATGGCCAGATGACCAATAATAATTTGCTGCTCGGTAAACTGGCGGAAGTGGATACCAAGCCGCAGCTTGAAATCTATGCCGACGACGTGAAATGCAGTCACGGGGCGACGGTAGGGCGGATCGACGACGAGCAGATGTTCTATTTGCGTTCGCGCGGGATCGGCCAGCAAGATGCCCAACAAATGATTCTCTATGCGTTTGCCGCTGAGCTAACGGAAGCCCTGGGCGAGGAAACGCTGAAACAACAGGTACTGGCACGGATCGCCCAACGCTTGCCGGGAGGCGTAGCATGACATTTCCCATTGAAAAAGTGCGGGCCGATTTTCCGGTTCTGACGCGTGAAGTGAATGGTTTACCGTTGGCGTATCTGGATAGCGCGGCCAGCGCGCAAAAGCCGAACCAGGTGATTGATGCCGAAGCCGAGTTCTACCGTCACGGCTATGCGGCGGTCCACCGCGGTATCCATACGCTGAGCGCTCAGGCTACGGAAAAAATGGAGAATGTGCGCAAGCTCGCTTCGCTGTTTATTAACGCCCGCTCCGCCGAAGAGCTGGTGTTTGTTCGCGGTACGACGGAGGGCATCAACCTGGTGGCGAACAGCTGGGGCAGCAGCAATGTGCGGGCGGGCGATAACATTATCATCAGCGAAATGGAGCACCATGCCAATATTGTGCCCTGGCAGATGCTGTGTGCTCGCGTAGGTGCAGAACTGCGCGTTATCCCGCTCAATGACGATGGTACGTTGCAGCTGGAAACGCTGCCGACGCTGTTTGACGATCGCACGAAGCTGTTGGCGATTACCCACGTATCTAACGTGCTGGGCACGGAAAACCCGTTGGGTGAGATGATCGCGCTGGCGCATCAATACGGTGCGAAAGTGCTGGTGGATGGCGCGCAGGCGGTGATGCATCATCAGGTGGATGTGCAGGCGCTGGATTGCGATTTTTATGTTTTCTCCGGGCATAAACTTTACGGGCCAACCGGTATTGGCATTCTGTATGCCAGAGAGTCGCTGCTGCAGGAGATGCCGCCGTGGGAAGGCGGTGGTTCAATGATTGCGACGGTGAGTTTGAGTCAGGGAACGACGTGGGCCAAAGCGCCCTGGCGGTTTGAAGCCGGAACGCCAAACACCGGCGGCATTATCGGACTCGGCGCGGCTATTGAATATATTTCAGCGCTGGGGCTGACTGAAATCAGCGAATATGAACAGTTCATGATGCGCTATGCGTTGGAACAGCTGGCGGATGTGCCGGATTTAACAATCTACGGACCGGATAACCGTCTGGGTGTGATTGCGTTTAACCTCGGCAAGCATCACGCCTATGACGTCGGGAGTTTTCTTGATAACTATGGCATCGCCGTGCGGACGGGGCATCACTGCGCAATGCCGCTGATGGCCTATTATAACGTTCCCGCGATGTGCCGGGCGTCGATTGCAATGTATAACACCCATGAAGAAGTGGATCGCCTGGTAACGGGCCTCAAGCGTATTCACCATTTACTGGGCTAACAGGGAGGCGTTATGGCTGCGCTACCGGATAAAGAAAAGTTGTTGCGTAATTTTCTGCGTTGCGCTAATTGGGAAGAGAAATACCTGTACATTATTGAACTGGGTCAGCGTTTGCCGGAACTAAACGACGACTTACGCTGCCCGGAAAATAGCATTCAGGGATGCCAAAGCCAGGTATGGATTGTTATGCGTCAGAATGGTGAAGGGATTATTGAATTACAGGGCGACAGTGATGCGGCAATTGTGAAAGGGCTTATTGCCGTGGTATTCATTTTGTATGATCGCATGACGGCCCAGGATATTGTGAATTTTGATGTGCGCCCGTGGTTTGAAAAAATGGCGCTCGCACAGCATCTCACACCGTCTCGTTCACAAGGGCTGGAGGCGATGATTCGGGCTATTCGCGCCAAAGCCGCAACTCTTAGCTAAACTGATAAAACACGTCAACTTTCAGACCGACTTGAAAGCGTTCGTGTAAGGCAACGCAGTGACTCGTAGGCCGGATCGGGCGCTCGCCGCCGTCCGGCAAGAACGCCAGGGGGGTGAGTGAGTATGAAACGCGCGTCTGTTATTACGTTAATGCTAATCGGCGCCTACAGCGCTATTCAGGCCGCATGGGCGGTCGATTATCCTTTGCCCCAGGCGAACAGCCGCCTTGTTGGGCAAAACCAAACCTACACCGTGCAGGAAGGCGATAAAAACCTACAGGCGATAGCCCGTAAGTTTGATACCGCTGCAATGCTGATCCTTGAAGCCAACAATACTATTGCCCCCGTACCTAAACCCGGAACGCTGATCACTATTCCCTCACAATTACTGCTACCGGATGCACCACGCGAAGGCATTATTGTGAATCTGGCGGAATTGCGTCTGTATTACTTCCCGCCGGGAGAGAATATTGTTCAGGTATTCCCGATTGGTATCGGTTTGCAGGGGCTGGAAACGCCGGTAATGGAAACCCGGGTTGGGCAGAAAATCCCGAATCCAACCTGGACCCCTACACCAGGCATCCGTAAACGCTCTCTGGAGCGCGGCATCACATTACCGCCTGTTGTACCTGCCGGACCAAATAACCCGTTAGGACGCTTTGCACTGCGTCTGGCGCATGGAAACGGTGAATATCTGATTCATGGCACCAGCGCGCCGGACAGCGTGGGCCTGCGAGTGAGTTCTGGGTGTATTCGCATGAACGCGCCGGATATCAAAGCGTTGTTTGCTCAAGTCCGCACAGGCACGCCGGTCAGGGTGATTAATGAGCCGATAAAATATTCGATAGAGCCGAACGGCATGAGGTATGTCGAAGTGCATCGACCGCTGTCGCCTGAAGAGGAACAAAACGTCCAGACCATGCCGTATGTGTTACCAGCCGGCTTTACCCAGTTTAAAGACAATAAAGCGGTGGATAACAGTCTGGTGGAAAGGGCGTTGTATCGTCGTGCAGGTTATCCGGTCACCGTCACTGCCGGGCAAGCATCGGTCGCGAGCAATGGGCCAGAAGTGAAGTCTGCGCAAAATGGTGTGCCGGGAGAAGATGCTGAGGTGCGCGCTACGCAATAACAGGGAAGGGGAATTCAGAGCAAAAAAAATGGCGCACAATGTGCGCCATTTTTATTACACAGATACTATTACTTGCGGTATTTAGTAGCTGCGTTGTCCAGACGCTGGTTAGCGCGAGCTGCGTCATCTTTAGCAGCCTGAACGTCGGAACGCATTGCGTTCACGTCGTTGCTCAGCTGGTCAACTTTAGCGTTCAGAGTCTGAACGTCAGAAGACAGCTGATCGATTTTAGCGTTGCTGGAGCAACCTGCCAGCAGAGTAGAACCCAGGATTACCGCGCCCAGTACCAGTTTAGTACGATTCATTATTAATACCCTCTAGATTGAGTTAATCTCCATGTAGCGTTACAAGTATTACACAAAGTTTTTTATGTTGAGAATATTTTTTTGATGGGAATGCACTTATTTTTGATCGTTCGCTCAAAGAAGCATCGAATTGTGCAAAAACGGCTAAAAAACCGAGTGAAAACAGAAAGCTTCCATCGGATTCATCTTAGATAATCACGGATTAGATAGTGAAATCCGATTTGATTTTTTATTAATTGTGGCTATCGATTAAATAAAAAAAGCGCCACCAGGGCGCTTTTTTAAGCAAATTAATTCGCGATGGAATTATTACAGCACGTGAACGGATGCGGTGTTGGTGGTGCCGCTCGGAACCAGTGCACCAGAAACCATAACCACAACGTCACCTTTCTGAGCCAGACCGCTTTCCAGAGCGACTTCTTTACCCAGGCGATAGAAATCATCGGTAGAGCTGATTTCTTTAACCACCTGTGCAACAACGCCTTTGCTCAGCACCAGCTGACGCGCGGTAGTTTCGTTGGTGGTCAGCGCCAGGATGGTAGCATCCGGGAAGTATTTACGTACTGCACGAGCAGATTTACCACCCTGGGTTGCGACGACGATCAGCGGCGCGTCCAGTTTTTCAGCAGTTTCAACCGCGCCACGGCAAACGGCTTCGGTGATGCGCAGTTTGCGGCTGTCGTTGTTGAAGTCCAGACGGCTGGTCATCACACGGTCAGTACGCTCACAGATGGTCGCCATGATGGTAACGGCTTCCAGCGGGTATTTACCTTTTGCTGACTCGCCAGACAGCATTACTGCGTCGGTACCGTCGAGGATGGCGTTCGCTACGTCACCGGCTTCTGCACGGGTCGGACGCGGGTTTTTGATCATGGAATCCAGCATCTGGGTCGCAGTGATAACGACTTTACGTGCGCGGATACATTTTTCGATGATCATTTTCTGCGCGAAAATAACTTCTTCAACCGGGATCTCAACGCCCATATCGCCACGCGCAACCATGATGCCGTCAGACGCTTCGAGGATTTCGTCGAAGTTGTTCAGGCCTTCCTGGTTTTCGATTTTGGAGATGATCTGGATGTTTTCGCCGCCGTGCGCTTTCAGGTGCTCACGGATTTCAACGACGTCAGAACGTTTACGGATAAAGGACGCTGCAACGAAGTCAACGCCTTGCTCGCAACCGAAGATCAGGTCTTGTTTGTCTTTTTCAGCCAGTGCTGGCAGTGCGATGGAAACGCCCGGCAGGTTAACACCTTTGTTTTCGCCCAGGTCGCCGTTGTTCAGCACTTTACAGATAACTTTGTTACCTTCGATGGCGGTAACTTCCATGCCGATCAGACCATCGTCAACCAGAACGGTGTTGCCGACGGACAGATCTTTCGTGAAGCCTTCATAAGTAACAGCAACGATTTCGTTGTTGCCTACGACAGATTTGTCGGTGGTGAAGGTGAAGGTCTGGCCTGCTTTCAGGGAAACGTCGTTACCGCCTTCCAGTTTGATGGTACGGATTTCCGGACCTTTGGTGTCGAGCAGGATTGCTGCTTTCTTGCCGGTTTTGCTCATGACGTTGCGCAAATTCTTGATGCGCTGACCGTGTTCTGCATAGTCGCCGTGAGAGAAGTTCAGACGCATGACGTTCATGCCCGCGTCCAGCATTTTGGTTAACATCTCTTCGGATTCGGTTTTCGGACCGATGGTGCAAACAATTTTCGTCTTTTTCATGACAGTCTTAGTCTTTAAGTTGAGAAGGATATGGAAATCTGGCTCCCGCCGCGCACGGACGGGAAGCTAAACCTGAGTTACGAAAGTTGTGATGCCTCGCTCTAAGGATAGGTGACATCGAAAGAGCGTGCAGAGGAATGTGTGCTTGTGTTTCAGCCCAACGGGATGGTGATTTTTGTAGTCGTTGAGTTTTACAGGTCAATGTGCTGAAACCATTCAAGAGACAATTGGCGCGCATTATACGCTGAAAATTATCAAAAAGGAAAATGGAAACAGCGTTTCAAAACACTTCTGTGCACTTTTACAAAGAATGAGCATTAAATTGTTTCGGGTTGGTTAACAAAACACCGCCCAACTTCAGACGGTGTTGCGCAACAAGAAAAAAATAACGTGTTGCAAACTCAGCATTAAGCCTTAGTCGAGCAGCTTTCGCCCCTCAAGATCGATATGGATGTCCTGCTTATGCGCTTTCCGATACCACAGAACCGCCAGACCGATTACAGACCAGATAACCCCGAGCGTCAGCGCGTGAATGTTCATATTCATACAGACATAACCAATGACGACCATCCCCAGCACAGGAGAAATCACATGAGGGACAAAACGACGATGCTCTTTCATCTTTACGTTGTAGAGCACGAAGACACTCAGGTTCACCATAAAGAATGCGAAAAGCGCACCGAAGTTGACAAGGGTGGATATGGATTCAATTTTCCCGGAAAACAAGTAACTAAGGAATAGTGTCACAGCCCCGGTGAACAGAATTGCATAGTCAGGTGTTTTTCTTTTACTGTGCACATGCGCCAGAAATGTGGGTAACATTTTATCTCGCCCCATAGAGAACAGGACGCGCGATACGGCGGTTTGCGCCGTAATGATATTCCCGACTGCGCAAACGAACGCTACGATGATAGAAAATGCAACTTTAAGCCAGATGCCGCCAACATCGCCTGCAATCGTGAAAAAGGCCTCGTTAGTTTCTGTACCTTCCGCAAAACTGTCGATTTTACCCGTAGCGAATGCGGCAAAGGTCACCACAATAATAAACAGCACGGTGGCCAGGATAAGGGCGAGAAGGGTTGCCTTACTGACTGCTTTCCCGCCGCCTTCGCTTTCTTCACTTAGGGTACTAATGGCATCAAATCCGAGGAAGTTGAGCGCCGCAACAGAGATCGCGGTAGCAATTAAGCCAGGCGTAAACCACTGAGAATCAAAAAAAGGTTTGAAAGAAAATGACACGTGGCTGCTATCAAGCATCAGCAGTCGCAAAATCAGCACCACAAAAATGGCCAGAATACCGAGTTGAATAAAGACCAGCAGTTTGTCGAATTTAGCCGTTTGTTGTATTCCCAAATAATTTATGCCCGTTCCGATAGCCACATAAATTAACGGCCATACCCAAATCGGTATTTGCGGAAGTATTGCATGAACAGCAACACCGCCCAGGACGGCAACCAGCGTAGGGAATAACAGATAATCCAGCAACAAAATCCATCCGGTGAGAAAACCCACAGCGGGGTTGATGCACACGCCTGCATAGGTATAAGCCGACCCGGAGGATGAGATGTGCTTTGATAATGTTGAATAGCTGTGGGCGGTAAAAAACATCGCGATAGCGCCAATAATATACACGAGCGCGACCATGCCATGAGATAAATTATATACGACGCCATAGAGAGAAACCGGCGCGATCGGCACCATAAATACCAGCCCGTACAGCACCAAATCTGTGAGAGATAACTTTTTTATTTTACTCATAGTAAACACCTCAATTCGTGTTAATCAAGGCCTCGTAAAAACTCACGGACAGCAGTGAGGCAAGGCTCGGTATTTTCTTCATGTGGGTTATGGCTGCTGTCAGGAATCGTGACACCCCGACAGTGGGTTATATGGGTAATAAGCGGTTGAACGACCTGTGATGTCGCCTGATCATACTCACCATGAAGGACTAATCCTGGGCATCGAATCTTGTGCAATGAACGGGTGATGTCCCACTGCGCCAGCAAGCCATTCACCGCAAGTTCATTCGCGCCCCATAGCACATGGTAGGCGGTGGGATCGGCGGCAAATTGCGCATCAGAACGCTGAATATGCAGCGGTTCTTGCGCCAGGGAATAAACATGTTTTTTGTAGTAGGCAATAAGTTGTTCAGGCGGATGCTGATAGATTTTTGCCTGCATAATGGCATCGTCTGACATTGCATCAGCGCCAGTCGTGAGTTCTTTAAACAATCGCAGTACTTCGCTTTGCCAAAGTGGGATGCTGGCGGGAGCGCTGGCATATATCACACCACTTAACCCTTCCGGTTGCGTGCAGGCGTGCTCTGCTGCCAGCATACCTCCCCAGGAATGTCCGAGTAATGAATATCGCTGACCAATATTCAGATGACTGATTAATTGGCGAAGTTGCTGAAGATAACGTTCTATTGTCCAGAATGAGGCATCCGCCAGCGGAAAATGCGTCGAACGACCACAGCCATATTGATCGTAAAATATCACCATGCGTCCATCATCAGACAGCTCATGATAATTTAATAGATAATCAAAACCGCCTGATGGACCGCCGTGTAAGATAATTAATGGCATTAATTGAGATGCCGGGTCGCCATAAATACGATAGCTGGTTAATATGCTATCGCAAAACATTTCACCATATTTGTAGTGACTTTGCATATTTTTAACCGATACGGAAGAAAAAGGGCAGGTGATTCAATAATCACCTGCAGATTGGCATTTATTTTTTAATTGCTTGCAGAACGTTACACCAGAATGACTTGTAATGTTCCCATTGCATAAATTGCGGACTTCCCCAGTGCGGTGCGCAATCACTGGCAAAACAGCCGACTTTGCCTTTATTGTACTCACCGAGAACTAATAGTGGGTCGTCATTTATTTTGACCAACGTGATGCTGTTTACCTTGGCACGCAATTTGTTATAACCGAGCAAGGGGGGCCACTGTGTCAGGTCTTGCGTAATGACATGCTGTTCCTCCGTGTTGATTGGGCAGCATCCTTCCGGAATTTCAACGCGATCATCATGCTCCAGCATTTCGACAGGCAAAACTTCGGCCAGCAGGGTGTTTTTATAATTTGCTTTCGCTTCAATGCCGGTGAAGGAAAGGTATCCACCAATCATTAACAGACCGCCGCCATTTGAGACATATTCTTTAATCAGCGCTAACGCATTCGGGATGATATTCATCTGATAAAAAGTTTTGTTTTGCAACAAAAAGGTATTACTGCCTATATCGCTAATCACGATAGCATCGTATATATCAAGTTCCTCTACCGTCTGCGGGAAGCGGGTTTGTACAATATGCGCAGGCATGTAGTCGATAGTGATATTTTGCTGGCGCAGACAGGATAATAGATAGTCAGCGCCTTCTTCGTATTTACTGGATGTGAAGCTGTCATATCCCTTAGAATGAATCATATGAATATGCCATGACTCACCGATAAATAAAATTTTCATACTGAGATCCTATTATTTGATATTAATAATATCATGCGATTGAGTGCGCATCCGGTGTAGTACCAGCTCATGCTGCGGCATGCTCGATGCGCCTTCTTGTTCAACTGCCAGTGAAGCAAAGGCAGAGGCATACTGAATGGCTGATACAAGGTCTGATTTACGGGCAAGTGAGGCGGCCAGTGCGCCATTAAATGCATCACCCGCGCCCGCAGCATCTTTGACGACGGCACTCCAGGCTGGGATAAACAAAGTACGGTGGCGTTCGCACAGTAATGATCCTTGTGCGCCGAGAGTGATAATGACCTTCTCAACGCCTGATTGCAGAATGATATTCCCTGCTTTTTTGGCATCATCAATATTTAAGATTGTAATACCCGATAAAAATGATGCTTCTGTTTCATTAGGTGTTAAAATATCTATTGAAGGTAATAAACGACTAACATTTTTGGTGTAAGGTGCCGGATTCAAAATAATTGTCTTGTTTGCTAATTTACCTAAGCGAACAAATTCTTCAATAGCATCGATATTAGTCTCCAGTTGCATTAGCAAAACGTTAGCTTCAGATATATGACCCTGCTGTTCATTAATTTCGTGCCTGGTTAGCATCATATTGGCACCAGGATAGATAGCAATGATATTATCACCATCCTGCTCTGAAACATAAATTAATGCACTTCCGGTGGGTGCATCATCAGTCTGATAAGCACAATATGAATTTATACCAGATTGGATAATATGATTGAGGGCAAAAGAGCTAAACTGATCTTTACCTACTTTAAAAATAAAGTGGACGTCGGTGCCAGCATTATTTGCGGCCAATGCCTGGTTAGCACCTTTACCTCCTGGATAAAAACCGAACTGGCTTGCGAGGATTGATTCACCGCTTTGCGGAAGCCAGGGGACGGTAGCCGATACATCAATATTAAATGAACCTAAAATACAAACTTTTCCCGACATTTTCGTGCCTTCTCTATGTAATCGAAAATCTTTGTTTGCCGGAGTTGAAATTGTGCCGGAGATATCAATTTTATTTTCTGTTATCAACTTGCTTAATGCCTGGCGGTTAACAATACCACCACCGTAACAACGCAAAAGCATACCTGTTTTCTGAAAATAACAAAGATCTGAACGAATAGTCTCCTGGCTAACATTAAAAAGAACGGCGAGTTTGCTCACGCTGACACTATGATCTTTGATGAGCAAGTTAAGAATAGATGTACGCCTTTCTTCTTTAAACATTAAAGCCTCCGTGTATTTTGCTGAATTGTATTTATAGTAATGTTGCCATGTGGTGAAATGAATCACAGATCATGCTGTAAACCGGAAGCAAAACCAAATTATTGAGAATAATAAAAAGTGGATTACACGTTCTTTATTTTTATATGTTTACAATTAATGGACGATATCTTGTGAGCGCAGTCATATATTAGTTTTGCAACTTCCTATATCTCATTTAAAAGATGCAGGCTTGCTCGATTCAGTTATAAATTGATATGGGGTGAGACAAAAAAAACAGTGAACAAAAATGTCAGGAGTTTTTCCATCATCGTCGCTGGGATAGAGCGGATATTTGTTCAGTGTTCGCGACATATATATCTAAATGTTATATCAAATACTTTTTAATTCATTTTAAAAGACAATTCCGCTGATTACACTCGTTTGGACATCCATACTGCTAAACAGCCAAAAGCGATAGCAGAAGAACAATAAGCAGCAGCGGATACCCAAACGACATGATTGTCCTGAAAAATATTTCGAAAGTGTTTACGCCAGGCAGGCTTGCCATCACCGCTGTCGATAACGTCAACCTGACGGTTGAACAGGGACAGATTTACGGCATTATTGGTTACAGCGGGGCAGGTAAAAGCACCTTAATTCGTTTGCTCAATGGGCTGGAAAAACCGACTTCCGGCAGCGTGATGATTAACGGCCACGATATCTCTGCCGCCCGTGGGGAATCGTTACGCCAGGCACGACTGAAAATCAGCATGGTGTTTCAACACTTCAATTTGCTGTGGTCACGGACCGTTAGCGAAAATATTGCTTTCTCTATGCAAATCGCTGGCGCGTCCAAAACGTCCATCAAACAGCGGGTTGCTGAACTGATTACGCTGGTTGGGCTGAGCGGTCGTGAAAATGCGTATCCGTCCCAGCTCAGCGGCGGGCAAAAACAGCGTGTAGGAATTGCCCGCGCGCTGGCGAACAATCCGGATGTCCTGCTGTGTGACGAAGCCACCTCGGCGCTGGATCCGCAAACTACCGATCAGATCCTCGATTTACTCCTCGATATTAACCGTCGCTTCAAATTGACCATTGTGCTGATCACTCATGAAATGCACGTGGTACGCAAAATCTGCGATCGCGTGGCGGTAATGGAAAATGGCAAAGTTGTTGAGGAAGGCGACGTACTCAGCGTCTTTACCCATCCACAGCAGCCGATCACCCAACAGTTCGTTCGTCAGGTGAGCCAGTACACCGAGGAAGACGAGTTTAATCCGCAGCTGGCAAGTGAGCTTGGCGGCGTAGTTATCAAGCTTACGTTTACCGGGCAACGCACGCACCGGCCTGTGGTTGGCGAGTTGACCCTGCGCTATGGCCTGCCATTCAATATCTTGCACGGCAAAATGACGCAAACTGCACACGGTGTGTTTGGTCAACTTTGGGTGCACGTGGTGGCCTCTGAGGAACAATTGAACAATATTTTGGCCGACCTGCGCCAGAGCGACATTGAAGGCGAGGTGATTCAACATGGCTGAAGAACTGTTTCCCCATCTGAAGTGGGAGCAACTGTTAGCGGCAACCCAGGAAACGCTGTATATGACAGCCCTTTCGGGTGCTGCGACCTTTATTCTGGGCATCGCGCTTGGTCTGGCATTGTTCCTGACCGCGCGCGGCGGATTGTTCCCCAACCGAGCGGTATATAGCGCTATTTCGCTGGTGGTGAATATCTTTCGTTCAATCCCATTCATCATTTTGATCGTGCTGCTGATCCCGTTTACCAAAGCGATGGTAGGCACCATTCTCGGCGCCAATGCCGCGTTGCCTGCGCTGATCGTCGGTGCTGCGCCGTTTTATGCTCGTCTGGTCGAAATCGCTCTGCGTGAAGTGGATAAAGGCGTTATTGAAGCGACACGTTCGATGGGCGCACGGCTGAGCACGCTTATTTTTCGGGTTTTACTGCCGGAATCCTCTCCTGCTCTGGTGTCCGGGATCACCGTGACGCTAATTGCGCTGGTTAGCTACAGCGCGATGGCAGGGGTAATTGGTGCCGGTGGTTTAGGGAATCTGGCCTATCTGGAAGGATTCCAGCGCAACCACAGCGACGTCACGCTGGTGGCGACGGTGACGATTTTGCTCATTGTCTTCATCATCCAGCTTTGCGGCGATGTGATCACCTCTCTGTTAGATAAACGCTAATAAAATACGGAAACCATTATCATGAAAAAATCACTGACGTTACTCGCCGCAGCAACCTTAAGCGCCCTGAGCTTTGCCTCCTGGGCAGACACTCTGACCGTTGGTGCGTCTAACGTGCCGCACGCGGAGATCCTTGAACAGGCCAAACCGATTCTGGCGAAAAAGGGGATCGATCTGGAGATTAAACCGTTCCAGGATTACATTCTGCCGAACACCGCGCTGGCTGGTCGTGAGATTGACGCTAACTACTTCCAGCATATTCCGTACCTGAACAGTGTGATTAAAGATCATGCGGGCGATAAAACGTATGACTTCGTCAGCGCCGGAGCAATTCACATTGAGCCAATTGGTATCTATTCGAAAAAAGTGAAATCGCTGAAAGATCTACCGGAAGGCGGCAAAGTCATCATGCGCGATGCGGTATCTGAGGAAGGCCGTATTCTGTCGATCTTCGAAAAAGAGGGTGTTATTAAGCTGAAGCCGGGCGTGGATAAAGTAACCGCGCGCATTAGCGATATCGTCGAAAACCCGAAAAAGCTGAAGTTCCTGCCAAACGTGGAAGCCGCGCTGTTACCGCAGATGTATAACAACGACGAAGGCGATGCGGTGGTGATTAACGCCAACTACGCCATCGACGCCGGGCTGGATCCGGTGAAAGATCCGATTGCCGTTGAAAGCGGTGAAAACAACCCGTACGCCAACATCATTACCGTGCATCGTGGCGACGAGAAGAAGAAGGATATCGTCGCATTGGTCGATGTCCTGCACTCCAAAGAAATCCAGGACTGGATCCGTACTAAATATAAAGGCGCGGTGATCCCGGTTAATAACTGATCCGCTTTTTGCTGAGTGGCGGCAGTGCCTTATCCGGCCTACGACGTCTTGTAGGCCGGGTAAAACGCGTTCACGCAGAACTACACTCGCTCAATTCTCGCTGGCAACCCCTGACGCACCGACGCACCCGACACCCAGTCAAGCCAGGTATTGGCAACCTGCCGGGTAGGATCCGCAAAGCCCAAATCATTGAGATTAATCCCTGACTTTATCTGTGCATCAAATGCCATTGGCTTGCCGTCGAGCGTATGCTGAGCTGCGCCCATCTCTTTATGCCCGTAACCGTGTTCAATGGCGATGACACCCGGCATGACGCCATGCAGCAGACTTATCTGCGCTTGCGCCTGACCGCCAGGGGTGGTGATACGCACGATATCGCCGTGTGCTAAACCATACCGCTGACCATCCTGCGGATTGAGCGCCACCAGATTAACCGGTTTCAGATGATGAAGGCGCGGGATAACCGCCGTGGCGCTGGACATGGTATTGGATTTAAAGGAAATCAGTTTCAACGGCCACTCTTGTTCCGGGAACAACTCCTCGACCGCACGTCCATCTGACAGACGTGAAGGATACCAGGCCGGGCAGCCGCTGTAGCGCTCGCCGGTAATTGCATGACGGTGCGCGGCGACGTTCGCATTCCAGATTTGGAGCGGTTTTTCCCAGGCATTGCCGACGCGGTTATCAACTCGCCCGCTGATGTCCGGCGCAAAGCGCCCGCCGCGGGAGTAGATAAACGCAACTCGGCTGATTTCATCGGGTTTCAGCGTTTGGGTCATCACAGGCATGATCCGCTGTACTCCGGTCAGCGCTATGTCTTCCGGCTGTGCCTCTGCAAGCGGGGCTTTGCCCATAAACGCAATATTGGCGGCGAGGCGCAGGTAGTAATCTTCCGCACGATTCAACGGATAGTGATTACCTTGCGGATCGGTAATCGCATTGTCGCCGAATCCGGGTAGCCCAATGCGCTTTGCCACTGCGATACAGAAAGATTCCATCGAGGCCGGTTGACCGTCAGCCGTGAGGCTGGTCGCAGGTCTGACGACAGGCCAACGCGCGGTGGTGGCTTTGCTGGCCACGCCTGCCCACGGAGCGCTAAATCCCCAGCTTTCGAAGTTGTGGGTATCCGGCACGATGTAATCTGCCAGCGCCGTGGTTTCGTTCATAAAGGCGTCAATCGCGATAAACAGCGGCAAACGAGCAGGATCCTTGAGCTTTTCTTCCGCCACGGCGCGCAACCCTGCAATGCCGTAGAACGGATTGGTCATGTTTGAGATCCAGGCTTTCAGCGGATAAGGGTAACCTTCAAGCGCCGAGACGAGGAGTTCGGTAAGCTGACCTGCGACAAACGGATACCACGGGGCCTTAGCCGGGAAGGGGGATTGTCCGGCAGCTACCTTATTGCGGTACTCTTCGGAAGACTCATAAGCGGTTTTACTGCGCGCGATGCTTAACCCTTTCGGTTTTACCTTCCCGGCGAAGCTGTCCATGTTGTATCGCGGACCGTCGGTGGCACCATTGAATTTGCCGCCACCAACAAACACACCGCCTTCAAGACTGAGGTTGCCAATCAGCGCATTGAGCATCATTACCGACCAGGCGTTATAAAATCCATTGCCTGCCATCATTCCGCCGTGCGTAATTACTGCCGCTTTACGTCCGTGGCGGGTGAATGCGTCGGCCAGAGCGCCAATGTCTGCTTCTGACACACCACACTGCTGGCTGTACTGCGTTAGCGACAGTTTCTCTGCGGACTCTCGCAGACACTGGAAGCTGCTTTTTACCGTTACCGTCTGCCCGTCAGCCAGCGTCACCTCGCGGGTAACAAACAGTTGCGCAAGCGGGCAACTGTTGGCGGCGACAATCTCACCGGCCTCGTTGACGACCACCGGCTCCTGGGCGGCGTTTGTGCTCAGATGGGCGAGGGTCAGGTGTTGTCCGGCAAGTGTTGGAATTTCATCGGTAATCACAAGATGAGTGGCGTTAGTCCAGCTTTTTTCTCCTGCCTGCTGCATGGCCTGCACGCCGGGAATGGCGAGATAATCAGCGTTATAGCGTTGTTTATCGATAATCCAGCTTATCATCCCCATCGCCAGCGCGGAGTCGCTTCCCGGTCGTACGGGCTGCCAGTGGCCGCGATCGTCAGCCAGCACCGTGGTTAATGGCAGGGCGGGCGCTACCACAACATAGCGGAAGTCGTCACGTAAACGGGCGCTGGCCAACTGGCGGGCCTGGCGCTTAAACGGGTTGCCGGATTGCGCCGGAGAGGTGCCCATAAACAGCGCGAATTCGACGTTATCCCAGTCTGGTTTCACGTGGGTATTTTTATCCAGATCGCCCATTAACGCACCGGAACCGGCCCGATAGGCCAGACCGCAGTAAGCGCCATGAGCACCGAAATTTTTACTGCCGAAACTGTTCAGTGCGAAGCGACGTAGAAAGGTATCACGTCCTTCATCGCTGGTATTAGTGACCAGCAGTTGATTGGATTTTGGGCCAAAGCCGGGATGTTTCGCATCAAGCGGTGTAGCGGGATCGTGGATGGCTCTCAGACCATCAACGTGGCCTTCACCAAACAGATCTCCGCCTTCCACCACCTCTTTGATCAGCTGTTCGAAGCTGATGCGCTGCCATTTTCCCTCACCGCGCTTACCGACGCGCTTCATGGGCTCCAGAATACGTAACGGGCTGTACAGACCTTCGAGTAAAGTTGCACCACGGGCGCAGGCGGTGGAACGTGCGTCAAGACCTGACTCCCCGGCCAACTGTTCCATTGCCGTGGTAAAGGGGACGGAGGCGTCTATATGGTGCTCGTGCGACAACGGATGATAAGGGTTGCCCGCAATGCGCAGCACCTTGCCTTGCTCAGTGTCAACGCGAACCCGCACGCCACACTGCGTCCAGCAACCAAAACACTGTGTCATGGAGATCACCTGCTGCGGGTTTTGCTGCCAGTGCGGCCGGGCGTTGGCTTCAGGGATGAGCGCGTTTGCAAAGATGCGGTCACGGGTAATTTTGCCCGAGGTTCCATCCAGCAAACCGTCTATCGCGCGCTTTGCCACATCCCGATAACTCAGGCCAAAAGTCACCATGCCACCTACGGCAAGGCCCACTTTAAGCCACTGACGACGGGTTAAATTAGCCATGTTGCATTCTCCTTGCGATCGCGTTCAGGGCTTCACGAACAATAATAATCAGTGCTATCCACAGGCCGAAGGTACCCACAATGGCCAGCCAGCCATCGGTGCCGCTGGGCAGGGTGTAGGGATTAAACTGCGCGTTAAATTTCGGTACGGTCTGCACCTGGATGAGTAACGTCCAGCGCATTAGCCAGCACAGCGCCATGGCGCTAAAAGCGAGTAATATGCGCAGCGGCAGCGACAAGGGGTAACGTACAACCAACCCGCAAAGAACAAGTGAAACAAGCCATAACGCAACCCAACCGATAGCGTAGTGTTGTGCTGAAGAAGCCACATCCAGCCATTGGCGGATAGCCGAACCGGAAAGCGTATTACCGCTCGCCCAGATCAACACCACGATAGCCAGTGTGATCAACGTGACCATTTGCCCCCACGCTAGCTTACGCGGCAGTACGCCTTTGCTATTTGTCGTGGCAATAAGCAGGGCAAGAAACGTTTGCAGCGCGCTGAGGAACATCGCAACCGGAAAGGCGTAACTGAACCAGATGGGCCGCGCCTGCACCACCGACACTTCACGGCCGGTGTAAACCAGCAATCCGATGGCGGACAGTGCGCTACCAAGTGCTAACCATTTTGTGACGTTGTAACTTTTTAGCGTTAGCCGTTTAACGTGCTGCGCCAGAAACCACAGACCTAAAAAACCGGTAAACAGCGGTAAGAACAGTGCGCCCCACGGCATCCAGGACCAAGGCGTCGGATACGCATAGAAATGCCAGACGCGGGCGGTTTGGTGTAGATCAGCGGTCAGCGCCAGCGGTGCGGTAATCGCGCAGGTCAGGGCGATTAACAGCGTCAGATTCTCCAGATCTGCCGTTTCTTTTTTGCGCCAGTGGAGAACGCAGGCAAACAGTGCGGCGCAGGCGGCAATGCCGATGAAAAAGAAATATTGTACGGCCCAGGGTAACCAGCTTACGTCCTGGGGATGGGCCAGAACCTCGTCGATAATTAGTGAATGGTTCATTTAAACCTCCTGCCAGAGAGCGGGTTGAGCACGTCCAATCAATGGGGTGACAAATGCCTCATCCAGTCCCAGATAGAACACGTGAGGAGACGTACCGCTTTCCGGCTTCAGGACTTTGATGGTGTCATGGTGTTCATGCAGCATTTGTGAAATGCGGCTGTGTGGATCTTTAATATCACCAATGATGCGCGCGCCGCCGACGCAGGATTCTACACAGGCCGGAAGCAGCCCCGCTTCGAGGCGGTGAACGCAGAAGGTACATTTATCGGCGGTTTGCGTTTCATGGTTGATGAATCGCGCATCATAAGGGCAGGCCTGCACGCAATAGGCGCAGCCAACGCAGCGTGTGTTGTCGACCACTACGATGCCGTCTTCGCGTTGGAAAGTGGCCTGTACCGGGCAAACGGGCACGCAAGGGGGATTATCACAATGGTTGCACAGTCGTGGCAGCAGGACGTTGGTGACGCTTTGCTGACCTTCAATCTGTACTTGATACTGGTTGACGAGGGTACGAAATTCGCCCTGTGGCGTCTGATTTTCAATGGCGCAACTGACGGTACAGGCCTGGCAGCCAATACAGCGTCGCAGGTCAACCAGCATGGCGTAGCGATGCTGTTGTGAGCCTTCATGGCGTTCAGGCGAAAAGGGAAATTTCGCCTGAGCCAGCGGAACCAGTGATGCGCCAGCGGTCAGGACGCCAAGTTGCTGGAGAAACTGCCGTTTACTGCTGTCCATATTTTCTCCCGTCACGATGCAACAACGAAACATTGGTCACGCCGTTGATTTGCGTGTGATGAATAAAGAATCTCAATGATTTACAGTGTAAAAATCGTGACGGGGTATACTCTATTGTGGTTAACCACATACCCGGCTTGTTGTTGATCTAAAACAACATAATTGACAGGGATAATTGAGTGGGACGCAACGTAGTAAGATGTCTGACGGTGCTGGCGTCGCTGTGGATGCTAAGCGGCGCGGTCAGGGCGCAGACATGGAACATTGGCGTTTTGGCGATGCGTGGGGAAGTCTCCACACGTAATCACTGGCAGCCGCTGGAAACATTGTTGAATCAGCAAATCCCCGGCGAACAGTTTCATATTCAACCTCTGGATCTGCACCAGATGCAGGAGGCGGTGAATCGTGGAACGGTGCAGTTTGTTGTCACTAATCCGGCGCAGTTTGTTCAGCTAAACAGCCGTTCTGCGCTGCGCTGGCTGGCGTCGCTACGCTCCACCCGTGGTGGGAAAGCCACCAGTAACGTGATCGGCAGCGCGATCCTCGTCAGACGCGACAGCGGGATAACCTCCCCACACGATCTAATCGGCAAAACGGTTGGCGCCATTGATGCTCAGGCGTTTGGCGGCTATTTGCTGGGATATAAAGCGCTCAGTGATGCCGGTCTGCGCCCTGAACGCGATTTACGTCTGACGTTTACCGGATTTCCCGCCGATGCCTTACTCTATTTATTACGTGAAAAAGCCGTGCAGGCGGTGATCGTGCCGGTGTGCCTGCTGGAAAAAATGGATGAAGAAGGCCTCATTCGTAAAACCGATTTTATGACCGTGTTGAACCATCCGACCTCAATTCCCTGTCTGACCAGTACACCGCTCTATCCTGACTGGTCATTTGCCGCACTACCTGCAGTGAGTGACGAGCTGGCCGATCGCGTCACGCGGGTGCTGTTCAATGCACCGCAAAACGCGACATTTCGCTGGGGAGCGCCCGCCTCGACCCGCGAGGTGGAAGCGTTGTTGCGCGATGTCCGCCAGCATCCGCAGCAGCGTCAGCTGTGGCTGGATGTCAAAAGCTGGTTTATTCAACATCGGCTGGCGATGGGAGCGGCGGCCATCGTGCTGTTGTTGCTGACGCTCAACTACATCTGGGTAATGCTGTTGGTTCGCCGACGCGGCAGGCAGCTAGAGCGGAACAACGTGTTGTTGCACAAACAGGAACAGGCGCTGGAGACTGCCCGACAAATGAGCGTGCTGGGGGAGATGACCTCCGGTTTTGCCCATGAGCTCAATCAGCCGTTGTCAGCTATCCGCCATTATGCCCAAGGCTGTCTGATTCGCCTGCGCGGTCAGGATGAACAGCATCCGTTGCTGCCCGCGCTTGAGCACATCGACACCCAGGCACAAAGGGGGGCCGATACGCTGCGCAATCTCCGGCAGTGGGTCAGCCAGGCACAGGGCAATCCGGTACTTCCCGATGACTGGCAAGCCATCAACGTTCACGATGCTATCCATCACGTCTGGCAATTACTGCGCATGCCCCAGCAATTCCCGGCGGTAACGCTGCACACACAGGTCAGCAAGGCGTTAACATTGACGCTGCCAAGCGTTCTTCTTGAGCAGGTGCTGGCCAATCTGGTACTCAATGCCGCCCAGGCAGGGGCTACCACAGTATGGTTTAGCGCCCTGCATAAGGATGGTGGTGTGAGTATTCAGGTGCAGGATAATGCCGGAGGCATTGACGAGACTCAGTTGTACCAAGCTTTTCAGCCGTTTATGACCACTCGCAAAGAAGGCATGGGACTAGGACTGGTCATTTGTCAGCGACTGGTGCGCTACGCAAACGGAGATATTGAGATCAACAATCAGCAGGCCCCGGACGGAAAAGCGGGGGCGAGAGTGACATTATATTTTAAACCAAATCGGGAAGGAGGCCGTAGTGGCGATAATTCATCTGCTGGATGACGACATTGCCGTCACCCAGGCCTGTGCGTTTTTATTGGAAAGTCTGGGATATGACGTGTCTTGCTGGGAGCAAGGTGAGAAATTCCTCGCTGAGGCAAATCTGCACCAGGTGGGTGTACTGCTGCTGGATATGCGTATGCCGGTACTGGATGGGCACGCTGTGCATGAAATCATGCGTCAGAAAGCAAGCACGCTGGCGGTGGTCTTTCTCACCGGGCATGGCGATGTGCCGATGGCGGTTGAGCAAATGAAACGTGGCGCGGTCGATTTTTTGCAAAAACCGGTGTCAGCCGTGCCGCTTCAGGCAGCATTAGAACATGCCTTGCAGGTCTCGGCAGCGGCGTTCTCGCGACAAGAGATCATCTGCTGCTATCAACAACTTACGCCAAAAGAACGGGAACTGGCGCATCTGGTAGCAAAAGGATTAATGAATCGGGAAATTGCTGATGCCATGAATATTGCCGTACGTACGGTTGAAGTGCATCGGGCGCGGGTGATGGAAAAAATGCAGGCGGGAAGTCTTGCTGAGCTTGTAAATCGACTTCAGAGAGTTCAGTAGAATGATGACATTTCTTTGATTTTCATTGAATTTTGTCTAAATCCTCAGAGTGATATATGCTGTTGGTTTGAGTTAATGACGAGCGGGCAAAAATGGGAAATCAGACGAAAGACGACGAGTTGTACCGTGAAATGTGCAGAGTAGTCGGTAAAGTAGTGCTGGAAATGCGCGATCTGGGACAAGAGCCTAAGCATATCGTCATTGCGGGAGTACTGAGAACCACCCTTGCTAACCAGCGTGTGAAGCGCAGTGAGTTAGAAAAACAGGCTATTGAGACCGTAATTAAAGCATTGGCCGGATAATCCGCAAAAAGAGGGCGGTAGTTTCTCTCGCCGTCCTCTTATTCTCATTACGTTAATCTATCAATAATTATAATTTAGTGTTGCAATTAACGCTATCCAACTCGCTATATATTTAATTGTATACCGGATGATATATAAAAATATATATGAGAGTGGAGTCACAAATATTTGCAAGACATATGAAGTGCTATTTCAATTTATCTTAATGATAATAAATCTCACTCCGCATTAATTATATCCCTTCCGTTTTTTAATTGATGACGATCAAGACTAAGCATGCTGAATAACCACATTATTTCTGTTCCTAACCCTAAAGGATTAGATTCATTCAGTTTAACCACCGTCATTTATGCGATCAGGTTAGGGCAAAAATTTACGTGTTGTTGGCAACTTTAACCGCCCGATATGGCTTGAGCTGTGCTGGTTTAAATTAGCCTGAAGGTGTTGCTACCACAGCATTTGCGAAGAGGATGCGAAATAAATGAACCAGGTTGATCGTCCATTTTTAGATTGTGGTTTAACGCGACTAGAATTTCTGCGGATATCAGGAAAAGGACTGGCGGGATTAACGATTGCTCCCGCGCTGTTATCCCTTTTTGGTTGTAAGCAGGAAGATGTCGATAGTGGGACTGTTGGGCTTATCAATACGCCTAAAGGGGTTCTGGTGACCCAGCGAGCTCGCTGTACGGGCTGTCACCGCTGCGAAATTTCCTGTACCAATTATAACGATGGTGCGGTGGGTACCTTCTTTTCCCGGATAAAAATCCATCGCAATTTCTTCTTTGGCGATGATGGTGTCGGGTCCGGTGGTGGGCTGTATGGCGATTTAAACTATACCGCTGATACCTGCCGGCAATGCAAAGATCCGCAGTGTATGAAGGTTTGCCCAATAGGTGCAATTACCTGGAAACAGGAAGACGGTTGTATTGCGGTGGACCACAAACGCTGTATTGGCTGTAGCGCGTGTACCACAGCCTGCCCGTGGATGATGGCGACCGTAAATACCGAAACGAAAAAGTCCTCAAAATGTGTGTTATGCGGGGAATGCGCCAATGCTTGTCCGACTGGGGCATTAAAAATTATCGAGTGGAAAGATATTACTGTTTGATAGATAGCAGGCATACCTGATTCGCGCCATTAATTGCCAAAAATACCGCAGTTTTGGATAAAAAAGCTGCCTGAAGAATGGCGGGTATATCTATTAAACCTTCTTGCAAAGGAAAACATGATGGCTAATGGTTGGACAGGTACTATTTTACGGGTCAATCTCACCACGGGTAATATCACCCTTGAAGATTCCAGTAAATTTAAAAAATTTGTCGGTGGGATGGGCTTTGGTTATAAAATTATGTACGACGAAGTCCCGCCAGGCACCATGCCTTTTGATGAAGGGAATAAGTTGGTTTTTGCCACCGGACCATTAACAGGTTCTGGCGCTCCCTGTAGCTCCCGCGTCAATATCACCTCCTTATCGACATTTACAAAAGGCAATTTAGTCGTGGATGCCCATATGGGGGGATTCTTTGCCGCGCAAATGAAATTCGCCGGTTACGACGCCATTATTATTGAAGGCAAGTCCGCATCACCGGTCTGGATCAACATTAAAGACGATAAGGTTAGCATCGAAAAAGCCGATTTCCTGTGGGGTAAGGGGACGCGCGCCACAACTGAAGAAATTTGTCGCATCACCAGCCCGGAAACCTGCGTCGCCGCGATAGGCCAGGCAGGGGAAAATCTGGTGCCGCTCTCCTGCATGATCAACAGTCGCAACCACAGCGGCGGAGCTGGTACCGGCGCAGTAATGGGCTCGAAAAACCTGAAGGCTATTGCGGTAGAAGGGACCAAAGGCGTCAATATTGCCGATCGCAAAGAGATGAAACGGCTCAATGACTACATGATGACCGAGCTCATCGGCGCTAACAACAATCATGTTGTGCCTAGCACCCCGCAGGCCTGGGCAGAATACTCTTCGCCAAACTCGCGCTGGACAGCCCGTAAGGGACTGTTCTGGGGCGCAGCAGAAGGCGGACCAATCGAAACCGGGGAAATCCCGCCGGGCAACCAAAATACGGTAGGTTTCCGTACCTATAAATCGGTGTTCGATCTGGGGCCAGCCGCAGAAAAATACACGGTCAAAATGAGCGGCTGTCATTCATGCCCTATTCGTTGTATGTCACAGCTCAATGTTCCGCGGGTGAAAGATTTTGGCGTGCCGAGTACCGGCGGCAACACTTGCGTGGCGAACTTTGTACACACCACCATTTTCCCCAATGGCCCGAAAGATTTTGACGATAAAGACGATGGGCGCGTGGTGGGAAACCTGATTGGTCTGAACCTGTTTGACGATTACGGTATCTGGTGTAACTACGGCCAGTTGCACCGTGATTTTACTTATTGCTATTCGAAAGGCGTCTTTAAGCGCGTACTGCCGGCTGAAGAGTATGCGGAGATCCGCTGGGATCAGTTGGAAGCGGGTGATCCTAATTTTATTAAAGACTTCTACTATCGGTTGGCGCATCGCGTGGGGGAACTCAGTCACCTTGCGGACGGCTCGTATGCCATTGCTGAACGCTGGGATTTGGGCGAAGAGTACTGGGGTTATGCCAAAAATAAACTGTGGTCGCCGTTCGGTTTTCCTGTTCACCATGCGAACGAGGCTTCAGCGCAGGTGGGGGCGATCACTAACTGTATGTTTAACCGTGACTGCATGGCGCACACCCATATCAACTTCATCGGTTCCGGTTTGCCGTTGAAATTGCAGCGCGAAGTGGCGGGCGAGCTGTTTGGTTCACAGGATGCCTACGATGAAACCAAAAACTACACCCCGATCAATGCAGCCAAGATCAAATATGCCAAATGGACGCTGCTGAAAGTCTGTCTGCATAACGCGGTTACGTTGTGTAACTGGGTTTGGCCGATGACGGTTTCACCACTCAAGAGCCGTAACTATCGCGGAGACTTGGATCTGGAAGCGAAGTTCTTCCAGGCTGTCACCGGTGATGAAACCACGCAGGCGAGTCTGGATCTGGCCGCTGAACGCATCTTTACTTTGCATCGTGCTTATACGGTCAAACTGATGCAAACCCAGGATATGCGCAATGAGCACGATCTCATCTGCTCCTGGGTATTCGATAAAGATCCGAAGATCCCGGTCTTCACTGAAGGAACCGACAAGATGGACAGGGAGGATATGCGTCAGTCATTGACGATGTTCTATCAGGAAATGGGCTGGGATCCAGAGCTGGGTTGCCCAACGCGTGAAACCCTGAACCGACTCGGACTTGAAGACGTGGCAGCTGATTTGGCGGCGCAAGATCTGTTGCCAGCGTAAGGAACGTGAGATGACTAACGTGAGCAACGTTCTGGCACCCGTAGAGGCGCTTCCTGACGAGGTTGATAGTCAAAAGAGACACTGGCTACAGGCCTTTCACTCGCCGGTAGAACAGGTGACTGCGCCGCAGGTTCAGGATCCTGCCAGCCCGGAGTCGATTGTGGCAGATTTTATCCGCCAGCATTCGGCATCCGGGCAATTGGTGGGGCGCAGCGTGTTTCTGCAGCCACCTTATTCGGTCCCTGAAACCGATCTATCCGCGCTGCTGGATGCGCTGTGTCAGGACGCAATTAACGCGGATATCACCCGCGTGCAGGGCGCGGAAGATGTCTATTTCTACTCAACGCAAACCATGACGGCAAACTACGCCGACATGTGTGTGCAGGTGGTGGAAAACGACATCTGCCGTGCGATTGCCGAGGCGGTACGCTTCGACGGCCGCACGTATCCTCGCCCCTATAAGGTCGCCATGTTGACGCAACCGCCGTATAGCTTTGAATCTCAGCAGATTACAGCGGCGCTAACGGCTATGGAAACGCATCCCGATTACGCAGATATACGTACTGTGGAATCGTCAAATGCGGAACCTTATCTGTTTAGCGAACGTTTTATGAGTTATGGCAAAGCGTACGGCCTGTGTGAATGGCTTGAGGTTGAGCAGTATCAGAACCCCTGAATTATTCAGGTTGATGTCATGGAACGTGTGGACGACCACTGTCACAGTTTAGAGGATAACCCGATGTCCTTCACCCGACGAAAATTTGTCATTGGCATGGGGACGGTGATTTTTTTCACCGGCCCAGGTCAAAATCTGTTAGCGAGTACCAGGAGCCCTAAAGCCGTTCGTTACGTCATGATTCACGACGAATCACTGTGTAACGGATGTAATATCTGCGCGCGGGCCTGCAGGAAAACCAACCATGTTCCTGCCCAGGGCAGCCGTTTGTCGATAGCGCATATTCCAGTTTCAGACAACGACAACGAAACGCTGTATCACTACTTTCGTCAATCCTGCCAGCATTGTGATGATGCGCCTTGTATTGAGGTGTGTCCGACTGGTGCCTCCTGGCGAGATGAGAACGGTATTGTGCGAGTAGATACGTCTTCCTGTATCGGCTGCAGTTACTGTATTGGTGCGTGTCCTTATCAGGTTCGTTATCTCAACCCGCATACCAAAGTGGCGGATAAATGCGACTTTTGCGCTGAATCACGCCTGGCGAAAGGTTTTCCACCGATCTGTGTTAACGCTTGCCCGGAACATGCGCTGATTTTTGGCCGTGAAGATAGCCCGGAAATTCAGACCTGGTTGCGAGAAAACAAGTATTACGAATATCAACTTGCAGGCGCCGGGAAACCCCATCTGTATCGTCGGTTCGGTCAACATTTGATTAAAAAGGAAAATGTATGAACGCGTCGCAAAATGCCGAACAGTTTCACGCCCAGCTTGCGCAGTATGTTCCCCTGTTTTCACCGGACTACTGGCCCGTGTGGTTAGTCGTTGCCGGGTTAATGCTGGTGGGAATGTGGCTGGTGCTGGCGCTTCACGCCATGCTGCGCTTTCGGGCGGCACATAAAACGTCGGCAGGGCACGGTGAGAAGGTCTATTTATATTCGAAGGCTGTTCGTTTGTGGCACTGGTCAAATGCGCTGCTGTTTTTGCTACTTCTGGTCAGTGGCCTGGTCAATCACTTCTCTGCCGTCAGCGCACCGGTAATGAAAAGCCTGCTTACCGTTCATGAGGTTTGCGGCTTTTTGCTACTTGCCTGCTGGGTTGGTTTTGTGCTGATCAACCTGATTGGCGGCAACGGACATCACTATATTATTCAACGTCAGGGCTGGATCGCTCGCGCGCAAAGACAAACACGTTTTTACCTGTTTGGCATTATGCAGGGCGAGTCACATCCATTCCCGGCATCGCCGCGTTCTAAATTCAATCCGCTACAGCAGGCGGCCTACGTTGGCGTGATGTATGGGTTGCTGCCACTACTGCTGATTTCTGGGTTGTTATCGCTTTACCCGACGGTCGTCGGAGATCTGTTTCCTGGTGTGCGTTACTGGCTGCTTCAGGCGCACTTTGCGCTGGCAATTGTCAGTCTGTTTTTCATTTTTGGGCATCTTTATCTTTGCACTACGGGCCGCACGCCGGGCGAAACCTTCAAGTGTATGGTGGATGGCTACCACCGGCATTAAGCGATGATGATTACACGAAGTGACTTACGGGCCTGGCGTGTTGGGCCCGTCATGTATCGCTGGTTTCTACGCGCGTTTCCCGCAGGAGGAAGCTATGCCGATGTTCATCGCGCGCTCCAGCGGGAAGGGTATACCGATTGGGCAAATAGCCTGGTGGAATATGGCTGGTCGAAATGGCGGGAAGAGGCGAGTTTTGCTCAGCAGGATATTGACGCAATGGGGAATATTTCCTGTGAGCAAGCCGCGGAGGAAACCAGTCGTCCGTTGGCGAGTGCGGAAGATTATGCCCGATTTAGCAGTGCGGGTGACAACGTTAAAATTGCCAGCACCGGGTATGCCGCACAGATCGCCAGTGCCGGTTACAGCGTACGGATTGGCAGTGTAGGCTATAACACGCATATCGGCAGTTCAGGCGATCGTGGGCGAATAGCGATTGCGGGAAATTCGGCGCGTATCAGCAGTGTGGGCGACGGAACGCGTATCGCCAGTACCGGCATGCGCGTACGCATCAGTTCGCTTGGTGACCGAAACCGGATTGCCAGTAGCGGTGATTTAACCCAGGTAGCCTGTTTTGGCGCAGAGACGAAAATCGCTAACTGCGCGGACAATATCCACATTATTGCCAGCGGAAAGAACGCCGTTGTTGCCAGTACCGGTGCTGTAGATTCGATAACGCTCGGTCCCGGCGGATGTGCGGCGCTGGCTTATCACGATGGCGAGAGAATGCGTTTTGCGCTTGCCGTTGAAGGGGAAAAAAACATTCGGGCGGGCGTGAAATATCGGCTCAACGAAGACCATCAGTTTGTGGAATGTTGAGCCGAGAGGTCATTTTAGTGCGAAGCGGCGCTGGGTGATTTTCTCCAGGCTAAAGCACAGCAGGTAATAGACCAGTCCGGTAAAGATAAAAATGGCTGCCGGGTAGATTTGCACCCGGCTGTTAACCTGACCGGCAACCGTTGTGAGTTCCGGTACGTTAACGATAAATGCCAGTGACGTGTCCTTCAGTAGCCCAATGAAAATCCCCGTCAACGACGGCAGTACGTTACGCAGCACCTGCGGCAGCAAGATAAGCCACAGGGCCTGATCCGGGCGAAACCCCTGAACGACTGCCGCTTCATATTGCCCACCAGGCAGTGCGCTAATTCCAGCATACACCGAGTGCATCACCGAAGCGGCGGTGAACCATGCCAGCGCCAGCGTCACGGTAACGGCACCGGGCAGATCGCTTCCGGTCAGCATGGGTAGCAAATACCACATCCAGAAAATCACAAAGATGAGCGGAATGCCGCGAATAAATTCCGCCCAGATAAACAACCCGTTGCGAACCGCGCCTGGAAATCGCCAGGCGCAGCAGGCAAGAACGATCCCGCCAGGCAGCGCCAGCAAAGCCGCACCGATAGCCATCAGCAAAGTGAGCAGTACACCGCCGGGTTGCCCCTCAGCTACACGTCCCCACAGGAGATAGTCAAGATTGTCGGTAATGACTGAAATATTAGCGATCATGCAGTATGCTCCTGACGCTGAAGATGCGCATTCTTACCTTTGACGATTTACCCGCCGCCGGCCGCGGCCCAAGACGCGTAAGCAACATACCCAGCACGATGCCGGTAAACAGATAGAGTGCGGTGCCAACGGCAAAGGCTTCCAGCGCGTGCGCGTTGTAGCTCTCAATTTGCCGTACCTGGTAGGTGAGCTCAGCAAATCCAATACCGCTGGCAAGCGAGGAAAGCTTCATCAGGTTGAGATATTGCCCAACAATGGGTTGCCAGGCGTTAGCCAGTCCCTGAGGCAGCAGAATGTGACGAAATATCGCCCAGGATGAAAACCCCTGCGCCACGGCAGCCTCGCGTTGTCCGGCAGAAACTGCCTGTAAACCTGAGGCGATCTCTTCGACCAAAAATGCTGAGGTAAATACGCCCAGTCCCCATGCTGAACAGATAAACTCCGGCGTTAACCACCAGACATCACCCGGCAGAATTGACCATGGATGATCAGCATTGATGAAGCTAATGACGTCACGGGGAAGCCAGTTCCATGCGGCAAAATACCAGAACATCAGTTGCACCAGTAAAGGTGTATTGCGAAACACCGAGACCCACACCCCGACCATCGTTTTAGCGAGACGATTGCCCGTCAGTCGCAGGCTGAGCAGTGAGATGGCAATGAGCGTGGCGAGCACGATACCTGCCAGCGTCACCCAAAGCGTGGTAAGAAAACCAGAAATTATCCATTGCAGGGGTTGCCCGCTCAGCACTCCCTGCCAGTCCATTGCATGCATTATGATGATGACTCCTGGTGTAACGGGTCGAGCACTTTTTTCAGGAAACGCTGGGTTCTCGGGTGCTGCGGTTGGACGAAAAAATCCTCCGGCGGGGCCACTTCAAGAATATCGCCACCATCGATGAAAACCACACGATCGGCAATCTCGCGGGCGAAATGCATTTCGTGGGTCACGACGATCATGGTGATACCGCTATGGGCGAGATTTTTCATCACCTGCAATACCTCGCCGATCATCTCCGGATCCAGCGCGGAGGTAGGCTCATCAAACAGAATAATTTGCGGTGATGAAGCCAGTGCGCGGGCGATGGCCACGCGCTGCTGCTGTCCACCGGACAACTGTGCGGCATAGGCATTGGCTTTTTCCGCCAGTCCCACCTTTTCCAGCAACTCAAGTGCCCGACGATCTGCTTCCGTCTTATTCCAGCCGTGAACATATTCCAGCGCCAGCGCGATGTTTTGCAGTGCAGTCAGATGCGAATAGAGATTGAATTGCTGAAATACGAAACCGATACGGCTGCGTAGCTGGCGTAATGCCGCCCCGCGCAACTGGCTAATTGGTTTACCATCAATGAAGATTTCGCCATCGCTGAGCGACTCCAACTGGTTGATAAGACGTATAAGAGTGGACTTTCCAGAACCGGAAGGTCCCAGAATGGTCACCACTTCACCGGGCTCAACTGCTAGGTTGACGCCGTTAAATACAGTTTGAGCGCCATACTCTTTAACCACATTGCGTAGTTCGACGCTCGCCTGACGCAAATGGGTAAAATCCGCAGCCGAAGCTGCGGATCGATGAAAAAGGGCTGAGAGCATATTATTTGGCTTCTATTTTAAAGGCGCGGGCTTGTGGATTTTTGGTTTCAGGACCAAACCAGACATCATAAATTTTGGCCGCCTGCCCGGTAGATTCCAGCTTCAAAAGTTCATCGTTGACGGCTTTTAACAACGCTGGCTCACCTTTTTTCACCCCCACGCCAATCTCTTCTTTGCTCAACAGGTCCGGTAGAATTTTGAAATCTGCTTTATCCGGCGCACCGCCTAATAAACCGGCCAGAATCGTACTGTCCTGGGTGATGGCCTGAACATTGCCGTTGCGCAGTGCGGTTAACGCCAGCGGGATATCGTCATAGGCCAGTACGCGCGACTGCGGGAAGCGCTGATGCAGTGCCTGTTCACCAGTAGTGCCTTTTACCGCGCCAATGCGTGCTTTGCTGTATTGATCGAGCTTATCCGGAGATTTTGCTGGCACAAGGAACTGCTGGCCGGTAACAAAATAGGGGACGGAGAAATCTATTACCTGCGACCGCTCAGGCGTGATCGTGATATCCGCAACGATTAAATCGGCTTTACCAGATTGTAATAACGGAATTCGGTTTGCCGGATTGGTCGCCACCAGTTCCAGTTTTACACCAAGAGATTTAGCCAGCGCTTCGGCAAAATCGACGTCGTAGCCGACAATCTTATGCGTTTTGGCATCGATGGAGCCAAACGGTGGGTTCGCGTCAAATGTTGCGACTTTTACTACGCCTGCGGCTTTGATATCGGCCAGTTGGTCAGCCTGAGCCTGCGAGACGGTAAGTCCAGAGGCCAACAGCACGCCGAATGCCAGCAGTGTTTTTTTAGCGCGGTAAGTTTTCGTAGCCATCATTGTATGAAATCCCTGTAGTTTTTGGTTTGCGCTTTTTACGCTCCCATAACTTACGGTTGGGACAAAATAAGAAAAAATTCTTATCTATATACAAAATGTTATTAGTGAAGGATGTGTTAATAGCGGGTGAAAATAATGCATGAGTGAAAGGTAAAATAGTGCATAAGCCTGATAATAATTTGCATTTTGTTTATGTGTGAGGGCACTCTTGAATAAGATTGAGCTGTGCTAATGTACAGAAGGTTTACTGGAATACCCTCCAGACCTGTACCATATGTCACAACAGGTTTGGATTGGGGATAAGCATGCTGCGTAATAATTTTAACGATCTCTATTATCTCATTATCGTAGCGCGCGAGCGTAGTTTTACCCGGGCAGCGGCAAAACTTGGGGTTTCGCAATCCGCGCTAAGCCATGCGATTCGCGGGCTTGAAGAACGGCTGGATGTACGGCTTCTCACCCGCACCACGCGCAGCGTTGCGCCGACCGCAGCCCGAGAACGGCTTATTCCAGCCGAAAACAGCATACTGCTGCCTTTGCGCAACTGATTGAGGCCTTACGGTATACGGGCTGAAGTGGGGGGGGTAACAGGCAATAAAAAACCGGCATTGCGCCGGTTTGGAAATCAAATTTTGCAGGCGTCGCCGCAGTCATTATCAGCATTAATTTCCTGCGCTTTCTTGTCTGCATCTTCCAGACGTTCAGCGTTACGCTCTTGCGCTTCTTCCAGTCCATCAAAGACCAGATTATCGAGATCAATTTCCATCATTCACCTGCTCAGGTTCGGCGTTTAACATCACGTTATTATATTGCAAAAATGTTGCTTAACAGCAGCGATTCTTGCTACTTAGCATCGTCCCTAAATCAGTTGCGTATATTTTTCCGGCAGCGTGGCCCACAAATGGCGGTTTGCCGCGCTAAGTATAATATCGCGCATGCATTCACGCGCCGTAACGCCCTGGCGTAGGCGTATTGCTTCCAGTAACAGGCGATGCTGCTCAACGGCGTGTTCTGTTTCCCGCACTGATGACTCCTGCGTCTGTTTAAACGACAGCGTCATGGCTGCTGAAAGTGCGTTGCCAATCGACATCAAAAATGGGTTATGACAGGACTTGAGTAGTGCTGTGTGAAAGGCTAGATCGCCTTCCTCGAATAGCGCAATCTGATCCTGCTGCTGTCCGCGTAACATCAGGGTCCAGGCTTCTTCAATGGCAGCTAAATCGCGGGCTGTCGCGTTGGCGGCGGCCAGAAAGGCGGCGTTAGGCTCAAACATCAGGCGCGTGACCACCAGTTGCTCGGCGACATCAGGTGAAATACCCACTTCCTCCATCCAGCCCAGCACGTCGGTATCCAAAAAACTCCAGAGTTCGCGCGGATTGACCGTACTGCGCCGCTTAGCCTGGATAGACAGCAAACCTTTTGCTGACAGGACATGCAGCGCGTTTCGTACAGAGGTCCGAGATGCCGAATATTGCACGGCAAGCTCATTTTCGCCGGGGAGCATCTCCCCATCGCTCAGGGTTCCGCGGATGATTTTCATCGCCAGATCGCGGGTGATCGTTTCAGAGATGGTGGCCAGGGAGGTCGTCATAGTCAGCCTTGAAAATTTGAGAGTTCCTCATTGTACGCACAAAACAAAGCGTTACGAATACAAAACAACAATTCTTGTCTTTTTAGATAGTGAAATAAAACGTTTTGTTTCACTTCACGATCGCGCTCACAGATCGCCCGGGTAAAATTAATTACATTCTTGTCATACAAGATTTGATAATTGAGGTTACAAGATGAAAGGGGAGTGGATCGCAATCGACTGGGGAACGTCGAATTTCCGCGCATGGTTAATGGCAGGAGATGATGTGCTGGACAAACGCAATGCCAGCTACGGCCTTCTCCATGTCGAGCCGGGGCAGTTTGATGCGACGTTAAAAATGTTACTTGGTGAGTGGATTGCTGAGGGAACGCCAATGGTTGCAATGGCTGGGATGGTGGGTTCGCAGCAGGGCTGGTATCAAGTTGACTATTGTTCGGTACCCGCCAGTGCCGATAGCCTGCTTGCGCACAGTAAAAGTTTCACGACTTCTTGGGGCAGCAAAGCATGGATTATTCCTGGATTGCGTAAATCCCCCCGTGGTGGCATGCCTGATGTAATGCGCGGTGAAGAGGTTCAGCTAGTGGGACTGTCTTTACTCGAAGGCATCGATAATTTCCAGGCGATTCTACCCGGCACACACAGTAAACACGCCCGGATGCAGCAGAGACAGATCGTTGATTTTTCGACTTATATGACCGGCGAGCTTTTTCAGGTGATGATTTCGCACTCGCTGCTTGGCCGTGGCCTTCCTGATGCGGCGGCTGATGACAGCGCATTTTTACTCGGGGTGGAAGCATCCCGACGCCACGCGGCGCTAAGCCAACTCCTTTTTTCTACCCGAACGTTGCGTCTATCGGGTGAATTATCTGCTGAATCAGTCAGTGACTATCTCTCCGGTTTGCTGATCGGATTGGAGTTTTCCACTGACAACATCAGTCCTGTCTGGCTGGTGGGAAGTGCGGCATTAACTCGCCGCTATCAGATGGCTGCCAACGCATTTGGTATTCAGACACGCTGCGTCGAGGGCGATCGCTGTTTTATCGCCGGAATGCAGTCTCTTCAACAACGTCTAACAGAGAAACGCTATGGATAGTTTTGACTTTGCCACGATGTGGCAGAAAACGCCGCTTCCGATGATCGCGATTTTACGCGGTCTGAGGCCAGGGGAAGCAGCGGAAATTGGTGATGTATTGCTGGAGGCGGGCTTTACCTGGCTGGAAGTACCGCTAAATTCACCGCGCGCGTTGGATTCAATCTCGCTGCTACGCGAACGCGTCGGCATGCGTGCTATCGTCGGAGCGGGTACGGTACTGACGACAGAGCAGGTTGATAGCGTCGTCGATGCGGGCGGGCAGGTAATTATCTCGCCAAATATGAATCCCTCAGTGATCCGGCGCAGCAGAGATCGAGGGGCTATCAGTTTACCGGGCGTCGCCACGCCGAGCGAAGCGTTTACTGCCCTGGAAGCTGGGGCCAGCGGTCTGAAATTTTATCCTGCGGAAATGATCTCCCCGGACATACTGCAGGCTATGTGCGTGGTATTGCCGCCTCACGTAGTTTGCATGCCGGTCGGTGGTGTTTCTGCCGAGGCACAACAACTACAAAGATGGTGCGAGGCGGGAGCGAAAGGTTTTGGTTGTGGCGGCGGTTTATACCGCGCGGGCACAGAGTGCGAACAGGTTCGGCATAACGCGTTGGCCTATGCTCAGGCATGGCAACAGGTTAATAGCAGAGCGCAGCGCCAATAACAACTTAAGAGGCTGAAAGATGAATACGCGTACCCTCGATATTGAAAATAAAAATGCGGTTTATCGTAAAGTGACCCGACGGCTGATCCCGTTTTTAATCCTGTGTTATTTTTTCGCATATCTCGATCGTGTAAACGTAGGCTTCGCCAAACTCCACATGCAGGATGCGCTTAATCTTAGCGATACAGTGTATGGAATTGGCGCAGGTATCTTTTTTATCGGTTACTTTATTTTTGAAGTACCAAGCAACTTGTTGATGCAGCGTTTTGGTCCCCGTTTCTGGATTGCGCGCATCATGGCCAGTTGGGCAGTGTTGTCGGCACTGACGATGTTCGTTACCACGCCAACACAGTTCTACGTTGTGCGTTTTTTACTTGGTGTAGCAGAGGCCGGTTTCTTCCCTGGTATTGTTTACTATTTAACCCTGTGGTTTCCCTCATGGCGTTCGGCGCGCACGCTCGGGCTGTTTATTCTGGTGACGCCGCTATCCACAATTATCGGTAGTCCGCTCTCAGGCCTGATCCTGAAAATGTTTGAAGGTGTCGGCCATCTGCATAACTGGCAGTGGTTATTCCTGGTAGAGGCAATCCCTTCATTCCTGTTGGCCTTCGTGGTGCTGCGTTATCTTGATAACGACGTGAAATCGGCGAAGTGGTTATCTGATGATGAAAAAGCGTTGATTGAGCAAGATCTGCAAAAAGATCAGCTTGATAAAGTCGCCGCTAACGCGGGAATGCCGCAGCATAGTTTGTCCGCCATGTTCCGTAATCGCTTCGTCTGGCTGCTGGCGCTGATTTTCTTCAGTTTCAACATTGGCTATTACGGTATTAATTTCTGGCTTCCGTCGATTATCAAAAGCTCTGGCGTACAGGATGATTTTGCTATCGGTCTGCTGGCAGCGGTGCCCTATATCTTCGGTGCGGTCTGCATGTTGTGGAATAGCCGTCACTCCGATCTGAAACAAGAACGCCGCTGGCACATTGCGATTCCGGCGATAGTCGGGGCCATTGGTCTGACGTTCAGCGCGCTAAATGAAGGCTCCACGTTCTGGATGATGGCATGGATTTGCGTAGCCATGTCCGGCACGTTATCGCTGATTCCCACCTATATAAGCCTGCCAGGTACATTGCTTTCCGGTACGGCAGCGGCGGCAGGTATCGCGTTAGTGAACTCTATTGGCAATCTGGCTGGCTTCTTTGGCCCAACCGTTCTTGGCTGGCTGAAAGACACTACCGGCAGCACCAGCAGCGGACTGTATATTCTGGCGGGATTTCTGGTGCTTTGCGCACCGCTTATTTTCCTCATTCCGGCACGATTGATTAACCCTCGCGATCGTCAAGCCACGAAACCGGCAGAAAACAACGTATTAACGAAAAGAGGTCATATATGAGCAGTTGTGGCAGCGGGTGTGCAGGTTGCGGTGGCGAACACTTCAATCCGATCCTCAGTGGTGATGACGGTGCTTTAAAGCGCGCCTTGTATAAATCGATGGGTCATACGGACGAGCAGTTGCGTCGTCCCGTAATTGCTGTAGTGAATAGCTATACCAATGCGACGGCAGGACACGCCAATTTGAATGAACTGACCGCACATGTGTTAAAAGGCATTGATGAAGCAGGCGGAGTGGGGATGGTGTTTGGCACCATTGCCCCTTGCGATGGAATTGCCGAAGGACACCTGGGTATGCGCTATATTCTGGCGGCGCGCGAAATCATCGCCAGTTCGATCGAAGTAATGATGCGGGCCCACCGCTTCGATGGCATGGTGTTGCTGGGATCGTGCGACAAAATTGTCCCCGCTATGCTGATGGCTGCTGCGCGCCTTGATATTCCTGCTATTTTGGTGAACGGTGGGCCAATGTATCCCGCCGAATACAAAGGTAAACACTGGGACGGCAATATCGTCACCGAAGCAATTGGCTGGAAACGTCGCGGTGAAATTGATGAGGCCGAGTTCCGTCATATTGAAGATATTGCCGAACCGGGGCACGGCTCCTGCACTATGTACGGTACCGCCAATACGATGTGCTGTATTGCGGAAGTGCTGGGTATGAGCTTGCCTGGTAGTAGTATGCTGCCCGCAATTTCACGCGAACGCCGCGAGTGCGCCTTTGCGACAGGAATGACCGCGGTGGATCTGGTAAAGCGCGGTGTGAATGCGCGACAAATTATTACACGCGAATCAATCCGCAATGCGATGGCCTATCTGTTGGCGACAGGCGGCTCCACCAACGCCATTCTCCATCTGCAGGCTATTTATTATGAAGCCGAGCTGGGTCATCTGCCGCTGGCTGAATTTGATGAGCTGAGTCATCAGGTGCCACTGGTTGCTTCGCTCTATCCGGCATCTGAATACGATATGATCGATTTTTGGGAGGCAGGGGGTGTTGCGGCAGTTGAAAAAGAGATCGCTAATTTACTGGATCTCAATTGCCTGACGGTTAACGGACAGAAAAAAGGGGAATGGCTAATGAATGTTCCCTCTACTCGGCGCCCGGAAGTTATCCATACTCTGGCCATTCCGGTACGTAATGAGTCGGGAGTTGCTGTGCTACACGGCAACCTGTCACCGATGGGATGTGTAGTGAAACCCGCTGCTGTTCCGGACCATTTAATGGTCTTTACCGGGCCTGCGGTGGTGTTCAACAGCGAAGATGAGGCCGTTGAGTCCATTCTCTCCGGTGATATTCAGCCGGGTAGTGTATTGGTTCTGCGCTATGAAGGACCAAAGGGCGGACCGGGTATGCCGGAGATGTACAAACCGATGAAATTCCTTGAAGGAATGAATCTCTCTGACTCCTGTGCGTTGATCACCGATGGGCGTTTTTCCGGTTCGAACCGCGGGTTGTTCGTGGGACATATTTCTCCAGAAGCCAGCGACGGCGGGGTACTGGCATTGGTGGAAACGGGTGACTCAATCAGTATTGATATTCCGCAGCGTACATTAACGTTGAATGTAGCGGATGCTGTGCTGGATGAGCGTCAAAAAAGCTGTCATCTGGTGCATAAAGAGGTACCTCGTGGATTCTTGCGACTTTATCGTCGTTGGGCGCTACCGGCGGCGCAAGGCGCGGTACTGGCGGACAGAGAGGATTTGTCATGACAACGGTTACAAAGATTCAGGGCGTTAATCCCATTGTAGCAATGCCGTTTACGCCACAGGGTGAAGTCGATTTTACGAGTTTTCGCCGTCTGCTGGCCCACCTTTCGGACGTGGGTGTTAACGGACTGACGCTGTTTGGTATTGCCAGTGAGTTTCCAAAGCTCGACGACAGCGAACGGTTGCAGTTGGCGGAAATTTTTATTGCTGAATTAGCGAATAAAAGAGTATTTCGTACGCTGTCGGTCACTGACCACAGCACCGATCTGGCTGTTCGCCGTGCGCGGCGGTATCAGAGTATGGGAGCCGACGCACTGATGCTGCTTCCACCGTTCTTCCTTCAGCCGTCGCTTGCCAGCGTACAGGCGCATATCGCGGCAGTGCTGGAGGCTGTGACCATTCCTGTAATGGTGCAGTACGCGCCGGGAGAAACCGGATTTCCGGTCACCGCAGCTCAACTTGCTGAGATGGCTAAACGCTATCCACATGCAGTGTTTAAGATTGAATGCAATCCACCAGTGGATTACACCCGTGAGTTTCTGCAGCAGGCACCAGAGGCCCATGTGCTAAACGGTTATGCCGGTTTGTATATGCTTCAGATGCTTGAGATAGGGGGCAAAGGTGTAATGCCTGGCTGCTCATTTAGCGAAATTTATGTGCGAATTTATCGTTACTGGCTGTCAGGGGAGCATCAACAGGCGGCGCAATTACATGAGGCACTATTACCGTACATTCAGCGCTGGATGCAGCACTGTGAGTATATTATCCAGGTTGAAAAGACAATATTACAACGACGCGGGATTATCGCTGATGATTATTGCCGAAAGCCGGGTTGGTCATTAACGAATGACGATGTAAACCACATCGATAACTTCATTTCACAGTTCAATTTATCGGCATGAGTAATACGAAATAGAGGTATGAGCAAAACGTTTTAACCATATGCTATGCACCGGATCTAAAATCTTGATCCGGTGCAACTGTACTATGCCTAAAAGCATCATTTCTGTGTCTTCACCACCTCTCACATCAAATCCAATTGTTAAATATATGTTTCTGTTTTATCGCAAGCTCCAGATTTTGTAGCAATGTGATGCGCGATCATTTTTAACAAATCTGCGACAAAATCACTATACATATAACTTAATATCTTTTATACATTAATTGTTCAACCCTGCGACTATTCCACAAAAGAGAAAGCTATATGGAACAGACACCTGATAAGAAAAACGATAATTTTCAAAAAGATGGCAAAGAACAGTTCAATAGATCGATCGGTTTAATTTCAAACTTCGCGTTGGGTTTTACCTACCTGTCGCCGCTTACCGCCGTCTATTCGCTGTTTGCGCTGGCCGTAACGCTGGCGGGGCCGCCTGCAGTATGGTGGATTTTAATCGTCGCATGCGGGCAACTTTTGGTGGCGCTGGTGTTTGGTGAGGTCGCTTCCCAGTATCCGATAACCGGCGGACTTTACCCTTGGGCCAGAAGGTTGTGGGGCAAGAAATATGCGTGGATCGCCGCCTGGATCTACCTGTGGGCACTGGTGGTCACCATTACGTCGATCGCGGAATATACATCAACGTTTGTTGAATCACTCTTCCACTATGGTCAGACTCCAGCCACGATGTTGGTGACTTCCGTTCTGCTGCTGCTGTTGATGATGGCGGTTAATATGTCCGGGACTAAAAATCTGGCCCGGGTGGCGAAAATTGGTTTCTGGTGTGAAATTGTCAGCGTGATCGCGCTGGGGATTTATCTGCTGATTTTCCACCGTTCGCAGCCGTTCTCTGTAATTTTTGACTCGATGGGTGTGCTGGCTCATGACGGCAGCTATTCCACCGCATTTATGTCTGCTGCGCTGATGGGACTGTTTATGTTCTTTGGCTTTGAGGCCTGCGGTAACGTTGCGGAAGAGGTGCAGAATCCCAGTAAAAAGATCCCAGTGGCGATGATTTTAAGCATCGTATTCGGCGCGATTTCCGCCATTATTTCTGTTATGGGTTATCTGCTGGCTTCACCGAATCTGGTCAGCATCGTGAATGGCAAAACGTCCGATCCGATCCCGGCAATCCTTAATGAAGCGCTGGGCGAAACCGGCGCGACTGTCTTTATCGTCGTCGCGATTATCGCCATGTTGTCGTGCATTTTGTCTCTCCAGGCTGCGTTAAGCCGTCTTATCTTTTCTTTCTCCCGCGACAGAATGCTGCCGGGAAGTGAATGGATGGCCAAAATCTCTAAAAATGGTGTTCCGGATAATGCCATGGTCGTCAGTTGCCTTCTGCCAGTGATCATCTGTGTTTGGGTTTATTTCCAGCCAGATAACCTGTCACGTATCACCGCGTTTGCTGTTATCGGGATTTACATCTCGTTCCAGATGGTTGTGCTTGCCGCGCTGCGTCAGCGCCTGAAAGGCTGGAAACCGGCGGGGGAGTGGACCATTGGCGGTTGGGGGGTAATCGTGAATGTGCTGGCGTTAGCTTACGGATTGTGCGGGATCTGGTTACTGGCGCAACCGGCAGACAGCAGCGACTTCATTGACCGTTGGACGGTCCTGTTCGGCCTGGCGATTGTCGTTGGCTCGGGACTTATTTATATGTTCCTGACCCGTCCGTTTGGTCGTTCAGCGGCGCCGGAAAACGACGCCATTGCGTACGCCAGTAAGCTCAATATGGGGCAGGATAACTAAAAACTAAGGGCCTTCGGGCCCTTAGTTTTGATAGTGATAAAGGATAAAATAGTCGCTCTGATACACCACGGTACTATTTGCAGGTGACAGCAATTCACCCACGCGAAAACGTGGCCAACTGGAGAAAATGATCCTGTTTTCCAGATTGGTCAGAATCACATAATCAGGATGAGCGCAGGAGAGCAGTTCGGCTTCTATCTGACTGACCAGCAAATCGACCGCGGCAACACCGAGAAACTGGTCGTTGCAGTAGACCGGGACGGCTGACGTTAGGGTATAGGAGATATTGCAAATATAGTCGACGTAGGGACCGTGGATATAGGCTTTGCCAGCCGGAGGAGAATGCTTAAACCACTCAAAGGTTCTGAAATCCAGTCGTTGTTGCGTGGCCTGATCCAAATCCAGATGCGCCTGGCTCAAACCATTATCTTTCTTATACCACCACTCCAGCAACCAGTACTCTTTTGTGTTTGCGGTGCTCTCAATATGGCTGGCGAATCCCGCCCCTGAACAGTAATGGTTGTCACTGAGCGTGCGCTTGATGTGCTGTTGAACGGTGGATCTTACTGATGGGTCGAGAACGACCTCGGCTGAGGCCTTTTGTACCCCTGAAATCGCCTCATGGATGCTCCTCGCTAGCGCAACGGTAGAATCTACGGTAGAAACAGTAATGTCATCAATTTTACGGATTAATGCGCTTAGGGATGTCGAAGAGCTCATTGTCTGTCCTGCCTTCACTGATTGTCAGTTCGAGTTATATTTCAGCTTTTTTTCAATAAGGTAGTAGGTAAACGTGTCGATGATCCGTGTGGCAAACTGTACTGACTCTGCCTCGTTGTGAGCAGCCAGTGCATCGGCCAGCGCTGAATAAAGCGCGATAATTTCCGCATGAATACTGTCTGTGCGATAAAGTATCGCCACAAGTGATGCCCATTCAGCCTGAACTTGCAGCTCCTGATTGGCCAGTCGCGCTGAATGCGAACTGGCAGCAATCGCCAGCAGACAACGCATATCGGCCTGGGTCATCAGCTCAGGTGAGTTTGCCTTTCTGAGTACCTCGACAAACTCGCGAAATTTGGCGATATCCGCACCGGTCATCCGTCGGGAAGCCAGCCTCGCGCTATGGCTAATAATGGCGCAATGCATTTCACCCAGATCAGACAGATAATCCGTACTGATCGCTTTGAACGGGTGTAGGGCGCTATTTTTGCCATCGATATTTTCGCAGACGAAGCTCCCGCCATTACGACCGCGAACCGTATGGATAAGATTATTAGCCCGAAGCGTGTTTAGCGCTTCTCTGATAGTGATATGTGAGACACCCATCATTTTTGCCAAATCAGTTTCGTTGGGAAGCTGTTCTTTTGGCTCCAGCAACCCCGTGATAATGGCATTTGAAAGGCGCTGGACTATCTGGTCTGAACGACTGACCTGCCCGATAGGCGCAAATATGACCGCGTGAGTAATCATAATCTTTTCTGTACTCAATTCCCTGAAACAACGACCATTTTTAACACATGCCCGTCGGGCAAGGAAGGTAAGAATGGCCGAGTTATTTTACATGCCTGGGCGCAACGTCACTGCACAAGCGGATGTGTGTCCCGATAACCTCATGATGAGCTGAGCATAACGCGTCAGCTGGCAATGAAAAGCCTTACCTTACAAATGTGAAAATTAAGTTAAAAATGCGAGGCTTATCATAGTGTCAATGTTGCGCATTTGAAAAAATTTTACAATATATATATTACATAAGATTATTTATGTATTAATTGGCAGGAGACAAGCATGAAAACCCTGAAGCATTTTATTAATGGGCACTATGTAGCAGGCAGCAGCGAAGATAGCTTCGAACTGGTGAGTCCGGTTGACGGTGAAACATACGCAATTTCTCCTAACGCTAACGAGGCGGAGGTAGAGCAAGCCTACTCAGCAGCGGAAGCGGCGTTTAGCATCTGGAGAAAATCGACGCCAGCACAGCGGCAAAAGGCGTTATTGCTGCTGGCCGATGAGATTGAACGCAACGTTGAGTGGCTGGTAACCGCGCAAAGTCAGGAAACCGGTCAGCTTCGCCATTTTATTGAGAAAGAGGAGATTGCGGCATCCTGCGATGCCATCCGCTTTTTTGCTGGCGCGGCGCGCTGTCTTGAAGGGAAGGCGGCCGGAGAATATTCCGCCGGGTTTACATCGACCATCCGTCGTGAACCGCTGGGTATCGTTGGGCAAGTTACGCCGTGGAACTACCCGTTCATGATGGCGGTGTGGAAGATTGCACCAGCGCTGGCGGCAGGCAACACGGTCGTGTTAAAGCCAAGCGACACCACACCAGTTAGTACGCTGCTGTTGGCTGAACTGGCCGCACCGTTGTTTCCGAGGGGGGCGTTTAACGTTGTGCTGGGCAAAGCCTGCACCGGTTCGCTGGTGGTTTCAAATCCGAAGGCTTCACTGGTTTCGATTACCGGTTCGGTCCGCGCGGGTTTGCAGGTTGCGGCTTCGGCGGCGGCAAACCTGACCAGAGCACACCTGGAATTGGGTGGAAAAGCGCCTGCAGTCGTGTTCGCCGATGCGGATATGGACAAGGCGATAGCGACAATCACTACGGCAGGCTTTTTTAATGCCGGGCAGGATTGCACAGCGGCTACGCGGATCCTGGTAGAGCAATCCATCTATGCTGAGTTTCTGGAAAAACTGATCCAGAAAACAAAAAGTATCAAATTTGGGCCGCCAGAAGATCAGAATGCGCTGTACGGCGCATTGAATAGCCGGAATCAACTGGAGCAGGTGAAAGGTTTTATTGAGCGTTTATCGGCACATGCAAAAATTGAAACCGGTGGGCGCGCCGGGCCAGGTCCGGGCTTCTATTTTGAGCCGACGATTGTCTCCGGATTGCATCAAAATGATGAAGCTATTCAGCATGAAGTATTTGGTCCGGTAATGACCATTCAGTCGTTTTCTACTGACGAAGAGGCACTACACAAAGCGAATGATGTGGAGTATGGTCTTGCCGCCAGCGTCTGGACCCGTAACCATGGTCGCGCGCAGCGCTTCAGCATTGACCTCGATTTTGGCACGGTGTGGATTAACAATCACATTCCTCTGTGTGCCGAAATGCCGCACGGCGGGTTCAAAAAATCGGGTTATGGCAAAGATCTCTCATCCTATTCACTCGAAGAATATACTCGGGTGAAACATATCATGTGTGACATTTCTGAATAGAGAGGATTACGATGAAAACAGTAAAAATTGCGGTGCTTTCATTAGTGATGCTTTCGGGCTATAGCCTGGCAGAAAGCACATCGCTGAATACCGTGAAAGAGTATATGGCGGCGTGGAATGCGCATGATGCTTCGCGAGCCGCTCAATATCTTGCGGATGATGCGGTTTATTATGATGCCGCCGCGGGTGAACCGGTAAACGGGAGAGAAAAAGCGGAAAAAGAGGTTATCGGCGCTTTTATTAAGGCGGTGCCAGATCTGAACTGGAAAATGGTTGGCAAACCCGTCTACGACGAAGACACCGTGGCATTCCGTTGGGAATTTTCAGGCAAAAATAGTGGTGAATGGGCAGGGAGTCCGCCGACAAATAATTCGATCAAATTTGAAGGCGTAAGCTATATTCATGTTAAAGCAGGAAAAATCACCTGGCAGGGTGATTATTATGATTCTAAAAAACTGGATGAAGAGTTAAAGCCAGTGAAGTAGTCGGTTGTGCCCCTTTATAACTAAGAAGGGGTATTTCTCTTATTTTTGTCGTATTAAAGGCAGTGTGTAGCAATAAGGAAAAAAGTTAATGGCAATTACCAGACGTGATTTTCTCAACGGCGTCGCGGTGACTATTGCGGCGGGACTTACCCCGCTGGAGTGGGTCAGGGCGACAGGAAAGGGAAACGCATTTATAGATGGAAATTATTATCCTCCTGCGCTGACAGGGCTGCGGGGTAATCATCCTGGATCATTTGAAATGGCGCATGCGCTAGGCCGCGAGCAGAAGCATTTTGAATTAAACGCTCTGCCCGTCGAGGAAGAGTACGATCTGGTGATTGTTGGGGGCGGGATTAGCGGGTTAGCTGCCGGTTGTTTTTGGCGTCAAGTTGCCGGGCAAAATAGCCGGATCCTGATCCTCGATAACCATGACGATTTTGGCGGACACGCCAAACGTAATGAATTTACCAGCTCGGGCAAGAAATTACTCGGTTATGGCGGCAGCGAAGCATTCCAGTCACCCGCGCATAATTTCAGCCCTGAAGTACAAAAACTGATGGAAACCGTGGGCGTCAGCGTCACGCGGTTAAAAGAGAGTTTTGACGTAAACTTCTACCCCGACTGGCAGCTCAGTCGCGGGGTTTTTTTCGACAAGAAGAATTTTGGCGTAACAAAAATCGTCAGCGGCGATCCGGGCCGCGCGGTATCTGATGATATTCCGCCGGACAGGCTCAATGGCCGTAAAATTGAAGACTTTATCAATGATTTTCCGCTAGGTGAGAACGACAGAAAAGCGCTGATCGATCTGCACGTGCGCCCTGGCGATTACCTTCCGGGTATGACGGTCGATGAGAAAATGGAATGGCTTGATACCCACAGCTACAGTGAATTTTTAGCAACAAAAGTGGGTTTGAGCAAAATGGCGCTGCTCTATTTTCAGCAGCGTTCCAATGACTTCTTTGCCATCGGCATTGAAGGCATCTCCTGCAGCGATGCCAGGGCGTGCGCCTTACCCGGCATGGAAGGGATGGGGTTACCGCCGTTGGACGGAGAGTCGCTGGCCGACCTCGAAGAGCCGTATGTTTACCATTTCCCGGACGGTAACGCCGGTCTGGCCCGACTGTTAGTCAGGTATATGCTGCCGGATGCGCTACCGGGTAACACGATGGAAGACTCTGTTCTCGCCAGATTGCATTATGAAAAGCTGGATCTACCAGAAAACACCACGCGCCTGCGCCTGAACAGTACAGTGATTAATGCGGCCAACGTGCAGGATGGCGTTGTGGTGACCTATCTGCGTGACGGTAAAATGCACCGTGTGCGCGGTAAGAACACCATCATGGCAGGCTATAACATGATGATCCCGTATCTGGTGCCTGAGATGCCGGAACAGCAGCAGGCGGATCTCAAACTGAACGTCAAGGCTCCGCTGGTGTACACCAACGTGGTGGTCAAAAACTGGCAGGCGTTCAAACAGCTTGGCGTACATGAATTTTATTCTCCAGCGGCACCTTACAGCCGGGTTAAGCTCGACTATCCGGTCAGTATTGGTGGGTATCAGCATCCGGCCTCCCCGGACGATCCGATGGTCATTCACATGGTCTATGTGCCGACCTATCCGGGCAGTAACCTATCGGCCAGAGAGCAGTTTCGCCTGGGACGAGCCTATTTGCTGGGGACCACTTTTGCGGCGCATGAGGAGATGATTCGCTCCCAGTTGCAGGAGATGTTTGGCTCAACAGGCTTTGATAATCAACGCGATATCTCCGCCATTACCGTTAACCGCTGGGCGCATGGCTATGCGTACTACGCCAATTCACTGTTCGATGATATGGATAAAATGCCAGAAATTATCGAGCGGGCGCGTCAGCCAGTCGGTCGCATTGCCATCGCTAACTCCGATTCTGACTGGAGTGCTTATGCTCACACGGCAATCGATCAGGCATGGCGTGCGGTTAATGAACTCAAGGATATGGGGTGATCTATGCGTAACGTAACCATTCTCGCCGCCTGTTTATTTACCGCTTCGGTAAGCGCTGCTGAATCTAACGGTGAATACATCGCGCGAATTTCAGACTGCGTCGCCTGTCATACCGCTGAAGGTGGTGCGGCGATGGCGGGGGGCAAAAAATTTCCTACTCCGGTGGGGGATATTTATTCGACCAACATTACCCCGGACAAGGCACAGGGTATTGGTAATTACTCATACGAGGATTTTGAAAAGGCGGTACGCCAGGGAATTGCCAAAGACGGTCACCCGCTCTATCCGGCCATGCCTTATCCCTCTTATGCAAAACTTTCTGACGAGGATGTTCAGGCGCTGTATCGCTATTTTATGCATGATGTCACACCGTCTGCGCAACCCAATAAAGAGAATGCCATTCCGTGGCTACTCTCCGCCCGCTGGCCACTGCATATCTGGAACTGGCTGTTTACCGACGCGCCAGCGACGACAGTAGATAGCGCGAAACCAGATGACAACACAGCTCTGATAAAACGGGGCGCTTATCTGGTGGAAGGTCCCGGACACTGCGGTTCATGCCATACACCGAGAGGTATGGCGATGAATGAAAAAGCTTATACCCATGCTGATGCCGAGTACCTGAGTGGCGCGATGATTGACGGCTGGTATGCACCTTCGCTGCGGGGCAGCGGAATGTCTGAGCAGGCGTTAAAATCGCTGTTGCTGACCGGTAAGAGCAAGCATGCTGCGGTTTCAGGTTCGATGGCTGAAGTCGTCACGCAGAGTACACAGTATCTGACCGACGAAGATGCCACGGCGATCGCCCAATATCTGCTGAGTCTGAAAAGCGCGAAGCCTGAAACGGTGCGTGCTGCTGCGACTACAGCATCCTGGTCGAATTCACCTGAGGCGGGCAAAGTGACCTATAACCGTTACTGTTCAACTTGTCACGGTCTGGAAGGGAAAGGTACGGATGATAACGCACCTTCTTTGGTCAACAATCCGCTGGTCATGGTTGATGATCCGACGCCGCTGTTCAGAGTGATTGCCCACGGCGCAGAAACACCGACAACGCGTGGCAGCGTCTCCTTTAAGATGCCCGCCTACGGAGGCATGTTAAGTGACAACGAAATGCGCGACGTGATTAATTACGTGCGTAAGACCTGGGGTGAAGGGAATGGCGAAGTAAGCCATGAAGATCTGGCTGGGATTAAAAAAGCATCACATTAAACAGTATGCCGGATAAGGTGCTTGCACCACCATCCGGCAGCGCTTACACGGTGTTTGCCCTGATAATATCCGCGAGTCGGGTAAACGCCGCCGCCATTTCATGCTCTTCAATACTTGCAAACCCCAGCAACAGGCCGCTGCGTTTCTCTTCATTCACGTAGTAGCGTGACAGCGGGCGCACCAACAACCCTTGCGCATTCGCCTGTTGGGCAATGACCGCGTCATCGCTCCCTGCGGGTAACTGTAAGATCATATGCAGCCCGGCGTTGCTGCTGAAGGAACCAAGATAATGCTCACCAAGCTGGCGGCTGATAAGCTCTACCAGCATCTGGCGACGACGACTGTATAGTTGGCGTATTTTCCGAATGTGTGCTGCGTAATAACCCTCGCGAATAAACTCCGCCAGCGCGGCCTGAATCAACAGATGTCCACCACGATAGAGGTCGTTATGAACCTTTTTCAGCGGAGCGGCTAACGATTTAGGTAGCACGACATACCCGAGTCGCAGTGCGGGATAGAGTGTCTTACTGAATGTCCCGATGTAGATGACCGGTGTCTCTTCTTCCAGCCCCTGCAAAGAGGGGATCGGCTGGCCGGAAAAGCGGAACTCACTGTCGTAATCATCTTCCACTATCCAACTTCGCGTTTCACGTGCGCGAAAGATAAGTTGCCGGCGGCGACTGAGGCTCATCACCGAACCGAGAGGGTATTGATGTGACGGTGTCACAAAAATCAGTTTTGGCGGTGTTTCGCCTGAATCTGGTGGGATCATACCTTGTTCATCAACCGGGATAGCCGAAAAATTTACCGCATTGATCCGCAGAATATTTTTGATTCCCCAGTAGCCCGGCTCCTCAATCCAGGCGTAATCGCCCGGGTTGCATAACGTTCGGGTCACCAGATCCAGCGCCTGGTGAATACCTTCGGTAATCAGAATTTGCTCCGGCGAACACCGCACGCCGCGAGCGGTGCGCAGATAGTCCGCCAGCGCTTCTTTCAGCTCATTCACACCGCCTGCGGCATCGTAAGTGAGAAACTCCGGGCGCAATCGTCTTGCCAGCCTGTCCTGAATTTTTTTGAGCACCCGGTGCGGGAAATGCTCTACATCAGGTACGCCTGGAATAAACGCGCCCCACTGACGGGGACTGGCGCTGGCATTACCTAACAGCTCAAGGCAGCGGGCAGATAAGCGGGTGTGATCCTCCAGAGCGTCAGCAACAGGTTCTTTATTGGGACGCAGGTTGAGATTGTCCAGCACGCTGTCAGTGACAAATGTGCCGCTACTGGTACGCGCAGAAATATAACCTTCGGCCTGCAACTGTTCGTAAACCCGCAGGACGGTATTGCGCGATAGCGTCAGCTCTCCTGCCAGATCACGTGACGGAGGCATTCGGGTAGCCGGTTTCAGGCTACCTTCGAGGATGCAACTACAAATGGCGGCATACAGGCGGCGATGTAGTTTTTCGTCAGTCTGCTGACTAAATGCCTGCTTGATCACATCTCCGGCAAGTGAACGCATTTGGATCCTTAAAATAAAACGATTTGGCTCTCGATTAAAGTACCAGACGGCGTCTAAATTTAAAGGGTAATTCAACCGAAATGTATTAATGGACAAGGTGTAGAGAATGAACAATAAAAACCTGCAACAACGTCGTCTGGATGCCACCCCGCGTGGCGTGGGTGTTATGTGTGATTTTTATGCCCAGTCGGCAGAAAACAGCACGATTACCGATATCGAAGGCAATCAGTACATTGATTTTGCCGCCGGGATTGCCGTGCTGAACACCGGACACCGCCATCCTCGCCTGGTGCAGGCAGTCGAAGCGCAACTTCAGGCTTTTACCCATACGGCTTATCAGATTGTCCCGTACGAAAGCTATGTGTCTTTGGCTGAGAAAATCAACAACGTCGCGCCAATCGATGGCAAGCGTAAAACCACATTCTTCACCACCGGGGCTGAAGCGGTAGAAAACGCGGTGAAAATTGCACGCGCACATACCGGGCGTCCTGGCGTTATCGCATTTGGCGGTGGTTTTCATGGTCGTACTTACATGACGATGGCGTTAACCGGCAAGGTGGCACCCTATAAAAAAGGTTTCGGTCCGTTCCCTGGTTCTGTTTACCATGCTCCGTATCCTTCTGAATTACAGGGTATTTCCACGGCGGATTCCCTAAAAGCGATTGAGCGTCTGTTTAAAGCCGATATCGATCCAACCCAGGTTGCGGCGATTATCTTCGAACCCGTCCAGGGCGAAGGGGGCTTCGTGGTGGCACCGCCGGAATTTGTGGCTGCCATCCGCCGTATTTGCGACGAGCATGGCATCGTGATGATTGCCGATGAAGTACAAAGCGGGTTTGCCCGTACGGGCCAGCTGTTTGCGATGGATCATTACGCCGATAAAGCAGACCTGATGACCATGGCGAAAAGCCTCGCGGGCGGCATGCCACTGTCTGGCGTTGTGGGCAAAGCCGAAATCATGGATGCACCTGCGCCGGGTGGTCTGGGTGGAACTTACGCCGGGAACCCGCTGTCGATCGCGGCGGCCCATGCAGTACTGGACATTATTCATGATGAACAGCTGTGCCAGCGTGCGGCGGCCCTCGGCGAACAGCTGCGCGCCGCTTTGACAGATGCGCAAGCAGGGTGTCCTGAACTGGCCGAAGTGCGTGGTTTAGGTTCTATGATTGCTGCTGAATTCTGTGATCCAGCGACAGGGGAACCCAACGCTTCCGCCGCACAACGCGTGCAGAAGAAAGCCCTTGAGCAAGGACTGCTGCTGCTGACCTGCGGTCAGTATGGCAACGTTATTCGTTTCCTTTACCCGCTGACAATTCCGCAGGATCAGTTCGCCAAAGCGCTTCAGATCATCAAAGCGGCAACCAAATAATTCGTTAGTTGTCCTTTACCTAAAGCCGACGGTCGTCATTACCGTCGGCTTTTTTGTTGCAGTAAATTTACCAATCACACCTCGTTATATATTTACATATATATCGATTAGATCTATCCTATTCATCATACAAATATAATAACTGTACTCTTCAAGAGAAGGTGCTTGCGTTAGCAGCCTCCAGTCTTTCTATCTAACGAATTGAATTAACGAATGTTAAATAACAAAATTACCCCAGTGGCCTCTGGGTTGTTGACCTTTGCCTGTCTTTCCACCGTCGTAACGGCTCATGCTGAAGATACCGTCATCGTTTCGGCGCCCGCCACGTCACAATCCTCGTTATCGGAACATGAACCTCCTGCGAGCGAAAAAAAAGCAACGTTAGGTAGCCTCGGCGAGCGAGATCTGATAGACGTTCCCTGGTCGGTGCAGACGCTGTCGAAAAAAGTGCTGGATCAGCAACAAATCAAAGATGTGAAAGACGCCTATCGCTACCTACCGTCCGTTCAGGGTGACGGCGTCCGCCCGCAAACCCGGGGCATGCAGGGGAGTGTGGTACAAAACCATATGATTGATGGCCTGAACGCCGTCTCCACGACTGAATATTCGACCGAACAGTTCCAGAACATTGAAGTGTTGAACGGCATCGCCGGGTCGCTGTATGGCCCCGCCAATCCAGCAGGGATGTTTAATCTGGTGTCCAAACGACCCGTCGATACGCCGTTACACCGCGTCACCGTGGGGCAAGGTACAGGGTCGGGTACGCTGACGTCGATGGATTTCAGTGGCCCAATCGATGCGGGAGACCGGGTGAAATATCGTCTCAACTTGCTAAATGATGAGGGCCATAGCTACACCACCGATAGCCATGTCCGTCGACAGTACGCTGGCTTGGGGCTGGACTTTCAACTGACAGATCAAACGGTGCTGGAGAGTAATTTCAGCTATTACCATTATTACGAAAAAGGTATGCCGGGGAGTTTTGCTCTGGCGAAAGGCGTTCACTTCCCCGCGGCATTTGATCCTACGGACAGTAAGTATGGTCAGTCTTATGCGGGTCATGATGACGAAACAACCACCGTCGATATGCATATTAAGCATGATTTTGACGGCAACTGGATGCTGGATCTGGGGGCGCTGCACCAGGTTGCAGACCGAGAATCGACGGCAGTGACCAATACTCTGACGAATAACCAAGGAGATTACACCACCACAACCGCCAATTCGGCGGCCAGTCGCTTTACCATCAACAGCTATTTAGCGAACCTGACTGGTAGCGTTGATACTGGCTGGCTGACGCAGGACATTGCTACCGGAATGCGTGGATTTGTGTGGAAAAACTATAATCCAAGAAACGGTGGCACTTTCACTCTGGGGCATTCTTCTCTCAATCAACATCCCGACTATCCACGACCACCGTATCCAGATTTTAACGATCGCTATCATTCGGCGACCACCACTCAGCATGCATTTTTGCTAAGCGATACGCTGCATTTTTCCCCGCAGTGGAGCTTGCTGCTTTCCGGCAGCGAGAACCTGTTTACCGTCAGTAACTACAACAAAGCTGGGCATGAAAGCAGCCGTCAGAAAGACAATGGCATGAGCGGTTCCACCAGCCTGATGTATAAACCGGTGGAGAACGTCACGCTGTATACCACCTGGGCGGACAGTTTGCAGCAGGGCGATACCGCACCCGCCGGGGCGCGCAATGCCGGGCAGGTGTTAGATCCCTACCGAAGTCGTCAGATCGAAGTGGGCGCAAAATATGCGCCTGTAAAAGACCTGCTGCTTACCGCTGCGCTGTTTGAAGCCAAACGCCCCTTTGCCTATACCAACGACAACGGCGATTTTGCTCAGGACGGTACGCAAAAAAACCGTGGGCTGGAGCTGATGGCTGATGGGCATATTACTCATAATTTACGCGTGTTAGGCGGCGGAGCCTGGCTAGATCCAACGCTTCATAATACCGCGGCCAGCAATGCGGATGGTAAGCAAGTTGTTGGTTTGCCGCGTTTCGCCTCGAATATTCTCGCGATCTACACCATCGAACGGGTTTCGGGACTGGATGTCGACACGAACGTGCATTACGTCGGACGTCGGGCTACCGATAATGCCAATGACAGTTGGGTCGGGAGTTACACCACGGTGGACATCGGCACGCGTTATGCCACCAGACTGTGGAACACGCCAACCACTTTCCGGTTTGATATCACCAATCTCACCGACCGTCACTATTGGACCAATATTGTTCCGGGCGCATTGACCGGCTACACGGGCGCAGGGGCTGCCAGCGCTCAACTTGGTGCACCGCGTCAGGCTCAGGTTTCTGTTCAGGTTGATTTTTAGGGGTTGCTCATGAAAACGTGCCACACATGGCTGCTTTGTGTGTGGCTGGCGTTTCCTGCCCTGGCAACGCGCCAGGTTGTGGATGATGCTGGTCACACAGTTACCGTTCCCACACATGTTGAACGTATTGCGGATGGCTGGTTTGCCCATCATTCGGTGCTGATGACGCTGGGCGCAGGTCGTAACATTGTTGTGACGGTCAACCATGAGGATAACCAGCCATGGATGTTCAAAATCAACCCTTCCCTGAGGCAAGCCTTACAGATACGAGGAACATCATTTAATACTGAGGATTTGTTGGCTCGGCACGTCGATGTGGTGTTCGTGGCAAAAGGAAAAGGGGATGCTCAAAGTTACAGTCAGGCGGGCATCCCGGCCCTTGAAATGGCATTTACTGACTATGCTTCGATGGAAAAATCGGTCACTACAACCGCAGAGGTTCTGGGGACGGGGCAGGCTCGCGCCCGGGCGACGGCTTACAATCAGTATCTCAACCGTGTACTCGCGGATGTGCAGGCTAAAACGGCGAAGTTGTCGGCAGATCAGCGCCCTCGGGTACTTCATATTCAGTCGCTGAATCCGCTTAAAGTTGATGGCAGGAACACGTTGATCGATACCTGGATTACGCTGACGGGGGGACGGAATGCGGCAGGTGAAGTGGACGGCAACATGAAGGAGGTGTCGCCCGAAAGGGTGCTCTACTGGCAACCGCAGGTCATTATTCTCGGTGCGGGTTGCGGTGATATCGCCAGTTCGCCATATGCGGCATTGTTCAAAGAACTTGACGCGGTTAAGCAGGGTAATGTCTGGCGCAATCCGGCGGGCGTGTTCCCCTGGGATCGTTACGGCACTGAAAGCGCGCTACAGCTGCAATGGGCTGCATCAAAACTGCATCCTACGCTGTTTAGCGGCCTGGATATGGTCAGCGTGACGCGCGATTTTTATCGCCAGTTCTTCGATTATTCGCTCACTCCAGCGCAGGCGATGCGAATTTTAAACGCGTTACCTCCACAGGAGTAACACTTGCGTGTAAAGACAGGCGAGATAAGGATCGCACGCCATTTTTACCCCTCTTAAATGTGGGGCTTGGTGCGTTGCATGATGATAATGGGTTGCCAGTCATCACGTTATATAATTTAATGCATATCGTTTTTACTCCTCTATTCAGATGGTATCCCATGTTAACTTTCCGCTCTTTTGTGCTGGTATGCGCCAGCATGTTGTTTGCGTTTTCTGCTCAGGCCGACCGTACGATCACCGATCAGCTTGGTCGTCAGGTCACGATTCCTGACCATGTGGACAAAGTGGTCGTGCTGCAACACCAGACGTTGAATATTCTGGTCCAGCTCAATGCGCAGCAGGACATTGTTGGCGTGATGTCGAGCTGGAAAAAACAGCTCGGGCCTGAATTTGCGCGCTTTATGCCGACGATTACTACATTGCCGACACCGGGCGATCTCACCAGCGTGAACATTGAAAGCCTGCTGGCAATTCATCCACAGGTGGTGTTTGTCGCCAACTATGCGCCCGCGGAGATGATCCAGCAGATTCAGAACGCCGGTATTCCGGTCGTTGCTATCTCATTGCGCAAAGATGCCGACGGGCAACAGAATAAAATGAACCCGACTATGGCCGATGAAGAGCAGGTCTACAACGAAGGGTTAAAGCAGGGTATTCGCCTGATTGCGGATGTCGTGGGGCGCAAACCGCAGGCTGAAACGTTAATCGACTACGTTTTTGCGGCACGAGCAAAATTCAATGCGCCGGTTGCAAACATCCCGGATGCGCAAAAAGTCCGTATTTATATGGCTAACCCCGACCTGATGACTTACGGCTCCGGGAAGTACACCGGACTGATGATGCAGCACGCGGGGGGATTAAACGTGGCGGCTGCCAGTGTGAAAGGGGCCCGTCAGGTTGCGCTGGAGCAGGTATTAGCGTGGAACCCGCAGGTGATTTTTGTCCAGGATCGCTATCCGCAGGTGGTAACTCAGATCCAAAACGATCCGAACTGGCAGGGGATTGATGCGGTGAAAAATCATCGTGTCTGGTTGATGCCTGAATACGCCAAAGCCTGGGGCTATCCGATGCCAGAGGCGTTGGCGATCGGTGAACTGTGGATGGCCAAAAAACTGTATCCGGATGCCTATAAAGATGTGGACGTTGATGCGCAGGCGCAAGATTACTATCAGCGTTTTTATCGTGTGAACTGGCAGTCTGATGCAGCTAAGTAACCGTTTTTTGCCCCAGCAACCGCTCTTAATCGTTGTGGTCCTGTTGCTGGGCGTCAGTTCGCTATGCCTCGGACAATATCCGCTGTCGTTAAGCGAGGTGTTTTACCACCTGACGCACTATAGCGACGCTGAGGAAATAGCCAGCCAGGTGATCTGGACGGTCAGATTACCGCGTATTCTGATGGCGCTGCTGGCGGGGGGCGCGTTGGGGTTATGCGGGACGACGTTGCAAGGAGTATTTCATAATCCGCTGGTCGACCCGCATATTATCGGTGTGACGTCGGGGGCAGCCTTTGGCGGAACGCTGGCCATCCTGCTCGGTCTTTCGCCCTTGCTGATGATGGGGTCAACGTTTTTCTTCGGTCTGACGGCATTGATCCTGGTGTATGCCATTGCTGCGTTACAGGGGCTGGAGAATACGCTGGTGTTGATCCTGTCAGGTATCATTTTGAGCGGCTTTTTTGCCGCGCTGGTGAGCCTGATCCAATATCAGGCTGATACTGAAGAGACGTTACCTAATATTGTGTTCTGGCTGCTGGGGAGCTTCGCGACGGCCAACTGGCATAAAGTACTGCTATTGGCGGTTCCAGTCGGTATCGCCGCGACGGTTTTGTTCCAGCTACGCTGGCGGATAAACCTGTTATCGCTCAATGACAAAGATGCCAGAGCACTGGGGGTGGCGGTGGTTCCTCTGCGACGCAGCGTTTTGGTGTGCTGCGCATTTTTGGTCGCCGCTCAGGTGGCAGTCAGCGGCAGTATTGCCTGGGTTGGGTTGGTTATTCCGCATCTGGCGCGTTTGCTGGTGGGCGTTGATCATCGTCGTCTACTGCCGTGTGCCTTCTGGTTGGGGGGCGGTTTTATGATTGTGGTGGATGATATTGCCCGCACTCTGATGCACGCGGAGATACCGCTGGGGATCATCACCGCATTGTTCGGTGCGCCGTTGTTTGCTTTCTTGCTCATTCGTACCAGCCGTCGGGAGAATTCATGATACCTGCCGCACTGCGCGTAAATCAGCTTTCTTATGGGTATCGCGCGCCGCTATTTGAGCCGCTAACGTTCTGTTGCCAGAAAGGTGATATCTGGGCCGTGCTTGGACGTAACGGTCTGGGTAAAAGTACGCTGCTTGATACGCTAACCGGCACGCTGCCTGCTTTAGGCGGGAGTATTGAAAATAACGGTGGGATAGGAATTGTGGCACAGCATAGCCATCTACCGTTTCCTTATACGGTCAGCGATGTGGTGCTGATGGGGCGAGCACAGCACGTGAAGCTTTTTGCGCAACCCAGCCAGCAGGATCAACAAAGAGCAATGCAGGCATTAGAGCAGTTGAGTATTGCGCATCTTGCCTCCATCTCATTTGGCTCACTTTCTGGCGGGCAGCAACAGTTAGTGATGATTGCCCGGGCTCTGGTGACTGAGTGTCAAACGTTGTTACTTGATGAACCGTGTTCCGCGCTGGATCTCGCCAATCAGCAGGTGGTGCTCCAGCTCATCAGCGATTTGGCCCATCAACAGAGATGCAGCATTCTCTTTTCGACCCACGATCCGCTTCACGCGTTGCAGGTTGCTTCCCATACTTTGCTGCTACTCCCTGAAGGTAAATGGCGGGCAGGGCCAACGGACAGCATTGTGACCGAAGAGAATCTGTTTCTGGCCTATGGCTTACCGCTGCGAAAACTTAGCGTGGAGAATCACCCTACGCCGTTTATCGCACCGTTGTTTTCTATTCGGCGTTAAGCGGTAAGAATCCTGCGGCGGTAAGGAACGCCTGACCGCTGCGGGAAAGTATGAATTCAACCAGCGCCATGACTTCTTTGGATGCATCAAGCACCGCCAGTTGGTATTCGCAAAAAATATTGTGCTCGTCCGGAATAGCCACGTAATGTACGTCGGTCATCGCGTGCAGCGCGTGTGCGTAATGCGCGTAACCGATAAACAGATCGGCCAGCCCCTGGCGCAGGATCCAGGCGCTCGCCAGTTCTCCTTGCGGGATTTTAACCGTATCACGGCCACCAACCAGTGGGATAGCGCGCGCCCGAAGTTGCTGCCCGAGTCCTGGTTCCAGTACATCCATATTGTCGAAAAATGCCCAGGTATAGTCTCCGGAAGGGTCGCAGCCGGGCGTTGATGTCCCTGGTCGCAGCGTTGGGTCGCGGAGTAAATCCAGCCAGGTTCCGATTCGGTTGCTGACAAGGCTCAGTTTGTTCCAGCAAAAGGTGTGCGTTGAGACGGCTTTATTACGTACCAGCAGGTTTTGCGGATGTTCCCGGTTGGCGGAGGCAAAGAGCGCACACGGTTCACCCGCTTCAATACGCTCGCGCAGTAAACCGGCCGGACCATATTCAATCTTGACGTCTATTCCACTCATGCGCGTGAACTGGCTTATCAGCGGGGTACATGCTGGGCGTAAACTGCCCGCGGCGAACAGGAGAATGGAAGAGGGCATGGTATCCGGGCTCTGATGAAAGACATTATACGAAGAAGATGAATGATACGCGTTGAGCATGGAATTTAGAATGATTTAACGCATTGCTATTGTAGCAACGTAGGAAATGATAAAACTGAAGATAAACGATAGTTTTGAGGGGAAATAGCACCAAATCGAAGAGATGATTTGGTGCGTCCGAGTGGACTCGAACCACCGACCCCCACCATGTCAAGGTGGTGCTCTAACCAACTGAGCTACGGACGCAAGATGGTGCGTTCAATTGGACTCGAACCAACGACCCCCACCATGTCAAGGTGGTGCTCTAACCAACTGAGCTATGAACGCAACGTTGTAGGTGACAACGGGGACGAATATTAGCGGCACAGACCGAATGAGGCAAGAGGGAAATGGCATTTTTCTTCCTGATCTCACGCGATTGCAGAGTAATTAAGCAAGTTGATTATATTTTGTTGATTTTGCAGCGTGTTTTTTATTCATGCAGCAGGCAGGGGCATAATGGGAACGGTTTGAATGACATGAGCACTCAGTCTTTTAGCGTTGCAAGGATCGTGGCTTCTATTTTCTCTTGAGTCGTGTAGGGAGCAAAACGCTTAAGCGGCTTACCGTCGCGCCCGATCAGGAATTTAGTGAAGTTCCACTTGATCCACCCAGCACGCCGGGTAATTCATCTTTCAGGAAACGAAACACCGGATGCGTCCTAGCGCCGTTGACGTCCACTTTCTCAAACATCGGGAAGCTCACACCGTAGTCGATGTGACAGGTTTGTGCGATTTCATCGGCTCCACCAGGTTCCTGTTTACCGAACTGGTTGCAGGGGAAACCCAGCACCACCAGACCCTGTGCGGCGTACTTCTTATCGAGCACTTCGAGGCCTGCTATTGTGGCGTGAATCCACAATGACTGGCGGTATTAACCACCAGCACCAGTTTGCCAGCGTAATCGGCCATCGAGATGGGTTGGCCATTGAGACTGGTGGCAGTAAGTTGATGAAAGGTGGTCATACCGGAATCCTCAATTAAGTTCACATTACTCATATTGCCTGCGGGTTATAGGCTTCGCTTAGTGACTTTTTATTATGGTAGCAACCGTAAGATTAATAAAATGACTAAGTTGAGAGGAATTGCTCCGCCATCAAACTCACATTTAATCTGCCGTGGCAGAGTTAAAAAATCCACGCCAGGCGTGGATTTTAAGAGGGCGTGGGAAGCAGGAGTTAGCGCTCGTTTTTTGCCATTAACAGCGCCAGGTCGACGAGCCGATTGGAGAATCCCCATTCGTTATCGTACCAGGCGAGAATTTTGACCATATTGCCACCAATTACCAACGTTGACAGGCCGTCGATAATGGATGAACGCGGGTCACCCTGGTAGTCGCTTGAAACGAGCGGTTCATCGCTATAGCCCAGGATCCCTTTCAGCGGCCCCGTCGCGGCGGCGTTACGAAATGCATTATTGACTTCTTCTTCCGTTACATCCCGCTCAAGCGTGACGGTCAGGTCGACAATTGACACTACCGGAACTGGTACGCGCAGCGAATAACCGGTTAAGCGACCATCCAGCTCAGGGATGACTTTGCCAAGTGCCTTAGCAGCACCGCTTGAGTAGGGCACTATCGACAATGCAGCGGCGCGGGCGCCACGAAGATCTTTTTCCGGTTGGTCGTGCAGCGCCTGGCTGTTGGTGTAGGCATGGGTGGTGTTCATCAGACCATGCTTAATACCGAAATGTTGGTGCAAAACCTGCGCGGCAGGTGCCAGACCGTTGGTGGTGCAACTACCGTTGCTGACGACAAAGTGTTTATCCGCCGAGTAGAGATGATCGTTAACGCCCATCACGATGGTTAAATCATCGTTTTTACCTGGAGCAGAGATAATTACGCGCTTTGCGCCACCGCTGTGGATATGTACTGCCGCCTTGTCTCGTTCAGTGAAGAAGCCGGTTGCTTCAATGACAATATCGACTTCACGTTGACGCCAGGGGATTTTGGCTGGGTCGCGTTCGCTAAAAACAGTAATGGAATTACCGTTAACGACCAGTTGCCCCTCACTGGCGGCGACGTCGGCATCGAGTTTACCCAGCAGCGAATCGTATTTCAGCAGGTGCGCCAATGTTTTACTGTCAGTCAGATCGTTGATTGCCACAATCTGAATATCCGAGTTACCCAGTGCAGCACGCAGTACGTTACGTCCGATACGGCCAAAACCGTTAATACCGACCTTTACCATGATCAACTCCTTATCTGTTGTCTCTGGCATAAATTTAGGCCGATCACTGCTTGGCGTAAACGACAAAAGAGGATCACTTTAGGCCATTTTACGACAATGAAAACGCTGGCGATATTCGCCCGGGGTCAGGTGAAGCTGTTTTTCGAATAGTCGTCGCAGGTTGATGCTGCTGCCGAATCCCGTTTGTTCGGCAATACGCTCCAGCGTCTCGTTGGTCTGCTCCAGACGCTGCCGGGCGGCGGCCAGACGAGCTTCAGCTACATAGCGCGCCGGTGAAGCTCCTGTTTCCCGGGTAAACACGCGGGTGAAGTTACGTGGACTCATGGCGACTTTTTCCGCCAGTTTATCCACGCTGAGGTCGGCGGTGAGGTTCTCAAGCAGCCAGACCAGCAGATCGTTAATCGGGCCCAGAGTACTGGTATGCTGAAGGTTGTAGCGGCTAAACTGCAGCTGGCCCCCAGGACGGCGCAGGTACATGACGAAGTCTTGAGCGACGTCGCGCGCCAGACTGAAACCATAATCCTCTTCAACCAGCGCTAGCGTTAGATCAAAGCCGGAGCTCACGCCACCCGATGTCCAGATGTGTTCGTCCTGAATATAAAGCGGACCGCTTTCGACGCGCACCTGAGGGAATTCTGCCTGCATGGTTTCAAGTAGTTTCCAGTGGGTGGTGGCTCGTCTGCCGTCCAGCAGCCCGGTTTGTGCCAGCAGCATCGCACCGCCGCAAATGGATGCAATGCGGCGGGCATGGGGAGCGGCAAGGCGCAGCCAGTCAACCACAGCAATTCCTTCCTGCGGATTTTGACCTCTGCCAGTGATAATGATGGTATCGAGAGGTTCGCGAGGATCTATCTCATGCAGGCGATGATCTGCCAGTAGGTTCAGGCCGGACTGACCATGGATCACCTGATGTGGTTGCGTTGTGGCTAACTGAACCTGATAACAGGTTTCCGTAGCGCTTTTGGGATGCAGGCGGTTGGCCTGCATCATGATGTCGGCAATACCGGCGGATTCAAACAGCATGCCGCCATCGGGAACAATGATGAGTATCTTCTTCATGTCCTGAAAAGTAGTCTTTTTACAAAATAAGTCAACAGACATGTGTTGCGGGATACTATTCTTGTCCCAATATTACAAATAAATCAGGCTGATTGTGGCCTCGCCCTGTAACTCAGTCTCATCCTGTAAGCTCAGGCCATCGGAGGCAATGGCGGCAGAGATCCTGAGGGGGATTGTCAACTGACGAATTGCCACGGGATTATTTTTCGCATCCACCGGAGTCAGTCTCATGATGCCTGAAATCAGTGTTAGTGCTGTCCCGGCTGATTGCCACATGCTCCGTTCTTGTTCCCCCGTCTGATACCCCCATGACGCGATATCGCCTTCCACGGCGCTCTCCCCGGCTAATGCGGTTATCAGGTAACCACCAATCGGTTTTTGACCTGAGGTAACACCCAGTCCAAAGAGGGTGTCAGATGAATGCCGACCAGATGTCTTATCATCGTGAGAGTCAATTATCAGGTTACGGACCCGGGTTTCCGCTTTTTCATCATTGACCATCCATGCCACCTGTCGCAGGCTCTCGCACTGTATATGCAAGCCGATAACACGTGGCGTCAACAGATAGGGAGATGAAGAACGGATCGATGAGAGACTCAGCGTACCGTAATCCACAGTGCCGCCATTATCCAGCGATACCCGGCATGCGGCCGGGATCATTTCAGCTGAAAAGCTCACATCCACCGTATTTTCCGCATACGCCTTCGTAATCAACAGGCAAAATATCCCCCCGGCACAACAAAGCCACCGATGTATCCGGCTTTTAATAAGCGAAATCAGGCGCATCTTTCCTGTAACACTTGACTGGTGGTATATAACACGCTGAAAAATTTCCTTGAACCAAAATGAAATCATCGAGTTATTCTCTCTCTGGTACGGTCATACGTAATGACAATGTTGACGCCTGCTGATCTGAAACCTGAAAGCTGCGGGCCTGTACACGGGGAATAACCGTAAGCAGGAAAGTGGCCGACATCCCGTTCACGGGCTGATGATGCTGCTGGAGCTCAACTGTGTCTCCGTTGAGAACAGCAACAGGGGTCTGCGACCGTGATTCAGACGATTTATTAAGCTCGTGGTGAACAACGAACTGGCTGCTCTTATTATCGACAAACGCTTCACTGAACATCACCGTTGCCCGTCCCTCCTCACCGAAACTGAAGTCGAGTCCTCGACGGTCATTGTCATCAAACCGGATATGTATGGGTTGAGGAACATCACACCGCACCTGTACCTGTACCTGGCGGGCGGGCAACTGCTGCCATTGTACCTGCCCGGTGGGCTCAGTATCCTGAAACCGGACTTTGCCGTATTCGTGGCGCAACTGGCTGGCAATAATATTGCACTGCGCTTGAACGACCGGACTGACAATAAAATAGATGCCGCAACATAATGATATTAAACGAATCATTCGCATACTCCCGTTAACTCTTCATATAAACCATCCTGAGGTGGTGTTGGGGGCAGGGAATACTGTAGCTGGCACATGGGGCTACCGTTGTCATCCCCCACAAAGAACGACTCACCGGGCTGCAGGTTGCTAAAGAAAACCAGGCCTTTTTCCAGAGAATTCGTCACGTACTGCCCATCGCTGTCTACGATCCCTTTTCCTTTAGACAGAAGCTTTCCGTTAGTACGTCTGACTGTCATGAGTACCCTGCGGGTGTCTGATACCCTGAATTGTGTGAATGCGACGGCTCCTCGCGAAACGGTAAGCTCCGCGGCACCATTGGTTAAGTCGACATGTCTGGGCAACGTTTTAACATCAATATTGAGACGAGAGGGCTGCCACGGTGTTAAGCCGGGAACCAGCGCTTTGCCGCGATAATCAGTCCAGACGGGGCCCTGCGGGGTAGATACTTTGATCCCGGAAAGCGGAGAATTTAATGAAAGGGCGCCGTATGATTCCTGAATCGCATAAGGTGAAAAAAGTATCCCTTCCTGATTAACGGAAATCCCACCGCTTAGCGAACCGCCATACCCCCAATAATTGGCGGTCTGGCTGGCATACCCACTCATCTGGGCATAATGCAAATTCTGCCCAAAACTGCCGCTGATGGTATTTTGGGCATTTTGCCAGTCCCGTCCTGCCGATAGCGAATATGACATATCGTCCCATTGTCCGCTGGTCTGAACATCGTTATAAGTCCGGGAGCCCTGTCGACGAAGGGACAGATTTACGCGATCGTGTCCCAGAGGCAGCCCAAGTCGGATATAAAAGACATCATCGTCACGTTGCGTACTCGTCCGGGAGCCAGAAACACGTTGCCATGTGGCCGAAAGGTTAATCTGACCATGTCCAGCCCTGCGCCAGTTTTTTGACCATGAGGCATACCATGATTTCGGTGTGGCGGCATGGTCACGCGCGGAGGAGGTCGAGTAACTCAGCGAAAACAGACCTAAATGTTCATGAGCCCAGTTACCTCCCACATTGTAGTAACTGTTCGCTGTGGAAGTCGTATGATTTACAGCGTCGCTGAGCTCACGAAATCCCGCAGATGTTGTGGTCCAGGCCGCCTGAATACTGGCGGAAGGGTTAAGCTGGTAGCGGAGACTGAGGCTTTCCTTGCTGCCCGCATGATGCGTGTACTGTTCCTGTGCCATCGTGGTTTGCAGCGACAGTGACCATGCCGGTATCGGAATAAAACTCAGGGATGCCGCCGCGGATTGATACTGTGCTGAGGCCAGAGCGCTACCGCTTAGCGTTGCCTGTCGGGAAATCCGCATTCCCTGACTTCCGGTAATGAGCCAGGGGGCCGATTCATCGCTGGCAACTGTCTCGCGCACTTTACCGAGTGCCACAGAACCATAAAGGGGAGCGTCGGCCGGAGTTTGTAAGGCCGTGACAGGTACTGAAAACGTTGTTAACTGACCATCCTGTTCCGTCACTTTCACATCCAGCGGAAACTGCGTGCTGAGCATGGAAATGTTATCTAATGAAAACGGTCCTTCAGGAACCTGTGTTGCCTCGATTAACTGTCCGTTTTGATAAACCTCAACACGAGCCTGCGCGGAACGCGCTATTCCCTGAACAGAAACGCCGCTACGAGCAGGACGCAGTGCACTATCAGGAAACAGTTGAAGCCCCGTTAATCCAGGAATGGCGAGTAGCGTCTGACGAGCGTATATCTCTCCTGCCTGAAAAGTCTGTTGTAGCGACTGAAACGTCTTCTGGACATAAGTATATAGTCGCTGAGAACGACGTGTTCCGTCACTGTACGATACCGTATGACGACTGCGAAGCAGCCAGTCATTCAGATTCAGTCCTGATTCAAATAGTCCCAGTTGATAAGTTTCGTGCTTTCCGGACTGAACTGTGGTTGACGACTGCAGATTATAATTAAGCAGCCCCGATGTGCCTCCCTGAATAATATCCTTGCGTAATAAGATGCTTTCTGGCGTCAGCGCAGATGTCGGAACTGTAAAACTAATCTGATTTTTATACGGGTCTGCCGTTAACTGTGCTGCGGGATAAAGCGTCTGATAATCCAGACATCCTTGATTAAACTCATACGCAAGTCCGAGATTTCGGGATGTTTCAGGAGTTATACAGGGTTCGCCCTGCGCATTAAATCGCGTCATAAGCTGACGTTTATTGCGCCCGTTAATCACCCAACTAACAGGATATTCGCCTGGTGAAAAACGTGCGGCGTGAGAAAAATAATGACTCAGACCAGCATCCAGTCCACGGTTTTTTAATCTTCCGTCATCAAATAGTAAAGGTTCGGCGGATAACATCATACTGTAACTACCAAGTAGACCGAGAAATAAATAATATGCATACCTGTGAACAGGCAATGTTCTGATTAAATTAAAGGGCATTTATTAACCTTATAGCTATCCTTCCAGGAGCTCGGATATAAATCGTTCTGATGCGAAATAGGTTTTTATAATAAATATTCAGCGTTGAAACCTGACATCCGGTCTGGCGCTAAGGTTTCTTTCAATTTAGCGAAGCAATAAACTCCGACACCTGAACACCGTAACGGCTGACTGGAACAAAACGTACTTCGTTATCAGCCGTAAGCGAGGATGCTGATGATAAGGTTATATGCTGGCCCGGCAGTAAATACGTTCTCCCGAGGTCAAATTGTGTCTTCGACGGTAGTGTGACAAACTGCTGGGCCAGGCGGACGACATAGGGGCCTGGATTAGTAACTTTCAGCTGATTGCCTTCTTTATGCCATGTAAGTAACGTCCAGGGATCTTTTCGTTCCGGTAATCCTTCTGGATGAATAAGTACGGGTAAATTCTGACGTATGGTAATACCAATTTTGTTACTACCGGGGATTTTTGGGGGGATACCTTCGAAAATGACACGTTTAAGATGCTCAGTAATTAGCGGCTTTTCCGTTTTAAGAATAAATCGAACTTGCTGAGTCTTACCTCCTTCAACCCGGACTACCGGCTGAGTCGGCAGGAGTTTAATCGTGTCATCCTCACCGTCAACATTAATGACCTGTGTGTAAAGCAGGGAAGGGATATTGTCCGTATTGGTGACATTCATGCTGCCTCCGCTTTCCTTTGCCTGGATCAGTAAAAGGGAACTGTCAGGCTGCATTCCGGTGGCCATACTAACCTGTGGGACGCATATCAGGAAAAGTGAAAGAATGAAAAGAACTTTCCAGAAGAAAAATGGCTGACGCATTGTAGTTATTCCAGTATATTTACCGGGCCATTAGAACATGGCCCGGTAATAAACAGAGTCGATAAAATTGATTTTATCGTATTAATTTACGGGATATTATTAAAGATAAACCAGAGAAATCGTTGCCTCACCGTCGAGATTCGTTTCATCCGTAATCTTAAGGTCTTCCCCTTTGCGAAGAACTCCTTTAATAGATAATGGAACTTTCAATTCAGAGAAAGCTGCCGGGGTTAATGTATCAGGATTACCTAAGGTGTGTAACCTGGCCGCAACATCCACGCCGTTTACGGTGCTGCCAGAGGCCGTGCGTGACCAGTCGTCGCTGGTAATTTTTTTACTGATAAACACCAGATTGTCAGTGCTACCCGAATAAGTCATATCAGGGAACCAGTTAATAACAGTATATGCCCCCAGTGTTGTTTCACCGTCGTTCGTAAGCCCCAGACCAAATTGATTGCTGCTTGCGGGTATATCGCTGCCATCAACGGTGGCATTTTTAATCACACCATTATAAAGAGAATCTCTACGTTCATCATGAAGGGTATACGCAACAAGTCGTTCGGAATTGCATTTAATACCCATATTAATACGTTTTTCCGGCAGTTGATTGTCTTCAGTTGCAGACAGGTTCGTCATTAACATTGTTCCGTAGTCAACAATACCGGCGTTATCCAGATTGACGGCGCATGCGCCCGGCACTAATTTTCCGGTGACTTTAAGCGTGGCCGTGTCTCCACCTGCCGCAAGGACTGAGCCGGAAATAAAAGTAAGCGATAAAGCAACCAGTAGTTTATTTAATTTCATTTAAGTAATATTCCTAATTATGGATTTAAAAATACAACGCCTGTGCAGCGCCATGTTCACTTTATTCAAGTAAACATGGCGATGCGGAGCATGACTTTCTTCACGTAGCAGGTTTTAGATATTCACACCCGGTAAAAATTAGAGAAATACAAAAGCAATATGTTGTATTTAGTTTCTCTTGAAGAATATTGTCCAGTAGATGCTGTTTTTAAAAAATCAAGCTCGTTAATTAATGGTCTTAGTCATTGAATTGTTTTGGATAATGTTTCTGGCCTTGCTAAATACCTGTGAATCCTCATAGAAAACTTCACTGACAAGATGACTCAGTCTTATGTTAAAAACGTTCAGAATTCGCAGAATAAACTCTAACGTAAAAGCGCACTGCCCCCGTTCAAACCGTGATACATGCTGCTGACATATATTTAACTCAACAGCTAACTCTTCTGCGCTCATATTCATTTTTTGTCGGTTGCTACGAACGAATCGACCGATTCTGGCGTTAACGTTAGATATATTGTATTTCAAGTGCATTAGCGACTCCGTTTACTATTTGTTTATGTTTATTTATTTGTTGACATATATTTCGGCCATAAAAGTATTGCAAACATCCTTTACTCTTAAAACAAGTTAATATAGATCGGTCAGTAAATCATCAATAGAATAAAGCTATCAAAACAGGTTAAACGATTGTTTCAATAAATTAAATGAATTTGAGGTTTGGTTGTATCTTCATGAAAAATAAAGATAATATATGATAACGATCTACTTATCTCACAGTCATGAATACACTAATAGTTTCACGCGCAATCATAATTACTATTATTTGGTTACTCCGTGAAATATATAGTTACACGTTACACCAATAAGGAGTAAATTACAGATGTGTTCTATAAATATCAGCGGGTATCTGGTGCTGAAAATTAGAAATAAAGCCTGTAATGACCATTGTCAGGTCTCAACAATAATATTGATGATTAAAGGGGACTCATAATTTATAGTTCAGAGTAAAAATTGCGGTGATATCTGCCCGTTGCCTGAATTCACTCACACCCACAGCACGATATACTATCCGAAAAGCTTTACGAATGTTTTGTAATGACGCCTTGCGGTTCCATGTCCATATCGCGTGATGCGTAAGGATATCCATTGTTGGCTCCAGTGTACCGCGCCTGAGTGGACACAGGACGGGCTGCTTTTCCGCTTCTTTCCGGATCGTGCCGTTGATTTCATCCCCCACAGATCCCCCGCAGTTGGTCGGAGTCCGTGGCCTTTCCGACACAGTATTGCCGGCGACAAAAGCGATGAATGGCTACAACCCACCTGCAATGAGATGAAATGTGTCCTAAAAACAGACGCACTGATGAACGCATTACGAACTTAGCGCGGTATCAGACCTTGGGGCAGTTCAACTTAGCCATCTACACTTGCTTTGTACTAAGATGCTTATCTAATAGATGCTTTAAGAAATCGTCTCAGGATCATGATGGATTTATCACTATGACTAGAACAGAAAGGCTTCTCGAATTACTACAGATATTAAGGGCACAAAGATATCCGATCACTGCATCCACACTCTCAGAAAGATTAGGGATAAGTGTGCGTTCCCTTTACAGAGATATAAAAACGCTACAGCATCAAGGGGTATGCATTGAAGGTGGTGCTGGAATTGGTTATATCGTTAAATCTGATTTTCATTTGCCACCCTTAAACCTGTCTCATGAAGAAGTCAATGCTATTACGCTTGGATTGAATTGGGTCTCTCATAATACGGACCATGATTTCAAAATTATCGCTAAGAATGCACTTGCCAAAATACATACCGTCATTTCCGGTGAGTTGAAAAATCTTATTGAAAGTCAATCCTATCTGATTGGTCCTTCAGAAAAAAATGAGATGTTTTTTGAAGATATTCGCAATGCTATTAAAAAGCGAAAGAGAATCAAAATAAAGTATTGTGATAAGAAAGACTCTTACTCTTCTCGAGTCATATGGCCCATTGGGTTGGTATACATGGAGTCATGTTGGCTTTTGGTTGCATGGTGTGAGATGAGAAATGATTTTCGCCACTTTAGGACTGACAAAATTAAGGAAATTGAGCAACTGGATTCCTTTTATAGTGAAAGCAGGGCGGTTTTATTGAAAAAATGGAGAGTAAAAGAAGGGATTAGCGAGGAGAAAGAGTACTGACAAAAACTGTCACAGCTCATTTGTATACTAACCCAGATGAAAGGTTCAATTCTACATCTTTGGGGGGAGTATGAATTTCCAAAATAAAATTGCTGTGATAACAGGAAGCACTACAGGAATAGGTGAGGCCGTCGCAAAGCAATTACACATACATGGTGCTAAGGTCATTATTGTCGCCCGTTCGTCAGAGCAGGCTAAACAAAAAGCGAAACAATTATCTTCACAGGGTCAACAAGCGATGGGGATCGGATGTGATGTATCACAGCCCGAACAAGTACGACAAATGATCGATGAGGTTATCGAACGCTTCGGCAGACTTGATTATGCTGTAAATAATGCAGGCTTAACAGGTGATCATGGTAAAAACATAACAGAGCAAACAGTTGAGAACTGGGATAAGGTTATTGCCACCTCATTGAGCGGAGTTTTTTACTGCCTAAAATATGAAATACCTCAGATGATGAAGTTTGGTGGCTCAATAGTGAATTTATCTGCCGTAAATGGCCTGGTTGGCATTCCTGGATTAGCGCCTTACACCGTGGCTAAGCATGGTATAATTGGTTTAACCCAAACCGCAGCGCTAGAATTTGCATGTCAAGGAATTCGAGTAAATGCAGTCGCTCCTGGTTATGTCCAGACCCCGCGAATGAGTGCACTTCCTGAAAATATCGTACATAGCTTCGCCAATAGCCACCCTATGAAAAGGATGGCAAAAATGCAAGAAATAGCAGACTTCATCTTGTTTTTGCTATCAGACAAATCCGCATTCTGTACCGGAGGAGTTTATCCAATTGATGGTGGATATTTAGCCGAGTAAATTTCTCTAACGTTTTAAACTATAAGCATTACCTAACCAAAGCGGTAGGTTCAATAGGAGCGTTATAATATATTTAATGCTCCTATTATAGGGGTAATGATAACAGCATCTCCAGTTTGAACTAATATGAGAATAAATGATCGACTTTCCATTGGTTTAACTCACATTGAAAAACGGGCATCTTTGTCTGTAGATACAGATGAAATGCTTCCTTTTGCCACTCGTTGAGTAGCATAGTCTCTTCGGCGACAATCCATGCCTTTTCTCAGAGGGGCCATCGCCTGAAATGAGGTTTTGATTTCGAAATAAAACATTAGTGCATTTTGCTGATAAAACGTGGGGAAGATTCTGAAAGCTCCCGGCGAAGGTAACTCGTTGGGAGCTGTCTTTATTTATTGGGCCGACTGTAATGGGTCGAGTTCAGAACACCGGCAAACCCAGCCCTTGCTTCACTTCTCTTAATGTCTGCTGCGTGATCTCGTGCGCCTGTTCGCTGCCTTTTTTGAGCATTGCCATCAGCATGCCTTTATCCTGAATGTAGGTTGCCCGCAGCTCGCGCATTGGGGCGATGAGTTCCTGCAAGCATACCTCCAGCTCGTTTTTGCATGTCCGGTCACCCAGTCCACCCCGTTGGTAATGCGCTTTCATTTCCGCCACTTTTGCTTTATCCGGATGAAAAGCGTCGAGGTAAATGAATACCATATTGCTGTCGATTTGCCCCGGGTCGGATACTTTCAGATGATTGGGGTCGGTGTACATTGCACTGACCGCGTGATGAATGGTTTCTTCGCTGGCTGACAGGAGCAATGTGTTACCAAGCGATTTTGACATTTTGGCATTCCCGTCGATCCCTGGTAGGCGGCTGGTTTCACTCAGCAGCGCTTTGCAGTGCGATAAGACGGGGGCCGGTAACAGGCTATTCATCTTGTGCACGATTTCATTAGTCTGATCAATCATTGGCAACTGATCGTCGCCGACGGGAACCACTTCGGCTTTGAAGGCCGTAATATCTGCCGCCTGACTGATGGGATAAACCAGAAAACCAACCGGTAACGAGCGGGCAAACCCTTTCTGCGCAATTTCGTTTTTAACCGTAGGATTACGCTCTACGCGAGCCACGGTGACGATATTCATATAAAGCGCGGTCAGTTCCGCAAGGGCAGGCAGGGCCGATTGCAAACAAATAGTGGTCAGTGAAGGATCTATTCCTGCAGCAAGATAGTCGGCAAGTACCTCGGGAATATTGTTGCGGATCTTTTGCGGTGTGCTGCCGTTATCGGTTAGCCCTTGCAGGTCAGCCACCAATATAAACTGCTGATAATCATGTTGCAGCGCGGCGCGCTGGCGCAATGACCCCACATAATGGCCAAGATGCAGCGGGCCGGTGGGACGATCGCCAGTGAGGATGATGGTTTTATTGTTCATGTAAGACTCCTTAGTCATAAAACCGAAAGGGGTCTCTAAATGCAAATAACCGCCTTTCGGCGGTTATCTAAAAATGGGAGAAACACATTCTGACCGCCTTTAAGAAGGCAGCCACCACAAGTTGTAATTAAAAGCGGTGATATCGTGTTTTGTGTTCATTGAATTAACATATCACCGCCTGGCGTTGAGGTAAAGCCATGTTCAGCTCGCTTCCAGCATGCCAAAGCTCACGATGCGCGAACGTCCCAGCTCTTTAGCGCGATACAGTGCCACGTCTGCAGCACGCAGCAGGTTGTCGCTCTGGGCGTGCTGCGGATAGCTGGCTACGCCAATAGAGACATCGACGTGACCAATTTCAGAGACGCCAAAGCGCAGCGACAGTTCGCGTACGCCGTTATAAATATCCGTCGCAAGGCGGTTGGCGTCCTGTTCATCCGTATTGGCCAGCAGCACCAGAAACTCCTCACCGCCATAGCGGAAGGCCATGCCGCTGTCGTGAACCACGCGCTGAATGGTGGCGGCGATACTTTTTATCACGCTGTCTCCCGCCTCGTGACCAAAGCGATCGTTAATATTTTTAAAATGGTCAATATCGATCATCAGGCAACTGATCGGCTCCTTGTTGCGTACGGCCTGGCTCATCTGAGTGCGTAAGGTATCTTCCAGATGATGACGGTTGCGTAGACCAGTTAGCGGATCGTAGAGCGCTTTCTCCAGCAGGGCGTCACGCAGACGTTGGTTGGCTAATGCGAGGCCGAGTGCTTCTGCCATTAGCTCCAGATACGCACGAGAGGGGGCGGAATCATCGCTAAGGTTCTGGAATGAGAGCAGACCGATGGCTTCTCCCTGGGCAATCAGTGGAACGCACAGGGTATGCTGCTGGCATGAATCCGGCAGATGGTAGCAGGCGATATCGGGTTCACCTTGTACCGGAGGGTGGCTCTGGCCGCGGCGCACAGCCCAGCATTCGTCTGGGTGGAACGCATCCGCTTTACCCTGCGGTGAGAGCCATTGTGCAACGCAGCGCATTTGCCAGGGTTCCCGGTCCAGTATGTAAAGCCGCCCGGCAATACCTGGGGCAATATTCGGTGCAAACAGTTCCGCCACATTGATGACATCGGCAAAATTCTCGCAGCCCTGCAGACGCTGCGTCATACGTGCCAGCAGATCGCGGATTGCCCAGTCGGCATCTCGCTCCTTCTCCAGTCTCTGACGAGCCAGACCGTTCTCGCGGAATATCCGGATCGCCTGTGCCATGTCGCCTATTTCGTCTATCTGGTTAAAGCTGGGCGTCTCAACGGCATAATCCTGCGATGCGAGACGGTTTACGACATCGCTCAAACGCACGACGGGTCGCAGGACACGACGCTTTAAAATGAAACCGAGAACGAATAAAAACAGCAGCGCTGTCAGACCGACCATCACTTCAGAGGCCGTCCGCAGCATGCGGGATGACTGGGTTGCATCTTCAATCGTGTTGCGTACGCGGCTATCGAGTAACTGGCGGAAATGATCTATCCGGTCCTGGGCTCGCTCCAGTTCCTGTTCATAGGCTTTCCCGTACAGCAGGGCGATGGCCTGCGACTCTTCTCCACGCGCGACGCTGGCAAGCGCCTCGGCCTGCTCATCCTGCAGAGCATCCGCAATCCGCAGCCCTTCATGCAATAGCGCCAGCTCTTCATCCGTTGCACCAAGGTCTTTGAGCTTCGAAAGACGATGCTCAACGGCTTTCAGCGACGCTTCTTTCTGACGGTAGGCGTTGAGCACCTCAGGATCTTTTGCAATAACATAGTCGCGCGCCAGGTCGGACAGCGACCAGGCATCGAGTTCGACTTCTTCGGTTAGTTGATCGAACTGATAACGCTGTTCTACCACCTGGCGTTCTGTGTTATCGGCGCTGGATGCCATCAGCATGACAACGCCTGAAGCGATGGTCAGACATACCGTCGCGCTATAGGCCCAGTTGGTGATTGTGGCTATTCGCACTGATTAGTTCCTTCTGCGACGATTAATGAATACGCATGATTGAAATTATAGGAAACGTATGATTTTGCGTGAAAATAAAAAAGGCGGTCCTGAAACCGCCTTCTGTTATCGTCCTGCAATCAAAAATCTGGAGGATTTTTTCCTTCTTCCATAAAGGCTTCGTCGATTCCTTCCACGTTACCTTCATGGTCACGCCCGGAAAACAAGTTCCAGCAGGTTATGAAAAGTGCAGCAACCAGGGGGCCAATCACAAAGCCGTTAATACCGTAGATCTCCATGCCGCCGAGAGTGGTAATCAAAATCAGATAGTCCGGCATTTTGGTGTCTTTACCTACCAGCAGCGGGCGCAGGATATTGTCCACCAGCCCAACGATGATCACAAAGAAGCCAACGATAAACAGCCCTTGCCATAGCTGATGGGTGGCGAACAGAAATATTGCTGCTGGTACCCAGACGATCGCTGAACCGACGGCGGGCACGAGGGAGAGAAACGCCATCAACGCGCCCCACAGAACGCTACCATCGATATCTACAATCGCAAACGCGATGCCGCCAAGAATACCCTGAACCAAAGCGACGACCGCCGTGCCCTTGACAGTTGCCCGCGTCACGCCGACGAATTTTGCAAACAGGTGCTGTTTGGCAAAATCAGAAAGCGGTAATGAGTCCAGAATCTGGCGCACCAGGTACGGTCCGTCCTTCAGTAAGAAGAACAGTAGATACAGCATGATGCCAAAGCTAATAGCAAAGCCGAATGTTCCTTTACCAATCAGGAACGCGCTGCCGGCGAGGTATTGTCCACCCTGCAGCACGACATCGGACAGTTTTTTCTGGATCTGCGCGACATCATCCAGATTGTGTTCTGCCAGAAAACCTCTGGCCCAGTCAGGAAGATACGAAAGAACAGAAGCGACGACCTCCGGGAACTGCGTGTCATTCTGTTGCAGCTTGGTGTACACCACGTTCAGTTCAATGGCCAGCGATGACAGGATTACCATCAGCGGGATAAAGACAATCAGACAGATAATGACGATGGTAATAAACGATGCCAGTCCGTTGCGGTCGCCAAGCGCGCTGCGCAGTCTGTTTTTTACCGGGTTAAAGATAGTCGTTAATATCGCGGCCCACAAAATGGCGGAAAAGTAGGGGGACAGCACATCGAAGAATGCCCAGGTCACGAGGGCAAGTATGAAAATGAAGAAACCTTTAGTCAGTCCGTTAAATCGCATTAGTGAACCCTGTAATGAAAAGCAGTCCAGACTATAGAACCGTTCAGAGGATTTACCAACTTTAGCTGAAGATTGCCGCTTATTTTGGCTAATACGGTGACTTACTGAAGATAAAAATCAATGAATATCCACAGTATTAATGTGATATTCGAATGACAGCAACCATTAGATTTTTAGTGCATCAAAGATGACGGTATCTATTTTTTCTGGAGTGGTGAAGGGGGCAAAACGCTTAAGCGGTTTTCCGTCGCGACCGACCAGAAATTTAGTGAAGTTCCACTTGATCCTCCCACCCAGTATGCCGGGTAATTCATCTTTCAGGTAACGAAATACTGGGTGTGTAGCGGCACCGTTAACCTCCACTTTCTCAAACATTGGAAAACTCACGCCGTAGTTGACGTAGCAGGTCTGCGCGATTTCGTCGACCCCACCGGGTTCCTGCTTACCAAACTGGTTGCAGGGGAAACCAAGCACCACCAGGCCCTGTGTGTCGTATTTCTTATACAGTGCTTCAAGGCCCGCATATTGTGGCGTAAAGCCACAATGGCTGGCGGTATTAACCACCAGTACCAGTTTGCCTGCATAGTCGGCCATTGAAATAAGCTGACCATTCAGGCTGGTGGCGGTAAGTTGATGAAAAGTGAACATTTTTTAAACATCAGGTCAGGGTGAGTTTAGCGTCGACATTGCCACTCAGCGCGTTACGGGCAGTTGAAGCCTGATAGAAAATCTTCATGGCATCGTTTTTCTGTTGTTTATTGGCACAACTTGACCATTTCTGATTTCCTCATTGACACAAGGTTGAGGTTTACCAAACAGATATCCTTGGGCGAAATCGCAGCCCAGCGCCTGAAGGCTTTTTAGTTGCTCCTGAGTTTCAACACCTTCAGCAACAGCCTTCATATTGAGTGATTTCGCCATGCCCGTGATCAGTTTGATGATATTAAGCGCATCTTCATGTGTGGATATTGAATGCACAAAAGACTTGTCTATTTTAATTTTATCGAAGGCAAGCTTGCTCAGGCGCGAAAGAGAAGAATATCCGGTACCAAAATCATCGATGGAGATTTTTACGCCCAGGGCTCTGAGTTTATTAAGCGTATTCATCGGCGTCGTACTCTCAGTGAAGAGAGAGGACTCTGTTACTTCCAGTTCAAGACGATCGGCTGGGAGTCCAGTTTCTTTCAGAATAGACAGTACGATACCGACAAAGGCTTTGCTGCTTAGCTGGACAGGAGAGACATTTACTGAAATTTTAGCAGGAACCGCCCAACAAGCCGCTTCCCTGCAGGCAATTTCAAGCACTGCTTTCCCCATCTCATTAATCATTCCGGTTTTTTCAGCAACAGGAATAAAGCTATCCGGCGACAGGAGGCCCTTCAGAGGATGGAGCCAACGAATTAGGGCTTCATAGCTATAAATTTCCTGGCTGAAGGAGTCAACAATGGGCTGGTAATAAACCACGAATTCTTTGTTCACTATTGCCAATGCCATATCATGCTCAAGCGTTCTGCTTTCTTGTAGCTTTTCTAACATTCGTTGTCGGAAGACTTTTATCTTACCTGAGCCTTCACCTTTGGCTTCATAAAGGGCCAGATCGGCAAATTTATAAAGATAGTCGGAACGACGTTCAGTGTCTGAGATAACAATGCCAACACAGGTGGTTATGTTGATAATCGTGTTATAAATAGTGTAGGGCTGGCTGATAAATTCACATATTTTCTGGGCCCGCGAAACGGCGTGGCTTTCTGTCAGGCCACTTGAGAGAAACGCAAATTCATCTCCACCCAGGCGATACAGCGTATCCGAAGTAAGGCTCATTGAAACCAGTCGGTCTGATATCTGGCGTAGCAACATATCACCGGCATCATGACCATACGTATCATTTACCTCTTTGAATCGATCTAAATCAAACAACATCACAGTCACAGAATCGTGATTTTTTTCAGCTATCTCAATTGTTTTATTTAAATCGCTCCAGAATAGTTGACGATTATTCATCTCGGTAAGAGAGTCATGGTAGACGTCATATTCCAGTTTAGCATTCTGGATTTGCAGCTTTTCTTTAGATTTCTGCAGTTCTTCGGCAAGACTCTTGACTTGCAGGTGCGCCCGCAGAATATTTCTGTTTTGATAGAAAATGAGCACTCCCAGAATCGCACTCAGTATTATCAGCAGCACCGAGGTTGCTGAGTAAATATAGTACAGCGTTTGAATTTTTTGGTTGGCGTTATTGATCGAGTTAACATCTTTGTTTAACGCGCCAGATGAAAGACGCCCCAGTGGCACATCCAGAGTATGCATTTTTTTCAGATAAGCCTGGAGTGCTGAACGGTTCATTTTCTCTAGATTAACATCCAGAAAACTAAGGGTGTTTTCAAGTTTTACCGCCAGCTCACGGTGGGCTATATTGCTTTCTATGTAGCGCCCCAGGTCGCCTTCTTTTATTAAATCACTCTGGCTGAGCATAATGTCGAGGCGCATGCGTACATCATCGAGATTCATCGTGTCATCGATAGTGTAAAGACCCAGCAATGACTCGAATCGGTAATATTGTGATACCAGCTGAGCAGCAGACCAGGAATCGGTGTAGTGAGTCAGTTTCTGTAACTCTTGTTGCCGTTCATGCACGAGGAAAGAGATATATCCGGTAGATATAAAAAGAAAAAAGATGATGCCAGCCAGTATTCTGTTCATGATGTTCCTCTGAACGTTTACTCAATATCCATACTACTGACCTGCCATGCAGACCTTGAATAATAAATCTGATTATTCAGTTCCGGCATGCTGTCATAGGGGTACACAATGAATAAAGGACCTTTATCACGGATGCGCATATATTTTCCGTTGATTTTTAACGCAAGGATGGCATTGTATTTTTTGAAATCACTGAGAGGGATTACGGTGGTGTAGTCATTGAGCGCAGTGACCTTTACAACCGAGCCGCTCGCGCCGACGTAATCCATGAGCTTTTGTAGTGGAATACCCGTAAAAGTAGTGCGTCCATTATACCAGGGGGAGGTGGTCTGGAAACTGACCATGCCCAGCTTCTCAAGGCTGGCGGTATCAAAAACGGCTTTCCCGTCTGCATTTGTATTTTCAATATTACCGGACAGCGTCAAAAGAACTGTACCGGAAGGCTGGGGAAGTTCACCCGCCCAGAGCTGGGTGGTGAGCACAAAGCTTACTAACATGACGATTAACCGCATTCTTACCTCACCAATCAGCCGGATGTAAAAGAATTATAATTTAGATATCACTCTATTTATATATATTGCATAGGTATTATTGACGCAATAAAATCAACTTTATTTTTATCCCTATAAATCAATGGGTTAGATTTTGTTTGTTTTATTATGATGTTTAATCAATGCTGATGGTGTTATTTGAGGAAAACGTAATCTCATTATGTATGTACAAAAATAAATCATTTATTGACTCAGTGCCAATAAATACCTACGAAAATAAAGGTTTATTTTTTTCCCAGTGGCGGGCGTTGTTTACTGGTTGATGGCTATATAGGATACGAAGCGGACCAAAGTATAGCGGGAGCGCTTCGTGTCGGTAATCAAGAACAGACTTTTTATACTGCGGCTGGTGCGGTTCAACAGAACCCGTTTATTCACCCGCCTGAACTGACTGGCGGGCATACAGGTAGGCGGTGGCCCTCGATACGCCCAGATGCTGCGCCACCGTATCCATAGATTTGCGTACGTTCAGCAAACCGTCCTGGCGTAATTGTTGAATCAGCAGCTTACGGTCTTGAGGTTTAAGGGCTCGGGCCGTCGTAGCGCGTTTAGCGGCAAAGTCATCAATACGCTGGCGGATGACTTCGTTACTGCCGGGATCGATATGTTCCTTAATGGGGGAGTTTTCGGTTTCAGTAAAACGCGCAAGAGCACTCTGCATACCACGAAACAGCGTCATATCTACATTCAGACAGAGAGCTGCTACGTATCTGCCTTCTTCGTCCTTGATGCCAATTGAGGTACTTTTCACCGGGCGACCATCGGCAAACTGATTACTGTAGTTCGCAATGATGCTGGGAAAGTCAGGCGATGCGATTCTCGCCAGACCAAGCTCGGTTGCTGGCTGGCCGGGTTGACGTCCGGACAGATTGTTATGGATGGATAAAATGGCATGTTCAGGATTTTTGAGGTCATGAACCACCACTTCGCAAAACGGAGAGAAGGTCTCACTCAATCCCCTGGCGATAGTATCAATTTGGCTGAGAAGCGAGTTATTGTCGGTTTTTGGCATGCCAGTCTCCTGCGGTGATGCCTGTTGCCATGATTGCGAGCAGTTTACAGTGACCTGGGATCGTTTTTCCAGACGGCAATGTACAGACAGTAACATTAGGGTATCTGCATGACAGATACCCTGTTTATCATCCGGCCAGAAATTCACTGTAGCGGCTGATATCCACGTTTCCACCGCTGATGATAATGCCGACTTTCTTGCCGCGAAGTTCAGCTTTGCGCGCTCTGGCGGCAGCAAAACCCAGACACCCGGTCGGTTCTACGACGATTTTCATGCGTTCAGCGATAAATTTCATTGAGGTGATTAATTCAGCGTCTGAAACCGTCAGAATATCGTTCACGTTTTGCTGGATAATCTGAAACGTATAGTTCCCGAGATGTTGGGTCTGAGCACCGTCAGCAATGGTTTTGGGCGTATCGATATGAACAATTTTTCCGCTACGAAACGACTGTTGACCATCGTTACCCGCCTCAGGTTCAACACCATAGACGATGCAGTCAGGAGACAGATGTCTGGCCGCCAGAGCGGATCCTGAGAGCAGGCCGCCACCACCCAGACAAACGAAAAGGGCGTCTAACTGACCCACTTCTTCAATCAGCTCTTTTGTGGCGGTGCCCTGGCCTGCAATCACGTGCGGATGGTCGTAAGGGGGGATCAGCGTTAACCCCTGTTTCTCTGCCAGGTCCCGACCAATTTTTTCACGATCTTCAGTATAGCGATCGTAAGTTACCACCTTTCCGCCATAGCCTTTTGTTGCTGCAACTTTAGCTACCGGAGCATCATGCGGCATGATAATTGTTGCTGGAATCCCCAATAATTTTGCCGACAGTGCAATGGCCTGCGCATGGTTACCGGAAGAAAACGTCACGACGCCCGCAGCGCGTTGTTGCGGTGTGAACTGGCGTAGCGCATTCATAGCGCCGCGAAATTTGAAGGCGCCCATTCTCTGGAAGTTTTCGCACTTAAAGAAGACTTCCGCGCCAAATTCTTCATTAACCGTTCGGGATGTCATCACCGGCGTTTTGTTAGCATAATCTGCGATGCGCTTTGCCGCAGCGGCAACATCGTTATAATCAGGCAGTGTCATTTCAGTCATTGTTGTTCACCTGTGTGTTGTTAAATGTCACGCTTGCGGGGCCAACGCCATAGCTTCAACTTCCAGCGCAAAACCATAATGAAGTTCCGCAACACCGGCTACTGCACGGGATGGACGGAAATCACCGATCCACTCCCCATAGATTTTGTTAAACGTCGGCCACTGATTCATATCCGTCACATATACGCGAACTGACACCAGATGCTGGCGGGAAACTCCAGCACCCGCCAGACAAGCATCAATATTCTGTAGCACCAGCCGGGTTTGATCTTCAAAAGAGGCATCCGCTTTTTTCTCGCCGTCGAAAGTGACCGGCAATTGCCCGGAAACGAAGACGAAACCGCCAGCCGTTGTACTGTGCGAGTAATGACCTGCTGGCGGGAAGCTTCCAGCAGATGAGTTCAGTGTAATGTCCGCGGACATAATAAACCTCCTGTAGCTGATGATTCATTTTGTATAGAATAATACTATTTGTATTATTTTATACGCCTTTATGCCACTTTCGGCTAGAGATAATTTTCGCGGGTGATGATTTTGTGAACTATTGCAAATGTGGCTAACGTAAATAGCTAACCTGGGTAGGAATGAAGAGGGGAAGGCAGGGAGTGAAGAAACGCCCCGGGCGGGGCGTCTAAGGCAAATACTAGCCGATGTGACCGTGGTTAATTTTACTTAATGGTTCATTGATATCGAAGATTTTGAACGTCACGTCTTCCACACCCAGGTGCTTCAGACGGGCGGTATGCTTTTTGATATAGGCCTGAGCGGTGTCTTCGTCCTGGAACAGGTAGATGCCACCCGCTTCGTGATTTGCTTCGTTCTCGGTCCAGATTTTCCAGATGAACCCCGGCTCCTGGTTGATTGATTCGGCCAGTTCAACGAGCTGATTCGACATCTCAGCCCCAAACGGACCATGAAAATCAAAGTGTATCTGCACGAGTTTGCTCGACATAAATCCTCCATGGATTGGTTATTTCGGGTAAGGCTGCTAGCGCAGCAGCACTTTACCGGTCAGATAAGTTATTGCCTGCCCACTGATATAAACACGCGTTCCTGCTAACTGACAGCGTAAATCCCCGCCGCGTTCAGAGACCTGGCGCGCCAGCATCTGTGTTTTATTCAGTTTTGCAGCCCAGTAAGGGATCAGCATGCTATGTGCCGAGCCTGTGACCGGGTCTTCCGCGACGGCTTCACCTGGGCAGAAGAAACGGCTGACAAAATCGTATTCCCCGTCACCCGGCGCGGTGATGCACACCATTTTCCCCAGCGGAAGCATGGCGTGGATGTTTGGGCGAACAGCCTCAACCTGCTGTTGATTTTCCAACACCACCATGTAATCGCGTGCCACGCGCATCTCTTTGTATTCGGTGATGCCTAATGTTTCCAGCAGTAAAGCGGGCGGCATGGCAGATTCGCTTTGCCAGGCTGGAAAATCGAGCGTCAGCCATTCACCGCTGCGCGTGACCGTCAGCGGTCCAACAAAGCGGGTAGCAAAATGGATTTTTGTATCCGGGTAATCCAGATGTTCAAAGATGACATGCGCGGCGGCAAGCGTGGCATGCCCACACAGATTGATTTCACCCTGAGTGGTAAACCAACGCAGCTCAAAACCATTCTCATTGGCGACAAAAAAAGCGGTTTCTGACTGATTATGCTGCTGCGCCATCTTTAATAATGTTTCATCGGGCAACCAGTCCGTGAGCGGACAGACTGCTGCGGCATTACCGCCAAACGTCGTGGTGGTAAAGGCATCTACCATATAGAAATCGATTTGTTGCACGGTGTAACCCTCTCATCGTACTCGGGATAACCCACACTCTATCATGCCTGTACGACTCAAATTCGCCAGTCTGGTGAAAATTGGATATGATCTACTCCCACATTTCATTCTGGCCGCACATGTCTACGATCCTCGATACTTTTATTGCCCCGCCTTGCCATGACGAGATAGAGACCCTCTATCGGGACGAGCATCTGGTGCTAATCAATAAACCCAGCGGGTTGCTTAGCTTGTCGGGCAAAAATCCGCAGAATCTCGATTCGGTACATCACCGGCTGGTACAGATTTACCCCGGTTGCACGCTGGTACATCGGCTTGATTTCGGCACTTCTGGACTGATGGTGGTCGCCCGTAACAAGGCTATCAACGCTGCGCTTTGCCAGCAGTTCAGCCAGCGTACGGTCACTAAGGTGTACAGCGCGCTGTTATGCGGGCATCTGGAAAACGACGAGGGAGTTATCGATGCAGCTATTGCCAAAGACCCAGCGCTGTTTCCATTAATGTCAATTTGTGCTCTCAACGGCAAACCCGCACGCTCGCGCTATCAGGTTGTCGAGCGCTTTTATCATCGTCAGGAAAAAGGGGCATTGCTCCCCTTGACGCGGGTACAACTAATGCCTGAAACCGGGCGGACCCACCAACTGCGGATCCACTGTCAGCTGTTAGGACATCCGATTTTAGGCTGTGATTTGTATGGCGGGCGTCTGCTGCCTGGCACTGAAAGGGTGCCGCGACTGATGCTGCATGCCAGTGAACTGCATTTCAGGCATCCCATTAGTGAAGCGTGGATGAACGCCCAAAACGCCAGTCCGTTCTGAGGATGTAAAAAAAGCCGCCAGACGGCGGCTATTTAGGCATTATCGTGCAGCTCGTTGCAATATAACCGCTGACGGCTGGCGTTGCAGAAAGCGCATCCGCAGCATCATCAGCACCGCCGCAGAGGTCAGGCCGATAATAAAGCCCATCCAGAATCCTGCTGGCCCCATTCGGTCAACTACCAGATCGGTCAGCGCCAGAATATAACCGCTCGGCAGACCCAGCACCCAGTAGGCGGTAAAGGTTATAAAGAAAATGGAACGCGTATCTTTATAACCACGCAGGATCCCGCTGCCAATAACCTGGATAGAGTCCGATATTTGATACACCGCGGCCAGTAACATGAGCTGCGCGGCCAGGGTGACGACTTCCGGATTATTGTTGTAGAGCAGGGCAATATGCTCGCGGAATGTCACGGTGAAAAGCGCCGTTACGACCGCCATGCAGACACCGACACCCAGACCCGTTCTGGCTGCAGTTTGTGCATCCAGCGTGGAGCCCTGGCCCAGACGATAACCGACACGAATGGTGACGGCAGCAGCCAGAGACATCGGCAGGACGAACATTAACGAACTGAAGTTCAGTGCGATCTGGTGTCCGGCCACGTCGACAATCCCCAGCGGGGAAACCAGCAGAGCGACCACTGCAAACAGCGTTACCTCGAAAAATAACGCCAGCGCGATAGGTAAACCCAGTTGCACCAGACGCTTCATTACTGCGGTGTCAGGTTTCTGGAAACCACGCTCATTACGGATATCGCGCATTGAGCGCGCACGTTTGATGTAAGAGAGCATGGCGATAAACATCACCCAGTAAACAGCCGCCGTAGCCACGCCGCAGCCTACGCCACCCAGTTCCGGCATGCCTAAATGTCCATAAATGAAAACGTAGTTAACCGGAATGTTCACCAGCAGGCCGAGAAAACCCATCACCATCGCTGGTTTAGTTTTGGCTAATCCTTCGCACTGGTTACGGGCTACCTGGAAGAACAAATACCCCGGTGCGCCCCACAGCAAAGCACGCAGGTAGCCAACGGCTTTATCCGCCAGCGCCGGGTCAATGTTATGCATGGAGCGAATAATGTACCCTGCGTTCCATAGCACAACCATAATCAGCACGGAGACGCTGCCCGCCAGCCAGAATCCCTGACGTATTTGATGGGCGATACGGTCGCGGCGTCCGGAACCATTGAGTTGCGCAATTACCGGCGTCAATGCCAGCAGTAGTCCGTGACCAAACAGAATGGCCGGCAGCCAAATGGACGTACCAATGGCGACGGCCGCCATATCCGTGGCACTGTATCCGCCCGCCATGACGGTATCAACGAATCCCATTGCGGTTTGAGCGATTTGCGCAAGAATCACCGGAATTGCCAGAGCTAATAACTGACGCGCTTCACTTACATACTTTTGCACGTGTACACCACTATATTGTTGTTATTTGAGAGACTAAAAAAGCCGCCTTATCTGGCAGCAAGGAGAAAATGCAGGGGAAATTTCAGTCTATTGTAGCGAGGAATACGTAATTCTCCAGTGAAAAAACAGGCGCTGGTGGCGCATTGCTGGCAACCTGAATTTCCACCTGCTATTGTGCTGTGCAGAGATGTCTTAATTGAGTTCAGGAGTAGGAAGTATGTTTACGGGTATTGTGCAGGGCACCGCAAAATTGGTGTCCATTGATGAAAAACCAAATTTTCGTACGCATGTTGTGGAGTTGCCTGAATATATGCTGGATGCGCTGGAGACCGGCGCATCGGTTGCCCACAATGGGTGCTGCCTGACGGTCACCGAAATTAACGGGAACCAGATAAGCTTTGACCTGATGAAAGAAACGCTGCGTATCACCAATCTGGGCGAACTGAAGGTCGGTGATTTGGTTAACGTTGAGCGTGCGGCAAAATTCAGTGATGAGATTGGCGGACATTTAATGTCGGGCCATATTATGACCACTGCCGAAGTGTCGAAAATTCTGACCTCGGAGAATAACCGTCAGGTGTGGTTTAAAGTCCAGGACCCGTCGCTGATGAAATATATCCTGTACAAAGGATTTATTGGTATTGACGGTATCAGTCTGACGGTCGGTGAAGTGACGCCGACGCGTTTCTGTGTGCACTTGATCCCGGAAACGCTGGAGCGTACGACGCTTGGCAAGAAAAAGCTGGGCGCAAGGGTTAATATCGAAATCGATCCCCAAACGCAGGCGGTGGTTGATACTGTTGAGCGTGTGCTGGCGGCGCGTGAAAGCGCCATCAGCAACATAACGGGAGAAGCGGGAGCCTAAGCCTGAGAGTTAAGCCCTCGTTGATACGGGGGCGATAACGATTAACGGGGAACGCGCAGGCCGTGTTCAACGCCGCGAGAAAAAACCACCTGCCATAACTGAATATCGCGAGCTCGAAACGCTCCGGCACAAGCGTTCAGATAATAGCTGAACATCCGTTTGAAACGTTCGGTATAGTTATCGGCGATTTCAGGCCAGGAGTTAATGAAACGTTCGTGCCAGGCCATCAGCGTCGTGTCGTAATCCGCGCCAAAATTATGCCAGTCTTCCATTACAAAATGTGGCTCGCTGGCGTTGGCAATCTGGCGAACTGATGGTAAACAGCCGTTCGGGAAGATATATTTATTTATCCACGGATCAACATTATTGTCGGTCTTTTTGGAGCCGATGCTATGCAGTAAAAAGAGACCATCCGGTTTTAAATTGCGATCGACCACGTCAAAATAGGTGGCGTAGTTTTTCGGCCCTACATGCTCAAACATGCCGACGGAAACAATACGATCGAATTTGTCATTCAGGTCACGATAATCCTGCAGCAAAATTGTGACATCAAGCCCCGCACACCGTGACTGCGCCATTTTCTGCTGTTCTGCCGAAATGGTTACACCCACCACGCTGACGCCATATTCTGATGCCATAAACTGGGATAAGCCGCCCCAGCCGCAGCCTATATCGAGCACCCGCATCCCTGGCTTCAATTGCAATTTTTCAGCAATCATTTTTAGCTTCGCCTGCTGGGCAGATTCCAGGGTATCGGCATCTTTCCAGTAGGCGCAGGAATACTGCATATAGGGGTCCAGCATGCGAGTAAAGAGATCGTTGCCTAAATCGTAATGTTCTTTGCCGACAACCCATGCACGCTTTTTGGTCTGCAAATTGAACAAGCGAGCAGCGGCAATTCGTAACGTATCTTTGAAGTGGCGGGGGAGTTGGTTTTCAAGACCGGCGCGTAGGACTTTACTAAAAAACATGTCCAGCCGGTCGCATTCCCACCAGCCATCCATATAACTTTCACCCAACCCTAACGATCCTTCCTGCAATACACGTTTGAAAAAATCGGGGTTCTTTACGCGAATATCCGCCGGTGCCTGGCCATTAATGGTAATGCCTGCACGGCTCAATAATTCATTGGTGATGCGGTACCAGTCATCATCCGGTACTCTGACGTCTTCTATACACGATGAACTCATAGCTTCTCCATCACTGGTCGGTGATCAGAACCTTAAAACAGCGTAGACGCTTTTTTGGGCTTTGTGAGAAATCTCACGGAATTAATCCGTGAATCTATAATCCGACGTAGAACAGAGGAAGGGAGGAACCCTTGCCGAAAAGACCATCCGTGGGAATACGGGAACATTCTTGTTCCCGCTAACACATAAAAATTATCGTTTTTTTAACATCCGGAAATCAGTATAGGCCTGAACTTTTGACGATTCAACCGATAATTCTTAGCGGGCTAATTAATTGCCCGCGACAATTATTAGTGAGACTCTCCATGGGCAATTTGCGCGCGGTCATCTGTTTGCGGGGCGTCAGTTTTCTGCGATTGCATTTTGTAACCTACAGCAGCCAGCAATACCGTGGTCAGCATAACGCTGGTAGTGGTGAGCAGCGGGGTAGCAATCAACCAGGAAACGACAAGGCTTGCCAGGAAGCATAAACCCAGTTGCAGCGTATTCTGCAATGCGGCAGCGCGTCCAGTGGCCTGTGGGAAAGGGCGTAATGCCTGCGCGACAACGATAGGGTAGATTGCGCCGTTCGCAATCGCCATAACGCAGAATGGGATCAGGATTTCAGCCAATGCGACATGATGAATAAAGCCGGTCGCCCAGGTGCCTACAACGCTGAAGGCATACAGAATGAGTAACCAGGGCAGCAGCTGACGACCCTGCCATTTTTGCAGCGCAGCACGACAGCCGTAACCACCGATTAAAAAGGCGATAGTTTGCGGAACATAGCTCAGACCAATTACCGCTGGGCTATAACCCATTTCGCTAAGGATGAACGGGGAACCCGTCAGCCATGCAAAAAAGCTCGCGGAACAGGCGGCATAAATCAGCACGTTTCCACGGTAAGTTTTCGAGCGCAGCAAGGTGGTGAAAGTCAGTTTATCCTGGCTGTCATCGCGTGCTTTAGCTGTAGGCTTTAAACGCAGCGCCGGAAGCATCAGAATCAGAGTAATGGCGAATAGGGTGGCAAAAATGGCCTGCCAGGAAAAATGTACCAGGATCCAACTACCTAATAACGGGGCGAGGGCAGGTGATAACCCGACCAGCGGCATAATGGTGGCAAAGATGCGGTTTACTTTTTGTGAAGGATAATAGTCGGTAACCAGCGCTTGCCAGATAACCGATGCTGCACAGACGCCAACGGCCTGAACAAATCGCAGTACCAGCAGGCCTGTGGCGTTTTCAACCCACAGCATGCCCAGACTGCCCAGTGCGAAAATAGATAAACCCAGCAGCAAAATAGGCTTGCGACCATAGTGGTCAGAGAGCGGTCCCCACAGCAGTTGTGCGACGGCAAAACCGGCTAAGAACAAGCTCAGGCTAGCGCTGACGGCAGATGCGGGCGTTTGCAGATCGGACTGAATTGCGGCGAAGGCGGGCAGATACATATCTGTTGCCAGAAAGCCGAGCACGCTAAGGCCCGCCAGCCAGACTAAAAACCCTTTCCCAGGTTGCATCATTATTTCTCTTTTTTTAGCAGTAGAACAATGCCGCTGAGTGTAGTGAGTGTAATTCACGCTGTGAAACGCTAATATTTGCTTACTGATTTCAAAATTTTTGCAGGCAGAATATGTGGTCGGAATATTCACTTGAAGTGGTTGATGCGGTTGCGCGTAACGGTAGCTTTAGTTCAGCCGCACAGGAGCTACACCGTGTACCTTCGGCGGTAAGCTACACTGTGCGCCAACTGGAAGAGTGGCTGGCGGTACCACTTTTTGAGCGACGCCATCGGGATGTGGAATTAACGCCTGCCGGGGCATGGTTTTTAAAAGAAGGTCGCTCTGTTATCAAAAAAATGCAGATCACGCGCCAGCAATGCCAGCAAATTGCCAACGGCTGGCGCGGGCAGCTGGCGATCGCAGTCGATAACATTGTCCGCCCGGATCGTACCCGACAGATGATCGTGGATTTCTACCGTCACTTTGATGATGTGGAGTTGTTAGTTTTTCAGGAAGTGTTTAACGGCGTATGGGACGCGCTGTCCGATGGACGCGTGGAGCTGGCCATCGGCGCCACACAGGCGATTCCGGTAGGGGGGCGCTATACCTTCCGCGATATGGGAATGCTGAGCTGGAGCTGCGTGGTAGCCAGCCATCATCCACTGGCGTCAATGCCCGGACCGCTAAGTGATGATACGTTGCGCAACTGGCCGTCACTGGTACGCGAAGATACCTCCCGTACGTTGCCAAAGCGTATTACCTGGCTGCTGGATAACCAAAAGCGCGTCGTGGTGCCTGACTGGGAATCATCCGCTACCTGCTTATCAGCAGGGCTGTGTGTTGGCATGGTGCCGACGCATTTTGCCAAGCCGTGGATCGATAGCGGCAAGTGGGTTGCGCTGCAACTGGAGAACCCCTTTCCTGATGCTGCATGCTGTCTGACATGGCAGCAGAACGATACGTCACCGGTATTGAGTTGGCTGCTGGACTATTTAGGGGATAGTGAAACGTTGAACAAGGAATGGCTGCGGGAGCCAGATGAGACTCCCGCACAACAGGCTTAACGGCGGTAATCTCGGAACGGACCGTCGGCAACGGAGCGACGCTCAACCAGACGTGGATGCACCTCGATAGACTGTGACTCTTCACGTTTATTCACGATACGGTCTAACAGCATGTTGAAGGCCGTTTCACCTAGTGAATCCTTCGGCTGGTGAATGGTCGTTAAGGCCGGCGTGAAGAAGCGGGCGTTGCGCACGTTGTCGTAGCCGATGAGTGAGACATCCTGTGGTACGCGCAGACCCATTTCGTCAGCGGCGCACAGCGCACCCATCGCCATAATATCGCCACCGCAGAATACAGCGGTCGGACGATGCGACTGCGACAGAATTTGCTGCATGGCGCGATAGCCGGACTCAGGCTCGAAATCGCCCTGGACAATCCAGTTATCAGGCACTTTAATCAGCGCTTCTTCCATCGCTTTCATAAAGCCCGCCAGACGCCCGGCCCCGGTGTTACGTTCCATTGGACCTGGGATCACGCCAATTTCACGATGACCGCGTTCTACCAGATACCGACCCGCCATGTAACCGCCTTCGAAGGCGTTATCAATGACCGTATCGGTAAAGTCGGCTTTAGCTTCGCCCCAGTCCATGACGACCATCGGAATGTGGCGATACTCTTCGAGCATCGAAAGCAGCGACTCCGGATACTCAGAACACATCACCAGCAGACCATCAACGCGCTTTTGCGCCATCATCGACAGATAGGCCTGCTGCTTTTCGAGACTGTTCCATGCGTTACCCAGAATCAGCGTATAGCCTTTCTGGAAACAGTTTTTCTCCACGGCTTCGATAATTTCTGCGAAATAGGCCGCTTCGCTGCTGGTCGCCAGCAAGCCAATAGACTTGGTGTGATTCACCTTCAGGCTGCGGGCAACTGCACTCGGAGAATAGTGCAGTTCTTTGATCGCTGCCCAGACAGCATTACGCGTTTCTTCCGCGACAAAGCGCGTCTTGTTAATTACGTGTGATACGGTTGTAGTGGAAACGTTTGCTCGCTTCGCTACATCTTTAATTGTTGCCATTACATCTCACTCCAGACCATATCCTAAGCTCCTGAGAATACTCCAGGTAAACGTTTGCCTTTACACACCCTTAGCGCAACGTAAGGGTTGCGGCACGCCGGGAAAACGACACGGAACGTCAGGAAGGGGTCAATGGCCGGTACGCTAATCAAGTAAGCGTGGAATTTTGTCTGATCTTAACGAAAAGGGGAAGAGTTAAAAGCAGTTATCAATATAAATCGTGAGAGATTTTTGCTTTCAAGTGTGTAAAAATGCGCAATATCACTTTTTGTGTGGGAATAAAAAGGAGAAAACTTGATGAGCACCGATCTGAAATTTTCGTTAGTGACTACCATTATTGTTCTGGGTTTGATCGTCGCGGGTGGCCTGACCGCAGCGCTGCATTGATTTCCCCCGAGGGAGTTAGCTCTCCCTCACTCTTTCCGCTCGTCTATCTCTTCTATTGTTTGCGAATTAGCAAAAGTCTTTTGCAATTTTGTTAACTTTATTAATTTTGCGATCAATGTCATGCTTTTGACTCTTATTTTATGTCGCGCCACGGCTCGACGTTACGGAGTCGCAATATGAAACTCAATTATCCTTTACTGGCGCTGGCGATCGGAGCGTTTGGCATTGGCACCACCGAATTTTCGCCAATGGGATTATTGCCCGTCATAGCCAAAGGTGTGGATGTCTCGATTCCGGCGGCTGGCATGCTGATCAGCGCCTATGCGGTAGGTGTGATGGTAGGTGCACCGCTGATGACATTGCTGCTGTCTCATCGCGCGCGACGTAATGCTTTGATATTCCTGATGGCGATTTTCACGCTGGGTAATGTGCTTTCTGCTATCTCGCCGGATTACACCACGCTAATGCTATCGCGTATTTTGACCAGTCTTAACCATGGCGCCTTTTTTGGTCTCGGTTCAGTGGTTGCTGCCAGTGTTGTACCCAAACATAAGCAGGCCAGCGCCGTAGCAACGATGTTTATGGGGTTAACCATCGCCAATATTGGCGGCGTTCCGGCGGCGACATGGCTTGGTGAAACCATCGGTTGGCGCATGTCATTTATGGCCACTGCGGGTCTGGGCGTCATTGCTATGGTCAGCCTGTTCTTCTCCTTACCCAAGGGTGGAGCCGGAGAGCGCCCGGATGTTCGCAGCGAACTGGCGGTACTTATGCGCCCACAGGTGTTGTCGGCGTTACTGACTACCGTACTGGGTGCTGGGGCGATGTTCACGCTTTATACCTACATCTCGCCAGTTCTGCATACTATCACTCATGCCACTCCGGCATTTGTTACCGGGATGCTGGTGTTGATAGGCATTGGTTTCTCGATCGGTAACTACTTTGGTGGCAAGTTTGCTGACCGTTCAGTCAACGGTACGTTGAAAAGCTTTTTACTGCTGCTGATGGTTATTATGCTGGCCATTCCTTTCCTTGCGCGTAATGAGCTGGGTGCGGCAATCAGTATGGTGGTCTGGGGCGCGGCGACGTTCGCGGTCGTTCCACCGTTGCAGATGCGTGTGATGCGCGTTGCCAGTGAAGCGCCTGGATTATCATCGTCAGTCAATATTGGCGCGTTTAATCTGGGGAACGCTCTGGGTGCAGCGGCCGGTGGGGCGGTGATATCAGGCGGCCTGGGCTACAGTTTTGTGCCAGTGATGGGGGCGATTGTGGCGGGTCTTGCGCTGCTGCTGGTGTTTATTTCCGCAAGAAGACAGCCAGAAGAGGCTTTCACGACCGCGAATTAATGCAAAAACGCAGAAGGAAGCCCTTCTGCGTTATCTTTTTATGGTGCGAAGTTCTTCGCAACAAATTCCCAGTTCACCAGCGCCCAGAAATGTTCCAGGTAGCCAGGACGGGCATTGCGATAGTCGATGTAGTAGGCGTGTTCCCATACGTCAACGGTCATCAGCGGCGTCGCGTCGGTGGTCAGCGGAGTACCTGCGTTGGAGGTGGAGACGATAGCCAGTTTGCCATCAGTTCCTTTAACCAGCCAGGTCCAGCCAGAACCGAAGTTTTTGATAGCGGCATCGGTGAACTGCGCTTTGAAATCTGCAAAGCTGCCAAAGGAGGCGGCAATTGCATCGGCCAGTTTACCGGTTGGTTCGCCACCTGCGTTTGGTGCCAGGCAGTTCCAGTAGAACGTGTGGTTCCATACTTGTGCTGCGTTATTGAATACACCGCCTTCAGAGCTACGAACGATCTCTTCCAGTGATTTGCCTTCAAACGCCGTGCCTTTAATCAGATTGTTCAGATTGGTCACGTAGGTTTGATGGTGTTTGCCATAGTGATATTCCAGCGTTTCGGCAGAAATGTGCGGTGCCAGAGCATCTTTGGCATACGGTAATGCAGGTAATTCAAACGACATTGCTTCTCTCCTTATTCTTTATATTGAGTACACACAATAGCCTCATTGTGAGTAAGGATAGGGTAGCAAATTGAAAGGTTATGCAAAAGAAGAACTTACCCTACAGTGTGTTCTGTAGGGTAAGTTTTTAGCGAATTGTTTTTGGCGTCATTACCCGACGAGCGCCCACATAGTGGCGCTGCCAGTAATCTTCGCTCAGAGAGGTGATTTGAATTTCCTGCCCGCTACGCGGTGACTGAATAAACTTACCGTTTCCGACGTAGACGCCGACGTGATCGGCCGTTCCGCGACCCTGGGTACGAAAGAAGACCAGATCGCCATTTTTCAGTTCGCCACGTTCAATCGGTGCGGCATCACGCAGATGATACATTTCGTTCGCGGTACGCGGAATGCGGAACTTCACCAGATCTTTATAGGCGTAATAAACCAGACCGCTGCAGTCAAACCCGGTTCTTGGCGAGGAACCGCCCCAACGATAAGGTTTACCGATTTGGTTCATCAAAGTGGACATAGCGGTTTTAGTCGCTTTCTGCACTTTCACTTTATGGGCGTCAGCAAGCGTAGTTGGTGCAGTGGTTTTCACCTTCACGCAGCGTGGTTTATGACCTTTGCGCGGTGTGCATTTTTCAGTCCAGGTAACAGCTGCGGTTTGTGCTACGGCAGTTTTACCACGACGATTTGCAGTTTTAGTCGACTTTGCCGGAGTGGCAGTGCGTTTTTTAGAAGAGGAAGCGGTTTTGGTGCTGGTTTTACTGGTGGTTTTTGTCGCCGTTTTCTTGCTGGTCTTTGTTGTTTTTTGGCTGGTTGTTGCGCTTTTCTTTTTATCTACCGTTTTGATGGTGTGAGAATTGGTAGGTGTCGTCCTGGCTTGCTTGGAAGCATGAGCCATAGGCGTAAAGGGCAGTGTAGTAAAAAGTAAAGCACAGAGCGTGATCGAGATTCGGTTTATCCGCGCCACTGAGCAGTCCTCTGGTAAGGCAGGTCTATCGTGCCTGCGTGTGATTTTCAAAACTTGACGATTCTAATCTATAGAAAGAGGGAAAGTTAATAGCTTTTTTTGTTTAAAACTATGTTTCGTAACCGACCGCAAAAAAAAACATCAATTAACGTTGGAGTTGGTGAACAGATAATCAAAACCACATGTTTGAAGGGGATAAATGAGATTATGAATGCAACTTTTAGCGTCAGGGGATAAAATAATAACGCGTAATGAAAATGTTATTTTCCGTTGCCTGTCTGACCCGTTACAATGTCAGACTACTGCCGTAAAAGAAGTTTAAGGAAGCAAGATAATGAGCACCACTATCGAAAAAATCCAGCGCCAGATCGCTGAAAACCCGATTCTCCTGTACATGAAAGGTTCTCCTAAACTGCCAAGCTGCGGTTTCTCCGCTCAGGCTGTGCAGGCGCTGTCAGCCTGTGGTGAACGCTTTGCTTACGTTGATATTCTGCAGAACCCGGATATTCGCGCCGAACTGCCGAAATACGCGAACTGGCCAACTTTCCCACAACTGTGGGTTGATGGTGAGCTGGTTGGCGGTTGTGACATTTTGATCGAAATGTACCAGCGCGGTGAGTTGCAGCAGCTGATTAAAGAAACAGCTGCGAAATACAAAACCGAAGAGCCGGACGCTGAGTAATATCAGCAGAAGTAAAAAAGCGACCTGAAATGGTCGCTTTTTTTATGTCGCCGTTACGCTTCTTCAGGCACGGGAAGAGGCCAACCACCGAGACGTTTCCAGCGGTTAACGATTTCGCAAAACAGCACGGCCGTACGTTCGGTGTCATACAGTGCCGAGTGTGCCTGATTCCCGTCAAACTCCATTCCCGCCGCCAGGCACGCTTTTGACAACACCGTTTGCCCCAATGACAGACCGCTTAATGCCGCTGTATCAAAGGTGACAAATGGATGAAACGGATTCCGTTTCAGCGAGGCGCGTTCTGCTGCTGCCATCATGAAACTGTGGTCGAACGTAGCGTTATGCGCCACCATGATTGCCCGATTGCAGCCGCTGTCTTTAATGCCTTTACGCACCATTTTGAAGATGGCATGCAGGGCGTCATATTCGCTGACCGCGCCGCGTAGCGGATTGTTCGGATCAATACCGTTAAAGGCGAGCGCCTCCGGCTGCAGATTCGCGCCTTCAAACGGCTCTACGTGGAAATGCAACGTCGTGTCCGGCATCAGCCAGCCTTGTTCATCCATTTTCAGTGTGATGGCTGCAATCTCAAGCAGCGCATCGGTTTTGGCATTGAACCCTGCGGTTTCGACATCAATGACGACAGGATAAAAACCACGAAAACGGTCACACAGACCGGAAAGTTGAGCGTTATCGGACATCTGGGTCTCTTAATACGGGAAAATTGCAGCGCGTATTATGGCAAAATGATGAGTATAAAACTACGGGCACAGACGATCTGCGCCCGAGGGGGAAGTTAGTCGCCCAGGCCGCGCCCGGCGTCTTTCTCTTCGATCAGCTCAATTTTATAGCCGTCCGGATCTTCAACGAACGCAATCACTGTGGTGCCGCCTTTTACCGGACCCGCTTCACGCGTTACGTTACCGCCATTCTGGCGAATACGTTCACAGGCTTCAGCCGCGTTGTCTACGCTCAGGGCGATATGGCCATAGGCAGTACCCAGCTCATACTTGTCGACACCCCAGTTATAGGTCAGTTCGATTACGGCTTCACTGGTTTCAGGACCGTAGCCGACAAAAGCCAGAGAGTACTTGTATTCAGGGTTTTCGCTGGTACGCAGCAGCTTCATGCCCAGCACGTTGGTATAAAACTCGATGGAACGCTGCAGGTCACCCACGCGCAGCATGGTATGGAGTAAACGCATCTTTTTCCCCTTCGAAAATGGCTAATACATTCAAAATGTTGTTTTAGTATAGCGGCGTTGTTACGCCGCTATCAATGGCAGAACGGAGATTGTGACGTTAGAGGGTAGGATAGTCGGTGTAACCTTCCGCGCCGCCGCCGTAGAAGCTCTCGGCACGTTGCGGATTCAGTTCCGCTTTGCGTTGCAGACGCGCCACCAGATCCGGGTTAGCAATATAGGCGCGACCAAAAGCAACGGCGTCGATCAGACCTTTCTCGATCAGCGCTTCTGCCTTTTCAGGGGTGTAGGCACCAGCACCAATGATAGGACCGTGGAAGCGCGCGCGAACTTTTTCGCGGAACGCATCGGAATACGGCTCACCACCGGCCCAATCCGGCTCAGACATGTGCAGGTAAGCGATTCCACGCTTGCCCAATTGTTCAATCAGATACAGCGCATCGGCTTCTTCGTTCGGACCGTTGTCAACGTTCTGGAATGAGCCAATCGGGGAGACGCGAATACCAATACGATCGGCACCCCATTCTTTAATACCGGCATCAACCACTTCCAGCACAAGACGCGCACGATTTTCGACGCTACCGCCGTATTGATCGGTACGCTGATTAGAGGTTGGCGACAGGAACTGGTGCAGCAGGTAGCCGTGGGCAGAGTGCAGTTCAACCATGTCGAAACCCGCTTCGCGCGCGTTGGCTATCGCCTGACGGAAGTCATTAACGATGCCCGGAATCTCTTCGGTTTCCAGCGCACGTGGCATTGAGGTATCGGCACGCGTTGCCAGACCGTTTTCATCGCGCAGCGAGGTGCGGGTTCCAGCACTAATCGCGGAAGGTGCAACTGGAGCTTGACCATTTGGTTGCAGACTCGCGTGAGAGATGCGTCCGGTGTGCCACAACTGGACAGCAATATGACCTTGCTCAGCGTGTACGGCAGCGGTGATTTTCTTCCATGCGGCAATTTGCGCTTCGCTGTGTAAGCCGGGTGCTCCGGCATAGCCTTTCGCCTGTGCGGAAATCTGCGTCGCTTCGCTGATAATAAGACCCGCGCTGGCGCGTTGACGGTAATACTCGGCCATCAGCGGAGTAGGGATGTCGCCAGGCTCAATACTGCGCAGACGCGTCAGTGGCGCCATGAATACGCGGTTTGCTGCCGTAATGGCACCCACTTTCAGTGGGGAAAACAGTTTTTCAGATGACATGTGGTACTCCTGAATAGACCGGTCGTCTAGTAATAAAGGAAATAAAAACGCCTGTTAAACGGCAGGCGTTGTGATGATGTTTTTAACGTGCGCCAGCGCATTTTCCAGCGGAGTAGCGCTACGAGAAATCTTGGCCTGCAGGTTGGCGCCAAGCCACAGCGCATACAGTACTTGCGCCTGCTGTAACGGCTCGCCAACAAAGGACAGACAATGGCTGGCCTGACCTTTCTCCAGTGCCTGCGCTAACAGCACAATAATGTGCCGCGCGCCTTTATCCATCGCTGTGCGCATATCTTCTGACAGATCGCACACTTCGGCAGACAGTTTTACAGTTAAACAGCCGCTAATAATGCCGTGCTGGCTAAACTGGTTCAGGGTTTCCTGATAGTAGGCCAGAATGCGGTCGCGGTAGTTTCCCGCACCCGTATCAAAGTGCGTAGCCAGTCGCTGATGATAGGCCGCATAGTGGCGTTCCAGCATCGCGACACCGAACGCTTCTTTAGAGCGAAAATAATGATAAAACGAACCTTTGGGCACTTCAGCGGTTTTCAGTAGTTCGCTTAAACCCATGCCGGTGAAGCCGCGCTGCATACAAAGCAGTTCGCCAGTCGCCAGCAGATGTTCGCGTGTATCGTGTTCAGTGATTTTGTTCATGAAAAGGAGTGTAATAGACCAGTCGGTCTAATGCAATAGCGCTTGCGAGAAATTCAGTTAACGTCTTCAATAAGTATATCAATCTTACTAAAGGAGGGGATGTGGCCGAACAGCTGGAGTTTTTCCCCGTCCAGAGCCCATGCCGTGGAATATGTCAGTCTGACGAACGCGGATTTTGCCGTGGCTGTTTTCGCAGTCGGGATGAACGTTTTAACTGGCAAAAGATGAGCGATGCCCAAAAGCAGGAAGTGCTACGGCTTTGTCGTCAGCGCCTGATGCGTAAATTACGAGCGAACAAAGCCAACCCTTCGGAAGAACCGCAACAACCTTCACTCTTTTAAAAGCGTAATTGCGTATACTCGAGGCACATTCACTTAAAAGGAAGCTGCTATGGTTCAGCGTATTACTATTGCGCCGCAAGGCCCGGAATTTTCTCGCTTTGTGATGGGGTACTGGCGCCTGATGGACTGGAATATGTCCGCGCGCCAGCTAGTCAGCTTTATTGAAGAGCATCTGGATCTGGGCGTGACCACCGTCGATCACGCAGATATCTACGGTGGATACCAGTGTGAAGCGGCGTTTGGTGAGGCAATGAAACTGGCTCCGCATTTGCGTGAAAAAATGCAGATTGTGACCAAATGCGGGATCGCGACGACGGCGCGCGCAGAAAATGCGCTGGGCCATTACATCACCGACAGCGCGCATATTATTGCCAGTGCGGAAGAATCGCTGAAGTTGCTGGCGACCGATCATATTGATCTGTTGCTCATCCACCGTCCCGATCCGCTTATGGATGCTGACGATGTCGCCGACGCTTTCAAAAAATTGCACCACAGTGGCAAAGTGCGTCACTTTGGTGTCTCTAATTTCACCCCGGCACAGTTCTCATTGTTGCAATCGCGTCTGCCGTTTACGCTGGCGACCAACCAGGTTGAAATCTCTCCGGTACATCAGCCGCTCCTGCTGGATGGCACTTTAGATCAACTGCAGCAGTTGCGTATTCGTCCAATGGCCTGGTCCTGCCTCGGCGGCGGTCGCTTGTTTAATGACGATGCGTTCCAGCCATTACGAAATGAACTTGCCGCGATCGCAGAAGAGTTAAACGCGCAGTCTATTGAGCAGGTGGTGTACGCCTGGATTTTACGTTTGCCGTCTCAGCCGCTGCCGATTATTGGCTCAGGAAAAATAGAGCGCGTACGCGCCGCCATTGAGTCTGAGACGCTGAACATGTCTCGCCAGCAATGGTTCCGCATTCGTAAAGCTGCACTGGGTTACGACGTACCTTAATCGTGTTTTTGGTGCATCACCGTTCAAAATTGTGTCACTGGTTTACACTTAACAATCAGACACCTTTTGGACGGAGGTCTTATGAAGCGTTTGAGTTTGGCCATCATCACTCTACTCGCCTGTGCAGGTGCGCAGGCTGCCATTGAAGAAAAAGTGACGATGAATCTGGTCACGTCGCAAGGCGTTGGCCAGGCGATTGGTACGGTCACTATTGCTGAAACCGCAAAGGGGCTGGAGTTTTCGCCCGATCTGAAAGCGTTGCCGCCGGGAGAACATGGTTTCCATGTGCATATGAACGGCAGCTGCCAACCGGCGATTAAAGAAGGGAAAGCCTCAGCCGCGGAATCGGCTGGAGGCCATTATGATCCGCACCAAACCGGCAAACACGAAGGCCCGGAAGGCGCAGGTCATATGGGTGACCTGCCGCTGCTGGTGGTGAATAACGACGGAAACGCCACAACACCGATCATTGCGCCGCGCCTCAAAACGCTCGATGAGGTTAAAGGCAAAGCGCTGATGATCCATGTGGGCGGCGATAATATGTCCGATCAACCGAAACCGCTTGGCGGTGGCGGAGCGCGCTACGCCTGTGGTGTTATCAAATAATCAACTACTGAGAGTGCCCGGCGGTGGCGCCTGTTCGAGTTGTGAAAGCGAGCAGTGTAGCCGCCAGACCAATGCCGATAACTCCTGTGCAGCAGGTTGATGATGGTGGGCAAGCGTATCGCAGATGCGTTGTAGCTCACTCAGCGTGGCATTCAGTGGTCGTTGCTGGACGCCACGTTCGCTCATTACATCGCGCAGCAGAGAGATACACACGTCCCTGACGCGAGCCAGCGGATCCGAACGCGCCTCCCAGGTGCGCAGTTGCCACACCACGTGCGAGCAGTTCAGCAATACGACCCCCCAACGTAATAACCAGCGTCGCGCCAGCGCGTCCTGACTGCTGCTGAGCTGGCTGACGTGATGATAGGTCAGCGATTCAAATTCGTTTTCACTGAGTGATGGGTGTCGGCTGAGCTGATCGACAAAATCCCGGCGCAGGGCGCGAATATGACGGCGACTTTTCCGGGCATCCGATCCGGGCCGCAGAATGGCGAAGGCCAGCCATGACAGCGCCACACCAGTGATTTTCGCCATATTGTCATTCAGGAAATCAGCAAAATCATATACCGGCGGATTGGTCACCGCGATAAACGAACCCATAAATACAATCAGTTGCCCCCAAAGACCTGCCAGGGCTGGCATTTGCAGCTTCAACAGTTGCATGGTGGCGAGTAGCGGGAAGAGAAAAAGAATGAATTGCCAGAGGTCGGAAATTTGGACCATTAGGCCAAACTTAACCACAAAGCTAAACAGCGACAGCAGAACCAGTGTGCGCATCAGCAAAGAAAGCGACTTGAACGGCGTGGCAACGGCGGAATACAGCACGCTGCTGATGGCGGCGAGCGTGAGTGCGCCAGAGCCTGATTCCCATTGTGCGCCAATGCTCCATGCGCCGATAAGCATCAAAGTGCAGAACGTACGTAACCCGCTCCAGATAGCTTCCGCATTATCGGTATGACGGGCAAGCCCCGGCGTGCGGACGATATTAATACGCTCGGCGGTAACGCCATTTTCCAGTAAATGCAGATAATGACTGCTGCGCAGATAGAGCCGACAAAAATAACGCAGTCGTTGCCAGAAGGCGACGTGTCGATAGTCGCGTGCATCGACGGGTCGCAGTGGGGCAATAATACGTGCAACGGTGTAGCTATTAGCATTGGATTTTATCAGTTCGCTGAGCAACTGTTCGATAATTTCCCGGGTATTGGACGGGGGATTAGGCCAGTTCAGCAGCATCCTGCGCAGACTGGAAATCACACTGGTCATCCTTAACTGCTGATGCAACAGCGAATTGAGCAAAGCATTTTGTCGGCGAAAACGGTAGTGGCTCCAGAACGCCTGAATACGCAGCAGGTTCATGGTAAGAATCTGACCGATAACACCTTCATGGGCTGTGCGAATGGCGTCCGTGGTTTCTGGTTGCCAGAGTAGGCTGGCATGTTCCAGTAAACGTGAATGCATGTTTTTCAATGCAGTCAGTAACGTGATGCCATCGGAGGTGCTGGGCAGGATCATCATCATCACACCGCCACACAAGATACCGACGATGACTTCACACACGCGTGCCTGCGCGATATCCCATAACTGCGTAATTTCCACGGTATTGACCATGGGAAACGCAATGATCGCCGCCGTATAACCCGCCAGTTGAAAGGCGTAGGCAACGTTATTGGTGAAATGCGCACAGGCCCAGGTACAAAAACCGATCCACACCGACATGCTCAGCAAGAATAACCACGGCTCATTAAGGGTATGACCGGCAATAATCAATGCGGCGGTGGCACCCAGTAAGCTACCTGCCACGCGACCCAGACTTTTGCTGATAACCCCGCCAACGGTGGGAAAACTGACCACCGCCGCTGAGGTCATCGCCCAATAGGGTTCGTCCAGATTCAGATAATAAGCAAAAGTTAACGCCAGACACATCGCAATGGTGTTACGCAGCGCATAACGCCACTGTGCCGCCGTGGCTTTAAACCACGGCAAATTGCCAGGTGTCAGGCGAGGTAGTTTCATTTACGCTGGCCGATGGATACACTGCAGGTTGTACCTGATACCAGCGTGACATCCCGCGGCAGGGCGTCGAATTCGATGCGTACCGGGATACGCTGCGCCAGACGCACCCACGGCACGTTGGGCTTGATATCTGGAATCAGGCCGGAATCACTTTCCACACTTTGATCATAGATAGCACGACCAATACTGGAAACGTGACCCTGTAACTTTATATTGCCGCTGTAGAGCGTGATGAGGGCAGGTGCACCTTCGCGAATGTGGCGCAACTTAGTTTCTTCAAAATACCCCATCACATAAAAAGAGTGACTGTCGACGAGAGCAAACAGAGGCTTCCCGGTTGAAGCGTAGTCTCCGGTACGGGTTGAAAGATTGGTGACCCAGCCCGCTACGGGGGCTTTGACCACCGTTTGCGTCAATTGCCACTGTGCCTGGCGCAGACTGGCCTCTGCTGCTTCAACACTCGCCTGCATGGCTTTCACGTTGAGATTTGCGGTATCCAGATCCTCGGCTGAGATGTAATTTTGCGATAAATGACGGCGGCGGTTGGCTTCGTTACTGGCTTTCGCCAGGTCAGACTGCGCTTTTGCAAGTTGCGCTTGCGCATTCAGTTCAGCAATGTGAAATGGCGTCTTGTCGATAATAAAAAGGACATCGCCTTTATTCACAAACTGGTTATCTTTTATATAGAGTTCGCTAATGCTACCTGACACCTGTGGCGTAATGCTGACCTGCTCAGCTCGCACTTTGCCATCACGTGTCCAGGGCGATTGCATATAGTAATTCCACATCCACCACCCGGCGAAAACTGCGATTGCAGCGACTATAATAGTGGAGAAGTATTTAACGGTTTTAAGCGACATAATCACCACGCTATCAGCATAACAAAGGCCAGACATACGCAAAGCGTAAAGAGTGACAGATCCATTAACAAGGGATGCCAGATTTCGCCAGAGTAAATCCAGTCGCGCAGTAGGCGATGAACAACCAGCCAGAGAATAAATCCTGCTACAATCGCCTTGAAAACAGGAGGGAAGTAGATAGATGCGCCGATCATTAAATCTTGTAGGGGCAATCCTGTTGCATTAAACATAAACTTCACGGGCAAAATCCTTGGCGGAAGAGAGCATTGCTATAGGTTTAGCAAAAAAGAGACAATGAGTCTCCGTAACGCATAATGTCTGAAAAAATGTCAGCCGGTAAGCAAATTTGGCAATACATTTGTTTTGGGAATACAAATGCTGCACACTATTCTAAAATCAGTACAATAACTTAGCAAGCTAATTATAAGGAGATGAAATTGGAATCGCCATTAGGTTCTGATCTGGCACGGTTGGTGCGCATTTGGCGTGCTCTGATTGACCATCGCCTGAAACCTCTGGAGTTGACGCAGACGCATTGGGTTACGCTGCACAACATTCATCAGTTGCCGCCGGATCAATCGCAGATTCAGTTGGCTAAAGCGATTGGCATCGAGCAGCCTTCGTTGGTACGTACGCTTGACCAGTTAGAGGAAAAGGGACTCATTTCACGACAGACTTGCGCCAGCGATCGCCGGGCAAAGAGAATTAAACTGACAGAAAAAGCAGAGCCGCTGATCGCTGATATGGAAGCGGTTATCAACAAGACGCGTGGAGAAATTTTGGAAGGGATTTCAGCTGAGGAAATTGATCTGCTGATTAAACTGGTCGCCAGGCTGGAACACAATATTATTGAGCTGCAGTCACAGGGCTGAAGCAAAAAATGACGTGTGGCCAGGGTCTGACCACACGTGAATTTGATTAGCGTGGAGACACGGTAACCTGGCTGCCGTTGTTAGCCATAACAACGCGCTGGCCGGCTGAAAACTTGGTCGCACCCTGTTTCTGAACCACCATGATGGTATTACCATCATCCTTACGGATTTCCAGTTCCACACCCTGGGTTTTATTCATCGCACCTTGTACGCCTTGACCCGCTACGCCACCGGCAACTGCGCCTGCAGCCGTCGCTAATGAACGACCCGTACCACCGCCGACGGTGTTACCGAGGAACCCGCCGAGTACCGCACCACCAATAGCACCAATCACGTTTGCGTCATCGCCACCCTGGATTTGCACCGGACGAACATGAACAATCGTACCGTAGGTAACGTTCTGAACTTGTTTCGCTTCGGATGCGGTATACACGTCACCTGAAAGGCTATCATTGTTAACGCAACCCGCTAAAGATACGCCCATTAATGAAACAATCAGCACACGTTTAATCATTTACAAATCTCCTTTGTCACCACGAAACGCTAATAAAGCACCCTTCATGGTTAAATTATATGGCATTTGTGAGCCTAAGGTCACATGTTCTACTGGAACAATATGAAAATCTTAACCGAAATCGGATCAACCGAGTATAAACGAATCATTCATGTAATTGATGTAATTAAACGATCATTGTAATGATTAGCCACCAAAAATCATTAAGCAAGCATGGCATTAGTCGACACTTTATGGTTGAGTGTCAAGGCTAATTTGCTTAAAAGGATGACCTATGAAATCGGGCCGTTTTATCGGTGTAATGTCTGGAACCAGCCTTGATGGCGTCGATGTTGTGCTGGCGACAATAGATGAAACGATGGTTGCGCAGCAGGCGAGTCTGACCTGGCCCATCCCCATTCATGTTAAACAAGCGATTCTGGATATCTGCCAGGGGCAGCAGCTTACACTTTCTCAGTTTGGTCAGTTGGACGCACAACTCGGTTATTTATTTGCTGAGGCAGTGAATGCGTTATTGGCGCAAGAAAAATTGAAACCGCAGGATATCGTTGCGATTGGTTGCCACGGGCAAACCGTGTGGCATGAACCTAACGGTGCTGCGCCACACACGCTGCAAATTGGCGATAACAACCAGATTGTTGCGCGTACAGGGATAACCGTAGTCGGCGATTTTCGTCGACGTGATATCGCCCTTGGCGGGCAGGGTGCTCCGCTCGTTCCCGCGTTTCATCAGGCACTGCTGGCACATCCAACGGAACGGCGGATGGTGTTAAACATCGGCGGGATTGCCAATCTGTCTCTGCTTATTCCGCAACAACCCGTTCGCGGATACGACACCGGGCCGGGCAATATGCTGATGGATGCCTGGATCTGGCGGCAATGCGGTCAACCTTACGACAAAGATGCGCAGTGGGCCATTTCGGGAAGGGTTATCCTGCCGTTACTGCAAAATATGCTTAACGACCCTTATTTCTCCGCGCCTGCGCCGAAAAGCACTGGTCGTGAGTATTTCAATTATGGCTGGATAGAACGTCATCTGGTGCAGTTCCCGGGGATTAGTCCACGGGATGTGCAGGCGACGCTTGCCGAACTGACCGCGGTGACCATTTCAGAGCAGGTCTTGCTAAGTGGCGGCTGTGAACGGCTCATGGTCTGCGGTGGAGGAAGCCGTAATCCGCTGCTGATGATGCGTCTGGCGGCACTATTGCCGGGAACAGAGGTCACCTCAACGGATGAAGCCGGGATCAGCGGCGATGATATGGAAGCGTTAGCCTTTGCCTGGCTGGCGTGGCGGACACTGGCCGGATTACCTGGAAATCTGCCTTCCGTGACTGGCGCATCAGAGCCGAGCGTTTTAGGGGCTATTTATCCTGCTAATCCACGAACTCAGAGTTAACTGAAATTATTCAGCACTGTATGCCGGTAAACTAGGGATATTAGGGAGGGTTCCATTACCCTCCGGGACCAGGAAAGTCTTCAGGATATGGCTATGAAAAAACTATTGTTAGTGTGTCTGCCGGTACTGCTTAGCGGGTGTAGCGTATACAACCAATTTGTTGAGCGTATGCAAACGGATACGCTCGAATACCGCTGCGACGAAAAACCGCTTACCGTCAAGCTGAACAATACCCGCCAGACGGCAAGCTTTGTTTATGATAATCAGCTATTGAACCTCAAACAGGGCGTGTCGGCATCAGGTGCGCGCTATACCGATGGGATCTACGTTTTCTGGTCTAAAGGCGACGAGGCAACGGTCTATAAACGAGACAGAATTGTGCTAAATAACTGTCAGTTACAGAACCCGAAGCGTTGAGATTTTCACCTGGGCGGCGCACAATAGCGTCACCCACTGACAATCCGTAGCCCAACATCATGTCTGATAACGACGAATTGCAGCAAATCGCGCATCTGCGCCGTGAATACACGAAAGGCGGTCTTCGCCGCCGCGATCTTCCCGCCGAACCCCTTGCGCTGTTTGAGCGCTGGCTGGGGCAAGCCTGTGACGCCAAACTGGCCGATCCCACCGCGATGGTCGTTGCGACCGTCGATGAAAATGGCCAGCCGTATCAGCGTATCGTGTTACTCAAACATTATGATGACAAAGGGCTGGTGTTCTATACCAACCTTGGCAGCCGTAAGGCGCATCAGATCGAGAAAAATCCACGCATCAGCCTTTTATTTCCCTGGCATACGCTGGAACGGCAGGTGATGGTGATCGGCAAGGCTGAGCGTCTCTCCACGTTAGAAGTAGTGAAATACTTCCACAGTCGCCCACGCGATAGCCAGATTGGCGCCTGGGTCTCTAAGCAATCCAGCCGGATCTCAGCTCGTGGTATTCTTGAAAGTAAATTTCTCGAGTTGAAGCAGAAGTTTCAGCAAGGAGAAGTTCCGCTGCCAAGTTTCTGGGGCGGCTTTCGCGTGAGTATTGAGCAAATGGAGTTCTGGCAAGGTGGTGAAAACCGCTTACACGATCGTTTTTTATACCAACGCGAAGATAACGCGTGGAAAATTGATCGCCTGGCCCCCTAAAGATGCAAATTTCTTGTTTTAAGCGCTGGTGCTGATCAATCCGGCGCTTTATTCTATGTTTCTTTCGCATCAGGCGAAAAGTCGTGTACCGGCAAAGGTGCAGTCGTTTTATACATGGAGATTTTGATGGCAAGCAGTAACTTGATTAAACAATTGCAAGAGCGGGGGCTGGTGGCCCAGGTGACGGACGAGGAAGCGTTAGCAGAGCGACTGGCGCAAGGCCCGATCGCGCTCTATTGCGGCTTCGATCCTACCGCTGACAGCTTGCATTTGGGGCATCTGGTTCCATTGTTATGCCTGAAACGCTTCCAGCAGGCAGGCCATAAGCCTGTCGCACTGGTAGGTGGCGCAACCGGTCTGATTGGTGACCCGAGCTTTAAAGCCGCCGAGCGTAAACTGAATACCGAAGACACTGTGCAGGAGTGGGTGGATAAAATCCGCAAACAGGTTGCACCGTTCCTCGATTTCGACTGTGGCGACAACTCGGCGATTGCTGCGAACAACTACGACTGGTTTGGCGGTATGAACGTACTGACTTTCCTGCGTGATATCGGCAAACACTTCTCCGTTAACCAGATGATCAACAAAGAAGCGGTTAAGCAGCGTCTGAACCGTGACGATCAGGGGATCTCCTTTACCGAGTTTTCTTACAACCTGCTGCAGGGTTATGACTTTGCCTGCCTGAATAAGCTGCACGGCGTGGCACTGCAGATTGGTGGTTCTGACCAGTGGGGTAACATTACTTCGGGTATCGATTTGACCCGTCGTCTGCACCAGAATCAGGTGTTTGGTCTGACCGTACCACTGATTACTAAAGCTGATGGCACCAAATTCGGTAAGACGGAAGGCGGCGCAGTGTGGCTGGATCCGAAGAAAACCAGTCCGTACAAATTCTACCAGTTCTGGATCAACACCGCCGATGCGGACGTTTATCGCTTCCTGAAATTCTTCACTTTCATGGATATTGAAGAGATCAATGCGCTGGAAGAAGAAGATAAAAACAGCGGTAAAGCGCCGCGTGCCCAGTATGTTCTGGCCGAACAGGTTACGCGTCTGGTTCACGGTGAAGAAGGTCTGGTCGCGGCAAAACGCATTACCGAAAGCTTGTTCAATGGCAATCTCAGCGATTTGAGTGAAGCAGATTTCGAACAGTTGGCGCAGGATGGCGTGCCGATGATCGAGATGGACAAAGGTGCCGATTTGATGCAGGCGCTGGTAGACTCCGAGCTGCAACCTTCTCGCGGTCAGGCCCGTAAGACCATTGCGTCTAACGCGGTGACCATCAACGGTGAGAAGCAGTCCGATCCGGAATATTTCTTCCAGGAGAGTGATATCCTGTTCGGGCGCTATACCTTACTGCGCCGTGGCAAGAAGAACTATTGTCTGATTTGCTGGAAGTAAGATTGCGTTAGCAGGGGCGTGGGAAACTACGCCCCTTTATTTTTTCAGGGTTGTGGTAAGTAAAATGAAGAATATCCTCGCCATCCAGTCCCACGTTGTTTTTGGCCATGCGGGCAACAGTGCAGCAGAATTTCCGATGCGTCGTCTTGGCGCAAACGTCTGGCCGTTGAATACCGTCCAGTTTTCAAACCACACGCAGTATGGCAAATGGACCGGTTGTGTTATGCCGCCGAGCCACCTGACTGAAATTGTCCAGGGCATTGCTGATATTGATAAACTCCAGACCTGTGACGCAGTACTGAGCGGCTATCTTGGCTCAGCTGAACAGGGCGAGCATATTCTGGGTATTGTACGTAAAGTAAAAGCGGCCAACCCGCAGGCAAAATACTTTTGCGATCCGGTGATGGGACACCCTGAAAAGGGATGTATCGTAGCTCCGGGTGTGGCGGAATTTCATGTTCGTCATGCGCTTCCAGCTAGTGACATTATTGCCCCGAATTTGGTTGAGCTCGAAATTCTGTGTGAGCATGCGGTGAACAATGTTGATGAGGCTGTTGCGGCGGCGCGTGAACTGATCGCTCAGGGACCCGAAATTGTACTGGTGAAGCATCTGGCACGCGCAGGTATTAGCACCGACCGTTTCGAGATGCTGTTGGTCACCGCTGAACAGGCGTGGCATATCAGTCGCCCGCTGGTCGATTTTGGCGCACGTCAACCGGTTGGTGTGGGTGATGTTACCAGTGGCTTGTTGCTGGTGAAACTGTTGCAGGGCGCGTCTTTACAGCAGGCGCTTGAGCATGTGACTGCGGCAGTGTACGAAGTGATGATCGCCACTAAAGAGATGCACGAGTATGAGCTGCAGGTGGTGGCCGCGCAGGATCGCATCGCGAAGCCTGAGCACTACTTCAGCGCAACGCAGCTGTAATCAATGCCCGATGGCGTTCACGCTTATCGGGCATATTTTTAGCTGTAGGCCGGGCAAGCGCAAGCACCACCCGGCAACAACAATTAATTTAACCCTTCTGCTTTAAGCGCCGCGGCAACCGCCGGGCGTTCAGCCATGCGCGCCATATACGCGTCAATATGGCTTAATCCTGCCATATTCAGCTTAACCGCATAGGCCCAACGCAGTACGGTAAACAGGTAGGCATCGGCGATGCTGAAGCGCGGGCCGCAGATCCATTGGTTATCTTTTAGCGAGTCGTTCACATACTGCATTTTTTTCTCCAGCAGCGCGCGAACGGTTGGCTTGAAGTCTTCCGGCGTATCGGGACGGAAAAGTGGCGTAAAGCCTTTATGCAATTCTGTCGCAATGTAGTTAAGCCATTCGATGGTTTTGTAACGGGAGAGGCTGCTGGTAGGGGCAAGGAGCTGACGGTCTGGCACGCTGTCCGCCAGGTATTGCATGATGGCGACACCTTCGGTAAGTAGCGTACCGTCATCCAGCAGCAGTGCGGGAACTTGCCCTTTTGGGTTTACCGCGAAAAAATCATCGCCATTTTCCAGACGTTTCTTCATCAGATCAACACCATCCAGCGTGAAATCTTTACCGCTCTCACGAAGTGTGATGTGGGAAGCAAGAGAACAAGCGCCCGGTTTGTAGAACAGTTTCATCGGTAACTCCTTTTGGCTGAGGTATATCGTATGGTAGTGCTACCTCATGCAAAAAAAAAGCCGCTAACAACAGTTAGCGGCCTGAAAATGAGTTTCCCTGAGAATTACGCTGTCGCGGCCTTAGCGGCTTTCTCATCGGCTTCGTCATCCTGAGTCATACGGTTCAGTTTCGGAGCCGTCAGCAGCATCAGAACAGCGATAACAGCCGTCGCAACACCAATCTGCAGGAACACACGACCGTAGACTTCAAGGGACATCAGCGGGTCAGTCACATTCTCTGGTACAGCCATCATGTTAGCGACGTAGCCACCGATGATGTTTGCACCGGCAGTGGTCAGGAACCAGCTACCCATGATGAAGCCCATCAGGCGTTGCGGAACCAGCTGTGCCACCATTGCCAGACCCAGACCGGAGATCATCAGCTCACCGATACTTTGCAGGCCATAGCAGATAATCAGCCAGTTAACGGAAACGATGCCCGCATCGGTAGCGAATTTCGCGCCCAGCGGCAGGATCAGGAATGCACCGGAACACAGCACCATACCAATCGCAAACTTGGTCGGCATCGGCAGGGTATCGCCCATCTTGTTATAGATAGCGGCGAGGATTGGGCTACCAATGATGATCCAGAAGGGGTTCAGCGCCTGGTACTGTTCAGGTTCGAAAGCAATGCCAAGAATAGAGTGCTCAACGTTACGAATCGCAAAGAAGTTCAGTGAGGTCGGCATCTGGCTGTACAGCACGAAGAAGATAATCGCTTCCAGCATCAGAATGAAGGCGACGATCATTTTACGACGTGCAGCGCCTTTCATGGTGAAGGCTTCTTTACCGAAGATAAACACGATACCGATAGCAATTACACCCAGAACCATACGTGCGATCTGCTGGTTGTGAAGCAGCCAGGTCGCAATCGCGATCAGAACCACAACGCCAACGATAGTCAGCAGCAGGTTACGGAAGTTGATTGGTTCAAAGTCAGGTTTAGAACCGTATTGTTTAACCCAGCGCTGACAGAATGCGAAGTTAACAACGGTAATCAGCATACCCACGACGCTCAGCGCGAACGCAGTGCTCCAGCCGTAACGCGCAGCTAACCATGGCGTTGCCAGCATAGAGAAGAATGAACCGATGTTGACGGACATGTAGTACATGGTAAATGCACCATCAAGACGCGGGTCATCTTTGGCATAGCAGGTAGAGAGCAGGGAGGATGGGTTTGCTTTAAACAGGCCGTTACCGACCGCGATAGCCGCCATGCCCATATAAACGATACCCGCATCGTGACCGGACCATGCTACCAACGCATAACCGATGGCCAGGACAACGGCACCCAGCATAATGACACGTTTTGTTCCCAGAACTTTATCACCTAACCAGCCGCCAATGGCAACCAGACCGTACACCAGGGCGCTAAAGGACGAGAAAAGGGTGATGGAATCCGCTTCTGACATACCCAGCTGTTTAACCAGGTAGACGGCCATAATCCCTTGCAGGCCGTAATAACCAAAACGTTCCCACAGCTCAATAGAGAAAATGAGATAGAACGCTTTTGGTTGTTTGAAGGCGTTTAAACTTACGCTTTCTGTTGGTTTATTGTTTGCAGTAGACACTTTTACCTCTTTTTTTACATCCCATATCAACGGGGGTGTTCAGGTACGTGATGAGTCAAGTTCATCCGTCCGATTGTTATAGTGGGAGGGGAAACGGCAAGTAATGTTCACTATCTTGACCATTCAGACAAGTGGTTTGTAATAATCTGTTACATATATCATGGCTGGTGAAATCGTCGGGGCTGCGAAATGTTATCTAGCGTTAAATTTCTTCATTTGTAAAATGGCAGATTTTTACACTGTTTAATCACCGCTAAAACAGCAATGTGGCGATATGTTCTGCTAATTAAGGTTGAATCCAGTGATATAGGCCATTATCTGAAAAATAGGCAGTGTAATGTTTTGTTTATAAACTGTGCAGTTAGGTCATCTAATTGTCACCTTAACTAAAAAATAAAAACTTATTAACATTGTGTTGGCTGGATGATCTGGATCACGTATAGATAGAAATTTCTTTTGCTAAAAAAACGATTAACCTGCTCAGGTGTTAATTAACAAGAATATTGCATTAGATTTGAGCAATTGAATGGCATCATTGTCGGGAAAAGAAACATTGGGGAGTGCATAACTAAACGTTATGTATGGGGCAAAGAGGATGCCCCGGCAGCATTAGATATCGACTTTCTCTTTGAATTCGCAGAGATCTTCGATGATACAGGAACCACAACGTGGCTTTCTGGCGATGCAGGTGTAGCGGCCATGAAGAATCAACCAGTGGTGGCAATCGACTTTAAATTCACTGGGTACGACTTTCAGTAGCTTCTCTTCTACCTGCTCGACGTTTTTACCTGGGGCGAATTGTGTCCGGTTACATACCCGGAAAATGTGGGTATCTACGGCAATAGTGGGCCAGCCAAAGGCGGTATTTAACACCACATTTGCTGTCTTTCGCCCAACGCCGGGGAGAGCTTCTAACGCAGCACGGTCTTCAGGCACTTCACCATTATGTTGTTCCAGCAGAATGCGGCAGGTTTTAATTACGTTTTCCGCTTTGCTGTTAAACAAACCGATTGTCTTGATGTAGGACTTAACACCTTCAACTCCGAGCTCCAGCATCGCAGCAGGCGTATTGGCGACGGGGTATAGTTTAGCCGTCGCTTTATTGACGCTGACATCGGTGGCCTGAGCGGATAGCAAGACCGAAATCAGCAGTTCAAACGGCGATGTAAAATTAAGCTCGGTTGTCGGATGCGGGTTGTTATCCCGCAGGCGAGTCAGTATTTCCAGACGTTTTGCTTTGTTCATGAGACATTCCCTGTTTCACCAGCCGGACTATCTGCGACAGCCGCTTCGGCACGACGTTTCTTCATTCTCTCATCAATCAGATACTTAACTGCCAGCATCAAGCCCAGACCAATAAACGCGCCTGGTGGCAGCATGGCCAGCAGAAACGGCGTATCAGTATGGAAGATCTCAACGCGCAATACTTTGGCCCAGCTACCCAACAAACCGTCTGCGCCATCAAACAGTGTACCGTTACCAATTATTTCACGCAGCGAGCCCAGAACAAACATGGCGCCGGTCGCCCCCATACCGATGGAAAAACCATCGAGTGCGGATAATGCAGGGCCTTTTTTGGCGGCGAAGGCTTCTGCGCGGCCAACCACAATACAGTTGGTCACAATCAGCGGGATAAAGATGCCCAGAGACTGATACAGGCCAAAGGCATAGGCATTGATCAGCATCTGCACCGCACTCACCACGGAGGCGATGATCATGACATAAATTGGAATACGGATTTCAGGCGGAGTCCAGCGACGAAGGGCCGAAATCGTAAGGTTGGTCAGCGTCAGAACGAGCGTCGTCGCGAGCCCCAGTCCCAGCGCGTTAGTGGCGGTAGAGGTAACAGCCAACAGCGGACACATCCCGAGTAGCTGCACAAGCGCGGAGTTATTTTTCCATAACCCCTGGACTATAACGTCTTTAATTTCGCTCATGGTTTATTCTCCACAGGCGCTAAGTTGAGGAAGCTGCGCGGGTAGCGTCTGCGCATACAAACCGGCGCGTTTTACTGCGTTCACTACCGCCCGCGGCGTAATGGTTGCACCAGTAAACTGGTCAAAGTCGCCGCCGTCTTTTTTCACAGCCCAGTGGGCATCGTTACCCGTAGCGATCGTTTTGCCGCTAAAGTGGGTGATCCAGTCGGACAGTCGCAGTTCGATTTTATCGCCCAGTCCCGGGGTTTCATGATGTTCGGTTACCCGCGTACCCAACACGGTACCCGTAAAATCGACACCGACCAGCAGTTGAATCGCCCCGGAATACCCATCTGGCGCCGTAGCTTCAAGAATTGCTGCAACGGGACGGTCGTCCTGGCGGGCAATATACACGCGGTGAGTACCTTTGCCCAATGCCTGCGCATTGACCAGATAACAGCTCTCAGACAAGTTATTATTGTAGCGATCGCCAGGTAGCACCTGATCGAACAGTGCTTTTTGCTGCAGCGCGGCCTGTTCATCAATGGTGGACTTGGTTAATTGATTGATTGCCGCGGTTAATCCCGTTGAACCAGCAGCAAACAGTGCCAGCGTAATACCGTGTTTACGAATCGTTTTCAGCATTGGGAGTCCTTAGCGATGTCCGTACACGCGAGGGCGGGTATAATAATCAATCAGGGGAACCGTGATATTTGCCAGTAATACAGAAAAGGCTACACCGTCAGGATAACCGCCAAAACTGCGAATCAACCATACTAACAACCCCGCAAGTGCGCCAAAAATCAGGCGGCCGCGGTTAGTTGTCGAGGCCGTAACGGGGTCGGTAAGAATAAAAAATGCACCCAGCATGGTTGCGCCGGAAAGCAGGTGTAACTGAGGAGACGCGAGTGACTCAGGTGAGAACAACCATCCCAGAGTGGCGCAAACGGCGAGCGACAGCAGGAAGCTAACCGGGATATGCCAGCGAATCGCCCCCTGCCATAACAGAACGATACCACCCGCCAGCCAGGCAAGATTAACCCACTGCCAGCCCGCGCCTGCCAGCACACCGCTGTAAATCGGGTATTGCATCACCTGTTCAACGGTATGCCCGGCATGCAGTGATGTCTTAAAGGTATCGAGAGGCGTTGCCTGGCTGATACCATCAATGCCCATACGCAGTGTATTCATATCCCCACCGCTGACGGTATGGCCGCTAAGGATAACGTTCAGCGCGTCAAAGAACCCAGGCACTGTAGCCGCAATTTCGTGCGGCGGCAGCCAACTGGTCATCTGTACTGGAAATGAGATTAGCAGCACGACGTAACCAATCATGGCAGGGTTAAACGGGTTCTGACCGAGACCGCCATACAGCTGTTTCGCAATGATAACCGCGAATACCGTGCCCAATACCACCATCCACCAGGGGGCGAGCGGGGGAATACTCACGGCCAGCAGCAACCCGGTGAGTAACGCAGAGTTGTCTTTTAAAATCGGCACAATGGGTTGTTTACGCAGTTTAAGCACGCCCGCTTCGGCGGCGATAGCGCTGATGGCGGCCAGAACTATCTGGAACAACGTACCCCAGCCGAAGAACCACAGCTGTGCGGCGATCCCCGGCAATGCCGCAAGTAACACCAACATCATGATACGTGATGTCTGGCGCTGGTTATGGGTATAAGGGGAGCTTGCTATTCTGAATACCATTTATTCCTCGTTAACAACCTGCTGCTGTGCGGCTTTCTTTGCCTGAGCGCGTGCGATAGCGGCCGCGACGGCGGCTTTACGTGGATCAACCGGCTCGGCTGTTTCCGTTACCACTTGCTGCTCGAGCTTGCGGGCCTTGGCGCGGGCAATGGCCGCTTCCACGGCGGCTTTACGTGGATCAACCGGCTCGGCTGTTTCCGTTACCACTTGCTGCTCGAGCTTGCGGGCCTTGGCGCGGGCAATGGCCGCTTCTACGGCGGCTTTACGCGGATCAACCGATTCGGCTGTTTCCGGTACCGCCTGCTGCTCGAGCTTGCGGGCTTTGGCGCGGGCGATGGCCGCTTCCACGGCGGCTTTGCGTGGATCAACCGGCTCGGCTGTTTCCGGTACAGCCTGCTGTTCGAGCTTGCGGGCTTTGGCGCGAGCAATTGCCGCTTCGACGGCAGCTTTACGCGGATCTGTACCCGTGCTGCTGCCTTCACTTTGCGGCGAATTTTCCTTACGGGAAGCACGAGCTTGCGCCTTACGCGCCTCGCGTGCGGCAATCACTGCGCTATTGTCAGGTTTTTCACCTGCCTGAATTACTACCGGCTGCAGCGCCTGAGCCTGTTTTTCTTTTACGCGAGCCAGCGCGGCGGCAATGGCATCATGGTCTTTGGCCGCCGGTTGAGCAGCGGCGCTCTTATGGCGTTCAAGACGCGCTGCTTTTTCACGTTCAAGGCGCGCCTGTCGGGCTTCAAACCGTGCTTTCGCTTCAGCGGCTCGTTTTTCTTCCTGGCTAATGGCGTAAATCTCGGCTTTTTCCTGGCGGAAATACTGCACCAACGGAATATTGCTTGGGCATACCCAGGCGCAGGCACCGCATTCAATGCAGTCGGCGATATTGTGGGCCGTTGCTTTGTCGTGCTGTTGCCCTTTACTGAACCAATAAAGCTGTTGTGGCAGGAGATCCGCCGGACAGGCATCGGCGCATGCGCTACAGCGAATGCAGCCTTTCTCTTCCGGCGTTTCACCCATTTCACTGGCAGAGGGGGCCAGAAGACAGTTGGTAATCTTCACCACCGGGACTTCCAGCCATGGCAACGTAAACCCCATCAGCGGTCCGCCCATAATCACCATCTGGTCGGCGGAAGGGCAGAAGCCCGCGTCGTTGAGCAGATGACGAACCGGCGTGCCCAAACGCGCCCAGACGTTGCCAGGACGGCTGACGGCCTCACCGGTAAGCGTCACGACACGTTCGGTGATCGGCTCACCGTCAATTACTGCACGTTTAATTGCATAGGCGGTTCCGACGTTTTGCATCAATACGCCGATATCTGAGGAGCGTCCACCGTGGGGAACCTGCTTGCCAGTCAGGATTTGTGTTAACTGTTTAGCCCCGCCGGAAGGGTACTTAGTGGGGATCACGCGCAAACTGATGTCGTGTGAATCAGCCAGCACCGCGCGCAGCATAGATATTGCCTGCGGCTTGTTATCTTCTATGCCGAGGAGGATCTCGCGTGGCTGAAGAATGTGCGCCAGGATGCGGATCCCTTCGACGACCTGCGCCGCACAGTCCTGCATCAGGCGGTCATCTGCTGTAATGTACGGCTCGCATTCAGCGGCGTTAATGATCAGCGTTTCAATTTTATCTCCGCCGCCCTGCAGTTTAACGCCGGTGGGAAAACCTGCGCCACCCAGCCCGGCGACGCCGAACTGATGAATACGCGCAATCAGCTCTTCCCGGCTGTGGGAGCGGTAATCGGTCCAGCCGTCTCGCTCAATCCAGCGGTCTTCGCCATCGGCGTCTATGATAACGCTCAACTCAGCCAGTGCCGAAGGATGTGCGGTGGAGTGCTGGGCAATGGCAACCACGGTACCTGATGTTGGCGCATGGACTGGAAGCATTTTGCCACGCCCGCGGGTTAATGCCTGACCACGCAGCACGGTGTCACCCACGTTTACGCACAGTTCACCCTCCGCACCAATATGTTGTTTCAGCGGAATAACAAAACGCGGTGCCAGCGGAACCTGTCGCAACGGTGTTCCGTTTGACTGGGTTTTCATTTCTGGTGGATGAATGCCACCATCAAAGTCCCAGATTTTATTTTTTCTGAATGCAGAGAATAACTTAAACATGTTGTTCCACGGGAATGATGCGCACAGGGATGGTGTTTAAATCCCATTTCCAGCTATCGGGTGTCTCGGCTACCGGGCGTAATTCAATGCATTGCGTCGGGCACGGGTCAACACACAGGTTGCACCCAGTGCAGAGATCGCTCATTACCGTGTGCATGGCGCGGGTCGCGCCCACGATCGCATCGACCGGGCAGGCCTGAATACACTTAGTGCACCCGATACAGTTATTTTCATCAATGACCGCCAGCATACGCACCGGCGTAACGTCTTGTTCATCACCATCAATAGGCTGCGGATCGACGTTCAGCAGGGCGGCAATTTTTAACATCACCGCTTCGCCACCGGGGGCGCAACGGTTAATTTTTTCACCCTGAGAGCCGATCGCTTCAGCGTAAGGATGACAGCCCGGATAGCCGCACTGCCCACACTGGCTTTGCGGGAGAATTTCATCAATTTTCTCCACGACCGGATCATCTTCAACGGCAAAACGTCGTGAGGCGTACCCCAAAATAGCGCCGAACGCCAGACCCAGTACACTCACTGCGGCAACGGCAATCCAGATAGCATTCATTACAACTTCACCAAACCACTAAAGCCCATAAAGGCCAATGACATTAAACCAGCGGTAATCAGCGCAATCGCATTCCCGCGAAACGGCGCTGGGACGTCCGCCACGGCGAGGCGTTCGCGGATCGCGGCGAACAGTACCATCACCAGTGAGAAGCCGACGGCGGCGGAAAAACCGTATAGCGCCGACTGTAAAAAGTTATGGCCGAGGTTGATGTTCAGCAGCGCCACACCTAACACTGCGCAGTTAGTCGTGATCAGCGGTAGGAAGATCCCCAGCAGGCGGTACAGCGCAGGGCTGGTTTTGCGCACAACCATTTCGGTAAACTGCACGACGACGGCGATAACCAGAATAAAAGCCAGCGTGCGCAGATAGATGAGATTGAGCGGGATTAGGATCCAGGTATCAATCAGCCATGCGCAGATGGATGCCAGTGTCATGACAAACGTCGTGGCAAGGCCCATACCCATTGCGGTTTCCAGTTTTTTGGAAACGCCCATAAACGGGCAGAGGCCCAGAAACTTGACCAGTACAAAGTTATTGACCAGTACAGTTCCGACAAACAGCAGCAGGTAATCAGTCATTTTTCGGCCTGAAATAAAAAAGCCGCCTATTATCTGACAATCTACAACAGGCGACAACAGGTTAACTGTAGGGTTATTACGGGTTCACAAACGTCGATTTAACGCGCTGCGATCGCTTGAAGTAGGGCACCAACAGTGCTGCGGCCAGTAATGGGAACAGCAGTTGGCGCACGGCAAAAGCGTCTGGGACGGGTGAAAATGCAAACGCTTTAATCGCCAGCAACACGGAGATCAGCAGCCACAGAATGTAATGCTTGGGCACACAGGCTCTGCGTTTGAAAAACGCAATTGTCAGCCACAGTGTGTAATACCACATGGCGATCGCGGTAACAAAGGAGACGCCCCATAACAGCAAATTTGCTGTACTTTGCTCACCCAGCGTTTTGAAGGTTTGCGGTGTTGCCAGCGCAGTGACATAAAGTAATAACGCCAGCGAAGCGCTCAACAACGCGACTAACAGCCAGGCCAGTGGCCCAAGTAGCCAGCCTCCGATACGTTGTGCCGGTGTGGTAGTCATCTCTTCTCCAGTTTTACGCGCGCAATCAATCATGCCATTCATTTTGGGGCAATTATTATAAAGCTTTTAACGTTGAGCGCTACTTTCTTCTCTATTGCACGTAATGCCAGACTGATTTAGGTACCTGACCAACATCAAACAGACGGCCTCCGGATATAAGCTCCGCACGGCGATGGTCTGCGGCACGGTACATATTGATCATGTCGCTATCGTCGGTGAGCGTGTAGTTTAAATGGTCGAAAAGTTTTTCCAGACTTTCGAGTGAGCTGATTTTGCGGAATTTTAATAAGTAATCCTGAACAGTCATAAATGCAGATCCATATTAATAAAATAATACCAACGGAGTAGAAAATATAAAAATAAACAACGTGCACAGGTAAAAGCGCATTTACGTGCAAATGTAAGAAGAGTGTTCATACCTGTGAAAAAGCAGGCGCTATGCGCGTCTTCGGCAAGGGTAACGCGCATAGCGATCGCTGGCAATATGCAGCGGAACGGGATGCGGCATAATTCACTTTTTTTGACAGAAAGCGATCTTTTACCGGCAAACCCTGCAACTACCAATGTTAATTGCCGGGCAATAAAAGGTTGCGGATGCTTATTTCTTCTGCACTGCCGCAACGGGCTCTGGTGGCTGGTAATTGTCAATATGATTGGCAACACCCAGCAGGATCACGGAGACGGCGAGAACAATCCAACCTGTTAATTCAATAAGACGATTCATTACTGATGACATTTGCTTTGATTTATCCATAAACACAGGCTGCAAATGTTACTAATCTCTCATTAATACAGCAAGATGGTTGGGAACGATTTCTCCCTCTTTTTCGCTGCAAGTTAAGCATAAGTGGCATATGTTTGACTTAAGTTAAAAACAACCTTTGTAGCGCGAAGGTTATTAAACTATTGAGACGTTGCAAGGTATGGTGTGAAATAGGTCAGTCCTGAATTGAGAGGCAATAACATGAGTGACAACATCCGCGTTGGGCTAATTGGCTATGGTTATGCCAGTAAAACCTTCCATGCCCCCCTGATTGTGGGCACGCCGGGCCTGGAACTGGCTGCAGTTTCCAGTAGTGATGAAGCAAAAGTGAAGGCAGACTGGCCTACGGTGGCGGTTGTTGCTGAGCCTAAGCATCTTTTTAACGATCCAAATATCGACCTGATTGTGATCCCCACGCCTAATGACACACACTTTCCATTAGCGAAAGCTGCGCTGGAAGCGGGCAAACATGTGATTGTTGATAAGCCTTTTACTGTGACACTGTCACAAGCTCGTGAGCTGGATACGCTGGCGCGCAGCCTCGGGCGCGTGCTGTCTGTGTTCCATAACCGTCGCTGGGACAGTGATTTTCTGACGCTGAAAGCTCTGCTGGCGGATGGTGTTTTGGGAGAGGTGGCGTATTTCGAATCCCATTTCGATCGTTTCCGCCCGCAGGTTCGTGACCGTTGGCGTGAACAGGGCGGTCCGGGAAGCGGTATCTGGTACGATTTAGCACCGCATCTTTTGGATCAGGCGATTAATCTGTTTGGTTTGCCCGTCAGCCTGACGGTAGACCTGGCCCAGTTGCGTCCGGGCGCGCAGGCGACGGATTACTTCCATGCCATCCTGACGTATCCGCAGCGTCGTGTGATCCTGCATGGCACCATGCTCGCTGCCGCAGAATCGGCCCGTTATATTGTGCACGGATCGCGTGGCAGCTATGTGAAATATGGTCTTGACCCGCAGGAAGAGCGCCTGAAAAATGGCGAGCGACTGCCACAGGAAGACTGGGGTTATGATATGCGCGATGGCGTTTTGACGCGAATAGAAGGCGAAGAGCAGGTTGAAGAAACCTGGCTTACTGTACCAGGCAACTATCCGGCGTACTATGCTGGCATTCGTGATGCGCTAAACGGTAACGGTGAAAACCCGGTACCGGCGAGACAGGCTATCCAAATTATGGAGCTGATTGAGCTGGGTATCGAATCTGCGAAACATCGTTCGACGCTGTGCCTTGCTTGATTGGACTAATGCCGGATGGAGATGCTCAGGCATTTTATCCGGCCTACAATGAAAACCAACGTAGGCCGGATAAGCGTTAGCGCCATTCAGCACTTTACCCGTTACGCTGCGCCGACTTTTTCGCGCAAGGCTCGTTTTTCTTCGTTACTCAGGAATGCCATTTCCAGACCGTTGATTTGCGCCTGGCGGATCTGTTCGCGCGTTAGGCCTGCAGCTGGTGCGGCAATGGTGTACTCGTGAATAATATCCACACCCTGAACAGCCGGGTCGTCCGTATTCAAACTGGCAATAACGCCATGCTCAAGGAACGTTTTCAGCGGATGGTTCGCTAGTGAGGCAACGGTGCTGGTCTGAATGTTTGATGTCAGGCAGGATTCGATGCCGATACGATGCTCGGCGAGGTAATCCATCAACGCACGATCTTCAACGGCTTTAACGCCGTGACCAATACGCTCAGCGCCCAGCTCTTTAATGGCCTGCCAGATGCTTTCTGGTCCCGCGGCTTCGCCCGCATGCACGGTAATATGCCAGCCGGCGTCGCGTGCCTGGTTGAAATGGGACAGGAACAGACTGCCAGGGAATCCCAGTTCGTCACCGGCTAGATCCAGTGCCGTAATATGATCTCGGTGGGCTAACAGCGCATCCAGTTCCTGCAGACAGGCGGCTTCGCCAAAAGTACGGCTCATAATGCCAATTAAGCGTGCTTCGACGCCAAAGGTCTTGCAGCCCTCGCGCACGCCTGCGATGACGGCTTCAACCACACCTGCCACCGGGAGTTGATGCGCCATCGCCATATAGCCTGGTGAAAAACGTAATTCTACATAGTGCAGACCGTTACGTGCTGCATCCTCAATATTTTCAAATGCCACGCGGCGACAGGCATCCAGCGAGGCCAGTACCTTCACGCCCCAGTCGAGCTTGGATAAAAAACTCACTAAATCTGGCTCAGTGGATGTCACTTGCACATGAGGGATCAGCGTTTCCAACGTTTGTGCCGGGAGCGTTAAATTGAACTGACGACCCAGATCCAGAATCGTTTGGGCACGGATGTTACCATCAAGGTGGCGATGGACGTCGGTCAAGGGGAGGGAAGTATCAATCATGGTCGCACTCGTGTATTTAGGTAAAGTGCGTCGTATTATAAGAAAAAATCGGGATAAAAATCTATGTTGCGCAATGAATAATTTCATTGCGCAAACTTTATTAGCGTACAGAACGTATGCCGTTAATCAACCCCTGAACGCCTTTTTCAAGTTTGGAGCTTGGACATCCGGCATTCAGGCGCACAAAACCGCGTCCTTCTTCGCCGTATGTGTATCCGGGCATGATGGCGACTTTCTGCTGGTGGATGAGCGCTTCCTGCAATGCGTGGTCATCAATGTTGAGCGGACGCAGGTCAATCCATGCCAGATAGGTGGATTGCGGAACCTGCCAGTTCAGTTCGGGGAATGCGGCATTAAGCTCGCGGGCGACGTAATGCAAATTGCTGGTAAGGTAATCCCGCAGCGCATCAAGCCAGCTTGCTCCCTGATGATAGGCGGCAATATGTGCGCTCAGCGCGAGCACTGCTGGTGAGGAAAGACCATCGCGACCTTTTAATGCGCTGAGATAATCGTTACGGCTTTGAGCGTCTTCAATAATTCCGTAAGCCCCGGTCAGTGCCGGAATATTAAAACTTTTTGAGCCGGAAGTGAGCAGCGCCCAGCTGTCACGCGCGACATTACTCCACGGGATATGTGGGTGATCCCCCCATACCATATCCATATGGATCTCATCGGAAATAACTTTTACACCATGGCGCTGACACAGTTCTGCCATGGTTTCCAGCTCATCACGCGTCCACACTTTGCCCGTCGGATTTTGTGGGCTACAGAGCAGAAGAATTTTGCTCTCTGGACGAGACAGGGCATTCTCCAGCGCGGCCATGTCGCAGTACCAACCGTCAGTGCGTTTTTCCAGTTCGACAGCGCGCACCACGCGCTGATTACCTTCAATTGCTTTGTAAAACGCGTCGTACGCCGGCGTATGAATCACCACCGCATCACCCGCAGAAGACCACTGGCGGATCAGCTCCGATACCATATAGATGACCGAGGGGCCATAAACCAGCGACTGAGGATCGATTTGGGTATTATGACGCGATAGAAACCAGTGACTAATCGCCGCAAGAAATTCATCATTTTTCCAGCGACTGTAACCCAACACGCCATGTGACAGGCGCTGAGTCAGCGCCTCCAGAATACAGGGTGCGGTGGCAAAATCCATATCGGAGATGGTGAACGGCAGCAGGTCGGCTGAACCAAAACGGTCGGCAACGTAATCCCACTGAGTACACCAGGTACCATGCCTGTCCACAACCTTTGAAAAATCAAACATATCATTGTCCTTAAGCTTGTACGGTGTTCATCAGAACTGCGATCTCGTCTTTCACTGACTGGACCTGTGGGCCAATAACGACCTGAAGATTATGCTGATTGAGTTGCACTACGCCAATGGCGCGATTGTCCTTCAGTGCCTGTACATTCACAAGAGACATATCCTTCACTGACAAACGCAGACGGGTAATGCAGTTATCCAGGCTGACGATGTTTTCCGCACCGCCAAGTGCCGCCAGAATGGCAGGGACGTTGTAACCGGATTTACCCGGCGCTCCAGCCATTACTTTTTCGATATTGCTGGCAATTTCGACGTCCCGACCCGGTGTCTTCAAATTGAAGCGTGTGATGGCGAAACGGAAGATGACGTAGTACACCGCGAACCAGATCGCCGCTACAACAGGGACCAGATACCACTTGGTAGAGAGTCCATGCAGGATACCGAACACCACGAAGTCAATCAGGTTACCGTCGGTGTTACCGATGGTGACGCCAAGCACTGCCATCACAGTGAAGCCAAGACCGGTCAGCAGGGCGTGGATCACATACAGAACTGGGGCAACGAACAGGAATAAGAACTCAAGGGGCTCGGTGGTACCGCCGATCACACAGGCAATAAGACCGGAAATTAATAACCCTTTAATTTTATGACGATTTTCAGGGCGAGCACAGTGGTACATTGCGAGCGCTGCCCCCGGTAAACCACCGAGGAACGCAGGCATTTTGCCCTGCGACAGGAAGCGGGTTGCGCTTTCAGAGAAACCTTGTGTTGTCGGGCAGCTCAGTTGGGCCTGGAAAATAGTCAGTGCGCCGCTCACGCTGTGACCGCAGACTTCTTGCGTGCCGCCAGCCTCGGTGAAGCGAATGAGCGCCACCAGAATATGATGCAGACCAAACGGCAGCAGCAGACGTTCACCGGTACCAAACAGCATTGGGCCAAATTCTCCCGCGCTGTTGATGATGTGGCCGAGCCCGGTAATGCCCATGGCGAAAACCGGCCAGATCAGGGGAATAACCAGCCCGACCAGCCCCATCACCACCGAGGAGATGATAGGCACAAAGCGGGTGCCGCCGAAGAAAGCCAGCGCATCCGGCAGACGAATGTTGTGGAAACGTTCATGCAGCATCCAGACGATGATCCCGGCAATAACAGCACCGAGGATCCCAGTATCGATCGACTGGATCCCCAGGATATTCTGCACGTTGTTGGCCTTCAGGATCGCGGCATCCGTGGTAGGTAAGATACCTTTCGCGGTTAACCAGAAGTTGACGGCAAGGTTCATGACCGCATAACCAACAAAACCGGCAAATGCCGCTACACCTTTGTTCTCGCGAGCAAGGCCGAGAGGTATGGCAATACAGAACATCACCGGTAAGAAACTAAACGCAAATGAGCCTACTTTGCTCATCCAGGTAAAGATGGCCTGCAGTACCGGATTACCCAATGCCGGGATCAGTGTTAAGACATCATGGCTGCTTAACGAGCTGCCGATCCCCAACATGATCCCGCAAAATGAAAGTAGCGCTACGGGGAGCATAAAAGTTTTGCCCAACTGCTGGAAAAATTCCCATAACGTTATTTTTGGTGTGGTTCTCGTCGTCATCAAACGACTCCTCGTAAAAGCTAGCTGACTAATGATGGCGAGAAGATAAAACGTTTTACCTAATTTTAGTGCGGTATAAATCACATTATCGAACGATAATAGGGCGTATAAATATAAGTGATTGATAAAACGTTTTATCCGTCACGTTATCAGGGAGTTTTCCGTTTTTATGGCTATAGCCAAAAAAATAACCATCCATGATGTTGCGCTGGCCGCGGGCGTTTCGGTCAGTACTGTCTCATTGGTGCTTAGTGGAAAAGGTCGTATTTCATCCGCGACAGGCGAACGCGTGAATGCCGCTATTGAGCAACTCGGATTTGTGCGTAATCGCCAGGCATCGGCGCTGCGTGGCGGGCAGAGCGGGGTAATTGGTTTGATTGTGCGCGATCTTTCTACGCCGTTTTACGCCGAGTTGACGGCGGGTCTGACGGAAGCATTAGAAACGCAGGGGCGCATGGTCTTTTTATTACATGGTGGCAAAGATGGCGAACAGCTCGCGCAGCGTTTCGCTATGTTGCTAAATCAAGGGGTTGATGGTGTGGTGATCGCCGGGGCTGCCGGCAGTAGCGACGACCTACAACAACTGGCCGCCGATAAGGGGATACCGGTGGTGTTTGCGTCTCGGGCAAGCTACCTGGATGATGTCGACACCGTCAGACCTGACAACATGCAGGCTTCGCAATTGCTGGTTGAACATCTTATCCGCCACGGGCATCAGCGAATCGCGTGGTTGGGGGGGCAGAGTTCCTCATTGACTCGCGCAGAGCGTGTCGGCGGCTATTGTACGACGTTGCTAAAGTATGGTTTACCGTTTCATAGCGACTGGGTGCTGGAGTGTTCATCCAGCCAGAAGCAGGCCGCAGAGGAGGTAACCGCGCTGTTACGTCGTAACCCAACGATCAGCGCAGTGGTGTGCTACAACGAAACCATTGCCGTTGGCGCCTGGTTTGGCCTGATGAGAGCAGGGCGTCAGAGTGGTGAAATTGGCGTAGATCGCTATTTCGAACAGCAGATCTCCTTAGCGGGATTTGCCGATGTAGCGGAAAATGCACTGGACGATATCCCCATTATTTGGGCCTGTACGCCTGCGCGTGAAATGGGATATACCCTTGCTGAGCGCATGCTGCAGCGCATTGGGCACGATGATGGTCATTCGCGTAACCTGACGCTTTCCGCCCGTCTGGTGGTGTCCAAATAAAAAAGGCCCGATAAACACACGGTTATCGGGCCTGTTGTCACGCGTATTTACTGTTGCGGGATAGCCGGGGCATCCGGTTCGCCGAGAGAAGGCATACCGAACATGCCAACAAACTCATCCAGCGGCATTTTTTGTCCGTTTAACGTAACCTGTCCGTTTGCGTATTGCAGGCTGGAGCCGATGACGTTGTCCTGCATCGTTGTAATACGGAACATCTGACCCATTGCCGCCAGGCCATTCACCTGTTGCTTCGCAAGATCGGCCGCTTGCTCCTGCTGATAGCCTTCAATTTTGGCGATCTGCGTCATGAACTCAGTCGCCATATCGACCGGAATCGTCAGCTTGGCATCCAGTGATTTGACCGAACGATCCACTTCCTGAGCCAGCGTTTGTGGTTCCTCAGTATTTGTTGTCGGATCTTTTAGCAGCAGTGACAGATTAAATGCGGTTTCACCTTTCGCATTTTTCCAGCTCAGCGGGGCAATGGTGATAACCGGCTCGCCTTTCATCAGTATCGGCAGCGCATTGAAGAAAGCTTCGGTGACTTTTTGCTGATAAAGCTCAGGATTTTGTACCACATCGATCTGCGCCATCAGCGCCTTGGTTTGGGCGCTATACTGCTGACTGAACTGATGCAGGGCTTCACCGTCAATCTGGGCAACTTTCAGCGTCAGCTTACCGCTACCCATATCCTGGCCCTGCAATTTAAGGCTGTTCAGCGTGTAATCCAGCTGGCTGTTGACAGTTTTACCGTCGTTAACCAGATCGGATTTGCCATCGATACCCATGCCTTCAAGAACCGCCAACTCTTTACCCTCGACCGAGATCGATAGTTTTTCGAGTGACAATTTCTGGTCGCCGATGCGCTCACCAAAGCTGGCAATACTGCTGGAACCCTCAGTTTTCAGATTATTGAAAGTCATTTGTACTTTCTGGTCATACTCGTTGACCGCATTGACCACGCCGCTTTGCGCATTGCCTGTCAGCGAGACAGCGTTACCTTCTTTGTCTGCTGTAAACTGGAATTCCCCGCCGCTGAAGGCTACTTTTTCGTCGCCTTTCTCGTAGTTCAGTGGTTTAAGGGAAAGATCGGAACGGGTATCGCCGCCGTAGCTGATACGGGAGTTAATGACAAATGGCGACTCACCCTTGGCAATATCAAACAGCGGTTTGGTAACGTCGTTATTCACTAGCGTCGTTTTCACGGAGGCCATAGCCGGAACCAGATTCAGTGACTTCAGTTGGGCCAGTGGGAAGGGACCGTGATCCACCGTTTCATCCAGCACAATACTTTGCCCCGGTTTCAGCCAGGAATCTGCCTGCCCGGCTATTGGTTTCACCACCAATTGCAGTTGGCTATTGAACACCCCGCGCTGGTAGTTTTGATAACTCAGTTCAATACCCGCCTCAGGGGAGAAACGTTTTAACTGATCGTTTGCCTGCGTCACCATCTCGGCGAGATGCGTTTCAAGTTTCTTACCTGTGTACCAGGCGCCGCCCGTCCAGACGATACCCAGCGCAACCACCACACCCGCAGCTACCAGCGATTTTTTCATTTCGATATCCATAAAATAAAACCAGGCGTTTGAAGACGCCTGGAGGAGTGACATGTCTTTAACTTACTACAGCTTAGCAAGAGTTGTTAAAAATATCAGTATCTTGCTAAAGCTTGTTATAAACCCGGGCTAAACGACCTGCGCCACTGATGTTAACCGGCGATTCATTCGCGCCAATAAAGGCCGATTCACCCGGTCGCAGAACCAGACGTTGCTCGCCTTTGCTCAGTACAGCTTCACCTTCGATGCAGAACAAAATGGCCGCACTTTGCTGGCTGATATCTGCGCCACTGGTAGTAAGCTCATGCAGGGAGAACGCAAAATCGTCAACCGGGATCGGGAAATCCAGTTCGCCATCAGACTTAACCGGCGTGGTCAGTAACTGGTTTGCTGGCTTGGCGACAAACTGCACGTTGGCGACCAGTTCGGGGATATCAATATATTTTGGCGTCAGTCCGGCACGCAGCACGTTGTCCGAGTTAGCCATCACCTCAAGCGCCACACCTTGCAGGTAAGCGTGCGGGGTTTCGGCAAATAAGAACATAGCTTCGCCTGGATTGAGTTTCACCACATTGAGCAGCAGCGGGGAGAAGAGCCCACTGTCGTTCGGGTAGACGTCGGCGATCAGACGGATGGTTTGCCAGGGTTCACCCTGCTGGCTGTTCAGCGCTGATTTCAGGATCGCCAACGCATGGGATTTCTCCTCATCCTGCATATTCAGCAAGCTGGCGAAAAGATAGCTCAGACGTTCTGCACTCGGCTCTTCCAGGAAATGCGCAATAGCCGGATGTGCGGCGGAGACGGGTTGTAACAATGCAACAATGTCAGAGAACTCGCGGAATGCGTTCATCGCCAGGAAAGGCGTCAAAGCAAAAACCAGTTCCGGTTTGTGGTTAGGATCTTTGTAGTTGCGCTCAGCCGCATCCATCGGGATCCCTGCGGCGTTTTCTTTGGCAAATCCAATTTCAGAGTTGTGCTTGTTAGGATGAACCTGAATCGAAAGCGGTTGTGCAGCGCAGAGCACTTTAAACAGGAAGGGCAGCTCACCAAAACGCTGCGCAACGGCATCGCCCAGCAGTGCGGATTTATCGTGCTCGATAACGTCGCGCAGAGCAACCGTCTGTCCGTCAGCGCCCAGAACCTTCGAACTGCTTTTCGGATGCGCACCCATCCACAGCTCAGCCATCGGTTGCTGAGTGGGGTTGGCAATGCCATAGAGTTCCGTTAACGCCGTTTTACTTCCCCAGGCGTAGTTTTGCACTGAGTTGATGAGTTTTTGCATTATCAAGCCCTGTTTCAATGTGGAATTTTCTACGGCTATTAAACCAAGAAACCCTGAGGGAAGTAACCTGCACATGTAAAAAGTCGTACTTGTCTCAGTTTTTGTTAAAAAAATGTGTAGGATATGGAGACTCGCTTTTAATACCCTGAGTGATTCCGGTTGCAGACAGCCCTTCCTTCTACAACCGGATCTGCGGCAGGGAAGCAGGGCAACGGAACATCTGCCCAGAGAATAACCAGACCGAGCAGTAAGTGAGAGCACAATGTCAAACAAACCCTTTCATTATCAGCATCCTTTCCCCCTCAAAAAGGATGATACCGAATACTATCTGCTGACCAGCGACTATGTCTCTGTTGCCGAATTTGAAGGGCAGGAGATTGTTAAAGTCGCGCCACAAGCTTTAACCCTGCTGGCTCGTCAGGCCTTTCATGATGCGTCGTTTATGCTGCGTCCCGCACATCAACAGCAGGTAGCCGATATTCTGCGCGACCCGGAGGCCAGCGAAAACGACAAGTATGTGGCCCTGCAATTTCTGCGTAACTCTGACATCGCGGCAAAAGGCATTTTGCCGACCTGTCAGGACACCGGAACCGCGATTATCGTGGGTAAAAAAGGTCAGCGTGTCTGGACCGGTGGTGGCGATGAGGAGGCGCTGGCTCGAGGCGTCTATAACACCTACATCGAAGACAACCTGCGCTATTCACAAAACGCAGCGCTGGATATGTATAAAGAGGTGAACACCGGCACCAACCTGCCAGCACAGATTGATTTGTATACCGTCGACGGCGATGAATACAAATTCCTGTGTATTGCCAAAGGTGGCGGTTCGGCGAACAAAACCTATCTGTACCAGGAAACCAAAGCGCTGCTCACGCCGGGCAAATTAAAAAATTACCTGGTTGAGAAGATGCGTACGCTGGGTACTGCGGCTTGTCCGCCGTATCACATTGCGTTTGTGATCGGCGGAACGTCAGCGGAAGCTACGCTGAAAACGGTAAAACTGGCTTCGGCTAAATACTACGATGAGCTGCCGACCGAAGGTAACGAGCATGGGCAGGCATTCCGTGATGTGGAGCTGGAAAAAGAGCTGCTGATTGAAGCGCAGAATTTGGGGCTGGGCGCGCAGTTTGGCGGGAAGTACTTCGCGCATGATATCCGCGTGATCCGCCTGCCGCGTCACGGCGCGTCGTGTCCGGTTGGTATGGGCGTCTCTTGTTCTGCTGACCGTAATATCAAAGCCAAAATCAACCGTGAAGGTATCTGGATCGAAAAACTGGAACATAATCCAGGTAAGTACATTCCAGAAGAGTTGCGTCAGGCGGGAGAGGGCGAAGCGGTGCGCGTTGATCTCAATCGTCCGATGAAAGAGATCCTGGCCCAGCTGTCGCAGTATCCGGTCTCTACGCGTTTGTCACTCAACGGTACAATTATTGTTGGCCGTGATATTGCGCATGCGAAACTGAAAGAACGTCTGGATAACGGTGAAAGTTTGCCGCAGTATGTTAAAGATCACCCGATCTATTACGCCGGTCCGGCAAAAACGCCGGAAGGCTACGCCTCTGGTTCGCTTGGCCCAACCACGGCCGGACGTATGGACTCGTATGTTGACCAGCTTCAGGCCGCTGGTGGGAGCATGATTATGCTGGCGAAAGGCAACCGTAGCCAGCAGGTGACCGATGCTTGCCATAAACATGGCGGCTTCTATTTAGGCAGTATTGGCGGCCCTGCCGCGGTGCTGGCCCAGGGCAGTATCAAGAGTCTGGAGTGCGTGGAATACCCGGAACTCGGGATGGAAGCCATCTGGAAAATTGAAGTGGAAGATTTCCCGGCGTTTATCCTGGTGGATGACAAAGGCAATGATTTCTTCCAGCAAATTCAGACGTCGCAGTGCGCACGCTGCGTTAAGTAACGTCAACCGCCCTTCGGGGCGGTTTTTTTTACCGCACGAACCACCAAACGACAGTTTTATCCTCGTTAATACTCATAAGACCAACGCAAGTGGGCAATGTCGAAACATAACCTAATCAACTGTTAATGTAAGGAGCAGGTAATGGTAACGGTACGCCGCGAGAATGATTCAATGGGGGCGATTGATGTTCCTGCCGATAAGCTTTGGGGCGCGCAAACCCAACGTTCACTGGAACATTTTCGTATCTCTACGGAGAAAATGCCGGTCTCGTTGATCCATGCGCTGGCGCTGACGAAACGCGCCGCAGCAAAGGTTAATCAGGATCTTGGGCTGCTGGTGGAGGATAAAGCCAGGGCTATTATGCAGGCTGCAGATGAGGTGTTGGCAGATAAACACCGCGATGAGTTCCCGCTGGCCATCTGGCAAACTGGGTCCGGCACGCAAAGCAATATGAACATGAACGAGGTGTTGGCAAACCGGGCCAGCGAGTTGCTGGGCGGCGTGCGGGGGATGGAGCGAAAAGTACACCCCAACGATGATGTCAATAAAAGCCAAAGCTCGAACGATGTCTTCCCGACCGCAATGCACGTTGCCGCACTGCTGGCGCTGCGTAAATCACTGATCCCTCAATTAAATGTGTTGACCAAAACGCTCAGTGATAAGTCCCACGCTTTCGCCGATATCGTTAAAATTGGTCGTACACATCTGCAAGATGCAACTCCACTTACGCTTGGCCAGGAGATTTCCGGCTGGGTAGCAATGCTAGAACATAACCTCAGACACATTGAAAACAGCTTACCGCACGTGGCGGAGCTGGCGTTGGGGGGAACCGCGGTAGGTACCGGACTGAACACTCATCCCGAATACGCCCGCCGGGTTGCGGATGAACTGCGGGTCATCACCTGTGCGCCGTTCGTTACCGCACCGAATAAATTTGAAGCGCTCGCCACCTGCGATGCCCTGGTTCATGCTCACGGCGCGCTAAAAGGACTGGCAGCGTCGCTGATGAAAATCGCCAACGATGTACGCTGGCTGGCATCCGGTCCACGGTGTGGTATTGGCGAAATTTCAATTCCGGAAAATGAACCGGGCAGCTCGATCATGCCGGGCAAGGTCAATCCAACCCAGTGTGAAGCGCTGACTATGCTTTGCTGCCAGGTGATGGGCAACGATGTCGCCATCAACATGGGCGGGGCGTCAGGTAACTTTGAGCTCAACGTTTACCGACCGATGGTCATCCACAACTTCCTGCAGTCGGTACGCCTGCTGGCGGACGGTATGGAAAGCTTCAATGAACATTGCGCGACGGGGATTGAGCCTAATCGTGAACGAATCGATCAACTGCTCAACGAGTCGCTAATGCTGGTGACCGCGCTCAATACCCATATCGGTTACGATAAAGCGGCTGAAATTGCCAAAAAAGCCCATAAAGAAGGGCTGACCTTAAAAGCCTCCGCTCTGGCGCTGGGATATCTAACCGAAGCGGAGTTCGACAGCTGGGTACGCCCGGAGCTGATGGTTGGCAGCATGCGGCCAGGCAGTTAATCCGCAACGTACAGGTGCAGCCGGGGAATAATCAATCTCAACGGCTGCGCCTGAGGTTTAAAACGATGCTGAACGTTTTCGGCATCGTAATTCAGTAACTCGCCGATATCCGGTACGGTCATACCGTTGTCGTTATTAAGCAAAGCAATCAGTGGCGTCGGGCAGGCATATTGCACCTGTTTTTGCTCTCCTTTGTACCAGACGCGGGCAATAGGCTGCACTTTTACCGGCCTTTTAATCTTCAGGCGGGCCTGCTGCGGTAAGGTGGCGATATCCTGATATTCGCGTTCAAGCTTCGCCTGCCATTCTTCACGTGTCCAGGGATGTACGCTGCGCGGTGACGTCAGGCTTTTTTCCAGTTGCTGCAGTACTTCATCGCGTTTCAGGTTTTTTATGATGTGCTTATTAGCCCAGCCAAATCGTAGGGTGGCAGGATCGCGGACTACGGTTAGCGTGCGATAGGCATTCAGAGTAATCAGCCCTGGCAGATGACGATGCACCCATTCGAAACGTGCTGCCGGCGCCAGCCCTGATTCCACTGTAACAATGCGCTCGAAGGTGGTTTTCAACTGGTTTATACGCTGGATTTGTTCTTCCAGAGTACATTGCGCCGCGTTATCAACCTGATAGCACAATACACCCGGTAGGCGGACGGCCGCTTTGCTGCTGCGGTTTTCGGACTGCTGCTGAATAAACAGGTGACGGTAATGGAGCAGTGCCAGCGCTTCAGCCTCTTTGCCTAAATGCTGCTTAACATTAATGCTCTGCAGAGGGGCATGCTCTGCCTCTTTAGCCACTTCCGGTAACGAGAATACGCGCGCAATCAGCAGCGTCTGCTGCAACAGGTTTTCGTTCAAAAGTGCCAGTTCTTGTTCCATCTGGCGAAAGGTGCCGTTCAGGCGGTCAACAAGATCGTAACGGGCCATAGGTTTACCATTTTAGTTACAACATACTTTTTTATAGCACAACCTCCACCGCCTGACCACCGAGCAGAAAAGGTCAGGCAGCTGAGATTTCGGGAATGTTATGCCAGACGGGCCAACGGAAAGTAAACCGGGCGCCGCCAAGTTCACTTTCATCACAGACGACCGTCCCCCCCATAGCCAAAGCAATTGAGTGGACGATGGCTAACCCAAGCCCACAACCCCCGGTTGCCCGGTCACGGCTGGGGTCAAGGCGTACAAACGGTTCAAAAACCTGTTCGCGAGCGTCTGGTGCAATACCGGGACCGTCGTCTTCCACTACCAGCGTGGCTTGATTGCCGTTCAGCAGCAGACTGGCTTGCACTGTAGACTGGCAATAGCGCAGGGCATTGTTCAGCAAATTATCCAGGACCCGCTCCATCAGGCGCATATCCAACGCGCCGTAGTCGCCAGTTTCGAGATGACGTAAGTGCACCGTACGGCCAGGATTCACGCTTTGCACATCCTCCAGATGGGTTGTCAACCAAACAGGCAGGTCAGGTACGCTGAGCTTCAGTTCATTTTGCGGGCGATCCAGGCGGGCGTAGGTCAGTAACTCTTCGATCAACGCTTCCAGTTGGCCGATATCACGATTAAGCGCCTGAGATTCCTGCCCGGTGAGGTTATCACTCATTTCCAGCCGGTAACGTAAACGTACCAGCGGAGTACGAAGCTCATGGGCAATACCATCGATGAGCTGTTTTTTACTGGCGATCAGCGCATTGATATTGTCGGCCATTTGGTTAAACGCTACGCCCAGGCGTTCAAAGCTGGAACCGTTGTCAAAATGAAGGCGTTCACTCAGATGTCCTTCACCAAAACGTTGTGCGGCGGATTCGAGTCTTAGCATTTCTTGCCAGTGTGGACGCATCCAGATCAGTACCGGGAAGGCCAGTGAGATAGCAATAAACGCCATCAGCGCGATGTCCAGCAGGCGCATTTGATGAAGAAAATAGAGGTAAGGAACCGGGCCGACTGCCAGCACATAATGGCTGCGAGGAATGCGTTGAATAAAGGTGTATTGATCGTCAAGAGCCACAATATCGCCTTCGCGCAAACGCTGCATGGTTGGGGCATCCAGTGTGTACTTATTCAGCGGTTCAACACGCAGGTCAAATGAGAGGTTTAAGTCCATCTCCTTCAGCGTCTTACCCCAATCGCGTGGCGGGATTTCGCGTAGTTCACTGCGCATCAGGTACAACGAGCTTTTCATCAAATCGTCGAGCGATTGTCTGCCTGCGCGTTCTGCGGTGAATTTGTATACCAGGCCGACCAACAGGGTCATCACCAAAAAGCAGACAAACAGCAGGAGGTAAAACTGCACAAACAGTTTCTTCATAAAAATCACCGAACGCTCAATAAGTTAGCGAGTTCTCGTGTCCCTCAGGGGAAAAGGGGCACAGCAGTATCCGCCGATGCGTGGGAGCAGAAAGGTTATCTGATCACCATCTGGCGTGTTTATCCAGGCAGAGTACACTGTATAACTCTTTTCTGCATTCTTATGGCCCCTACGGGGGCGAAATGACCTTTCGCTTGATAACGCATTGCTTTGTACGCGGTAAGTTAATCAAAATCGGGATGGTGTTGTTCTGGCGTATGTTACGACCGCACCTAAAAGGTTACTTCGTTTCTCAACATAGATTGTGTTGTTATATTCGTAGTTACCTTCGGGATAGCAAATTCTGATGTTAGTCCCGAGATCCGGATCGTCAACATCAGCCCCCGAACAGCTTTTAGAACTTCCTGTAGAGTAGGTGTATGGAGCGGTATAGGACGAGGGGACACCTGGAATGAACCAGGTTATCGCCATAATTGTGATCACTGAAAACAGCACCATGGCAATGCTGATGCTACCAAATAATTTCAGATAAGTTTGGAAAGGACTTTTTTTCATTATCCCATTACCTACCAGAAATAGGGTGATTAAAAATGACACTGCCAGAGAAATAAGCATGAGGTATTTTGATGTGAGCGGGTAGAGAAAAGTCGCTCTGTATATCGTTACCTTCCACCAGTAAAAAAGAAAAATTGCGCCGAGAGATAATACGGTGACAAAAAACAAATATGGATATGAGTATTTTCTCATCCCTGCGACTCCAGAACAATTTCTCCATTTGGATTTAATAAATTACCATTTGTTCTGAATAATGAAAATGATTCTCTTGTTTGAATTGTTAGGTACGCCGCAGACCAGAGAATTTCCGCTATTTCTGGGGATATAGGCATAAAAATAAAAGGGGTATTCTCACCCATGGCAGGGATGACTGACCTTGCGTATAATGGGTGACGAAACTTCCTGAAAAGTGCTGTGACTGAAAATATGAATCTCAATCGCTGTTGTTATTCGCTACTCATTTTTGCAGCGATCGGCTGCATTTTCACCGCTCACCCTCTTGTCATATGGTTTCTACTCGCCAACATACTGACGTTGCTGTTATACGGCGTGGACAAAATGGCGGCACGCAAGTACTGGCGTAGAGTGCCGGAATCCACATTGCTGGTGTTTGGCGTTGTGGGCGGATGGGGTGGCGCGATAGCGGGTCAACAAATCTTTCGCCATAAAACACAAAAGCAGCCTTTCAAAACCTACTTCATTATCAGTGTGATAGTGAGTATTTCTGTGATGGGCGTGGTTTATCAGTTCTATCCATTTTTACCTTCCTGATCTGGTTGGTGAATAAACTGCCGGTTTATCTGAGGCAGGAAATATACTTTTCACCTGAACGCCGCACAATTTCATCGGCATTTTGCGTAATATCTTTTCCTGCAAATGCGCCGTAAAGTTGCTTAAATTTCACTGTACTCAGTCTCTGGGTAATGTTGCTGACCGTTGCAGCTGGCAACGGTAGCATATTAGGGTAGCTCCACATAAAGGAGACGGCATGCGCACCTGGCGTAACCTGGACGATGTCGCCGGAAAGCACCACGCCTTCGTCACGCGCCCAGTGCAGGACGCAGCCTCCAGCAAAGTGTCCGCCGAGACGTATCACCGTGACGTCACGGGTTAACTCAATGGTGTCGCCATCCCAGAATCTAATCCACGGGCTGTCGCGCATTACCCACCTTCTATCGCTGGCATGAAGGTAAATAGGCGCGTTAAATTCTGCAGCCCAGTCCTGCATGGTGGTGTAGTAATGAGGATGCGATATCGCGATAGCCTTAAGCCCGCCAAGGGACGTTATTAGCGTTTTTGTGGCATCGTCGAGCGAGGCAATGCAGTCCCATAAAATATTGCCTTCAGAGGTACGCAGAATAAACGCGCGCTGATCAATTGCAAAATCAGGAACGGTGCGGATGCTGAGGAGAGTACTGTCGTGTTGCTTCCACTTATTTGTATGCGATGCACACAGGGCGGTAAAATCGACCCATTCCTGTCCGCTCGCAGGGACATACTGGCGTTCATCCTGGCAGATATCGCACTGTTCCGGATGGGCACCAGTTACCTCATAGGATGTTCCACAGGTTTTGCATAACGTGATCATCGTGTCCTCCTTATTTACCGAACACAGTCAGCATGGCACACAGATACACAAGGATGTGCCTGTTAGTGCTCAACCCGTTAAGTCAGTGATGACGGCTATGGGAGGTTGTAGCTCAACCAAAAGAAAACAGGAATAATGCCGACACGGATCCTTTTGGTTACCATCTTCCAGAGAAAAATGAGGATATTGTTTGGAAAATCGCCTGTTCAACACCTGGCTCAACCGTTGGGGACTCACTCCAGATGGTGAACCGGTTGAAACACACACATCACAGCTTTTGCCTGTAGTGGTCATCAGGGACGGTCAGAAAGCCATACTTAAAATCACCGACGATGACAGTGAACGGATCGGCTGTGAACTCATGGTCTGGTGGAACGGAAATGGCGCAGCGAAAGTACTTGCTCATGCAGCAGGGGCGATTCTGCTGGAACGTGCGACAGGGACAGGGTCTTTAGCGGACATGTCCCGGACTGGTAACGATGCGCAGGCTTGTCGCATTATTTGCCATGCTGCCAGTAGACTCCATTTCTCCCGGAATGCGTCTACGCCAGCGTTAACACCTCTACACCATTGGTTTAGCGATCTGGCTCCTGCCGCGAAAAAGCATGGCGGTATCCTGACGCGTTGTGCAGTGGTGGCAAATGTACTGCTATCTTCACCCCATGATGAAGTCGTATTACACGGTGACCTACACCACGGCAATATTCTTGATTTCGGAACGAGAGGATGGCTGGCTATCGATCCCAAAGGGCTGCTGGGCGAGCGTGGCTTTGATTACGCCAATATTTTTACTAACCCTGATCTTGCCGAACCCACCAGACCTGTTGCCATTGAGCCGGAAACATTCACACAACGAGTCAACATTGTGTCTGAAATCGCAAGAATTGAACGGCAACGTTTGCTGATGTGGATTGTTGCCTGGTGTGGGTTGTCGTCCGTCTGGTTTCTGCAAGAGGGGGACAGCGCAACGGTACCTCTGCGTATTGCGGAGCTAGCGATGGCGGAACTTGCTTCAGGTGATAATCAACTTTGATCTACGACACTGGGTTAGTAATTCTTAAGAGTTATCATTAGCCTGATAAACGTTATATTAATTAATCAGTGAGTGGTGGTGTGTTGTTTAGCTCAAATTTAATTGGCGGGAAACAATGAACGCATTGTTTTCATTATTTAAAAAACGCCCGAATATTCTTTTGTTGATGGTCTTACTCATCGGGGCAAACATCGTGGCGTGGCTGTGGGCTTTCACCGCGTTTAGCAACAACACGTCATTGCTTGCACTGAGTCTGATTGCGTGGTGCTACGGTTTACGCCATGCTGTCGATGCCGATCATATCGCCGCGATAGACAGCGCTACACGTAAACTCATGCAGCAGAAAAAACGCGCCCTGACGACGGGAGCCTGGTTTTCTTTGGGGCACTCCACCATTGTGGTACTGGCAAGCATTGGCATTGCACTGACCACCAGCGTGTTTAAGCAACATATGGCATGGTTTCAGAATGTCGGCGGTCTGATAGGAACTTCGGTTTCTGCCGCGTTTTTGCTGATTCTGGCTACCATTAATCTCATTATTTTCTGCCAGGTCTGGAAGGCATTCCGCCATCTTAAACGCACCGGTACTTACGATGGCACCACGGAAGACATTACAGTTTCAGGTCCTCTGAACTGGCTTTTCCGCTCAGCGTTTCGGTTGGTAGGCAAAGACTGGCATATGTATTTTGTCGGTTTTCTTTTTGGTCTGGGTTTTGATACCGCCACTGAAATTTCTTTGCTGGGAATTTCTGCTTCAAGCGCGTCCAGTGGCATGTCTGTTTGGTCAATTCTCGTGTTCCCGGCGCTGTTTACCTGCGGTATGGCGTTAATTGATTGTCTCGACAGTATTCTGATGGTTGAGGCCTACGGATGGGCGTTCAATAAGCCGCAACGCAAGCTCTATTACAATATGACCATTACCGGGACTTCCGTGATTGTAGCGCTATTTATTGGCGGACTGGAGGCGCTGGGGCTTCTCTCTGACGCGTTTTCGCTTCAGGGTGGTTTGTGGGATACCGTCAGCAATTTAAGTGACCATATGGGGAATGTCGGTTTTGCGATTATTGGCGTCTTTATCGGCTGCTGGATTATCTCTGCCGTAAATTACCGTTGGAAAAAATACGACGGGCTGACGTTTAGTTGACACAAAAGAAAGCCTTCCAGCAATAGGAAGGCTTTGATCTTTTTAGGACTGACTAATTCGCGTTCACGGGTTGTGGTTTTTCAGCACTCTTTTTCAGGAGCCTGTTAGCCAGCACGCCAGACATCATCGAACCGTTCACGTTTAATGCCGTTCTGGCCATATCGACGACAGGCTCGATAGCAATGAAAATCCCCACCAGCGCGACCGGGAAGTTCAGTGTTGAAAGGACGATCAGCGCAGCAAATGTTCCGCCACCGCCTACACCCGCCACCCCAATAGAACCCAGCGCAATCGCAGGTAGCATGGCGAGCAAAAAATGTACTGATAGCGGATCAATCCCAATTGTTGGAGCAATCATCGCCACCATAATAGCCGGATAGATCCCGGCACAGCCATTTTGACCCATGCTGGAGCCGAATGAAGCCGCAATATTGGCAATGGTGTTTTGCACGCCAAATTTTTCTTGTGCGGAAATAGCCAGTGGAATAGATGCTGCACTGCTGCGTGAAACAAATGCAAAGGTTAAAACTGGCCAGACAGTTTTAAAATAGTGAACGGGATTATTACCGCTCAGAACCAGTATCAGTGCGTGGACGATAAACATCATCAGAATCGCAAGGTAACAGGCAGCAATAAAGCCTAACAGACTGGCAAATTGTTCAAATCGATACGCGGAAAATACGCCTGCCATTAATGCCATCACACCATAAGGGGTGAGAGCAATAACGATACGCACCATTTTCATCACCCAAATCTGGATAGCGTTAATGCCAGCACTTAATTTTTCACCTTCTTGCGGGGCGTCCTGTTTGACCTTTAATAATGCCACGCCGGCAAGTAGGGTGAAAATAACAATGCCAATGACGGAAACGCTTCTGGCCCCTGTTAGATCGAGGAAGATATTCGTTGGGATCAGAGATGTCACCAGTTTAGGCAGTGAAATGGCGGCTGTTTTATTTACATCGTCTGGCGTCAGCGTGGACTGCATATGAACAAACGCACTGGCGTCCAGGCCTAATACATGCGCAGTCAACAGCCCAATAAAACCGGCAATCATTACCAGACAGAGCATGCATCCGACGATGGTTAACGACATTTTCCCAATGCCTGCGCTGTTTTCGAGCTTATTAATGGCTGAGAGAATAGAGATGAAAATCAGCGGTACCGCAACCAGCTTCAGTAAATTCACATAGCCGTTGCCAATAACATTGTACCAGTCGATAACTGTTTTTCTTTCGTCAGCAGCAATGAGATGCAGGGATAAACCGATAACGGCACCCGTAAAAATAGCGATGAAGACGCTTTTTGAAAGAGAGTGACTTTTTTGGTTGATTCTGAAAATTGCCCATGAACAAACCAAAAAGAACGCGATATACGCGAGCGAAACGAACATATTGTAGCCTCTTGCCTCATTCAGCACCTGAAATGCCGGAAAGAGTTTTGTTAGTGCGAAAAAAAATGATGAACCATACGGGTTCAGGACCGCGACGGATTATAGGGAGGGGGGAGGGTAACAGCCACACAAAAAGTGTGGAACGGCGTCGGATGGCGTTTGTATGCTTGTTCTGTAGACGATTTTAAGTGACAGTGTAACGTATTGTGAATAATCCAACCGATCAATGAGATCGGCCCGATGGCATTACTTCTGTGGCTCGTCGTCCCAGGCGTGAGGTGCAAAGAGATAACCTTTGTTGCGCACTGTTTTGATTCGATAAGGTTCAGTCGCGTTATCGAGCAGTTTTTTGCGTAACCGGGAAATCGCGACATCTACGCTGCGATCCATGCCGTCATAGCTTACGCCGCGCAGGTTCTTCAGCAACGCATCGCGGCCCATAATCTGCCCGGCATGGGTTGCCAACTCCCACAGTAATTCAAAATCAGCGGTGGAAAGAGAAACTTGCTCGCCGCCGAGCAGCACGGAGCGGTTGGTTGGGTCGATAGTGAGTGTGCCGAAGCGCAGCGTTGTGTGCGGTGTGATGGTCGCCGATTGAATGCCTTTAGACTGGGCAGAGTGCTCATTCTGACGCAGGTGCAGACGCAGGCGAGCCAGCAGCACCGCTGGCGGCGTGGTTTTCAGAATATAGTCACAGGCGCCCATTTCCAGTGCCAGGATATGGTTCATGTCGCTGTCCAGCGAGGTGAGCAGGACAATCGGGCCTTGCCAGCGTCCGCGTAAATCTCGGCAGATAGTCATCCCGTCTTTGCCCGGCAGCATGATATCTAATAACACCAGATCGGGTTGAACGTGCAGGATTTTCTCCTCGGCCAAATCACCACGAGGTTCAAGGATAACCTCAATATCATGCCGGGCCAAATAGGCTGCAATCAGTGAGCCAACTTCGGGATCATCTTCAACAAATACGATGGTGTTCATATCATTAATTTTTGAATATAAAACGCCAACATACACCGCCCTGGTTTTTCCTTCCATTAATCTTTTCTAAACAAGAACGCTTCCGTTATGCTAGGGGCTGATGTTATTGATGTGTTAAGGCAGAGTGATGGGACTCGTTATAAAAGCGGCGCTCGGTGCGCTGGTGGTGGTGTTGATTGGCTTGCTGGCGAAAACAAAGAATTACTACATTGCCGGATTAATTCCGTTATTCCCGACGTTTGCGTTGATTGCCCACTATATCGTGGCCAGTGAACGCGGGATCGAGGCGTTACGTACAACCATCATATTCAGCATGTGGTCGATTATTCCCTATTTTGTCTACCTCGTTTCACTGTGGTATTTCACCGGATTTATGCGCTTACCCGTTGCGCTCGGCGGATCAGTGGTGTGCTGGGGCCTGAGCGCGTGGTTGCTGATCTTTTGTTGGATCAAACTGCACTAACGCAGATGACGCCCACCATCAAGGGCAAAACTACGTCCGGTGACAAAACAGCTGGTTAACAGATAGTCAATTAAATCAATGACCTCTTTTTCACCTGGCGCGGTTTTCATCAGTGATTTGTTCAGTGCCTGCTGGCGATACTCTGCATCATCACCCTCGTTAAACAGGATAAGTGAAGGGGCAATCGCGTTCACTTTCACTTCCGGTGCCAGTTTGCGCGCGAACGAGCGGGTCATATTATCCAGCGCCGCTTTGCTGGCAGCATAAGCAATGTGCTTGTCGCTGCCGCGTTCCACAACATAATCAGTAAAATGGATTATATCGCTGGCCGCGTGTCCATGACCGCGTAGCAATCCTTCCAGTGCGTGGTTGAGCAGGTAGGGCGTATTGACATGAATCTGCATCATGGCTGACAGCACATCGGTCAGCGGTGTACCAGGCTTTTCTGCAAGCCAGGCACTGGCATTATGCACAATAGCGCGCAAGCCATCCGTCTGAGCTTTGACCTCATCAGCAAAGGCCAGCACGCCTTCATCCGTGGAAAAGTCAGCAGGGATACAAATCGCGCCCGCTTCTCGCAGGCCGTCAATGGCAGGATAGTGCGTACGGTAGCTGACGATAACTGGCTGTTTTTGGTTCAGAAAGTGCCATGCGACGGCGAGGCCGATACGACGACCACCTCCGGTGATAAGAATTGGCAAAGGGTTTTTTTTACCCATCGTAATCTCCATATGTCGCGAACGATGGGTATAACGTTACCCCATCAGCATCCAGGTAGCCGGCACAGCAGCAACAAGCAGCAGGCCGATCAGCGCCATCTCCTGGCGTTTTAATACGTTTTCATGCGCGTGCGTTTTACGGGCATAAAGAAAAACCAGCAGTCCTGGCGCATACAGCACTACGGACAGCAGCAGGTGCATCGGACCTGACGCATACAATAACCATATGCCATAAATACTCGCCCCGATACCGACAGCCTTATGAATCGGACGGGTAGCAATTTTTAACAGAAATGCGCCGACCAGCAAATAGGGCACCAGAATCATCTCTGAGGCGATAGTCAATAACGTATTGTAGTCGGAACCAGTAAGCCAGATCAGCACCAGGCAGAGCTGTACGCAGATGTTGGTCAGCCATAGCGACGCCGATGGCGCGCCTTGCGCGTTCTGTCGCGCAAAAATGCGCGGAAACGCTTTGTGCGTGGAGGCGAGCAACGGCACTTCCGCCGCCATAATCGTCCAGCTTAGATAGGCACCACACACGGAAACAATCAGACCTGCGGCAATAATAATTTCGCCCCATGGTCCCATCATTTTAACCATCAGACCGGCCATTGATGGGTTACGGATCTCCGCCAGTTCGGGACGTGCGACAACGCCCAGAGACAACAGGGTGACCAGCAGGTAAACGCCCAGTGCGGCAAGTACCGCCAGCAGCGTGGCGCGTCCGACATCGCGTTTGTTTCTGGCACGGGCAGAAACCACCACCGCGCCTTCCACACCGATGAATACCCACAAGGTGATGAGCATGGTGTTTTTGACCTGCTCCCAGACGGGAACGCCCAATGCTACGCCGGTAAAATCGAGAGTAAAGGTGTCGAGCTTAAACAGCATGAACGCCAGCACGATAAACAGACCCAGCGGCAGTAATTTCGCCAGCGTCGCGACCAGGTTAATACTGGCTGCCGTTTGTACACCGCGCAGCACAAGGAAGTGTACGATCCACAGCAGCATCGATGCGCCCACAATCGACTGCCAGGTATTACCGTCGCCAAACAGACGTAACTCAGGCGTGTCGGTAAAGAAGCTGAGTGCAGAGAAGACAATGACCAGATACGAAACGTTAGCGATAACGGCACACAGCCAGTATCCCCACGCGGAGCAGAAGCCAATCAGCTCGCCAAAACCTTCACGCGCATAGGTAAAAATACCGCCATCCAGTTCAGGACGGATACGCGTCAGGATCAGCATGGCAAAGGCGAGCAAAAGAATACCCGCACCGGTAATCGCCCAACCAATCAGTAATGCCGCCGGGCTGGCTACTGCCGCCATGTTTTGTGGCAGGCTGAAAACGCCAGCGCCGAGCATTGAGCTTAAAACCAGCGCGGTCAGTGCGCTCAGACCCAATTTCTTTTCCATTTGTATCCAGTTACAAAAACGAGAGTGAGAGAATAATTATTTTGGCAAACCGCATAAAAATGGTGAAAGCCACTAAGGCGCGGGATTTTACGGAGAGAAGAGAACGCATGCAATGGGGATAGAGAGATTTGTGACTAATAGTGTGAAAAGTCGTCTTAATACTGCTGTTTTTGTTTTGTCTGGGAGCAGAACTGCGCGAAATTATCAGGTCTACAAGGACTGTAGACCTGATAATACATTGGGTATTACTTATACAGATCGGCGCTGATTGTCACGTTGTTACCACGTTCTGACCACTGGCGGGTGATGTGATAATACTTCGCGCCTTTTTTCGCAGCGCGTTTTGCTACCTGATAAGAAACTTCCGTCATGTTGCCGTAGTTACCGGTGAACTTGATGCTGTCGAACGGTACCATCATGGCGGCGGTCGCTTTGTTTAGTTCTTCAACTTTGGTTCCATCCGGTAGCGTGACAGTGTAACGTCCGCCTTTGGTGGATTGCGTTTCGAAGAAGCGACCGACTTCAGCACTCGGAGAAGCGGTAGTCGCAACGCCTGGGATCTCAACTTTCTTCGCGGCTTCGCCACCTGCTGCTAATGCGGCGCGTCCGGCATCAGAATCTGCTGGGATTGCATCAGGGCTTTGCACGACGCGTTTTTTCGCATCAGCTTTGTAGATGAATGCGGTAATACGCTGGTTGCCGCCCTGGTTGGCATCGACCTGGCGCACGATATAGAAGGAATATGCACCTTTCTCTCTCGCAGCTTTGGTGATTGCATCGTTTACTTCAGGCTGGCTACGGTAGAAACCCTGTACCGTAACGGTATCGTAAGGTTCAATCAGAACGGCCTGATCTTTAGGCAATTCCATAACGCCGTTAATGATACGGTTTTTTGACGCTTCCGCTTTTTCAGCGTCAGCTTTATAGACGTCGGCAACAACGCGCCAGTTACCGCCGCTGCCAAAATCTGAAGTATCAACAACATAAAAGGAGGCTGCACCGTCTTTATCTGCACGGCGTGATACGGCAGCAACTGCATCACCGATAGCATTAAAACGACCGGTGACCACAATGCGGTCATAGGGTTTCAGGGCAGCCGCTTGCTCCGGCGTCAATTCTGTCGCTGCATTGACAGAAAAAGCAGTCGCAGAAATAAGTGCGGACGCCAGGAGAGTGTTCTTAAGCTTCATAAAAATAATCCTTCGCCTTGCGCAAACCAGGTACTGGTATTGTTATTGACTAGAAACGTCGCTGATTATTGCATTTAAATTGCGTCAGTGTCTGCGTCATTTTTCACTCATCGTGCCACCTGGCTTAACAACATCGATAACATTTAGTGATATGCCGAAAAATTCGGCGTTTGGTGACCAAAACTGATAAAGCAGTTGAATTTCATAAGTTAATTTAATGTTAATCAATTGTTTTTGGTAGGTACGTAATCATGTTTTGCCGCTTCGCTTAAGCGAATTATCAGCCTTTGTGGGCTATTTTTAGGGCATTTTATCTGTCTGAGGTTCGATTCATCTCTATTTTGCGAATTTCATAATAAATACTGTTTTTTGGCGCTAGATCACAGGCGTCATTTTCAGTAGGTTATACAGAGTTTGTTACTGTTTTATTTTATTGAGGTAACACTGACCTCTCTCGAGAGTGCGCGCATGCCTCGTGCGAACATTGATAAACCATCATCATAATTACAGATGGAAGGGAACATTATGCGAATTGGCATACCAAGAGAACGGTTAACCAATGAAACCCGCGTTGCAGCCACGCCGAAGACGGTTGAGCAGCTGCTTAAGTTAGGTTTCAGCGTCGCGGTTGAAAGCGGTGCAGGTCAACTGGCGAGTTTTGACGATAAGGCGTTTGTACAAGCAGGCGCAGAAATTGTTGATGGAAATGCAGTCTGGCAGTCAGAGATCATCCTGAAGGTCAATGCGCCGGAGGAGGCGGAAATTCCGTTACTCAATCCGGGCACGACGCTGGTGAGCTTTCTTTGGCCCGCGCAAAACCCTGAACTGTTGCAAAAGCTTGCAGAGCGAAACGTGACAGTTATGGCGATGGACTCCGTGCCGCGTATTTCGCGCGCACAGTCGCTGGATGCTTTGAGCTCAATGGCGAACATCGCCGGGTATCGCGCTATTGTTGAAGCTGCACATGAATTCGGTCGCTTCTTCACCGGCCAGATCACCGCCGCAGGCAAGGTTCCACCTGCCAAGGTCATGGTGATTGGTGCGGGTGTGGCAGGTCTTGCGGCGATCGGTGCGGCAAACAGCCTGGGCGCTATCGTGCGTGCTTTTGATACCCGTCCGGAAGTGAAGGAACAAGTGCAGAGCATGGGCGCCGAGTTCCTTGAACTGGACTTTAAAGAAGAAGCGGGCAGCGGTGATGGTTATGCCAAAGTGATGTCCGAGGCGTTCATCAAAGCCGAAATGGAACTCTTCGCTGCGCAGGCGAAAGACGTCGACATTATCGTTACCACTGCGCTGATCCCGGGCAAACCGGCCCCGAAACTGATCACCCGTGAAATGGTCGACTCGATGAAAGCGGGCAGCGTAATTGTCGATCTTGCCGCGCAAAACGGCGGTAACTGCGAATATACCGTGCCTAATCAGGTGACAACCACCGAGAACGGGGTGAAGGTTATCGGCTATACCGACCTGCCTGGCCGTTTGCCAACGCAATCTTCCCAGCTTTACGGCACCAACCTCGTCAACCTGCTCAAACTGTTGTGCAAAGAGAAAGACGGCAATATCACCGTCGATTTTGACGATGTGGTTGTTCGCGGTGTCACGGTGGTTCGCGAGGGTGAAATCACCTGGCCTGCGCCACCTATCCAGGTTTCTGCTCAGCCGCAGGCTGCGCCAAAAGCCGCACCTGCACCGAAAGAAGAGAAAAAACCTGTCTCTCCGTGGCGCAAATATGCACTGATGGCGCTGGTGGTGCTTTTGTTTGGCTGGCTCGCCGACGTTGCGCCGAAAGAGTTCCTTGGTCACTTTACGGTGTTCGCGCTTTCCTGCGTGGTGGGTTACTACGTGGTCTGGAATGTGTCACATGCGTTGCATACTCCGTTGATGTCTGTGACTAACGCCATCTCAGGGATTATCGTGGTTGGGGCGTTATTGCAAATTGGCCAGGGTGGCTGGGTGAGTTTCCTGAGCTTTATCGCGGTGCTTATTGCCAGCATTAATATTTTCGGTGGCTTCACCGTGACTCAGCGCATGCTGAAAATGTTCCGGAAAAACTAAGGGGTAACATATGTCTGGAGGATTAGTTACAGCTGCATACATTGTTGCCGCTATCCTGTTTATTTTTAGTCTGGCGGGGCTTTCGAAACACGAAACCTCTCAGCAGGGTAACAACTACGGTATCGCCGGGATGGCGATTGCGCTGATTGCCACGATTTTTGGTCCGGATACCGGCAACGTTGCGTGGATCCTGGTGGCGATGATCATCGGCGGCGCGATTGGTATTCGTCTGGCGAAGAAAGTTGAGATGACCGAGATGCCGGAGCTGGTGGCAATTCTGCACAGCTTCGTTGGTCTGGCAGCGGTACTGGTGGGCTTCAACAGCTACCTGTATCACGACACGGGCCTGGAGCCGATTCTGGTGAACATTCACCTGACGGAAGTGTTCCTGGGTATCTTCATCGGTGCGGTAACCTTTACCGGTTCTGTGGTGGCCTTTGGCAAACTGCGCGGCAAGATCTCCTCTAAACCGCTGATGCTGCCAAATCGTCACAAAATGAATCTGGCGGCGCTGGTTGTTTCTTTCCTGCTGCTGGTGGTGTTTGTCCGTACCGAAAGCGTGGGCCTGCAGGTTCTGGCGCTGCTGGTGATGACCATAATTGCACTGGCTTTTGGCTGGCATCTGGTGGCCTCCATCGGTGGTGCGGATATGCCAGTGGTCGTTTCAATGCTCAACTCCTATTCAGGATGGGCTGCTGCGGCGGCGGGCTTTATGCTGAGCAACGATCTGCTGATCGTTACCGGTGCGCTGGTCGGTTCTTCTGGTGCGATCCTGTCTTACATTATGTGTAAGGCGATGAACCGTTCATTTTTCAGCGTTATTGCAGGTGGCTTTGGTTCTGACGGTTCTTCTTCTGGATCAGATGAAGAAGTCGGTGAGCACCGTGAGATTACTGCGGAAGACACAGCAGAAATGCTGAAGAACTCGCACTCCGTGATCATCACCCCGGGCTACGGCATGGCAGTGGCTCAGGCACAGTATCCGGTCGCGGAAATCACCGAGAAACTGCGCGCACGCGGCATCAAAGTGCGCTTCGGTATTCACCCGGTAGCAGGGCGTTTGCCCGGTCATATGAACGTACTGCTGGCGGAAGCCAAAGTCCCTTATGACATCGTGCTGGAAATGGACGAGATCAACGATGATTTCGCCGATACCGATACCGTGCTGGTGATTGGTGCCAACGATACGGTAAACCCGGCGGCGCAGGATGACCCAAACAGCCCGATCGCCGGTATGCCGGTGCTTGAAGTATGGAAAGCGCAGAACGTCATCGTGTTCAAACGTTCGATGAACACGGGCTATGCTGGTGTGCAGAACCCGCTGTTCTTTAAAGAAAACACCCATATGCTGTTTGGCGATGCCAAAGCCAGCGTGGATGCGATTCTGAAAGCGTTGTAATCGTCAGTGAAAACTAAGACGGCCTCTGCGGAGGCCGTTTTGCATTTTACTCTTTGTTGAGATCGCTCAGTAACACTGCAATGCTTTGACCGCCATTGGTTTGCTCTAGCGCGATTTTCACAATGATGGTTAGCGGAACAGAAAGCAGCATCCCAACAGGGCCGAGCAGCCAGCCCCAGAAGATTAACGACAAAAAAACCACCAGCGTAGACAGTCCAAGTCCACGCCCCATGATCCGCGGCTCGAGGATATTCCCGAATACCAGGTTGATGACCAGATAGCCTGCCAGAACCACCAGCGCATCGTAAAGGCCGCTAAATACCAGCACCTGAGCAATAGGGGGAATGGCCGCCAATACCGAACCGATATTAGGGATGTAGTTCAGGGCGAAGGCCAGTAATCCCCAGACAAAGGCAAAGCGCACATCCAATGCAGCAAGCATGCCCCAGGCGACCAACCCGGTCACAATGCTGATTGCCGTTTTAAGCACCAGATAGTGAGAGACGCTGTCGATGGCGCGTTGAATCGCCGCCATACCTTCAATGGGGCGACTCATCATTTGTTTTAGTTTGTTGGGCAGTTGCGGTACTTCCAGCAGCATAAAAACTACCGTCAGTAGCAGTAAAAAGATCGATGACATAGCATTCGAAAGCTGCGCCAGCAAATTGGTCACCAGCGTCATTGCCGCGTTTGGATCGATATATTTGACTAGCTCATCCACGGAAACGCCGATCCCTGCGCGTTGTAACCATGGTTCAAGATTTTTTAGTGGAATAACCAGTGAAGAGCGATATTGCGGTAGCGTACGCGCAAGCTCATTTAAGGATGTGCCTAAATACGCTAACAGCAGTACCATTAGCATTACAATAATAACGATGAGCAATGACACCGCAAATACGCGCGGTATGCGAAGCTTGACCATCCGCTGCACCACGGGGTTCAGCACAACGGCTATAAATAACGCCAGAATAAAGGGGACGATGATATCTGCGGCAAAGCGAATGCCGCTCAGAATGATAACCAGCATGCCCAGCATAATGACTATTTTTAGACCGTTAAGCGTGATGATCGGTTTCGCCATATGTATTCCTGCGTTTTTGATTTTTGAATCTGAATAATAGTGTGATTTGCGTCGAGCCGTTATAACAAAAATCAAACGGGGCAGGTAAAGAAGTGAAAAGACTTTGAGTTCGTATTGAAGCTATGATACAAATCATCTGTGTTTAACTACCGAGGACAATTATCATCCGCGATGATGAGAAGCAACACTGCGGATAATTGTAATATTATGGACAATATGTTCAGGATGTTTTTGCGTTTACCTTCACTTCTTCGTACCTCTTCCACTTTCTTGCTTGCGGGTGAGCAACACTGGCGCAACGCGCTTTAGTCCCTTCTTCTGCCTGAGCTGGCGCTGTGCGCTGAGCTAACTAATTTTATTTTTTGGTTTACTGCATGCAGTAGGCCCAAAGGACTATATTCTCAAGCAGGAGAAGCATCATGTTTTACTGGATATTATTAGGTCTGGCCATCGCGGCTGAAATTACTGGTACGCTTTCAATGAAATGGGCAAGCGTCGGCCATGGTAATTCGGGCTTTATTTTAATGCTGGTAATGATCGCCTTATCGTATATTTTTCTCAGTTTTGCCGTTAAAAAAATTGCCCTTGGTGTGGCCTATGCCCTGTGGGAAGGGATCGGTATTTTATTTATTACGCTGTTTAGCGTGCTGTTATTTGACGAAACCTTGTCCACATTGAAGGTGGCAGGACTGGCTTCACTGGTGGTCGGCATTGTGCTGATTAAATCCGGCACCCGAAAGCCTGTTAAACCAGGCAAAGAGGTGACCCATGCAACAGTTTGAATGGGTTCACGGTGCCTGGCTGGGTATGGCTATCGTGCTGGAAATCGTCGCTAACGTCTTTTTGAAATTTTCTGATGGTTTTCGCCGCAAGATTTATGGCGTGCTGTCGTTAGCTGCTGTATTAGCGGCCTTTAGCGCGCTGTCGCAAGCGGTAAAAGGTATTGACCTTTCTGTTGCCTACGCCTTGTGGGGCGGATTCGGTATTGCCGCGACGTTAGCGGCAGGTTGGGTGCTGTTTGGTCAGCGCCTGAATAATAAGGGCTGGATCGGCGTGATACTGCTACTGGCCGGAATGATAATGATAAAACTTGCCTGATATCCATGCTGCCCGTTAATGCGGGCAGCATGTGTTATTCCTGCGCTAACGCTTCCAGCTTCTCGCGAAAACCGGTCACGGATATGGCGCGATTATCTGCCCGCCAGCGATCTTTGGCTGCTGGAGCGGAGCTTTGCACACCAATCAACTGCCAGCCAGACTCTGTCTGCAACATCAATGGCGAACCGCTGTCGCCCGGGAGCGTGTCGCACTGGTGTGACAAGACGGTATTCTGCGCCCAGCCGGTCACCACACAATCCTGATGTGTGTACAGGTCGTCCAGATGATCTTCCGGATAGCCCGACTGCGTGACTTTACGATCTGCAGTTTTTAGCGCCGCGGTTAACGCGTCCTTGTCGCCATCAAACAGTGGCAGCGGTGTGATGCCAGACGGCGGATTACGCAGCACCACCAGACCAAAATCCCACGGGGCTGCGGCAGGCGGCACTATCCAGCCATCACCATCGGCTTTTAAACGTTTGGCAAGTGAGGGCGCAACCCGGCCTTCAATGTCGTGGATTTCATAGCGCCAGAGACCCTTTTTAGACACGAAGCGCAATGCGACGGCTTTGTCCGGCTTACCTTTCGGGGGGGTGAGTAAACAGTGTCCGGCCGTCAGGGCCAGATGTGGCGAAATGAGTGTGGCGGTACACAGGTTACCGCTGGCAGTTTCCAGTTGCCCGATAGCGTCCCACGGCGATTGTGTAGGGTCAGTCACCTTTATGCGATCGTCATGACCAAAAAACAGCGTTTTTATATTTTCTGCTTCGGCGCTGTCCGTTGCAGGCTGGTCCGCATGCGCAACGACAGGAAGTAAACAAAGTGAACCCAGTAATACAGCAATGGTTTTATGCATATCACGCTCTGGTGGGGAATTATGATTATTAACAGCAAACCCTCAGTTAATACTATAGACGGGACGACGTGAAAGTGGGAGTAAAATCAGATGACTACATTCAGGCAAGATAAAAACGCATGGCGATGATGGCGCAAATTATCAACGTAATAAGAATTAACTCAAAGCGGTAATGTGACACCATTTTACCCTCCGAAAGGCGGCGCTACATCAGGTCGATCTAGCGCCGTATGCTATGGCGTGGGGGACGCCATAGTGACTACAAATGCGTTATGCTGCAGGTTGAGCTGCTGGTTTAGCAGCGTCGTGTTTTACTGCTTTTTTGGTGTGTTTTTTAGCGGCCTGAGCTTTCTGCTCTGGCGCTTTTTGTTCTGCAGCTGGTTTGGTTGCAGCTTTTTTGGTGTGTTTTTTAGCAGCCTGAGCTTTCTGCTCTGGTGCTTTCTGTTCTACAGCCGGTTTTGTGGTGGATTTTTTAGCGTGTTTCTTGGCAGCCTGTGCTTTCTGCGGCGCTGCTTTGTGCTGTTTTTTATGATGCGTGGTTTTTGCCGGCGCAGCTTTAGTGGTTGCTGCAGCAGCCGGAGCGGTTGTAGCAGTTGTTTCAGCAGCAAATGCAGCAGAAGACAGACCCATAGCAGCGGCAACAACCAGAGCTAATACTTTTTTCATTCTCATACCCTCGATTTGGTTTTTCATTCAACCCCACTGCGGGGCCGTTGAAATAACTATATCGCTGTAATCACAGGGCTTCCGTGAGTCATTGGTATCGGCGTGTAACGATATGTACAATGACTCACGGTATGAGATTACAAATAGCGGGCTTCCAGGTGGGTGCGGAAATAACGGCTGCTAAGCGGCTCTCCGGTGGCCTGGGTAATAAGCTGTTCAGTGGTGAAACGGCTGCCATGCTGCCAGATGTTCTGACGTAACCAGTCAAACAGGGGACCAAACTCACCTTGCGCAATAGACTGATTCAAATCAGGTAATGCGCGGTTAGCGGCACTGAACAACTGCGCCGCATACATAGCGCCCAAGGTATAGGAAGGGAAGTAGCCAAAGCCGCCGTCGGTCCAGTGAATATCCTGCATACAACCGTTACGATAGTTTCCGATCGTTGACAGCCCCAGCCAGGCCTGCATTTTCTCATTCCACAATGCCGGGATATCATCCACTTCAATATCGCCATTAATGAGCGCACGTTCGATTTCATAACGCAGGATCACGTGAGCGGGATAGCTCACCTCGTCGGCATCAACACGGATAAACCCGGGTTTGACCTGCTGGTTCCAGGCGATGAAATTGCTTTCTTCAAATGCAGCCTGATCGCCAAAGTAGCGCGTTACAGCAGGAATTAACCGTGTCAGAAAGGCTTTACTGCGTCCCAGTTGCATCTCAAAGAACAGACTCTGGGACTCATGAATGGCGGTGGAACGTGCCAGAGCGATAGGTTGCCCTGACCAGTTACGCGGAAGATTTTGCTCATAGCGGGCGTGACCGGTTTCATGGATCACGCCAAACAGCGCGCTGAGCAATTCGTTTTCATCATAGCGGGTGGTAATGCGAACATCTTCTGGTACGCCGCCACAGAAGGGATGTGCACTGATATCCAGCCGACCAGCGGTAAAGTCGAAACCTAGCTGTGCCATTGTTTCAAGACCCAACTCTCGCTGTACAGCTGTTGGGAAGGGGCCTACCGGGGCGATGAGCGACTGTTGAGATTGCTTTGCCACTACCTTGTTTAGCAGGTCGGGTAGCCAGGTTTTAACGTCCGCGAAAAGGTCATCCAACTGCGCGCTGGTCATTCCCGGTTCAAAGATGTCCAGTAACGCGTCATACGGCGAACAGCCTTTAGCTTCTGCGCGCAGTCGGGCTTCTTCGCGGCTATACTTCACAACCTCTTTCAGGTTTTCGGAAAATCCTTCCCAGTCATTTGCCGGTCGCTGGCTACGCCAGGCATGCTCGCAGCGGCTTCCCGCAAGTGATTTTGCTTCTACCAACGATTCCGGCAACAAGGATGCCTGGTGATGCAGTCGCGACATTTCGCGCAGGTTCGCCTGTTCTACATCGTTGAGGTCTTCCTGTTGCGCTGCGGAGATCCACCTTGCCACTTTCGGATCGGTTAACAGTTGGTGTTCAAGCACGCTCAGCTCGGCCAGCGCTTCGCCGCGGGCTTTGCTTCCTCCTGACGGCATCATGGTAAACATGTCCCAACTGGCGATTGCCGAGAGGTGGGAGAAGCGAGAGAGCCGCTGGAACGTGCGGGTGAGCTGATGGTAATTATCATTGTTACTCATTTTTTGTTCTCGTTCTGTTTAGGTGTGGTTAAGAAGTTTACCGTGATTCACTCACTTTTCATAAACACACCTTTATACCTGGTTTTTCGTAAAAGCTTTTTATAGCGAAAAGCCAACAGAACCACAAAACAGATGGCGTAGATAATAGGAAGCGGTGATAACACTTTTACCGACCACAGGTAATGCAGCGGTAGCAAAATGGCGGCCAGGTAGACGTAGTTGTGCAATGTTTGCCAGCGTTTGCCCATTTTACGCTGCGCGGCTTGCGTGGAGGTCAACGTCAACAGGAATAAGATAATCCAGCCGGTCATGCCCAGGGTTAGCCATGGGCGTGAAACCAGTTCACGACCCAACAATCCCAGATTTTGTATACCCAGTTCCAGCAGAGCATAGCTGGCCATATGCAGTGTGGCCCATACAAAGCACCATAAACCTAACAACCTCCGGGTACGAAATAACAAAGGCTGCTTTGCATAGCGTGCAAGCGGGGCTACCAGCAGAGTAGCAAGCAAAAACTTTAGCGCGGTAATGCCCGTAAAGTGCTGGATATCTTTTCCCGGGTCGGCACCCAACCCGCCATGCTGCGCGGCCCAAAAGAGCCATAGCAGGGGTAAAAAACCAGCGAGATGCAGCAGCACTTTCAGGCCGGTTATCTGTTTTGCGGTCAACCTCACTAAAAATACTCCCGAAGATCCATACCCCGATATAACGATGCCACCTCATCGGCATAACCATTAAAAGGTAACGTGGGCTGTCGCTGCACATCAAGAATGCCACCCGAACCGATAAACCGTTCAGTAGCCTGAGACCAACGAGGGTGGTCGACCTGCGGATTTACGTTGGCGTAAAAACCGTATTCATTCGGTGCTGACATATTCCAGGTCGTCGGCGGCTGCTCACGCGTCAGCGTAATACTGACTATCGATTTAATGCCCTTGAAGCCGTACTTCCAGGGTACGGTCAAGCGTATCGGCGCCCCATTTTGCGGCGGCAATGCTTTGCCATATACGCCTACGGTCAGCAGTGTTAGCGGATGCATGGCTTCATCCAAACGCAGACCTTCAACATAGGGATATTTTAACCCACCGCCAATGAAGCGATCTTTCTGGCCGGGCATTTCATCAGGGGCGTAGCGAGTTTCAAAGGCGACGTATTTGGCGTGACTGGTTGGCTCAACCAGCGCCAATAATTTATGCAAAGGAAATCCGATCCACGGCACAACCATCGACCATGCTTCAACGCAACGCATCCGGTAAATACGCTCTTCTAACGGAAAGCGAGTGCTCAGCGCATCATGATCCAAGGTTAAAGGTTTGTTGACCTCTCCGTTGATCGTCAATGTCCAGGGATCGGTTTTCAGACTACCGGCATTGGCGGCAGGATCTGCTTTATCCAGACCAAATTCATAGAAATTGTTGTAGCCCGTCACCTTGTCTTCTGGCGTCAGAGACAGGCTGTTTTGCCAGCGCTCGGGCTTTGTAAATTCGAGCGCTTTGCCTGCGGGTGCTGGTGGACGATCGTTGCCTTTAAACCAATCCAACAAATTAGCCCGTGTAGGGGAAGACAGCGTGGCCGCCGCCGCGCCTATCCCAAGTGCTTTGAGGATTTGTCGTCGTTGCATAAAAAAAACTGATTCGGCTGTAACATCAGCTTCCAGAAGTGGACGTTTTTTCTGCATAACTTTTCCTTTTTATTTTCATGTTAAGGAAAACAAAGCGACGTTTCCCTGTTGATGCCTGGTGTGTCTATAACGACATACTGCGCGTATGCGTATCCCTGGATCCTCACGAAAAGTTAAAAATTTTGTGATAACTTCCGCCCCTTGCCTGAGGTAAGCTTTCAGCACGACGAGAGGGGGATGACACTGATGGCAGGCGCGAAAAAGATATTTTTGGTGGAAGATGACAGCGATATTGCCTCACTTTTGCAGCTTAGCCTGAAGGATGAGGGTTACGAGATAGTTCATGAAGCGGACGGCACGCGAGCGCTTGAACAACTGGAGAAACACGTTTGGGATGCCGTTATCCTCGATTTGATGCTGCCAGGTGTCGACGGGCTGGAGATTTGTCGTCGCATTCGCCAAATGAGTTTTTATTTGCCCGTTATTATTATCAGCGCCCGGACCAGCGAAACGCACCGTGTATTGGGGTTGGAAATGGGGGCCGATGATTATCTGGCCAAGCCTTTCTCGGTGCTGGAGTTGATGGCTCGGGTGAAGGCGTTGTTTCGCCGTCAGGAAGCGATGAGTCAGAACCTGCGTATGGAGGCGGGGATTATCACCGTTCATGGCGTAGAGATTGACCCTTTAGCCCGGGAAGTTCGGCTGCATGGTAAATCCCTCGATTTGACACCGCGAGAATTCGATCTGCTCTATTTTTTCGCCCGTCATCCAGGCGAGGTCTTTTCGCGCCAGGCGCTGTTAGATCAGGTGTGGGGCTACCAGCATGAAGGGTATGAGCATACGGTGAACAGTCATATTAATCGTCTGCGGACCAAAATTGAAAAGGATGCTGCGGAGCCGGAAATTATTCTCACGGTTTGGGGACGAGGCTATAAGCTTGCTGCGGTTAATGCGGAGCATCAGCCATGATTTATCGCCTGTCGCTGAGCCAGCGTCTGACTCTGGTCTTTACCGCCATTATGCTGATTTGTGCGGTTGCCGTCAGTGCTGTCCAGGTTCGCAGTAGCAAACAATATGGCGACGCGATGGTGCAAAGACTCTCGCTGGAGCTGGCGAGCAAGATTGTCAAAAGTGAGTCGCTTATTGATGCCAGCGGGCAGGTTAATCGCCAGACCTTAAAAGGATTGTTTAATCACCTGATGACGCTCAACCCCAGCGTGGAGCTGTATCTGGTTTCACCATCAGGTGAAATACTCGCTGATGCCGCACCGCCGGGGCATATCCAGCGGCAGAAAATTAGCGTGCAGCCGATTCAGGATTTCCTTAACTCAGATGCGTTGCCCGTATATGGCAACGATCCGCGCAGCAGCCAGCAAAAGGTATTCAGCGCCGCGCCGGTTTTATATAACGGTGAGCTGCATGGCTATTTGTACATTATTCTGCAGGGCGAAGATCTGAATATGTTGGCGAATACCGCCTGGCAAAAAACGCTCTGGAATACCGTGGCCTGGACGTTAATACTGGTTTTATTAGCCGGCGGAATTGCAGGTTTTCTGGTGTGGCGATGGGTGACGAATCCAGTGAAAAGGTTGACTGGGCAGGTGGTCAAACTGGAACAGGACAGCATTAGCGTCATCAAACAGCTGGCGCAAAAAAATCCCGATCCGGCCCCGGCAAATGAAATTGCGTTGTTGAACAATGCGTTTATCGAGTTAGCGCAGAAAATTGCGCAGCAGTGGGATCTATTAGCGGACAGCGATCGTCAGCGCAGAGAGTTTATAGCCAATATTTCGCACGATTTACGCACGCCGCTGACTTCATTGCTGGGGTATCTGGAAATGCTGTCGCTGAAAGCCGATACGATGACGCCGGAGGAAAACCGGCATTATCTTAGTATCGCGCTGCGCCAGGGACATAAAGTTCGTCATCTGTCACAACAGCTGTTTGAGCTGGCAAGACTGGAGCATGGCGGTATAAAACCGCAGCGTGAACGTTTTGCTATTGGTGAATTGATCCAGGATGTGGCACAGAAATTTGATCTCCCTGTTGCCACGCGTCATTTGCAGTTGCACCTTGACGTAATGGGGCCGTTACCGCTGGTGAATGCCGATTTATCGATGATAGAAAGAGTTGTGACGAATCTGCTGGATAACGCTATCCGTCATACGCCTGACGGAGGCGAAGTGCGGCTAAAAGTCTGGCGTGATGCAGACCGTTTATTAGCCGAAGTGCAGGACAGCGGGCCTGGGGTAGAAGAAGCTGTGCGAGAAGTATTGTTTCAGCGCCCGACCGCGTTAGTTCCCCGTGAGCAGAGGGCTGAGCGCGGCGGCTTGGGCTTACTGATCGTGCGTAGAATGCTCGAGCTGCATGGAGGGGATATCAGCCTGGTTAGCTCAACGGCAGGGGCCTGCTTCCGTTTTTCGTTGCCGCTGGCGGATTCTCCCCTGAGTAGTTGACGGTGAAGTTCCGGAGTAAAGAGGGTTTTGGCATTGCCCCAATGGGCATTGCGTAAAAGTTGGTAGGTTGTCAGTGATAATGAGAATTTTTATCATGTATCAGTAATTCATCAACTTATCTTCGATGAGCGCAAGGAGATTGTATGTCACAGGATGCCGACAACCTGTATATCGCCAGGACCAAAGCAGTAGCTGGCTGCTTTTCAATGTTTTTACTGATGTTTGGCCTCACGTTTACCCCGTTGTTTTTCCCCGCGAGTCAGGACCTGCTTGCCAAAGGGCTACTTTTCCCGCTGTTGTTTGCATTGGAATTTGTTGTGCTGGTTCCGCTGTATTACTTCTTCTTCAGAAAAAGAGAGGGGCTGGGCAAAGGCATTTTCAACGCCAGGTGGTTTACCATTTTGTTCGCGGCGCTGCTGTTTATTCAGCTTATCCTGCCATTGATTTTGGGTCTCAGACAAACCGAAGCGTGGGTGACCAGCCAAATATCCTTAAGTAGTTACGCATTGTGGTTATCTACGTTGACTCTGATATTTATTGCGCCAGTTTATGAAGAAATTGTTTTCAGAGGCTGTTTATTCAACGCGTTCCAGTACTGGTTCAATAATAAAACCTGGCTGTCGTCAGTGGTGGTATCGGTCATTTTTGCCATCATGCATACGCAGTATGTGGATCTACGTACGTTGCTGATGTTGTTTCTTGTGTCGCAGGTTTTGATCATCGCCAGACTGAAAAGCAACGGCCTGTTGATGCCGATCATGCTGCATATAGTGATGAACGGGACGGTTATTGCTCTGCAAATTGGAGCCCAGACGTTACTGCTTGATTCATAAAGGCGATGCCCGGAATCCGGGCATCGGGGATTATACGTGCAGACGATGGTGCAAACGTGCGCCGACCAGCAACGCCAGCACCAGCATCAGGGCGATAAATCCGCCCACGCCGTTCCAGCCGTAGCTGTGCCAGAATACGCCGCCGAGCGTACCGGCAATACTGGATCCCAGATAATAGCTGAACAGATACAGGGAAGAAGCCTGGCCTTTAGCGCGTTTTGCCCGTGGTCCAATCCAGCTGCTTGCTACGGAGTGCGCGGCAAAAAAACCGGCTGAAAAGAGCAGCATCCCGGCGAAGATCAGCCATAGCGATGTGAACAGGGTCATCAACAGTCCAACCAGCATCACGCCAGTTGAAAAGAGCATTACCGGGCCACGGCCATAACGAGTGGTCATAGAACCTGCTTTTGGCGAACTCCAGGTCCCGGTCAGATACGCCACAGATAACAGACCGACAACCGCCTGGCTGAGCTCCCACGGAGAGAGCATCAGGCGGTAGCCGATGTAATTAAACAGCGTGACAAACGATCCCATCAGTAAAAAACCTTCCGCAAACAGCAGCGGCAAGCCTCTGTCGCGCCAGTGCAAGCGGAAGTTGATAAACAACGTTTTCGGGCGCAGCGACGTTGGTCTGAAATGACGAGATTCTGGCAGGATTTTCCAGAACATCAGCGCAGAGGCAAGGGCAAAACAGCCGATCGCCGCCAGCGCGATACGCCAGTTAAAAAAGTCGGTAAACACGCCGCTGATCAAGCGACCACTCATACCGCCAATCGAGTTACCGCTGATATACAAGCCCATTGAGAAGGCGACGAAACTAGGATGAATCTCTTCACTCAGATAGGTCATCCCTACCGCCGCGACCCCGCTCAGTGAAAGTCCTATCAGCGCCCGCATGATTAAAATACCGTGCCAGCTGGTCATCATTGTTGAAAGGAGCGTACAACAAGAGGCGAGCAGCAGCGCGGTAACCATCACCGGCTTGCGGCCAATAGCATCTGAAAGTGGACCGGTAAACAGTAACCCTATCGCCAGCATCGCCGTTGAAATGGAGAGCGAAATACTACTGCTGGCAGGAGAGACACCAAACTCGTGCGAAAGCACAGGCAGTATGGGTTGTACGCAATAGAGGAGGGCAAAAGTCGCCAGTCCGGCGGAAAACAGCGCCAGCGTGACACGCATAAATGGGGATGTTCCGCGTTTGATAAAACCATCCGGCGGGGTAACTATCTGTTCATCAACATCGCTTGTTGGCGCGGTATCGACAGTTGTTGTACGGCTCACTTGAAATCCTTGCTCATCCAATTACGTCTACAGGACCAGCCTTAAGAGTATGAAAATCACAATATTCTGTCTAATATATTAATAATCTCAAATAATATTTTTAAAATATGAATATCGAACTGCGTCATTTACGTTACTTTGTGGCCGTTGCCGAAGAGTTGCATTTTGGTCGGGCGGCAGCGCGATTAAACATTTCGCAACCGCCGCTAAGCCAGCAGATCCAGATCCTTGAACAGCAGGTTGGCGCCCGGTTACTTGCCCGAACTAACCGTAGCGTGGCGCTGACCTCTGCCGGAAAGCAGTTTCTTGCAGACAGTCGGCAGATCCTCGGGCTGGTTAATGAAGCCGCCGCCAGGGCTGAGCGTTTGCATTTGGGAGAAGCAGGGGAATTGCGTATCGGCTTTACGTCGTCGGCGCCGTTTATCAAAGCCGTTTCAGATACGTTATCTCTGTTTCGTCAAAGCTACCCGGCAGTGCATATGCAAACCCGCGAAATGAACACACGTGAGCAAATTGCCCCGCTCAATGAAGGGACGCTGGATTTGGGACTTCTGCGCAATACGCAGCTTCCGGAAACGCTGGAGCGTGAAATCATTCTGCATGAACCACTGATGGCGATGATCCCACGCGCGCATCCGTTGGCGCAAAAACCCGTGGTCACGTTGGCCGAGCTGGCGAATGAACCATTTGTCTTTTTTGATCCCCATGTGGGGACAGGGTTGTATGACGATATTCTTGGCCTGATGCGTCGCTATGGACTAAAACCGACGATTGCGCAGGAGGTTGGCGAAGCGATGACTATCATCGGGCTGGTGGCTGCAGGATTAGGGGTTTCTATACTTCCTGCTTCTTTTAAACGGGTGCAGCTATATGAAATGTGTTGGATCCCGATAGCGGAAGAAGATGCTGTCTCGGAAATGTGGTTAGTGTGGCCAAAGCATCATGAGCAAAGTCACGCCGCGCAACGCTTTCGTGAGCAGCTGCTGGCGGCCGTTCAGGCGATTAATTTAGTTTAAAAATGAGTGAAAATGTGCAGTAAATCACAAGGCTAAGTAAAAAGTTGACGGGAGCCATTGAAGTGCTTCACCATAGCCCGCAGATTATTTCGGAGCGCGAAAATAAAGGGAGTAAGTGGTGGTTGCTGATAGTCAGCCTGGGCATATCGATCAAATTAAGCAGACCAATGCTGGCGCGGTTTATCGCCTGATTGATCAGCTGGGTCCGGTATCGCGTATTGATCTCTCTCGCCTGGCGCAATTGGCGCCTGCCAGTATTACTAAAATTGTCCGCGAAATGCTCGAAGCGCACCTGGTGCAAGAGCTGGAAATCAAGGAAGCGGGCAGCCGTGGGCGTCCGGCAGTTGGGCTGGTTGTTGAAACGGAAGCCTGGCACTATTTATCCATCCGTATCAGTCGCGGCGAGATCTTTCTGGCACTGCGCGATCTTAGCAGCAAACTGGTGGTAGAAGATTGTCTTGAAATGGAGCTGGTCAGTGAAACACCGCTTCTGGAACGTGTTATTACCCAGGTCGACCAGTTTTTCATCCGCCATCAACAAAAGCTGGAACGCTTAACCTCCATCGCTATCACCTTACCGGGCATTATTGATACTGAAAATGGTATCGTGCATCGCATGCCATTTTACGAAGATGTCAAAGAGATGCCGCTGGGCCAGGCGCTTGAGAACCATACTGGCGTACCGGTCTATATTCAGCATGATATTAGCGCCTGGACCATGGCTGAGGCGCTTTTCGGCGCATCGCGTGGTGCGCGCGACGTCATTCAGGTGGTGATCGATCATAACGTGGGTGCCGGGGTGATCACTGACGGTCATTTACTGCATGCAGGCAGCAGTAGCCTGGTGGAAATTGGCCATACGCAGGTGGATCCGTACGGTAAACGCTGCTACTGCGGTAACCATGGTTGTCTGGAAACGATCGCCAGCGTCGACAGCGTGCTCGAACTGGCGCAGGTGCGCTTGAAGCAGTCAATGAGTTCTTCTTTACACGGACAACCGCTGACGGTAGACGCACTGTGTCTGGCGGCAATGCAGGGTGATTTATTGGCGAAAGATATCATTAGCGGCGTCGGGACCCACGTTGGCAGAATTCTTGCCATCATGGTGAATTTGTTCAACCCGCAAAAGATATTGATTGGGTCTCCGCTCAGTAAAGCGGCAGATATCTTGTTCCCTACCATCGCTGACAGCATTCGTCAGCAGGCGCTTCCGGCTTACAGTCAGCATATAGTCGTTGAAAGTACGCAGTTTACCAATCAGGGGACGATGGCGGGGGCGGCGCTCGTTAAGGACGCGATGTATAACGGTTCTTTGTTGATTCGTCTATTACAGGGTTAACATTTTTTAACTGTTGTACGAAAAATTGCGCTATCTCAAGCTGATCCTGGTCGTCATACCTTAGACTTTCTCCACTGTTTTATTTTCCTGACTTATATTTTCAAAGCATAACGGTGGAGTTAGTGATGCTGAAGCGTTTCTTTATTACAGGTACAGACACTTCTGTTGGGAAGACCGTGGTTTCCCGCGCATTACTACAAGCGTTAGCGTCAGGGGGTAAAAGCGTTGCGGGTTACAAACCTGTAGCCAAAGGCAGCAAAGAGACGCCCGAAGGTCTGCGCAACAAAGATGCGCTGGTGCTGCAAAGCGTGTCCACTATCGAACTGCCTTACGAAGCGGTCAACCCGATTGCGCTCAGCGAAGACGAAAGTAGCGTAGCGCATAGTGGTCCGGTCAATTACACCCGGTTATCCAACGGTCTCGCAAGCCTCAGCGAAAAAGTCGATCACGTTGTCGTGGAAGGCACCGGAGGCTGGCGGAGCTTGATGAACGATCTGCGTCCGTTATCGGAATGGGTGGTGCAGGAACAACTGCCGGTGCTGATGGTGGTGGGTATCCAGGAAGGCTGTATTAATCATGCCATCCTCACCGCACAGGCGATTGCCAGCGACGGACTGCCGCTAATTGGCTGGGTCGCGAACCGAATCAACCCGGGGCTGGCGCATTATGCGGAAATCATTGATGTGCTGGGCAAAAAATTACCTGCCCCGCTTATCGGTGAACTGCCTTATCTGCCTCGTGCAGAGCAGCGTGAGCTGTCGCAGTACATCCGTCTGTCAATGCTCGGCAGCGTGCTGTCGGTAGATAGAGTCGTGGCGTAACGTACGCGACAGCACCGACGCCAGGACACAGGCAATCAGTAATCCGGGGAGCAGGCGATACTCCCCGGTCATTTCACAAACCATCAAGGTCGACATTATTGGTGCATGCGTGGTAGCCGCCAGCAGCGTGGCCATCCCCGTTAAGCCCAGCAAAATGACAATTTCATCCGAGCCCGGAAACCATAATCCCCATACCTGACCCAGCAGCATGCCCACCGACAAGCCGACAAACAGCGTTGGCGTAAACACGCCACCTGGCGCACCGGATCCACTGCTGGCAAGCACCGCCAGTAATTTGCAGATAAAAATCCCGCTAACTACGGCCAGCAGCGGTGGCGAAAGTAAATATGACTGCACCACGCTGTAGCCATTACCCCAGACTGCAGGCGTGAGCAATGAAAGCAGGCCAACGATCAACCCACCAAGCGCCAGTTGCCACGGCGGCGAGAGTTTTAAGCGCAAAAAACCATTATGGCTGGCGGTCATCAGCCACATGAAGAGCGGTCCGCAGATGCCAGTAGCCAGACCGGTGCTGACAATCATAACGTATTCCAGAGTATGCAATTCCCGAGACAGGTGCACGGTATACAGCAGTGCATTGCTGTCGCTAAGCAGATTGGTGGTGAGTAATGCGACTACGGCGGACACCACTACCGGTCCCAGTGATGCGAGGATCAGCGTGCCAAACAACACTTCGGCAATAAATAAACTGCCCGCCAGCGGGGCATGATAGGCTCCGGCCATACCCGCTGCGGCGCCGCAGGCAATCCATAACTTCCATTCTGTACGTGGGGTAAAGCGTTGAGCAAAGCAGGAAGCCGCCAGCGCCGCCAGTAAAATCATGGCACCTTCGCGTCCGATAGCGCTCCCGCTGGCGACAACCAGTAACGAGGCCAGCGATTTCACCAGGCTGGCACTGACGTCAAATTGTCCGTCGGTTTGTAGGGCTTCCATATAATCAGTGGGAGCCTGTGGGCGTAAACGGTTAAATTTTTGCCAGCCCCACAGCAGTAATCCAGCCGCCAGACCGCCGAGTGCAGGTGTCAGCATACGCCTTAAAGGCGAAAGGTTTGTCGCAGCGTTGACCAGACTCCCCGTGTTATTGCTCAGAAACAACCCTTCGAGAAGCAGCATGGCATGACGAAATCCTGCGACGGCCAGCGCAGAAAGGACGCCAATCAACGCGGCGATCAGCAGACGGCGGAACATGGCGCGCAGGTCAGGATAAGCATGTAAATGATGCATGTGTGGCCAGAGAGGAAGTTTCAGACGTTTTATTTTGCGGCTATTTGACAACAGAAGCAAAAGCTCAGCGTGCGCAACAGGATGCACCACAGGCAGTATGCATCCTGCCTGTGACGAAATTAACGAAACAAAGGCTTATCGGCTACCGGGATCAGTAACTGTGATTGCCACTGTGCCAGCGTCAGACGCGCCAGCTCACCCAGCGCCTGGTAGAACGGGTGATCGGCTTTTTCGATAAACACATTAAGGAAGCGCGATGACCATGGGAACAGATGCCAGGCCAGCAGCTGTTCGCACTCGGTGTGGCGTTCGTTTTCAGCAAGCCAGGCCGTCAGCAACAGTAGTGAACCAAAGTGATCTTCTGGCTCATTTTGCTGCATAGCAAACTGGATACCGTTGTCCCGCATCCACTGACGCAGAGCCAGCGTGGAGTCGCCAAACAACACGTTTTCACGATCCAGCCAGACGGATCCCCAGGGCGGAGAAGGGAGCGCATAAGGGCCAACAAACAGACGTTGCCAGGCCTGCGGGAGAGACTCATCGGCCTCAGCCTGAAACTGTGCGACTAACGGCGAAAGCGTTGTCTGTTCAAGCGGCCACTGCGCCTGCCAACCATCGTTGCTTAACGCACTGACCAGTGCCGAAGCTTCGGCACTGTCTGGGGCATAGTAAAACAGCGCGCCGAGCACACGCGCTGCGGTGGAAAAGTTGTCACGTTGTGAAAAATGGGTCATGCAAACAATCCTGAACAGTGCGGGTTGCCCCGCACCCGAAAATTAACCTGCGACAGCCATTCCGACTGTCATATGTAAACCGTAAAACAAGCCGCGGCCAATGATTTCACCGGCGAGGACGGACACTAAGCCCAGCGCCAGTCCGCCGACGGACGGTTCTTTGCGACGGACAAGCGGGCATATCCAGCAGCCCAGCCCCGCAACCAGCAGGAGGATGCGCCAGACCTGCAGGCTTGCGTAGTCGGGCACCAGCGCGCCGGCGTTTTGTACCGAACTGTGGATTTCGCCGAGCGACAGTCCCTGCAGCACAACAACAGCCACGGTCACCAGCAGGGCCAGCACGCTGATACCGGCGAATCTGGCAGGGCTGCAGGAAACACCCGCAGCCCGCAGCAGCAGGGCGGCAAACAGCGGACCGCTCAGCAGCATCGTCATGAAAAACGCCAGTGTAGTATAGCCGTTATACCAGGTTGGGACGGTGTCTATCTGGTAGACGTTGGTCATCGCATAGACAAATACCAGGCCCAGCAACATGCTCAACAGTAGCCAGATTTTACCTAACGTCGCGGGCATTTTACCGAGAAACGCAACCAGCCACCACAGGCCACCGACGGCGAAAAACAGCGAACCGCTGGCAATTTCGTTACTCAGCGCCGATGCGCCAATTCTGTTCAGCGAGTTAAATGCGCGCAGCGGCGAACCTAAATGCATGACCGAGGCGAGAAAGGCGATGCCCATCACCAGCCACAGAAAAAACATACTGCGAACGATACGTTGTTTTACCCGCTCGTCTTTAGCGGTCAGCCAGCCGTAACCACTTACGATCAGCGCCCCGGCCACGCACTGGCCGAGCACCGTAAACAGGACCAGTGGCCATTCATGCCATCCATTGCCCATTTTACACCTCCTTTGGATTAGCCAGAAAACCCGTGGTATCCCCGGTCGGGCGGCAATTGGCGTTGGGTTTGATCACAATACTCGGTCTGGTGAAGTGCGCACTCGGCAGCGGGGCGACGGCTGCCAGATCACCATATTTTTTGCGCAGCTCATCAATGGGACCGAAGTCCAGCGCACGCAGCGGACAGGACTCGACGCAGACAGGCTTTTTGCCGTCTGCCACGCGGTCATGACAGCCATCGCACTTGGTCATATGCCCTTTGGCGGCATTGTACTGCGGTGCGCCGTACGGACAGGCCATGTGGCAGTAACGACAGCCAATACACACATCTTCATCAACGACCACAAAACCATCATCACGTTTATGCATAGCCCCGCTGGGGCAAACCTTGGCACAGGCCGGATCTTCACAGTGGTTACAGGCAATGGAGAGGTAGTAGGCGAAAACGTTCTGTCGCCAGACGCCGTTGTCTTCCTGCCAGTCACCTCCGGCGTATTCGTAAATCCGGCGGAAACTGACGTCGGGCGTGAGATCCTTGTAGTCTTTGCAGGCCAGTTCGCAGGTTTTGCATCCGGTGCAACGACTGGAATCAATAAAAAATCCATACTGAGTTGTCATGGGTTAGTCCTTAAACCTTCTCGATCTCGACCAGATTAGTGTGCTGTGGGTTGCCTTTTGCCAGCGGTGAAGGGCGCTGTGTTGTCAGCGTATTGACGCAGGCGCCATGATCAATTTTGTCGCCGGTCATATCGGCATCGTGCCATGCACCCTGGCCCATTGCGCTGACGCCAGGCAGGATCCGCGGCGTCACTTTGGCCGCAATACGTACTTCACTGCGGTCGTTAAAGACCCGCACCATATCGCCATTTGCAATACCACGCTTTTGGGCATCGACAGGGTTGATCCACACTTCCTGACGGCAGGACGCCTGCAGAACATCGATATTGCCGTAGCTGGAGTGCGTACGGGATTTGTAATGGAAGCCAAACAACTGCAGCGGAAATGCGCTGCGTTTCGGATCATCCCACCCTTCAAACGTAGAGGCGTAGACGGGAAGCGGGCTAATTACTTCGTCCTTTTGCAACTCCCAGGTGCTGGCTATTTTCGCCAGTCGACTGGAATAAATTTCAATCTTTCCGGACGGTGTTTTGAGCGGATTGGCCTGCGGATCGTCGCGGAATTTTTTATAAGCGACAAAATGCCCGTTAGGGTCTTTACGTTTATAGATCCCCATTTTTTTCAGCTCGTCATAGGAAGGCAGCGCGGGGTCTTTGGCCAGCATTTTTGCATATAGATACTGGAGCCACTGTTCCTGAGTACGGCCTTCCGTAAAGCGTTGATAGATATCATTGCCAAGGCGTTTGGCGACTTCGCTCATTATCCAGTAGATCGGTTTACGCTCGAACTTCGGTGATGTCGCGGGTTGAATAAAAATGAGGTATCCCATGTTGCCCGCATAGTCGTTAGGAATAATGTCTTCCTGTTCGACGGTCATTAGGTCCGGCAGCAGAATATCGGCATATTTGGCTGAGGATGTCATGAAGTTTTCTATGACAACTATCATTTCGCATTTCGTATCATCCTGAAGGATCTCATGCGTTTTATTGATATCTGAGTGCTGATTAGTAATGGTGTTGCCCGCGTAGTTCCAGATAAATTTAATCGGTACATCGAGCTTATCTTTCCCGCGCACGCCATCGCGGGTTGCGGTCATTTCCGGGCCACGAGCGATGGCGTCGGTCCAGCTAAAGCAGGATATCTGGGTCTTGATGGGATTCTCCGGCAGCGGCATGCGTTCAATCGTGATGGTGTAGGTTGATTCTCGTGCACCGCTATTGCCGCCGTTGATGCCAACGTTGCCGGTCAGGATAGGCAACATCGCGATCGCGCGTGAGGTCAGTTCGCCGTTAGCCTGACGTTGCGGACCCCAACCCTGACAAATATATGCCGGTTTTGTGCTGCCGATTTCCCGAGCCAGTTTGATAATGCGATCGGCGGGGATCCCGGTGACATGCGAGGCCCATTGGGGCGTTTTAGCGATACCGTCATCGCCGTTGCCAAGTATATAGGCCTTGTAATGTCCGTTAGCGGGGGCGTCGGCGGGTAGGGTTTTCTCGTCATAACCAATGCAATATGTGTCGAGGAACGCCTGGTCGACAAGATTTTCGTTAATCATAACCCAGGCAAGCCCCGCCACGAGTGCGGCATCGGTTCCCGGGCGGATAGGGATCCACTCATCTTCACGACCCGCAGCGGTATCGGTATAGCGCGGATCAATGACGATCATCCGGGCATTAGATCGCTCCCGGGCCTGTTCAAGGAAGTACGTTATTCCGCCGCCGCTCATGCGCGTTTCGGCAGGATTATTGCCAAACATTACTACCAGTTTCGTGTTTTCGATGTCGGATGTGCTGTTGCCGTCATTTGAGCCGTAGGTATAGGGCATTGCTGCTGCGATTTGTGCGGTGCTGTAAGTGCCGTAATGACTCAGAAATCCGCCATAGCAGTTCATCAGGCGAGCGACCAGCGAGGCATAAGGAGAGGAGCGCGTAATGTTGCCGCCTACAATGCCTGAGGTGTAATTAATATAAACAGCTTCATTACCGTATTTCTCCACGGTATTTTTTAAACTGTCACTGATGGTATCCAGCGCTTCCTGCCAGGTTATACGTTCGAATTTTCCCTCACCACGTTTGCCTACGCGCTTCATCGGATAGTTCAGGCGATCCGGATGATTGATCCGTCGGCGGATTGAACGCCCACGCAGACAGGCACGAACCTGGTGCTGACCATAAATATCGTCTCCGGTCGTATCGGACTCCACCCATACGACTTCGTCATCTTTGACGTGGAGTTGCAGGGCACAACGGCTGCCGCAGTTTACGGAGCACGCGCCCCAAACCACTTTCTCTTCAGCCGGTTGTATCGCTTGTTGTACCGCAGCGGCGGCGGTGCGCATTCCGAAAGGTAATGACAGCCCGCCTGCGGCAAGCGCCAGCGAACCGATAGCCGAGGATTTCACTAACATCCTGCGGCTGATGCCTCCATATTGCTCAATATCAGACATAACTCACTCCATTATAGTTATCGCTATATATTAATCTCTATATCGAAATTAATAGCATGCTAATAATGGAGTGAGTTTACCCATTTATGAGTATGTCATCTTAATGCATATCAAACTGGAGTAACCCTCCGCGCACGGAGGGTGAGATTTATTGCGGTTCGGCGACGTGTCCGTCTTGTGCAGATGTGCTATTGGCGGGGGCGTTGCCGCTGTTGGTCCGGGTATAGAGAATTTTGTGCGTATCATTTGCACAATGTCCGACTACCAGAGAGTCAGGTTGATCGGCCTGATCGTTGGGGACAATATTCAGCGTGAAGCTGGATTCAGCAACACCATTATTGATGATGCGCTGTTCGATATCGCTTTTTACGCGCTCGCATGACGCGGGTGCCGCCAGAACCTGCGGGGAAGCGACTACCAATATGATCGCGGCAATTCCTGGTATGTATTTCATCATCAGCTCCTTTATGATCGACTTAAACTAAGATTAGCATTTCTGGTGTAAATAACTGTATTTGCTAATATGATTGAGAATTATCTTCTTATCCCGGTGAAAAATGTGAAGAAACAGACCCTGTTAGGTTTCCTGTGCGTCGTGCTGGTTGGGTGTGATAACGCTAAAGGGCTGGTTTCCTTTACGCCGGAAATGGCCAGTTTTTCCAATGAATTTGATTTCGACCCGCTTCGTGGGCCGGTGAAAGATTTCAGCCAGACGCTGCTTAATGATAAAGGTGAGGTTACTAAGCGTGTCGTTGGTACGCTGTCACAGGAAGGGTGTTTCGATACGCTTGAACTGCACGATATTGAAAACAATACCGGTATGGCGCTGGTCCTGGATGCAAACTACTACCGGGATGCCGAAACGCTGGAAAAACGGATCCGTTTACAGGGCAAATGCCAACTGGCGGAACTGCCTGCGGCAGGAGTGGTGTGGGATACCGACGATAACGGTTTTGTCGTTTCTGCGACGGGGAAAGAGATGAAGGTGGAATATCGCTATGATGCGGAAGGCTACCCGCTGGGTAAAACAACCGTCAATAAGGACAATACCTTACAGGTTGATGCCAAACCGTCGGTCGACCCGTTGAAGAAGCTGGATTACACCGCGGTGAGCCTGCTCAACAATCATCCGGTAGGCAACGTCAAACAAACGTGCAAATACGATGAATACGCAAATCCGGTCAACTGCCAGCTCGTTATCGTTGACGAGAGCGTGAAGCCGGCAGTTGAACACCATTACTCAATTGAAAACACCATCGCGTACTATTAGTCAGGCTTTATTGAGCTGTAGGTTGCAGCAGGTTTGGACCTGACGTTTTATGTTCTGCCAGATACTGCTGCTGGAAGATACACATACGGATAGTGTTGCGGTATTGGCCGTTGATAAAGAATTCATGAATCAGCTCGCCTTCGACCATAAAGCCAAGTTTACGGTAGATGTGGATAGCTTTTTCGTTCTCTTTATCAACGATCAGATACAGCTTATATAAATTGAGTACGGTAAAGCCGTAATCCATCGCCAGCTTAGCAGCCCGGGAAGCCAGACCTTTGCCCTGATAATCAGGGGAAATAATGATCTGGAATTCCGCCCGTCGGTGCACATGGTTAATTTCAACCAGTTCCACGAGTCCGGCTTTTTCACCGTCGCATTCCACCACAAAGCGACGTTCGCTTTGGTCGTGAATGTGTTTGTCATACAGGTCTGACAGCTCAACAAACGCTTCGTAAGGTTCTTCAAACCAGTAACGCATTACGCTGGCGTTATTATCAAGCTGATGGACGAATCGTAAATCTTCACGCTCCAGCGGGCGCAACTTAACACTGAGGGCGCTAGTCATATCGTATCCTTTCAATATCCTTCAAAGTGCAATGATTATGGGGCAACGGTGCGGCCTGTACGGCGGTCAAGGCAGCGCAGTGTGTTAGGTTCCCAGTACGCATTAATATTAGCGCTCTGTTCGCATTTATCACGGCTATCAAAGGCTGCATCGGCTTTGTCCCACTCTTTCTCTGCACGTTTGTTGACTTTCTGGCGAAGCTGACGCGTATCGTTCCATTGTTCCTTTTCCATTGCTGCTTGTTGACGACTTTGCGCACTGTCCCCGGATTCAATGACCAGTTTACTGGTTTCAGCAAATGCGGAAGAGGTGTACACAGCCGCAGCCAGCGTCAGCATAGCCGTCAGGCACAGGCGTTTGGTCAGTGTAATTTTCATGGCGAATTCCTTTTATGGGAAAGGGTAAAAACGATAAAACAGGGTTAAATTCTACACTATTCCGGTTTGCGGGCATACCCACCCGGTGGATATGGATACGCTAACGAGATTCTGTCGTATCATAGCTAAACCGAAGGTAACTGAATAACATCAATGCTTAAGACCACATTCCTTTTTTTCGTCACCGCGTTATGCGAAATCATTGGCTGCTTTTTACCCTGGCTTTGGCTTAAGCGAGGGGCTACAGCCTGGTTGCTGATACCCGCCGGGATGTCACTGGCTTTATTCGTCTGGTTGCTGACACTGCATCCGGCAGCCAGCGGGCGTGTATACGCAGCCTATGGCGGTGTTTACGTGGTGACCGCGCTGCTATGGCTACGCATTGTCGATGGTGTAAAACTCAGTTTGTATGACTGGTCTGGCGCGCTGGTGGCGTTGTGCGGCATGTTGATCATTGTGGCTGGATGGGGGCGCGCATAGCGCCTTTTTTGTGATCAAGCAGAGTTTTTTTGATCTTTATACTTGTATGGTAGTAGCTCAGTTGAGTAAATTTCATGCATCACAAGAACAGATGTAGGGAATAAGAAATGAAGATTGTTGGGGCTGATGTTTTTGTTACCTGTCCTGGGCGTAATTTTGTGACGTTGAAAATTACGACAGAAGATGGGATCACCGGGCTGGGAGATGCCACGTTAAATGGACGCGAGCTGTCCGTGGCGTCGTATCTGAAAGATCACGTGTGCCCGCAGCTTATTGGTCGTGATGCGCATCGTATTGAGGATATCTGGCAGTTTTTCTACAAAGGCGCGTACTGGCGTCGTGGGCCGGTCACCATGTCGGCGATTTCCGCAGTGGATATGGCATTGTGGGACATCAAAGCGAAAGCAGCCAATATGCCGTTGTACCAGTTACTCGGCGGTGCTTCTCGTGAAGGAGTTATGGTTTATTGCCACACCACTGGCCATACCGTGGATGACGTAATCGAAGATTATGCGCGTCATAAAGAAATGGGTTTTAAAGCGATTCGCGTACAGTGTGGCGTACCGGGCATGAAAACCACTTACGGTATGTCTAAAGGCAAAGGACTGGCCTATGAACCTGCCACTAAAGGGCAATGGCCGGAAGAACAGTTATGGTCAACGGAGAAATATCTCGATTTCACGCCAAAACTGTTTGAAGCCGTGCGCGATAAATTCGGTTTCAACGAACATCTCCTGCACGACATGCATCACCGTCTGACGCCAATTGAAGCGGCCCGTTTTGGCAAAAGCATTGAGCAATATCGTCTGTTCTGGATGGAAGACCCAACCCCAGCTGAAAACCAGGAGTGCTTCCGCCTGATCCGCCAGCATACCGTCACGCCGATTGCGGTAGGGGAAGTGTTCAATAGCATCTGGGACTGCAAACAGCTGATCGAAGAACAATTGATCGACTTTATCCGCACCACCATCACCCATGCAGGTGGTATCACCGGTATGCGCCGGATTGCTGATTTCGCGTCGCTGTATCAGGTACGTACCGGTTCACATGGACCTTCCGATCTATCGCCTGTGTGCATGGCCGCCGCGCTGCATTTTGATCTGTGGGTGCCGAACTTCGGCGTACAGGAATATATGGGCTATTCCGAGCAGATGCTGGAAGTGTTCCCACATAACTGGACATTTGATAACGGCTATATGCACCCAGGAGACAAACCCGGCCTTGGGATCGAGTTTGACGAAAAACTGGCGGCGAAATATCCGTATGACCCTGCATATCTGCCTGTTGCTCGCCTGGAAGATGGCACGCTGTGGAACTGGTAAGGAGTGATTTGCTATGAAAAGTATCGTGATTGAAAAACCAAATACGCTGATTATCGCCGAACGACCGGTGCCAGAACCCTCAGCAGGTGAGGTCAGGGTAAAAGTGAAACTGGCGGGAATTTGTGGTTCAGACAGCCATATTTACCGCGGTCATAATCCATTTGCACAATACCCGCGCGTGATTGGCCACGAGTTTTATGGTGTGATCGAGACGGTAGGTGACGGCGTTGACCATTCGCGAATAGGCGAGCGGGTGTCCGTTGATCCGGTCATCAGCTGCGGACATTGTTATCCCTGTTCCATTGGTAAACCTAACGTTTGTACATCGCTGGTGGTGCTGGGCGTGCATCGCGATGGCGGTTTCAGCGAGTACGCTGTCGTGCCGGCGAAAAATGCCTGGACGATCCCCGATACTGTGCCTGAAGAGCATGCCGTTATGGTCGAACCATTTACCATCGCCGCAAACGTAACCGGGCAAATTAATCCGACAGAAAACGATATTGCGCTGATTTATGGCGCAGGGCCTATGGGACTGACCACTGTACAGGCGCTTAAGCGTGTCTATAAGGTTAAAACCGTAGTGATTGCTGACAGAATCGATGAACGCCTGGCCATGGCGAAGCAGTGTGGTGCAGACTGGGCCATCAATAATAGTCAGCACTCGTTGCAAGAGTTTCTGGTAGAAAACGGGCTAAAACCGACCATCATCGTGGATGCAGCTTGCCATCCATCCATTTTACAGGAGGCTATCACGCTGGCATCGCCAGCCGCGCGAATTGTTCTGATGGGCTTCTCCAGCGATCCTTGTCAGATTATTCAACAAGGTATTACCGGTAAAGAACTGTCCATTTATTCCTCAAGATTAAATGCGAACAAATTCCCGGTTGTGATTGACTGGTTGGTCAATGGACTCATCGATCCTAATCAACTTATTACTCACACTTTTGACTATCACCACGTTACAGACGCAATTGAATTGTTTGAGAAAGATCAGCAGCACTGCTGCAAAGTCTTACTCACATTCACTGAATAATATAAAAACTGCGAGTAAGTGGTACGCATCTTACCTCTTAGAGATAGCCAATATGAATCAAGAAAAACACGAAAGGTCCACGAAAGATCTGGTCAGAGCTGCCGTATCCGGATGGTTGGGTACTGCGCTCGAATTTATGGATTTTCAGTTATATTCTCTGGGTGCCGCACTGGTATTCCATGAAATATTTTTCCCGGAACAGTCTGCCGCCATGGCGCTTATTTTAGCGATGGGTACATACGGTGCAGGATATATTGCTCGTATCGTTGGCGCATTTATATTTGGCAAAATGGGTGACAGCATTGGGCGTAAAAAAGTGCTGTTTATTACCATCACCATGATGGGAATTTGTACGACCTTAATTGGCGTGCTGCCAACATATGCACAAATTGGTATCTTTGCGCCTGTTCTGCTGGTGACGCTGCGTATCGTGCAAGGGCTTGGTGCAGGGGCTGAAATCTCCGGCGCAGGCACGATGCTTGCTGAGTACGCGCCAAAAGGTAAACGTGGCATTATTTCCTCACTTGTTGCCATGGGAACCAACTGTGGAACCCTTAGCGCAACGGCCATCTGGGCAGTGATGTTCTTTGTTCTCGACCGTGAGGAGTTATTAGCCTGGGGTTGGCGTATTCCGTTCCTGGCGAGTGTCGTGGTGATGATCTTTGCCATCTGGTTACGTATGAATCTCAAAGAAAGCCCGGTATTTGAGAAAGTGAATGATGAAGAAAACGCTCCGGCATTAAATAATTCGTCAGAAAACACGCTGGGGGCGATGTTTACCAGTAAATCTTTCTGGCTGGCAACTGGCCTACGTTTTGGACAGGCGGGTAACTCAGGGTTAATCCAAACCTTCCTTGCCGGTTATTTAGTGCAAACGCTGTTATTTGATAAATCTATCCCCACTGATGCCTTAATGATCAGTTCGGTACTGGGCTTTATTACAATACCGTTGCTTGGTTGGTTGTCTGATAAATTTGGTCGTCGTTTTCCTTATATTATCCTGAATATCTCGGCAATTATTTTGGCTTACCCGATGTTGTCAATTGTAGTGGATAAAACGTATAGCCCGGGTGTCATTATGACGGCACTGATTGTTATTCATAACTTTGCCGTATTGGGGTTATTTGCTCTCGAAAATATTACTATGGCGGAAATGTTCGGTGCCCGTAACCGGTTTACGCGAATGGCGATTTCAAAAGAGGCGGGCGGGTTAGTTGCCGTTGGTTTTGGTCCGGTTCTGGCGGGTATTTTCTGCAACATGACCAATTCCTGGTGGCCAATTCTGGTGATGGTCATCGCCTACTCACTGATCGGTCTGATTTCCGCGTTGCTGATGCCAGAAGTGAAAGATCGCGACCTGAGCGTGCTTGAGGATGCTGCCGAGGTGAATAAAGCCGAGAAGGTTCGTTGCTCGGTGACTCAGACAAACTGATACCAGACACTATCATGGACGGATGTCTCGTACGTTGTCCATGCTATTACACAGCTTTATATGATGTCATACCAATCATAAAAAGCTTAATGCAAATCAAAACATACAACCATACAGGCGTTACTCTGGAACAGTCCTGATTTCATTTATAAGTAGGCCATACCATGCAAAACAAGCTCTTAGCGGCAAAGGCTGCACTTCCTGACTACGATCGTACAAAACTGGTTCCGCGTATTGTTCATCTGGGGTTTGGCGCGTTTCACCGCGCACATCAGGGGGTTTACGCTGACATTTTGGCTGCAGATCACGGCAGTGACTGGGGCTACTGCGAAGTGAATCTGATTGGCGGCGAGCAGCAGATTTTCGATCTGAAACAGCAAGATAATCTGTATACCGTTGCAGAGATGTCTGCTGATGCCTGGACTGCGAGAGTCGTGGGCGTGGTGAAAAATGCATTGCATGCGCAGGTTGATGGTCTGGAAAGCGTACTGGCAGCGATGTGTGAACCACAGGTCGCGATCGTTTCCCTGACCATAACGGAGAAAGGATACTGCCATTCTCCGGCGACCGGTCAACTGATGTTAGACAATCCAATGATTGCCGCCGATCTGCAAAACCCGAAACAGCCAAAAACTGCGCCAGGCGTAGTGGTTGAGGCTTTGGCACGCCGCAAAGCGGCAGGTTTAGCCGCCTTTACTGTGATGTCCTGCGACAACATGCCTGAAAACGGTCATGTAATGCGTAATGTTGTCACCGCGTATGCCAGAGCGGTGGATGAAGAACTGGCTGCGTGGATCGAACAACATGTGACGTTCCCGTCGACTATGGTTGATCGAATTGTCCCGGCAGTTACCCCAGAGACACTGGACAAAATTGAACACATCACTGGCGTACGCGACCCGGCAGGTGTGGCATGTGAGCCGTTCCGTCAGTGGGTTATCGAAGATAACTTTGTCGCCGGTCGCCCTGAATGGGAGAAGGCAGGAGCGGAGCTGGTGGCAGATGTCATTCCGTTTGAAGAGATGAAACTGCGTATGCTCAACGGCAGCCACTCTTTCCTGGCTTATCTTGGTTATCTGGCCGGTTATCAACATATTAATGATTGTATGGACGATGAAAACTATCGTCTTGCTGCTCGTGCGCTGATGTTGCAGGAACAAGCACCCACACTGAAAGTAAAAGGTGTTGATCTACAGCGTTATGCCGATCTGTTAATTGAGCGTTACAGCAACCCGGCACTGCGTCATCGTACCTGGCAGATCGCTATGGACGGAAGCCAAAAATTGCCGCAGCGTATGCTTGATTCCGTTCGTTGGCACATTGTAAACGGCAGTCACTTTGATTTACTGGCGCTGGGCGTGGCGGGCTGGATGCGCTACGTCGGCGGTGTGGATGAGCAGGGCCAGGCGATTGAAATTAGCGATCCGCTGTTGCCCGTGATCCAGAATGCGGTGCGTAGCAGTAACGAGGGCGAAGAGCGCGTTCAGGCGCTGCTGGCGATCGATGCTATCTTTGGTCGTGAACTGCCACAGGTTGAATTGTTCAAAAACCAGGTTACACAAGCATATCTTGCTTTACTGGCTGAAGGGGCGAAGGCGACGGTTGCGAAGTATGCAGCAAAACTGAAATAACGAAGATTATGTTTTATGTCGCCATCTGGCTTTCAACGGGCCAGATGGCGCTGTGTTTTCTGGCATTCACACCAATTAGTTCATGCCTAAACGAATCAGCTCGAGGGGGGCATATTTGCCTTCACACCCTTCGATTTCCACTGTTTTTCCGCGGCGAATCTGCTCAGCGGTCAGGCCATCGGTATCTATCGCTGTAATGCGGCCTGTGAGCCCGGTGTCGCTGATCATGACGCGGCTGCCAGTGGTGATTGCGTTACGGTTACGATCGTATGTTTTCATGGTGTTTTCTCCTTTCCAACTTACCGTCAAAGCCCGTGGGCTTTTAGTCCCACGTAACGGGCGCAATATAAATACGCTTCTCGTTAAGGATTTTTTTTGTTTTCGATCAAAATCACAGCTTTTTTTATGCAGTTATGCAGGAGAGGGGAAAACGCAGGAGAAACTCACCCCCGGTGTGAGGCGAGCGTAGTATTAATCTTCGCTGAACCAGTCGCTATTTTCCTGACGAATAAGCTGAACGGACTCACCAATTTCCTGGAGATGGAGCATCATTGCGCGCTCGACCGCATCGCCATCATGTTTCTCAAGGGCGGCAAAGATATCGTGATGCTGGCGTAACAGCATTTCAGGCGGGGAAATATGATCCAGGCTCATATAACGAACGCGGTCAATTGTAGCCTTTATATTCTCAACGGTATCCCAGGCGAGTTGGCACTCGGCGATTAAAGCCAGTTTCTGATGAAACTCATCATCAAGCTGGAAGAAATCATTGATCTGTTTTCGGTCAATTGCGATGCGCTGCTGATGCAAATTTTGTTCAAGCTGATAGCACTGTTGGTCGTTGATCAGCGATGCGGCGCGGCGTACCACGGCACATTCAATCGCCTGGCGGACAAAACAACCATTTTGCACCTGCGACAGCGAAATCTTGTTCACATAGCTGCCACGCTGTGGGCGGATCTGAATCAGACCGTTTTCTGCCAGTTTGATGAATGCTTCTCGTACCGGCTGGCGTGACACATTAAAGCGTACGGAAACCTCTTTCTCAGACAGCGGTGTACCGGGTGCTATCAGACAATGCACGATATCACGGCGAAGAATACGGTAAATCTGTTGATTTACTGGCTGTGTAGGGTTGAGCTGCGTTTCTACGGTCATTCATTCTTACTTTTTAGAGAGTTAACCCGGTTATTTTATCACTTCTTTTAGGCTATCTATACCCGGCGCAAGGCCGGGCAGAGAAATTAGCCCCGATGAATACTCAGCCCGGCAAAAGACTGTGTGACAGGCATCATTTCAAGGGTGTTGATATTGACATGAGCCGGTAAAGAAGCCACCCACCATACCGCCTCTGTGACATCTTGCGGGGTCAGCGCCGTGGTATTTTCGTAGGCTTTTTCAGCTTTGGCATCATCACCTTTGAAACGGACATTAGAGAATTCCGTACCGCCAACCAGACCCGGTTCGATGTCGGTAACGCGAATGGCAGTGCCGTGTAAATCAGTACGTAAATTCAGGCTAAACTGGCGAACAAATGCTTTGGTCGCACCGTAGACGTTACCGCCAGCGTATGGCCAACTGCCCGCTGTAGAACCGATATTGATAATATGACCGCGGTTGCGTTCAACCATGCCTGGCAGAACGGCACGGGTCATATAAACCAGCCCCTTGTTGTTGGTGTCGATCATATTTTCCCAGTCTTCAACGCTGGCCTTATGGGCAGGCTCAAGGCCCAGCGCCAGACCTGCGTTGTTGACCAGAACATCAATATTGCGCCATTCAGCAGGGAGGGCGTCCAGCATTTCTTCAATTGATGCACGATTACGTACGTCCAGTTGCGCGGTATAGAGGCGGTCACCCAATTCCTCTTTCAGTTCCTGCAGGCGCTCCTGGCGGCGTCCGGTGGCAATAACTTTATGCCCATTCTCAATAAAACGACGCGTAATGCACTCACCAAAACCTGCGGTTGCTCCGGTTACTAAAACGATCATCTCACTGTTCCTCAACGCTTTTTATGTAGTACTACCATAGCACGTCATTTCCGTTCAGAGCTATTCCTGCGTAACGCAATTGCGGTTGAATCCTGGGAAGTCTACTCTGGTAAACAAATCGTTTTCAGGAGTGAAAGATGTTGTTAACGAATCCTTTTTTAAGTCACAGCACGTTGCCGTATCAGGCCCCGCAGTTTGATCAGATAGAGGTGCAGCACTATCGCCCAGCGTTCGATGAAGGCGTGCGGCAAAAACGTGCAGAGATCGAGGCGATTGTGCAAAACCCGCAAGCCCCTGATTTTGCCAATACGTTGCTGGCGCTTGAGCAAAGCGGCGCTTTGCTGACACGCGTAACCAGCGTTTTCTTCGCGATGACGGCGGCGCACACCAACGATGAACTACAGCACCTTGACGAAGAGTTTTCCGCAGAACTGGCGAGCCTTGCCAATGATATCTATCTCAATGAAGCACTCTTCTTGCGCGTTGACGCTGTCTGGCAACGGAGAGGTTCTCTGAGGCTGGAAAGTGAATCATTACGCTTGCTGGAGGTCATCCACCAGCGTTTTGTACTGGCCAACGCATGTCTGAATGAGACTGATAAAGCGAACCTTAAAGCGCTCAATACAGAGTCCGCCACGCTGACCAGCCAGTTTAACCAACGGCTGTTGGCAGCGAACAAGTCCGGTGCTCTGGTCGTGGATGATGCACGTTATCTGGAGGGACTCAGCGCTGAGGAAATTGCCGTTGCCGCTGAAGCTGCAAGGGAGAAAGGGCTCGATGCGCGTTGGGTTATCCCGTTATTGAACACGACTCAGCAACCAGCGCTTGCGGCGTTACGCGATCGCCATACCCGTGAAAGTCTGTTCACCCGCGCATGGACGAGAGCAGAAAACAATGACGCTAACGATACTCGGGCTATTATTCAGCGACTGGTCGAGATCCGGATGCAGCAGGCGAAACTACTCGGTTTTGCCAATTACGCTGCATGGAAAATTGCCGACCAGATGGCAAAAACACCGGAAGCTGCACTGACTTTCATGCGGGCGATTGTTCCTGCTGCGCGAGCTCGGGCATTAGATGAACAGGCCGAAATCCAGAATGTTATCAATCACGAAAAGGGACAATTTAACGTCGAGGCCTGGGACTGGGCATTTTATGCTGAGCAGGTTCGTCGTGAGAAATATGCTCTGGATGAGGCGCAGCTCAAACCTTACTTTGCCCTTGATACGGTGCTGAACGAAGGCGTTTTCTGGACGGCCAATCAACTCTTTGGCATAAAATTTATAGAACGGTTCGACATTCCTGTTTATCACCCGGATGTTAGGGTATGGGAAATATTTGATCACGATGGTGTAGGTCTGGCGTTATTTTACGGCGATTTCTTTGCCCGGGAATCGAAAAGCGGTGGTGCCTGGATGGGCAATTTTGTTGAGCAATCGCAACTCAATGAAACCCGGCCGGTTATTTACAACGTGTGTAATTATCAAAAACCGGCAAAAGGTCAGCCTGCATTGTTATTATGGGATGATGTTATTACGTTATTTCATGAGTTTGGCCACACGTTGCACGGTCTGTTCGCCACTCAGCGTTACGCCACGCTTTCAGGGACCAACACTCCGCGTGATTTTGTTGAATTTCCTTCGCAGATTAACGAACACTGGGCGAGTCATCCGCAGGTCTTTGCCCGTTTTGCTCGTCATGTTGTTACCGGGGTGCAAATGCCGCAGGCGTTGCGAGATAAAATGCAGCAGGCCAGCCTGTTTAACAAAGGTTACGACATGACCGAACTGCTCAGTGCTGCATTGCTGGATATGCGCTGGCACGGTCTGGAAAATAGCGCGTTATCTCTTTCGGTCGATCAATTTGAACAGCAGGCGCTGGCAGCAGAAGGTTTGGATCTCAAGGCCGTGCCACCACGTTATCGCAGCAGCTATTTTGCCCATATCTTCGGCGGCGGTTATGCCGCGGGTTATTACGCCTATCTGTGGACGCAAATGCTGGCCGATGACGGCTATCAGTGGTTTGTAGAGCAGGGCGGATTAACCCGTGAAAACGGGCAGAAATTCCGCGAAGCGATTTTGTCACGCGGAAATAGCACTGATTTAGCTGAACTCTATCGCCAGTGGAGCGGACGCGAACCACGAATGGAGTCGATGCTGGAACATCGTGGTTTGAGCGCGTAAGACATAATTAGCCAGAATGTTGAACCGGGCGTGATGCCCGGTTTTTCCAGAATCACTCTCCAGAATATCGCCAAAAATAAGCGCGAACGGCAAGGGCGTTATGTTTAAATGTCCAAAAAAGCATATAAAAATAAGTGCTATTTTGTTGCTGTCTGTGTTAAATATTATCCCTTTGATACTAGAGCAGGCTTGGTAAATACTTATTAACTTACTGAAATAAACAATTTTCTTTATTAATTGCGCTGCGCTGACATCTCAATTTATGAAAGATAAAAAAGTCATCAGGATATTTCTGGTAACGCCGAAAATAACCACTTATTTACTTTTGAAATAGAGTGGTAGCTAAAGTTATGCGCAATATTAATATATGTTAATTATGCTTTATTAATCATGTTTTGCTTTTCTGTTGCGGCTTGATGAATAAATAATCTTGCTGGGACAATCTTTTCGCTATTTGCTTTACCTTCCGGGTGGGGCGCAATGATGATAATGGGAATACTATGAATAAGGTTTTAATCTCTCTGGCAGTTTTGGCTACCGTGACTACATCGCCAGCGTATGCGATTAGCGCAAGCTACCGCGCGCAGTTGGAGCGTAGCGGGTGCACACAGGAATCTGAGCTGCGTGGCTGTGATGTAACTAAAACTAAAGCGCAGAACTCCGCCCGTGGTTTTAAACTGGAAACCGCGACCCAGGAAGCAACCAGACGCTATGCGCCTTTTGTTGGTAGTTACGGGGTATTTATGCCAAACGGTCAACGCGTTAATCAGTTGGTTGTTAAAAAAGATGGGGCGGTCTTGTTAAATGGCCATAAGGCTAAAGAGCATTTTGTAACTGCGGAAGACCTGAACGTATTTGAGGACGGATTACATATCATCCTGAAGACGGATAAAAAAGGTAGCTGGAGAAACTCAAATACGAATGAAAGTGGTTCAGTTGGCAAATAAGCATTAATCTGGGCATCAGCATCAGTTGCTACCGTGATAAGAAAAATAAGCCCTCTACGGAGGGCTTTGCATAGAGCGTTCTGTCTCTGACGCATTGATAACTATAAAAAAGATTACATAAATTTTCTTTTTGGTCGTTAAAATATCTGCATCAGAAGTGCTCGCACAGGGAGGGAGACTGCAATGATGAGAAATACGAAGGAAATAGATGCAATTTTGATTGAGTTGAACAAGTCCATTGATGCCCACTACAAATGGTTAGTGACAATGTTCCGCTGCGTGGTGTCTTCAGATGTTACTCAGCCGGATATTATGGGTGAACATTCGCATTGTGTTTGTCGATTTGGACAGTGGCTTAATAATCAATCGCGGTACAATGAGGATGATTGTAGTTACGTAAGCAAGATAAATGCCACCCACGAAAAGATGCATTTATTAGGCAAGGAGTTGCTATTGGCTATAGTGGAGAAACGTAGCCATCCATGGCATTTCGACAGTTTCCAGGACGCGCTGCTGGCATTTACCTCATCTGTAATGGACTACAAAATATATTTATTGAATATCCGCAGTAATATCGATGTATTAACAGGTTTGCCCGGCAGAAGAATGCTCGATGAGTCTTTTGATCGGCAGTTGCTCGATGCCGAACCGCTTAATCTCTATATATTGTTGTTAGATATCGATCGTTTTAAATACGTTAACGATACCTATGGCCATTTGGTTGGTGACTTGGTATTACGGGTTCTGGCATCAAATTTATTGTCATGGACGCGATATGATGAGGTGGCGTACCGCTACGGTGGAGAAGAGTTCATTATCATCATCAGAACAAAAACGGACGAGCAGGCATGCCAGGCGGGTTTTCGACTTTGTCGTCTGATTGGGCAGAAAAAAATTCCCTACACTGATGGAGAGATCGGTATCACGGTGACGGCAGGCATAACCCGAGTCCAGCCGGGTGAAACGCTGGACACCGCGCTTGGTCGGGCTGACAGGGCGATGTATCAGGGGAAACAGACCGGCAGGAATCGCTGCATGTTTATGGATGAAAATGAGCGGATCACGTTGGTGGACACCAATGACGGGACCTCGCATCCCATCAGTGAGTGAGTTTTCGAAAAACGGTTTGAGGTAGTTGCGTTTCGTTTAACTTTCATTGGGGTTGTCGATGATAGGTTAGCTGACTATCCGTTATCTTCGCAGGGAATTGCCTGATAGCGTATAAAAGCAAAACACAAATCTATCCATGCAAGCATTTACCGCTGGTTTAACCGGCGGTTTTTTTTATCTGCTAATCAGGGAAAAGGTGTCGGAAGGGCAATGCAGGTAAAAAAATGGCCCCTTGTGCAGTTACGCAACAAGGGGCCGGGTCGGTTCAGGACTATCTCCGTTCATTAATCATCCCATCTGTGGCTAAAATACGCGGCCAGGAAGCCTGAAAATAAAATAATTCCCAGAACAGCCATAAAAATATTCATATTACCCAGCATAGTAAATGCTCCTTTATCTGTGAGTTTCCTCTCTTACCTTAAGTTCACCTCGCTTATGACTATAGTAGCAATTCAATCTTAAACAAAGACTGAACTGTGTGATTATTTCGGCTGAAAAGTAAATTTTTGACATGATCACGTCGAATAAAATAAATAATAGTGACGAGACACATTTATCTGCGCACAAATAACCCCGTTTTTAAAACCTGAGACGCTGTTATGACAGTGTGCTGCTGACACAAATTGTTGCACGTTTATAATGCAGGGTTGTCTCATGGTGGTTCAATTTTTCGTTTGCTTAACCCGTTTGGCGGGAAAATGTAATACTGATTTTTGTGCGCGAGATGCTAATCTGTTGATTTTATATGATGTTTTAATATCTGGCATCGTTTTTGCCTTATCACTTCTGAACACCTTTAATTTGCACCGTTTTGTCTGCCCGGCTGCACCGGAGCTTTCAGCAAGTTTAATTTCAGGAGTGAAACTATGCAGCGTCGTACATTTTTAAAAGCTTTTGCACTTTCTGCCTCTGTTGTAGCAATGGGCGTGAGTTTTAGCGTTCAGGCAGCCGACACCATCAAGGTTGGCATCATGCATTCTTTATCCGGCACGATGGCCATATCCGAAACGCCGCTAAAAGATGTGGCGTTGATGACCATCGATGAAATTAATGCTCAGGGCGGTGTGTTGGGTAAAAAGCTGGAACCGGTGGTGGTTGACCCGGCCTCGAACTGGCCGTTATTTGCTGAAAAAGCAAGGCAGTTGCTGAGTCAGGATAAGATAGCGGCAGTTTTTGGCTGCTGGACATCGGTTTCGCGTAAATCGGTTCTACCAGTATTTGAAGAATTGAACGGTCTGCTGTTTTACCCAGTGCAATATGAAGGTGAGGAGATGTCGCCTAACGTCTTCTATACCGGCGCAGCCCCCAACCAGCAGGCGATCCCGGCAGTTGAGTATCTGATGAGTGAGGACGGCGGCAGCGCGAAACGCTTCTTCCTGCTGGGCACGGATTATGTTTATCCACGCACGACCAACAAAATTTTACGCGCCTTTTTGCACTCAAAAGGAGTTGCCGATAAAGACATCGAAGAGGTGTACACCCCATTCGGACACAGCGATTACCAGACCATTGTCGCCAGTATTAAAAAATTCGCCGCAGGGGGGAAAACGGCGGTGGTATCAACCATCAACGGCGATTCTAACGTTCCATTCTATAAAGAGTTGGCCAACCAGGGCCTGAAAGCCACCGATGTTCCTGTGGTGGCATTCTCCGTGGGTGAGGAGGAGTTACGCGGTATTGATACCAAACCGCTGGTGGGCAACCTTGCAGCCTGGAACTACTTTGAGTCCGTCGATAACGCTGCCAACAAGAAGTTTGTCGCGGATTACCGGGCGTATGCCAAAGCGCACAAATTACCAAATGCTGAATCGGTGGTGACAAACGACCCCATGGAAGCTACGTATGTTGGCCTCCATATGTGGGCGCAGGCGGTAGAAAAAGCCGGAACGACCGATGTGGATAAAGTTCGCGCTGCAATGGCGGGGCAATCCTTCGCTGCGCCATCAGGCTTTACCCTGACCATGGATGCGACCAACCATCACCTGCATAAACCCGTCATGATTGGCGAGATTGAGGGCAATGGCCAGTTTAACGTGGTATGGCAAACCGATGAGCCGGTCCGCGCCCAGCCGTGGAGTCCGTACATCGCTGGTAATGATAAAAAATCTGAACAGCCTGTGAAAACCGCCAGCAACTGATCGTGTGCCCTCCTGCGGGAGGGTACCGCTTTGGAGAACGCTCATGAAAGCTATGCGCTTTATTCGTGGTGTGTTGTTGCTGACGTGGTTTTTGCCGTGGATAGCGCAGGCATCAGATGCCGATACCTTTACAGCCGCAAATCGAACTCAGCAGGCCGCCTTGCTCGAACAATGGTCGATCAATCCCGACATTCAGCGTTTGCCGATGCTCAGCGCGTTGCGCGAGGAGAGTCTGCTGACTGATAACGCGAAAAATACCTTCATCATGAACGGCTCGCACGCACAACCGTTAGGAACAGCGACAATCCCAAACGGCGAGCTAAAAAAAATTCGCCTGACTAACCGCCTGCGTAATCTGGTGGCAGGAGCGCTGGCTGTCCATCAGCTTTTAAGTGACAGTGTCACGTTAAGGTTAGAGGCAGCTCGTACATTACAGCGTGAGGCACAGCCGGATATGCTGCCGTTTTTACAGCAACGACTGGCTCAGGAGTCAAGTGGTGATGTGAAATCCGCGCTGGCTATTGCACTGGCAAACCTGCAGCTGAACAGTTCCTCGCCGGAAGTCAGACGTCAGGCAATCGAACTATTAGGGGCGTCAAATGATCCTGAAACTCAGGCGCGCCTGCAACCATTCACCCAGGCTGAACATGAACCCGATACCCGCGTGCGTGCTGCCGCTGGCGAAAGCCTGAATTCCATCGCGCATCGTATGAAGGTTGGGGACCTTCTTGGACAGGCCTTTATGGGGCTGTCGCTGGGTTCTATTTTGCTGCTGGCGGCATTGGGTCTGGCTATAACCTATGGATTACTCGGCGTCATTAATATGGCGCATGGCGAGATGTTAATGCTCGGGGCTTACTGTACCTGGATGGTTCAACAGCTGATGGGCCAGTTTTTCCCGCAATGGCTAGCCTGGTATCCGGTTATTGCGCTGCCGGTTGCCTTTTTACTTACCGCGGCGGTGGGAATGCTGCTTGAGCGCGGGGTGATCCGCCATTTATACGGGCGTCCTCTCGAAACGCTGCTGGCGACCTGGGGGATCAGCCTGATGCTCATCCAGTTGGTGCGTATGTCCTTCGGCGCGCAAAACCTGGAAGTCGCCAATCCGGCATGGCTTTCAGGGGGGATTCAGGTTTATGCCAATCTGATTTTACCGTGGAACCGAATTGTGGTGCTTGGCTTTGCCATTCTGGTGCTGTTTTTCACCTGGCTGTTGTTGAATAAAACGCGCCTTGGGCTGCGCGTACGTGCAGTGACGCAGAATCGAAATATGGCGGCATGCTGCGGCGTACCTACTGGACGCGTCGATATGCTGGCCTTTGGCCTTGGTTCAGGCATTGCCGGGCTGGGGGGCGTAGCGCTCTCGCAGTTGGGCAACGTAGGACCCGAATTGGGGCAAAGCTACATTATCGATTCGTTTCTGGTTGTGGTGCTGGGCGGCGTGGGACAACTCGCTGGGAGCGTGGCCGCGGCGTTTGGACTGGGGATCTTCAATAAAATTCTGGAGCCTCAGGTGGGGGCAGTTCTAGGCAAAATCATGATTCTGGTGCTGATTATTCTGTTTATTCAGAAACGTCCGCAGGGGCTGTTCGCGCTAAAAGGGAGGGTTATTGACTGATGACGATGCCAATGACATTAACGCTGGCGCGTAAAGCGCCACGCGCGACGCGCATCCTGGGACTGGGGTTGCTGCTGGCGTTGATTATTCTACCATTTCTTGCGCTGTTACCTGCGGACCATCCGCTGGCTATATCGGTGTGGACGCTAACGCTGGCCGGGAAAATTCTCTGTTATGCCATTGTGGCGGTCGCGCTGGATCTGGTGTGGGGCTATGCCGGCATGCTCTCGCTGGGACACGGTATTTTCTTTGCGCTGGGAGGGTATGCGATGGGAATGTACCTGATGCGCCAGGCCTCTGGCGAAGGATTACCGGCCTTCATGTCATTCCTGTCGTGGAGCGAGCTGCCGTGGTTTTGGTGGGGGACGCAACATTTTATCTGGGCGCTACTGCTGGTCGTTCTGGTTCCTGGCCTGCTGGCACTGGTATTTGGTTGGTTTGCCTTTCGGTCAAAAATCAAAGGGGTCTATTTCTCCATCATGACCCAGGCCCTGACTTTCGCAGGAATGCTGCTGTTTTTTCGCAACGAAACGGGTTTTGGGGGAAATAACGGTTTTACCGGCTTTACCACCATTCTGGGATTCCCGGTAACCGCCACCTCAACCCGTATCGCGCTGTTTCTGGCGACGGTCATGCTGCTGGTGCTGGCATTATGGCTGGGACTGGCGCTGGCCCGCAGTAAGTTCGGCCGTATTCTGACTGCCGTGCGCGATGCAGAGAACCGTCTGATGTTCTGTGGTTACGATCCGAAAGGTTTCAAGTTACTGGTGTGGACGCTTTCCGCTGTACTGTGCGGCCTGGCAGGAGCGCTGTATGTTCCGCAGGTGGGAATCATTAACCCTAGCGAAATGTCGCCGACCAACTCGATTGAAGCGGCGATTTGGGTTGCCCTCGGCGGACGTGGAACCCTGATCGGCCCGGTATTCGGCGCCGTGTTGGTGAATGGCGCGAAAAGCCTGTTTACCGTCATCATGCCGGAATACTGGCAACTGTTTCTTGGCCTGATCTTTATTGGCGTTACGCTGTTTTTACCCCGAGGTGTAATTGGTCTGTTTCGCAAGGGAGACAAATAATGCAGCCAGATGAAGGGCTATTTACTCGCCAGATGCCGGGGGATCGGTTTCGCAACCAGACTGATCCGGTGCTACAGCTGGAAAAAATTAACGTTAACTTCGATGGCTTTCAGGCGCTAACCGATCTCACGCTCAATATTGGGGTTGGGGAACTGCGTTGCATCATCGGGCCCAACGGCGCCGGAAAAACGACGTTAATGGATGTCATTACCGGCAAAACCAGGCCGCAAAGTGGTCGTGCGATATACGATCAGTCATCCGACTTAACGACGCTGGATCCCATTGCCATTGCACGTCAGGGGATTGGACGGAAATTTCAAAAGCCCACGGTATTTGAAGCATTAACGGTGGAAGATAACCTGGAGCTGGCGCTGAAAAATGATAAATCTGTCTGGGGTTCTCTACGGGCACGACTCTCAGGCGAACAGCGGGATCGTATTGATGAAGTACTGGCGCTGTTGCGGCTGGGTAATGAGCGGGCCCGCAGCGCCGGTCTGCTTTCGCATGGGCAAAAACAGTTTCTCGAAATTGGCATGCTGCTGGTACAGGAGCCGCATTTACTGCTACTGGATGAACCCGCGGCGGGGATGACGGATGCGGAAACGGAATACACGGCGGAGCTGTTTCGCCAGCTTGCCGGTAAGCACTCTCTGATGGTTGTTGAGCACGATATGGGATTTGTCGAAACCATTGCCGATCGCGTTACAGTATTACATCAAGGACGTGTCCTGGCTCAGGGGAGCCTTCGTGAAGTGCAGGCCAACGAGCAGGTTATTGAAGTTTATCTCGGGCGTTAAGGAGTGCAGATGCTGCAGGTGAAAGAACTGAATCAATATTATGGCGGCAGTCATATTCTGCGCGGGGTGAACTTTGAAGCGCGTATCGGTGAGGTGACATGTCTGCTGGGGCGTAACGGCGTGGGGAAAACAACGCTACTTAAGTGTCTGATGGGGCTTATTCCGGCCCGCAGCGGAAGCGTGCTCTGGCAGGAGAAAAATGTCACTCAATGGAAGCCGCATCAGCGGGTCAGGGCCGGTGTGGCGTATGTCCCGCAGGGGCGTGATATTTTTCCGCGTTTGACGGTAGAAGAGAATCTGCTGCTCGGCCTTTCCCGTTTTTCAGCACCGGAGGCCCGACATGTGCCGGATGATATTTACGCGCTCTTTCCGGTTTTACAGGAAATGAAGCATCGGCGGGGCGGAGATTTGTCCGGCGGGCAGCAGCAGCAACTGGCGATTGGACGAGCACTGGCAAGTCGCCCACAATTATTGATCCTTGATGAGCCTACCGAGGGGATCCAGCCGTCGGTGATTAAAGAGATTGGTCAGGTGATTTCTCAACTGGCGCATCGCGGTGACATGGCCATTTTACTGGTGGAGCAGTTCTATGATTTTGCCGAACAGCTCGCCGACAAATACCTGTTGATGTCGCGGGGCAGCATTATTCAAAGCGGCGACGGTAAAAATATGGAGTCCGAGGGCGTTCGGGGACTGGTTGCTATCTGAGGTATGCGACAGAGCGACTGTGGCTCTGTCACGAACATAATAACTAGCAGACCGCCGTCTGGCCCCAGGGTTTGGCGCGCATGCCTTTTATCATTAGCGCCCAGGCAAGAACGATCGCCACTATCAGCGCCACAAACAGCGACCATGGTGGCAATGTGGTTAAAATGACGCCGCTGACTAATGGGTTAACCGCTGCGCCAAGCCAGCCTAACGACTGGGCGGAAAAATAGCTGGCTTTCATACCTGCTGGCGCGATGTTGTCGATAAGCATGTATTCACCCGGCGCGTAGATGACTTCGCCGATAGTGAAAAAGGCAGCAGAAATTCCCCATAACAACAGACTGTTGCCGGAGAAAGCGAAACCAACCAGGCCAACGACAAAGAAGACTGTACCCAATGTCATTAACGGGCGGATATTCGTGGCGTTGAGCCTGCGACCAAGTGCGTATTGCAGTGATACTACGATGGCGGCGTTGACGGGCAGGACGACTGCCACCACTTTCTCGGCAAAATCGCCGTTTGCAACCACCATAACGTATTGCGAAATACAGGATGCAAAGGCACCGCCAACGAATGATGCCAAAAATGCTGACAGCGTAAACCAGAATAATGCTCTGTCGCGCAGCAGTACTGAAGGGGACCAAACAGCGGCATTTACACCTTCTGCGGTTGCTGGTGAACGTTTTACCCACGTCTGGATAAACACCAGAGGTAGCGCAGAACAGGCGGCAGCCAGCCAGAACGGCAGGTTAATGCTTTGCATAACCAGCAGCGTACCCAGCGGCGGACCAACGGTCCAGCCGATGTTCAGCACGGTATAGTTAAGTGAGAAAATTTTCGTTTTGTTGGTCGCAGACAAGTTATCGGCAAACCAGGCTTTCAGCACCGTGGCGAAGACGGAGTAGGCGCAGTTGATCAGGGCAAAGAGCAAAACCACTATCACGACGTTATGCACCAGCGGAATAGCAATAAAGCCGGAGGCAAAGCCGCAGATAGCCAGCAACATATAGCGTTTTTTATCGAACTTGTCGGCCAGAATACCAAAGCCAAGGCTGAAGACGACGCCTATGGTCAGTGCAACCGTCATCGCATAACCGATCAGGTCGACGCTCAGTTGATACTGTCGACTGAGGTAAATCGTCATAAATGGCAGCGTGGCGCCACGACCAATGGTTAATAACAAAGATGACGCAAGTAACGCGAGAGTGGACCTTCTCAGAGAGATATTCATTTTCCTGCCCGACAATGCATGTTGTTATGTTTTTTTTAGATATCAGAAACAAATAGCATGCTAAAAGTGTGATGTACACCCAATAAGTTGTCCGAAAATGCCCTGTGTGGCCTACCTGAATTAATGATCTGTTACGGTACAACGATTTCCGTTACTTTAACTTGTTTACAAAAATTTAATATTTGCAGGGGCGGTGGTATGTCGCGTAAAGACGGGTTATTGGCGTTACTGGTCGTTGTGGTTTGGGGACTGAACTTTGTTGTCATTAAAGTGGGTTTGCACAATATGCCGCCGTTGATGTTGGCAGGGTTACGCTTTTTGTTGGTGGCGTTCCCGGCGATTTTTTTTGTTGCCCGCCCGAAAATTCCGCTTTCGCTTTTACTCGGCTACGGCCTGACAATTAGTTTTGGACAGTTCGCGTTTCTCTTCAGCGCCATCAAATTTGGTATGCCTGCCGGGTTAGCTTCTCTGGTATTACAGGCTCAGGCGTTTTTCACCATCATTCTGGGGGCATTCGCCTTTGGCGAACGTCTGCAGGGTAAACAGCTGGTAGGAATTGCGCTGGCGGTATTTGGTGTGCTGGTACTGATTGAAGCCAGTCTGAACGGTCAGCATGTTGGCATGCTCGGTTTTATGCTGACGCTGGCGGCGGCGCTAAGCTGGGCCTGCGGCAATATCTTTAACAAAAAAATCATGCAGCATACATCGCGTCCGGCCGTTATGTCGTTGGTGGTATGGAGCGCGTTAATCCCCATTGTTCCGTTCTTCCTGGCCTCATTACTTCTCGATGGTCCAGCGCAAATTACCCAAAGTCTGGTGGCGATAGATATGACAACCATTTTGTCACTGGTGTATCTGGCGTTCGTGGCGACCATTGTGGGTTATGGCATCTGGGGTTCGTTACTCGGACGCTATGAGACCTGGCGGGTAGCGCCGCTATCGCTGTTGGTGCCGGTTGTCGGTCTGGCGAGTGCGGCCGTACTGCTGGACGAAACGCTTAGCGGATTACAGCTACTTGGCGCGCTACTGATCATGGCTGGACTGTATATCAATGTGTTTGGTTTTCGGTTGCGTAAAGTTGCGTCGGTGAGGGGCTAAAAAAAGCCCCGCAGTGACGGGTGATGCCTGCGTCAGTTAAGCATTATTGAGAACATGTAATTCAGGATCAGGGTTCCGTTCACCTCAGCGGCATAACTTCTCTGAGGCACTGATATCCGTGAACGTGCAAGGGAGGCTCACCGCCGCCTCCCTTGCAACCCAGGCTCCCGGCGGGAAAATCGTCGCTGCGCGATGTATTCGTCTTATTCCGTCTGCCTGTCGGGTCGGGGCCGAGCCTGCGTCCCTGCAGGCCGTCCCCTCTGCCCGCATCCCTGCGGGCAGACCCGGTCAGCCGTCAACGCCTCATCGATTTTCAGCCGGACCGGGGGTATCGCTTCAACTCTCTGACTTCCAGTTAAATCTGTTTTGCTGTTCAAACAAAAAACGCAGGTGGACAGGTGTGGACTGGTCCGGCTGAAAATTGCCGACGTGTTTCCGTAAGGCCGGGAGAGCCAGCATGGATGCTGGCTCAGGGCGCGCTTTACAGGGAAGTTGCCTCGCGCCCGGCCCGAAAGCCTGAAGGAATAATCGGAGGGAACCACGAAGTGGCAATTTTCCCGCCGGGAGCCGGGATTGTTAAGGGTACGGCGATAGTACCCTTAACACGTTCACAGGCAATCTGGTTTCAGATAAGTGAAAAATATAAGGTGAACGTAACAATGCGACAGAGGCAACAGATTTATTACCTCCGGTTCGTTAACTGACAAGTATTACGCAGTAGCGGGGCAATATAATTACAGGTTGCGCATATTGTAATAAGGCACACCTAATTCGTCGGACTTGTCGCTGCCTGCACCCATATGATTAAAATCGAACGGGGACTGATCGTGCGCAGGGGGCATAATCATCGCGTCGCGACTGTTCTGTGTGGCAGGTTGCGCGGTCTGTTCCGCCATGCTCTGACCCGAAACAACAAAAAGCAGGGCCAGCATCGCATAAGACAGAAGTTTCATGATTTCCTCGGTTACGTCGTTAACTGGCGATTAGCAATTACATTGATTGAGTGGAAGCAAATAGCGCGATTCGCCATGCATATTCGTCATACGGTATTTGTGCGGCGGAACATCAAAATAGTTTTTGAATGTCCGGGTCAGCGTCTGCTGAGACTCAAAACCGTAACGCTCTGCCAGATAAAGAATGGGCTCGTTACTCTCTTTTAATTTTTGCGCTATTTCAGTCATTTTACGGCTGCGAATGTATTGACCCAGTGAATGACCGGTTTCTTTTTTAAACATCCGTTGCAGGTGCCATTTGGAGTAACCTGAACGCTCAGACACTTTTTCCAGCGAGAGCGGCGATTCAAGATTATTTTCGATCCAGTCCAAAATGCTATGAATAGTGATTGTGTCAGTATTGCGTCTGGACATCGTCATACCTCTTTCTGTTTACGGCAGGATTCTCTTAAGCAAGTGCTCAAGTGTGGCTACTTCATCCGCCGTTAAGTTTTTTGTTAGTTCCTGGTGCAGGTCTTGCCCTACTAATTGATGACACTGCTCGCAAATTGCTGCGCCATGCTCGGTGAGTTTCACCAGCACGCCACGCTTATCATGTGGATTCGGAAGCCTTTCTATCCAGCCTTTACAGGCCAGTCTGTCCAGCATCCGCGTCAGGGCGCCAAGGTCGACAGACAGCACTTTTTTCAATTCGACAGGGGTGATGCACACCGCGCAACGGATGGAGCAGAGCACCTTGAACTGCGATGCCGTGATATCCAGCGGTGACAGATAGTCGTTTAGCAAACGATCTTTTTTCTGATTAACCATATAGATCAAACGACCCAGTGGGATGATTTCGTTAAACAGATCACTGGTGTTTTTCACAATGGTTGCCCTGGCAAGTAGTTAGTCACGGCTGATATTATTGCTTAGGCAAATATAAGTCAAACGAATGGATCCGCAAATGCCACGTTTTGCTAAATCATCAGACTCAATACCTGGCAAGTGGAATTTTAACGGTTTGATAATTATGGTTTATACGTGCGGATGAAAAATGAATCCTTACATCACGAAAATGGCTTATCTCGCGGATTTCACCGTATACTTGCCGCTGACGATTAACGCACAGGAAAGATGACATTATGATGGACTTGTTTAAAGCAATAGGACTGGGGCTGGTAGTCCTGTTACCGTTGGCAAACCCGTTAACCACCGTGGCGTTGTTCCTTGGCCTCGCCGGCAATATGAACAGCGCAGAGCGTAACCGTCAGTCACTCATGGCATCTGTCTATGTATTTGCCATTATGATGGTGGCGTACTACGCCGGGCAGGTGGTAATGAATACGTTCGGGATTTCGATTCCCGGGTTACGTATTGCGGGTGGGTTAATCGTTGCGTTTATCGGCTTCCGGATGCTGTTTCCACAGCAGAAGGCGCATGATTCTCCGGAAGCGAGAAGCAAGTCTGAAGAGCTGGAAGACGAACCGACGGCCAATATCGCTTTTGTACCGCTGGCTATGCCAAGCACTGCCGGTCCGGGGACGATTGCGATGATCATCAGCTCCGCGTCAACCGTGCGTCATGGCTCCGAATTTCCGGACTGGGTGATAATGATCGCGCCGCCGATTATTTTTGCGGTTGTCGGGATTATCCTGTGGGGCTGTTTGCGCAGTTCCGGGGGGATCATGCGGCTGGTCGGTAAAGGTGGTATCGAAGCGATTTCTCGTTTGATGGGCTTCCTGCTGGTGTGTATGGGCGTGCAGTTTATTATTAACGGCGTGCTGGAAATTATCAAAACCTACGCTTAAAACACTATGCCCGGTAATATTTACCGGGCATATTTTTTATGAATGCTGAGGCTGTTCTTCCAGTGATACCGGCCATTTACGAAAGATAATCACCGACCATATCAACGCGGCAACGGCAGGCACTGCGCCGACGTAACCAATCGTAGACATTGACCAGTGCAAACTCACCTGATTGCCTACCAGCGCGCCAGCGCCAATACCGATATTAAAGATTCCTGAGAACAGCGCCATTGCGACGTCAGTCGCATCCGGAGCAAGCGCCAGCACTTTCACCTGCATACCCAGGCCTATCAGCATGATGGCGACGCCCCAGAAAATACTCAAGATGGCAAGGTGCATTTCGCTGTCAGCGGCGGGAAGTAACAGTACCAGGCATATCGTCAACAGGGCAATGGCACTGCTAATCAGTACGGACGCATGCAGATTACCCAGCTTACCGAAAATGACGCTACCGACAATTCCCGCACCACCCAGAACCAGCAATAAGACAGTAGCAAAATTTGCGCTCAGGCCCGCGACGGTCTGCACGAACGGCTCGATATAGCTGTAGGCCGTATAGTGCGCGGTGACCACAATCACCGTCAGTAGATACAGACTCATCAATGCCGGGCGATGGAATAACACGGGCAGGCTTTTTAAAGAGCCGGAGTGCTCACTGGGTAGTTTGGGCAGGAGCTTAATCAGGCAAAGCAGGGTAACTAACGCCCCCATACCGATGGCGAAGAAGGTTGTGCGCCAGCCAAAATACTGACCGACGATACGCCCGATGGGCAGCCCCAATACCATCGCCAGCGCAGTGCCAGTGGCAATCAGGCTGAGAGCCTGTGCACGTTTCCCGGCAGGAGCCAGGCGAATTGCCAGCGATGCGGTGATCGACCAGAAAATAGCGTGCGCAAAGGCAATACCAATACGGCTAATTACCAACACGGTAAAATTCCATGCCAGGAAAGAGAGCACATGGCTGGCGATAAACACAACAAACAGACAGATCAGAAGTTTTCGGCGCTCCACCTGACTGGTAAGTAACATGAAGGGGAGCGACATCAGGGCAACAACCCAGGCGTAGATCGTCAGCATGATCCCGACCTGAGCGGTCTGCATATTGAAGCTTTGTGCGATGTCGGAAAGCAAACCGACAGGGACAAACTCTGTGGTATTGAAAATAAAACCGGCAATGGCAAGCGTAACTACCCGTAGCCACGCGACCTTGCGGGAAACAGTGTCTGTTGTCATATCAAATAAGAGGATTAGCTGCGAAAAGGTAAGGCCACGATCTTAAAACGTTTGCTGGCGAAAATACAATCATTTTGTGATGCGGATCTCATTTCATTGGTAGGGCGCTATAATTTACTGCCGAACATTCCTCATATTTTTAAGTATTTCAATAATAATGAAATTCCGGGGGTATGACTTCACCCGGATATACAGTTATTCATGTTCTTTGAGGATCGCAAGTTACTCCGGGCTTTGTGATAACTGAGGGTTCAACACCTCAATAAACGCTTCCAGTTGCCGCGTCATTGCACCTCTGCGCCAGACCAGCCATGTATTCAGCCAGCGCCAGTTCTCGCTTAGCGGCCAGGCGTTGACCTGATGATGCCCTGGCATGCTCTCCAGCATCGAACGCGGGATCAGTGCGATACCCGCTCCGGCAATGACGCAGGCCAACATACCGTGATATGACTCCATTTCGTGAATGGTGCCGGGCATGGCGCGATCGGCATGAAACCAGCTTTCAAAATGGCGGCGATAGGAACAGTTGGCGCGAAAGGCGTAAATACTGCAACCGTTGACGTCGCTGGCCCGCTGAATGGGGGGATGACCGTTAGGAGTGACAATCATCATCTCTTCACGGTAGACCGGCATTCCTTCAAGGCCTGGATGGGTAATAGGGCCATCGACAAAGGCAGCGTTCAATGTACCGTCGAGCACGCCGTCCAGCATTGTGCCTGAAGGACCCGTCGCTAACGCGAACTGAATTTTGGGGTAACGCTGGTTATATTCAGCCAGCGTGGCGGGGATGCGTACTGCTGCTGTACTTTCAAGCGAGCCGAGAGAGAAGAGTCCTTGCGGCTCATCCCCGGCGACGACCATCCTGGCTTCCTCAACCAGCGCTAGGATCCGCTGGCTGTAGCGCAAAAAGTTGTGCCCGGATGGGGAAAGCCGCAGACGCTGGTTTTCACGAATAAACAGATCAACGCCCAGGTCGGCTTCAAGCTGACGTATACGGGTGGTGAGATTAGATGGCACGCGATGAACCTTCGCGGCGGCCTGCGTAATACTGCCAGTCTCCGCGACGGCATTAAACATTTCCAGCTGCGTCAGATCCATAATTTTCTCTATTCGTGAATGGTATGGTTAATATTATTCATTTTTCAGAAAGAGTAAATATGCTCATGATATAACCATACCCTGCGATAAAGAGAGGCACTTAATGACTATCACAGCAGCAACACATGCGATTTCCATTGACCCTACCAGCGGTGAAAGACTGACGGCGACGCCGTGGGCCAGTGTGGAAGAGATTGATCATGCGCTGAACCTTGCAGCGAATGGCTATAGCGAATGGAAACAAACTTCCGTTGAGCACCGTGCGCAAATGCTACGCCATATTGGGCAAGCTCTACGCCATCGTGCGGAAGAGATGGCGCAGTGTATCTCACGTGAAATGGGTAAACCCATTAAGCAGGCGCGTGCTGAAGTCGCTAAGTCAGCTGCGTTGTGTGACTGGTACGCCGAGCATGGACCGGCGATGCTCAGTCCGGAACCCACGCTGGTGGAGAACAACCAGGCGGTGATTGAGTATCGTCCGGTAGGAACTATTCTGGCGATCATGCCGTGGAACTTCCCACTCTGGCAGGTAATGCGAGGTGCCGTCCCGATTCTGTTGGCCGGAAATGGTTACCTGTTAAAGCATGCGCCTAACGTAACCGGCTGTGCTGCAATTATTGCGCAGGTTTTCGCTGATGCGGGTGTACCCGCGGGGGTTTATGGTTGGGTGAATGCCGATAACGCAGGGGTCAGTCAGATGATCAATGACCCGCGTATCACTGCGGTAACGGTGACGGGTAGTGTTCGTGCTGGTGCGGCGATTGGCGCCCAGGCGGGGGCCGCGTTGAAAAAATGCGTTCTTGAACTGGGGGGCTCCGATCCGTTTATTGTCCTTAATGATGCAGACCTCGATCTGGCCGTTAAGGCGGCGGTCACCGGGCGTTATCAGAACACCGGGCAGGTTTGTGCGGCAGCCAAACGCTTTATTATCGAAGAAGGGATAGCGGCAGAATTTACTTCACGCTTTGTGGCCGCTGCGAGCGCGCTCAAAATGGGCGATCCGCTGAACGAAGAAAACGATCTGGGGCCAATGGCGCGATTTGATCTGCGTGAAGAGCTGCACCAGCAGGTTGAAGCCACCCTTGCCGAAGGGGCGCGGTTACTTCTCGGCGGGGAAAAAATTGCGGGACATGGTAATTACTATGCCGTGACGGTACTGGGCGATGTTACTCCAGAGATGACGGCGTTCCGCCAGGAGCTGTTTGGTCCGGTTGCGGCAATTACTGTGGCGAAGAATGCGGAACATGCCTTAGCGCTGGCGAATGACAGTGATTTCGGCTTATCTGCCACGGTGTTTACTGCGGATGAAGTGCTGGCGAAGAAGATGGCGTCGCGCCTGGAGTGTGGTGGCGTATTCATCAATGGCTACAGTGCCAGCGATGCCCGCGTTGCGTTTGGCGGTGTGAAGAAAAGTGGTTTTGGCCGAGAGCTTTCGCACTTTGGTCTGCATGAGTTTTGTAACGTGCAGACCGTCTGGAAAAACCGCCTTTGATGGTGTAGGTGTCTCCGCTGGAGGCACCTGTCTTATTTCTGCAATTTTTCTGTCATTTACTCTCCGTACACTCGCGTCTAACGCTTTGATACAGAAGAGTAATATGAACATAACGCAAATTTTCCGTCGTCTTATTCCCCGTCAGTTTGGTCTGTTAACCGGCATTTTTTGCATTATTGCGCTGTTCTCTGTTTTGCAGGTCGCGTCCTCCTTAATGCTTTCGGCCTCAGTCAGCGGCGCACAGCATAATGAAGGACGTAATCAACTCGCGCTTATACAGCAGGCGAAGGTTGATGAAGCGCGGGTGGCGTTATTATCTGCCAGCGATTTACTTAACCGTGCGGGAGTTTATTTTATGCAGGATGCCGCCACCGGTTCGGACGGGAGTTGGCGTCCGTTAATGGAAGAGGCATACCGGGCGCTGGCGCAGTCAAAAAGTGCATGGGATGCCTGGCGGGATATGAAACCGCAGCCGGATCCGGATCTAACGGAGAGCTATCAGCGTTTTTATAGCGGTATTCAGGAGCAGGCGGATGGGCTGATGCAGTCAGGTTCCATTGATGCTTTTTTTGCCGTACCCGTGCAGGCCTTTCAGACGGACTTTAACGCTAATTACGCGCGCTTTCAGCAGAACAGTGGGCGACATGCGGAAGCTGGGCGTCAGCAGCTGTTGACCAGTCTTGAGCGTTTACAGAATCTATTTTTGTTTATTCCTCTCGTGCTGGTGGTTATCGCCTTTCTGGTCTGGCGCAGTATGTCCCGTTGGGTGATTATGCCACTGCGACGGCTGATCGATCATATCGATATTTTAGCAGCGGGTGACCTGTCTCGCCCGGCCCCGCAGGTGAGTCAGTTTAATCGGGAAGTGACGCAATTAAGTTCGCGTATTGCTGCAATGCAGCAAGGTCTCTGCGCGCTGGTGCAGCAGGTGAACGATGCCACCACTGCAATGGTAGAAAATATCAACGAACTTGCGCAGAACAATAAACAGCTATATCAGCAGTCGGCGAAACAAAGTGAAGAGTTAAGCAGCGTGACATCGCATATTTCGTTGCTGGAAATGCATGTTGAGGATAACAGTGGCTTTGCTGAACTGGCGAATCAACGCGCTGTGCAGGCGCGAGATGTTGCGGCAGGCGGGGACCGAATGATGGCGACGGTAAATACGTCAATGCAGGCGATTGTGACACGTTCGTCTGAAATGCGAGGGATTACAACGCTTATCGACAACATTGCATTTCAGACAAATATCCTGGCTCTTAACGCGGCAATCGAGGCAGCACATGCTGGGGAGCAAGGGCGCGGGTTTGCCGTGGTTGCGAAAGAAGTTGGGCTGCTGGCGCGAAAAAGCGGTCAGTCTACGCAAAACATTCAGACACTGATTAAACACTCGTTACAGTGCATTGAAGAGGGCTTTCACGCGGTTAACGGGCTGGATAAGAATTTGCAGCAGGTTATCGCACTGGTTGAGAATCTTGGCGCGTTGCTGAACGACATTTCGACTGCAACTTTAAATCAAGGGAATAATATTCACCAGTTGACTCGAAAGCTGCATGTCCTGAACGGCGAAGCCCGGCAAACCAGCGAACTGGTGAATGCTGCATCTGACTCTTCCTTGCAGCTACACCATGAATCCCGCCAGCTTATGCAGGCCGTGGCCAGATTCCGCCTTCCGGCCTGACGCTGCGTATTCAGCTCTGTTATACTCGCAGGCCTTTCATACCTGCGAGCAAGGAGCATGTTGTGGCCAGGGCCATGGACAATTCAATTTTAGAGACCATTGTGCAGCAGGTTCGTCCGCTGATTGGTCAGGGTAAAGTCGCTGATTATATTCCGGCATTAGCCTCTGTCGACGGTTCAAAACTGGGTATTGCTATCTGTACCGTTGATGGACAGCACTATCAGGCGGGAGATGCGCAAGAACGTTTTTCTATTCAGTCGATTTCAAAGGTGCTCAGCCTGGTCGTAGCAATGCGTCACTATCAGGAAGAGGAGATTTGGCAGCGTGTCGGTAAAGATCCTTCTGGGCATCCTTTTAACTCCCTGGTGCAGTTGGAAATGGAGCAGGGTATCCCTCGCAATCCCTTTATTAACGCCGGGGCGCTGGTGGTTTGCGATATGTTGCAAGGGCGTCTAAGCGCACCGCGTCAACGGATGCTGGAAGTGGTACGGGCGTTAAGCGGTGTTTCGGATATCGCTTATGATGCGGCGGTCGCGCGATCAGAGTTTGAGCACTCGGCGCGTAATGCCGCTATTGCCTGGCTGATGAAATCCTTCGGCAATTTTCACCATGACGTGACCACCGTTTTGCAAAATTACTTTCACTACTGCGCGCTGAAAATGAGCTGTGTGGAGTTGGCGCGAACCTTTGTCTTTTTGGCAAATCAAGGACATGCCTTTCATCTTGCGGAACCCGTGGTGACGCCGATGCAGGCCAGGCAGATCAATGCGCTAATGGCGACCAGCGGCATGTATCAGAACGCAGGGGAGTTTGCCTGGCGAGTCGGGCTTCCGGCGAAATCTGGTGTGGGTGGCGGCATCGTGGCGATCGTGCCTCACGAGATGGCGATTGCTGTCTGGAGTCCGGAACTGGACCCGGCGGGAAATTCACTGGCCGGTATCGCCGTGCTGGAGCAATTAACACAACAGCTGGGGCGTTCGGTTTACTGATGAATACGCTCGATCCTCTTTTTGCCCGGCTGGCGAAATCAACGTTTCGCTCGCGGTTTCGTCTTGGTCAGAAAGAAAGGCAGTATTGTCTGGATAAAGGGGCGCCGGTTATCGAACAACATGCTGCGGATTTTATTGCTAAACGACTGGCTCCTGCGTTTCCCGCCAATGATGGTAAACAAACTCCCATGCGCGGTCACCCGGTATTTATCGCTCAACATGCTACGGCAACGTGCTGTCGAGGGTGTCTGGCGAAATGGCATGATATACCTCAGGGCGTAGCGCTAAACGATGAACAAAAACGTTACGTTGTCACGGTTATTTATCACTGGTTAGTACTTCAGATGAACAAGCCATAGATAACATTATCCTATGATATGACCCCTTGTGTTGTGTAATTGTTAAAAGCAGTATGAAGGGGTCAATCTAAGGAGAAACCATGGCTTCCGGCAAACACTGCTTTGTGCTGAGCGCTGCACAGATTCTGTCGCGAATCGACGAGCTCAGCGATGTTCTTGAACGGTGCGTCAATGACGGCGCCTCCATCAGTTTTATGCTGCCCTTTAATCGCGAAAAATCAGAGCCTTTCTGGATGAACGTCGCGCAAAGTGTTTCTCGCGGAGAACGGATCGTTCTTGGTACGCAGAACGCGCAGGGGACGCTTGTCGGTACCGTCCAACTCATTATCGAACAACCTGAAAATCAACCTCATCGTGCTGATGTTGCCAAACTGCTGGTTCACCCCTCAGCGCGACGCGGTGGCCTGGCTCGTGAATTGATGAACGAACTGGAAAGTTGCGCGCGTCAACAAGGTAAAATGCTGCTGGTGCTTGATACGGCGACGGGCAGTGGCGCGGAGTTGTTCTACCACAATTGCGGGTGGAAAAAGGTCGGGGTGATACCTGACTATGCCCAAATGCCCGATGGGACACTGACCGGGACCACACTTTTCTATAAAACGCTCTAATTTGTCGCCGGGGATTGATCAAAACAGGGTTTCAATGTATTAAAGTTTGCTAACCTATTGGACCAATTCAATTAGGTTGTATGACTAATCATAAAGGGAACCCATTGTGCAAACACTAAATCGTCGCGATTTCCCCGGTGCTCAGTATCCTGAACGCATTATTCAGTTTGGTGAAGGAAACTTCCTGCGCGCCTTTGTAGACTGGCAGGTTGATCTGCTGAACGAACATACCGATCTGAATGCTGGTGTGGTCATTGTTCGTCCTATCGAAAGTACCTTCCCACCATCGCTGAGTACGCAGGATGGCCTCTATACTACTATCATTCGTGGTTTGAATGAGAAGGGCGAGGCTGTCAGCGATGCTCGTCTAATTCGTTCAGTTAACCGTGAAATCAGCGTCTATAGCGAATACGATGAGTTCCTGAAGCTGGCACATAATCCTGATATGCGCTTTGTGTTCTCTAACACCACGGAAGCAGGTATCAGTTACCACGCGGGCGATAAGTTTGACGACGCGCCAGCGGTAAGTTATCCGGCTAAACTGACGCGTCTGCTGTTCGAACGCTTCAGCTATTTTAACGGCGCATTGGATAAAGGCTGGATTATCATCCCTTGCGAACTGATTGATTATAACGGCGATGCGCTGCGTGAACTGGTTCTGCGCTACGCTCAGGAATGGATGCTGCCGGAATCGTTTATTCAGTGGCTGGATCAGGCCAATGCATTTTGCTCTACGCTGGTGGACCGTATTGTTACCGGCTATCCGCGTGATGAGGTAGCTAAGCTCGAAGCTGAACTGGGCTATCATGATGCTTTCCTCGACACGGCAGAACATTTCTATCTTTTTGTCATTCAGGGGCCGAAGTCATTAGCCGCAGAACTACGTCTGGATAAGTATCCGCTGAATGTCCTGATTGTGGATGACATCAAACCGTACAAAGAGCGCAAAGTGGCGATTCTCAACGGTGCTCACACTGCGCTGGTTCCTGTTGCCTGGCAGGCAGGGTTGGACACCGTGGGCGAGGCGATGAATGACGCAGAAATTTGCGCCTTCGTTGAAAAAGCTATTTATGAAGAGATCATTCCGGTACTGGATTTACCTCGTGATGAGCTGGCGTCTTTTGCCAGCGCGGTAACCGGTCGATTCTGTAACCCCTATATAAAACATCAGCTGTTGTCTATTGCCCTGAATGGCATGACCAAATTCCGCACCCGTATATTGCCGCAACTGCTGGCAGGGCAACAGGCCAGCGGTAAACTGCCAGCGCGTTTGACGTTTGCGCTTGCTGCATTGATTGCTTTCTATCGTGGAGAGCGTCACGGTGAGTCTTATCCGGTTCAGGATGATGCGCACTGGATAGAACGTTTTCAACAGCTGTGGTCCCTGCATCGCGATCGCCAGATAAGCACCGAAGCGTTAGTCAAATCTGTACTGGGTGTTAAAGAACACTGGGAGCAAGATCTGACACAAGTTTCTGGACTGGTGGAACAGGTTTCTACCGATCTGGATACCATTCTGGCAAAAGGTATGCGGGAAGCCGTTAAGCCACTGTGCTAAGATGACTACCGACAACCCGGCTCAGGCCGGGTTTTTTCTGGATATAAGTTAGTTACAACATACTGGGTTATATATGTCATTAACCCAGTCTGTGACTTCCGTGCGGCTTCGTTTTAAGCAGGGCAAAAGTTGTTTGGATAATGTTGCGATTAACTTGCAACATTGATCGCTATCGCGTCTAATGTGACGGATTTCACATTTTCCCGAAGATAACCATGATCGTTCGTCCCCAACAACACTGGATGCGCCTGATATTCGTCTGGCACGGTTCCGTATTATCCAAGATTTTTTCACGTCTGCTGCTGAACTTCCTGCTTTCCATCGCCGTTATTATCATGTTGCCCTGGTATACGATGCTGGGCATTAAGTTTACCCTTGCGCCGTTCAGCATTCTCGGCGTGGCGATAGCGATCTTTTTAGGTTTTCGCAATAACGCCTGCTACTCACGTTACGTTGAAGCCCGACACCTGTGGGGGCAGTTGATGATTGCTTCCCGATCGCTTCTGCGTGAGGTAAAAACCACGTTACCTGACGATGCAGAACTGGGACAGCTTGTGCGTCTGCAAATTGCATTTGCTCACTGTTTACGCATGACGTTACGTCGAAACCCACAGGCGAAGCCGTTAGCGAAATATCTTAGCGAGAAAGATTTGCAAACGGTATTTGCCGCACAATCCCCGGCAAACCGTATTTTGTTGTTGATGGGGGAGTGGTTGGCGGTGCGCAGACGTGATGGGCAGCTGTCCGATATATTATTTCATAGTTTAAACAACAGATTAAATGATATGTCGGCAGTATTGGCAGGTTGCGAGCGGATTGCGAATACTCCGGTCCCGTTTGCTTATACTTTGATCCTTCATCGCACGGTGTACCTGTTCTGTATCATGCTGCCATTCGCCCTGGTGGTGGATCTGCACTACATGACACCGTTTATTTCAGTGCTTATTTCCTATACTTTTATCTCGCTCGATACGCTTGCGGAAGAACTTGAAGATCCGTTTGGTACTGAGAACAATGACCTGCCGCTGGATGCGATTTGCAATGCAATCGAAATCGATTTACTGCAAATGAATGATGAAACAAATGTGCCAGCAAAACATATGCCGGATAAGCACTATCAACTCACTTAGCGACGTTCGTTTTGCCACCACGCGGGCTGCATATCGGAAAACGAATGAAACTCCGGCGCAAGGTCTTCATCGTTAGGATCGTCAAAAGCACCGGCTAAAAGCGCAATGACCGGGGCGTCATCAATGGCGCCCACGGAACTGCCGCACTGAGGGCAAAAGGCCCGACTGGTCGTTTCTGATGAGCGCCAGGTTGTCGGTTTTCCGGCTTTTCCCGTCCATTCTACATTTTCTGCATCAAACTCAATCCAGACAACGGTAGGGGCGCCCGTATGTTTCCGGCATATATCGCAGGAGCAGGTATGGGAATTATTAGGACTGCTGGCTGTGAAACGGATCGAGCCACACAGACACCCACCAATGTAGACTTTAGACATAACAACCCCCCGTCAGAAATATGTTGCAAGACACTAGCAGAAGCCAGACATAGCCACTAGATCCTAATGATAAAAAGGCGAGGGTACGCATGGCTGATAGTTTATTCCTGTGATCTGCCAGATGATAAACGCTTAACTAATGCGTCTGGCAACAATAAACAATCGCGGAAATGCGAGCAAAATTTTGCCGTTCTCCTGCAACGGATATTGTTCCTGGAGCAGTTCATGGTAGCGCGCCAGGTAATGACGTTGCTCGCTTTCGCTCAAATCCTGCAACCAGGGGCGCAAGCCCGTTGAGCTTACCCAGTCGATAATTGCCTGATGCGAATCCATAATGTGATAATACGTTGTACGCCAGATATCTACATCACAACCTGCTTCGGTCAAAATATCATAGTAGGCGTGAACGCCAGGAAGCGGAGCACGGCCACGGTCTGGGTAATCTTGTTCATAAGCCACTTCGCGCATCAATACATGCGTTGGCTCCAGCCAGTTATCTGGCATTTGCACGGCCAGAACGCCATTGTGACTCAGTTGTGAGACCAGGTGCGGGAATAATTCATAGTGATCGGGTACCCACTGTAACGACGCATTTGCATAAAGCAGATCCACGGGATGCTCGGGGTGAAACAGGCTAATATCCGCTTCGATAAAATGACAGTCAGGTAACGTGTTGCGCGCTTCATTCAGCATAGCAGGAGAGGAATCGACTCCTGTTGTCTTTGCCGTGGGCCAGCGCTGATGCAGCAATGCCGTACTGTTTCCAGGGCCACAACCAAGATCAACAACTGAGCGGACATTTTCTAACGCCACACGGCTGAGTAATTCCGCTGCGGGTCTTGAACGTTCAGTTTCATATTGCAGATAAAGCGAAGGGTTCCAGTCGGCCATGTATAAATCTCCAGTATGAGAGGAAAAATCGGAAAAGGATGATATAAACCCTTGCCGATGATCCACTTATTTTAGAAGATTATACGAAAATGAATGATAAGGGCAGGAATATGCTGGAAACACCAAGGTTGATATTACGACAGTGGGAAGCTAAAGACCGAGCCCCTTTTGCTGCACTCAATGCCGATTCTGACGTGATGCGCTTTTTCCCGGCACCGCTACAGAAGGCTGAAAGCGATAACCTGGTCGATAGGTTTAGTGAAGGTATTGCAGCGCGCGGCTGGGGATTTTGGGCCGTAGAGTTAAAAGAAACACACCAGTTTGTGGGCTGTGTGGGGTTGCATCCACAACCTGATAAATTTCATTTTTCACCCTGTACTGAAATAGGCTGGCGTCTTGCTAAAGCATACTGGCACCAGGGAGTTGCATTGGAAGCCGCCGAAGCATGCCTGACGTTTGCTTTCGAAGAGCTGGCGTTAAGTGAGGTGGTTTCATTCACTTCAGTGCTGAACACACCGTCAGAGAAACTGATGATACGACTTGGTATGAATAAAGCAGAAGAGTTTGTTCATCCCGCGCTGCCGTCAGATCATCGGTTAGCACAACATGTCCTGTATCGTCTTTGTCGATAATTAACCAGATTATTAGTGCAGATACCTGTTAGTCTTTAAAAGCATGTGCGTTGATCGATGTATTTACCCACCTCAATGACGTTATTCGTTTTAGGATCGATATTAAGCACCACAAAACGCATTTGCGGACAAAACATCTCTGCGCTCTTCTTGCTGCACTCAGTTTGCAGCCATCGATGTTCACCATCGTCAGTTACAACCGTATTCAGGTTGCTATATTCGCTGCATTCAAAACCTTTTTCGGTTGCTCTTTTTCTTGCGGCATCCAGACTCAGACCAACAACATTCAAACTGTCGACCTCTTTGGCATGTGCGCTGTCGGAAACGCGTGTCAATATGCAACCCGTTAGCGTACAGGTAAAGAGTAGTAAGCACACAAAGCGCAGGATGATCTTGTCGTTTTTGTTAGGCATTGTCTGATGATTTAAATTGTGCGTTCTGAAGCATAGCATCATTCAGCACAAGTTAGTGTTAATCAGGCCACTGCGGCCACTATGTCATCGATATTCGTGCCTTTATTGCGTAAGTGAAAGGCTGGTCTATGCTAAAACGATGCTCCGTCTTGCTTTGGCTTTTTGAATAATAACGAGAATTCTCATATTTCCGGTGGTGAATATGAACAGGATTACGCTCGCTTTTTTAACGTGTTTTCTCTCATCTTTGGTTTTTAACGCAAATGCAGCGGAACCTCGTCAGGAGCCGAACGAGAAAGAACGTGCCCGCACGGTCTATATATTCCACCAACCGATTGTCATGTTACAGGCAAAATTTGGCCTTACTACACCGGAAGAGCGGGTGCTACGCATCCGCAATACATTACGCAATTTCACCGAAGCCGATGTGCGTGAGCCTCTAAAAATCGAGTCAGTCACCCGCTATAACCAGTCGGGAAGGCTTATCGTAATGAATCACAAGCCGGTGCTGTTGCTGACTGCAGGCGATCTTGATGAGGGTGATGATCTGACACTCGATCAGGCAGCGCAGCGCGTGTTGGCACGCATGGAACAGCAGCGTTCGGCATTGAATGAGCAGTATAATAGTGCCTGGCTGGCGCTTTCGGTGGTGAAAACAGTAGCAGGACTGACGGGATTGATACTGTTTTGGTACGGTTCATACCGTTCCTGGCGCTGGGTAAAACGTGTTTATCGCCGGCGTATTTTTGAGAATCGAAGCTGGATCCCTCCGCGGTGGCGTAGGCTTGTCGGTGCTATCGAAACACGCCTGTTTGCAGCATTGATGATCCTCTTGGGTATCGTCTCACTGTATGTCTGGCTCAGCTGGACCTTTAGTCTGTTTCCCTGGACGCGCGTTTGGGGAGAGTCATTGGGTGATTGGTTTGTTCGAGTGGTGCGCGATATAGCATTGTCGATTGTCTCGGCTCTTCCTGGGTTAATGATCGTGCTAATCATTTTCGTTATCACCGTAGTAATATTGAAACTACTTAAAGCTGTGCTCAACCAAGTAGAAGCGGGGCGTTTACAATTGCCGGGGATCCATCCAGATACAGTCGGCGCGACCCGTAAGCTGATTTCGGTGGTAGTTTGGCTCTTTGCGTTATCAGCTGCCTATCCGTTTTTACCTGGGGCCAATTCACTTGCGTTTAAAGGCATTAGTGTTTTCTTTGGTCTGATGCTCACGCTTGGTTCGGCCGGGGTGATGAATCATGCGATGAGCGGGTTGGTTTTGATCTACTCACGAGCGCTACGTAAAGGAGATATGATTCGGGTGGCCGATAACGAAGGTTTGGTCAGTGAAATTGGCATGCTTGCGACTAAAATCATCACCCGTGAAAACTATGTAGTCACGGTGCCAAATGCAGTTGTCGTCAGCGGGAAAATTACTAATCTAAGTGCGCAAAGCGCAAACGGCGGCGTCAACCTGACAATTGGCGTCACCATTGGCTATGACACACCGTGGCGGCAAGTGCACGCAATGTTGGAGTTAGCGGCCAAACGGGCGAAAGGAATCGATCTTTCTCAGCCGCCGTTGGTGCGTCAGTTGAGTCTGATGGACTGGTACATTGCATATGAACTGCAGGTATGTTTACTGCCGGAGGTGCCGCTGGCTGATGCGCGTAACGAACTGCACAGTAATATTCAGGACGTCTTCAATGAGTTCAATGTACAGATCATGTCTCCAAACTTTGTGCTGCAACCTGAGAGCAGCGTGATGGTGGCCAAAGAGGACTGGTACACAGCACCTGCAGCGCCGCCTGAAAGCGGGAAGTAATTAAAATTAATGATCCTGTTACTTCAACACCATATGTAACCAGCACAAGAAGGATAAGGATGACCAAAGAATCTTAGATTCTGCCTCATTCCACGTAAGTGCGCATAATGTCATACGCGTTATGTTGAAAAGGTCGCTGCGAAAATCTCTTCCGCAGCGACCTCTTTAGCATAACGTCATTGTGCGCACCATCATTCTGATTTAACGGTGTTTATGCTACCTTTTCTGTATGTCTCTCTATGTACATGCGGCAGGTCAAAAAGTGAACATCATTGAATCTAAAATTGCTGGGTTAGGATTCCTACAGGCGATCATAGCTAGAATGGCTAATAATTCGTTTTATATTAAAGGATGGGACCTAACATTATTTGTTGCAGTTGTGGCGTTAAAAAAGGATGCATCCCAATATTCAGGTTATTTACTTCTTGCGTTAATAGTGAGCACCATAGCGTTCTGTTTATTGGATGCTTATTATCTACAACAAGAAAGGATTTTCAGGAAAATATATAATTACTTGGCTGAATCAAACTCAGAATCTATTAACTATTTCAGCATAAACCCTGCACTATACAAAGATATACTAAAGGGTGAAATGCTTTCATATAGAAGCTCATTAATTTCTACATCTATTCTTCTTTTCCATATACCAATGTTTGTTGCTGTTTTTATCTTTTTCGTGTTATTTTAAATAATGGATATTAATCATGCTACATGCCTTAAACTTTTCAATACCTGATGATTCTTTTCTATTGGATGGTACTTATGCGACTACATTAACGGAGGAGTTAAAACTTCCAGATCCGATAAGTAAAATTAGAGAATCAATAACAAAATCAGATGGTTACAATGATTCTATTGATGATTCTATTAATTATGAAGAATTCAAAAAAATCTGGTTCCCTGATGTAAATGCACATGTTTTCATTTCCCATAGCCATGTAGATAAAGCTAAGGCAATAGCCTTGGCTAACTTTTTATTTTCAAGGTTTGGCATTCGTTCATTTGTTGATTCAGAAGTTTGGGGGTATATGGATGATGCACTCCGTGAGCTAAATAATAAGCACAACAAGTTTCCGGGACAAGAAAATACTTATATTTATGAGCGCTGCAATAAACTTGCAAGCAATTTGAATATGATACTTTCATCTGCATTAATAAAAATGATACATGAATCTGAATGTCTGATATTTATTAATACAATCGACTCATGCGTTCGTGATGGGGATGAGTTTAGAACCCAATCTCCATGGATATTCACTGAGTTATTAATGAGTTCAATGCTTGAAAAGAGCGAACATAAAGATCGTCCAACTGAACTGCGCAAATCACTTGATGATTTTCGTGTAGTAGCTGCGAATGAAGCATTTGACCAGGCTGTGTTTTCATATCCATTATATTTACGACACATGCATAATGTAACCAATGATAAAATCAATAGAATCAATGCGATAAAACCTAGCGGTCTATCTTTCACAACGACTTTTTACAGAGACACTGCACATCACTTTGAAGTCGATGATGTATTCAAAAATTTAGACTCGATCTATAACTTGGTCATTTCTCGTTAATTTTTTCGCTTCTATCCTCTAGGCCATTTTCATGAATGGCCTTTATCTCCAGATACCGCGAAGCGGTTCGGGGTTCTGTGACACCCGAACTTTACCGTGGTTTCCCACGGTATTTTCCTAATCTTACTCGCTGGACTTGGTTGTGTGAATCAGATCCTTTGCCGCATCTTTTGCATAATTATCAATCAGATGATTAACGATGTCAGTCCAGGTGATCGCGCGGCCAGCGGTATGACTGGCATCGATCGCCAGTCGTTCGAGTTTTAGTTTTCGTTCAGCCACGATAGCCATAGTTGTTCGTTTTGGAGTTGCCATTTCACACCTCAGTAGTTTTCTGCTGGCATAAAGCTAAACACTTATGCTCTCCAGTCGTATTCTGCCGTCATTATAGTTAAACACTTATGCGCTCATATCATTATGCTTGTATACATGCGTAAGGCGTGATAGATTTTTGTCATTGCGTAACTGCATACATGTATAGGGTGAGTGTTCAATGTTTTTCGACTGGCTGACTATTGAACAGGATTTTGGCTTTCAGCTACCGATTTTGAGTGATGTAGCCTACCAGCGCATCCACCTCGAAAGCGGGGAAGCGTCAGCTCTGAGTCAGCCAACTTTTCAGCACAAAGGATCCTTTTGTGATGTTGTGTCGATCTCTATTCGAGGCTCATTGCTAAAAGTCTCTGGAAACCCTTCCCGGTGGGGGCGTCTTGATAATTTATTTGGCCTTCCAACTGTGGATTCCTGTGTATCGGTTTTCAATACGATCCTTGCTGAAATAGGTTTACCTCAGTTTACGAAATGCAAGAGGCTGATGCCCGGTCAGGCAAAAGAGAATGAGAAAGCACCTCTTATTGCTGACGGTGCAATTATCAAAGAAGTACATATCACCTCGAACAGAGCGGCAGGTAAGGGGAATGAAGATGACTATATTTCAGGTTTATCTACGCAACCCTACAGGAACAGCGTTCCACGGCTACACTCCAATGGAAAATCCGTTGACTGGCTGTCCAAAAAAGGCAATGTAAACCTCATATATCCAACGGTTTACAACAAAGCACATGAAATGGAACTCCATTCTTTAACAAAGATAAAGAATCGTTTTTCCGAACAATCGCGGGAATACAATTACGTACTCGATATTATCTCTTTCTGTAAAGAGAATGGGGTCGTAAGGTTTGAGCAAAAGCTGAAATCCAGATTTTTGCAAAAGAACGCTCTCAATTACTGGGGGCTTTCTGATTATTCTATTTTAAATAAGTTACATTCTGATTTTCTTGAACTTGATAAAAAGTTATCGGTGAATGCTATGGACTTTGAAACTATCAGTGATCATCTTGTAAGTAGTGGGGTTGTTGAAACCACCCGTGCAGCAAATACTACCGCAATGTATGCAATACAGTGGTTTCACGGTCATGTATTTGACTTCAACAAAAAACAGGTTCAGACACATCGGGCACGGTTACGAAAAATTGGTATCGACATTGCGCAGAAATGCAATGTTTCTAAATTCTCTCCTGTGATTGTGAAACAAACACGAGAAATTAAGGTGCAGGAGTGCGTAGCACCATCATGGTATGTACGTCCGTCACATTTACGTGTTGCATAGTTGATTAATAAAAGGTGTTTATATGAGTGAGTTAGGAAATCTGGAAACCACTGTTACTGGGAAAATCAAACGATTTAATAACGGCGGCGGCTATTATTACACTACAGTGGTTTCTCCTGCCGCTGACGCATATAGTTTCCCTCCAGTTATACGCATTAAGTCCAAGAAATCACTTGGCCGTGTGGGGGATGAGATAGAAGATATTCACTGCCGAATTACAGGTTATGAACGTAGCTTTCCATATACAGATAAGCAAACAGGTGAGCAATCCCGTGGGTTTAATGTAGACATGCTTCTTGAACTTCTGGAATAAACATGTCTGCAACAGACTTCGATTCTCTTTATCAATTAATATTTAATGCCGGTCTTGTTATTTGCTTTGGCCTTGGCGTTATTAGTGGTGGTCAAAGATGAGTGCACTATCTTACTTCTTTGCTGCTTATTGTGTTGGATGGGTTATATCCCATTCTATTCTGGTGTTTAAAAAACTATCTGAGGTTTCAACATGAAAAAATCAGTCGTTGCAAAAATCATTGCTGGCTCAACTCTGGTTATTGGTTCATCTGCCTTTGCAGCAGATGATGCAACCAGTCAGGCTAAAGCTGCCTTTGATTCTTTAACCGCTCAGGCAACCGAAATGTCCGGGTACGCATGGGCGCTTGTTGTTCTTGTTGTTGGTGCTACGGTGGGAATTAAGCTCTTTAAGAAATTTGTAAGCCGCGCATCCTAATTCAACATTATTTCTCTTCAACCATTTATTTGGGTGGCGTCTGCCACCCTTTATTCAGGTAGCATAAATGAAGAAAATAATTATTGCTTTATTTTTTGCTCCTTTCTTTACCCATGCAACTACAGACGCTGAATGTTTAAGTAAACCTGCATTTGATGGCACATTAAGTAATGTCTGGAAAGAAGGAGACTCACGTTATGCAAATTTTGAAAACTGCATTTACGAACTTTCGGGTATTGGTATCGGTTATGATAATGATACTTCGTGGAATGGGCACTGGACGCCTGTTCGTGCTGCTGATGGCTCTGGCAATGGTGGTGATGATAATTCATCTGGCGGGGGTAGTAATGGAGACTCAGGAAACAATTCTACGCCAGATACAGTAACACCCGGGCAGACTGTGAATTTACCGTCTGACTTATCTACTCTGAGCATTCCTTCTAATGTGGTTAAATCTGACTCAATAGGTTCTCAGTTTTCGCTTTATACAAATGCCAATTGCACAATGTGTTCAGGGTATTATCTGTCTAACAATGCTGATTCAATTGTCATTGCTAACATTACGGAAACGGTAAAGTATGATTATAACCAGCCTGATATGTGGTTTGAGCAAACAGATAGTGACGGCAATCATGTTAAAATACTACAGAACAGTTATAAGGCTGTTTCTTATAATGTGGAATCAAAACAATCTGACGTGAATAACCCGACATACATTAACTATTCTTATTCCGTTAATGTAAAGCAGGTTTCCTATGACACATCAAACGTCTGCATAATGAACTGGGAAACTTTTCAGAATAAGTGTGATGCCTCACGTGCTGTTTTGATAACTGATTCGGTTACGCCATCTTATTCCAGAAATATAACAATACAGTCGAATATTAATTATCAGGGTGGCAATGGGGCAGGCGGGTCAGGCGGGTCAGGCGGGTCAGGCGGGTCAGGCGGGTCAGGCGGGTCAGGCGGGTCAGGCGGGTCAGGCGGGTCAGGCAATGATGGTGGCGGAACCGGGAATAATGGCAACGGAACCGGTGATTTTGATTACGTCAAAATGGCAAATGCCAATAAAGATGCACTGACTGAATCATTTGACTTGTCAGCTTTACAGGCCGATACAGGGGCATCTCTTGATGGTTCTGTACAGGGAACGCTGGATTCTTTAAGCGGATTTTCCGACAGCATTGGTGGGCTTGTTGGCAATGGGTCAGCTATTTCTGGTGAGTTTGCAGGTTCATCATCTGCGATGAATGCAATTGGTGAGGGTGATAAATCTCCTCTGCTGGACTCATTTCTGAAAGACGGATTATTTCCGACTTTACCTGAATTTAAACAATGTACGCCATTTGTATTTGCTCCCGGCAAAGAGTACGAGTTTATTATTGAGTGCAAATACATTGATATGTTTAAAGGTATTTTTGCTTTCATATTATATTTCTGGACGTTCGTTACTGTTTACGATTCTTTTTCTGGAGTATTACGTAAGGGAAGGGGGTAACTATGCCAGCTTTTCTTGGGCTTCCTGTTCTGGCAAGATTTATTGGATGGCTTGCAGGTGCTCTTATTGCATATGCTGCAAAGTTTTTTACATTGGGTATTGCCAGAATAGCACTTGCAATTTCGCTATTCCTTGGTCTCATTATCGGTCTGAATGGATTGTTAGTTTCCTATCTCTCAGATCTTACTTCTGTATTACCGCCTGAAATTGCCAGTGCAATTTCTTATGTTGTTCCTGCTAATGCAGCACCATGTTTGTATGCGATTTTTTCGCTTAAAGCAGCAGTTTTTATTTTTGACGTTAAAGACAGAATTATAGGATACCTTGACTGGAATAAATCATAATGGCTGTATATGTCGTAACGGGAAAGCTTGGAGCAGGTAAAACACTGGTCGCTGTCGGTAAAATCCAGGACAAAATTGTTTCTGGTTGCAGGGTGGCAACGAATCTCGACTTGCGCATTCATAAGTTACCGAGAGTGGGAATATTTGCAAAGTCACCGGATGTTATACGGATACCTGATAAACCCTCACTGGAGGATTTACTGGCAATCGGGAGAGGCAATAATTCCTATGATGAAAATAAAAATGGATTATTGGTTCTTGATGAGTGTGGAACATGGTTTAACTCACGCTCATGGGCTGATAAAGAAAGACAGTCCGTAATTAATTGGTTTTTACATGCCAGAAAACTGGGCTGGGATATTATTTTTCTTATTCAGGATTTATCCATCATGGATAAACAAGCTCGTGTGGCACTGGCCGAGCATGTTGTTTATTGCAGACGCCTCGATAAAATCACAATCCCATTCATTGGCTCACTTTATAGTGTAATAACGGGTTCAAAACTTCCGCTGCCAAAAGTACATGTCGGAATTGTTAAATATGGTGACTCTCCTCAGTCAATGACTGTAGAACGCTGGACTTATACGGGGCGAGATCTGTATGCCGCTTATGATACCAAACAGGCATTTTCAGACGCTTATGAGCATTCATCATTCTCATACCTGACACCATATCTTTCACATGGCAGGTATGCCGTAAAGAGGGACGCTACATTTTATATGAGACTTTCCAGAATCTATTTAAAGAAATATTCAAGAGTATTGTGCCTGTTTTGTGGTTTTGTATCAGCATTCGCATACCTCAGTCTGTCCAGACCGGAAGCGACAACTCAGATAAAACCAGCATCGCCGCAGATTATCACATCCCGTTATAAACCATCAGATTTGAAAATAACAACATCGTATCGAATGGGAAATACGGTTGGTTTTGAGTTTATGGATGCTAAGAAGCAAAAAATCGCATCTGACGATCTAATTAAAGACGGTTTCCGCATGGTCTATATAGCACCTTGCGCGGTAGAGCTTATTAAGGATGGGAAACATGAAAAAGTTACTTGCTAGTTTGCTTTGTGCATTGTCATTTCAGAGCTTTGCTATCCCTGTCGAACTGAATAACGCGCCAGTCAGGGAGTTTGTTTCATGGTATTCAAAAACAACCGGAAAGCCTGTGATTATTTCACCGGACGTAAAAGGGGAAATTACAGTTTACTCAGCGGATGTCACCAAGGATGAACTGTCTCAGTTTTTTACGTCGGTTCTCCGGGCGAACGGTTTTGACCTCAGTCCGGGTAATCCTGCTGTGGTTCAAAAGTTTAACCGTGATACGTATGAATATTCCGATTCATTCTCAGAGCCGGTTCCGGCATCCTCTTATGAGGGGGATGTTCCTCCGCCAACTGGAGAATTTTTCACTAAATCTGAGATGCGCGCCAATTTGATTACTCAGACGTATCCGGTCAATAACGTCAGAGCAAAGGATCTCGCACCAGTTATTGATATATTCCTGAAGGGGGAAAATATTGCAGGTACTAAAGTTTATCCTTTTGATGGAGCGAATATTCTTGCCGTAACGGCATCAGCATCACAACATAAAGAACTTGCAGCATTTTTTCCCTCTGTTGATGTGCCAAGAACGCAGGTTCTTGTTGAATCAGTTATTTTTGAAACAACGGCTTCCGATGGTTTTGATTTCTCCTTTGCAGCGGGAGATCCTTCCGGCAGTCCGGTGGCGGGAGGAATCAATACTGACCGCCTCACGTCCGTTTTATCCAGCACTGGCGGCTCCTTTGGTATTTTTAACGGCAACATTCTGGGGCTTAGCCTGAAAGCGCTTGAAACATCGAGCAAATCAACGCTTTTATCAATGCCGCGCATCCTGACTATGTCAGGCCAGCCAGGAACATTTACGGCAGGGCAAAATGTTCCATTTGTGACGGGACGGGTCACGGGAGAAGCTGCAAATGTTAATAATCCATTCCAGACGATCGAGCGTCATGATGTGGGGATCTCATTAAAGGTTGTTCCGGTCGTGACACCCGGAGGATTGTTAATCATGGATGTTTCAACAAATGCGGACAGTATTTCTGATTCGCAAACGGCTTCCGACATCATCACAAATACACGCTCAATTTCGACAACCGTTCAGCTAAAATCCGGCCAGACAGTTCTCCTCGGCGGGATGGTGGATAACAGGGAAAGCGACAGTGATTCATCTGTACCGTGGGTATCGAAAATTCCCTTAATTGGTGCGCTCTTCACGTCCAAAAGCTCAAATGCAAACAAGCGCACGCTGTACATTCTCATTCGCGCCCGCGTCGTTAACCTGCTTTAATCCCGGATCACCGGCGTTCTCCCTGCGCAGCGGGGGGAACGTTGGTGAGAAGGGCGCTCAGACAGGAAAGTCCCCCAGTGCATATCAGGTGGAACAAATCGCCTCTTATCTCTTTTTTAATTATCGGCAGGCGGAACAAATCACCGTGCAACATTCCTGACTCAAAGGTGGGGAGCTATGCCGTTAAGGCATGGCAATAAATCAGTAACCTAATAACCAATTGATAATATTATGTTTTTATAAACTTTTAAACTTGAAAGGTGGGGTGTTATGCCGTGGAACATAAGGAGAGGCAAAAATCAGGGGGGGAACAAATCGCCGCTTTCAGCTAATCAAGTGGATAGTTTTTTGCCTCATACTGCATAATCAGCGTAGACAGTTCATCCAGTTTTCTGGCTTCCTCAGAACCATCCGGCGGGTCGAGATCGTAAAGCGGTGAGACTTCTTTTAGAGCAGCGTAATATTCCTGTTCATTTTTTATCATGACGGAAGCGTTCCTTATGCTGATGGCAAGACGCCAGTTTTTCGCATGCGAAAAAAATTTCTTTTCAGAGCAGTAGTAAACAACCGTGAACCCTGACATGCCCACGAAACCCGGACTCATTTTGCGGCAAGAGACAAGTAAGGTGCATGAGCCATTGCATAACCGCAGAGCTTGTCCGTCCTATAACATCGCAGACGATTTGTCGTGTGTAACTGGTGAGGAAACAGTACGACCATCCGCTTTGCATAATTGCTTACGACTGCATGACGATAATAGGACAGAAGCAATTGTGGCTGCAAAGGCTTTGGCGTTCATGTTTTTAACAGTAACGCCGGGAAGTGACAAAACTTGTTTTGGTGCTGACCGGGGTTGGCCAAGCCGCGCAGTCATTAATTATAGGTTTGGGGCTAATCCGGCGCGGCAGCTTCACCAGAGCCGTCCTGACGGACGATGACCTGATGGCTGGGTTTTCCTGTGCCAGAATGCTGGATTCTCTCTTACGCCTTACTGGTGCGCATAATGTATATTATGTTAAATTGAATTTGAGCTGTATCAGGCTTCTAATCCCATGGACAAGTTCAGTCTTCACCCCTTCTGCTTTCTCTGTCGAATAACCAATCATGAAGGTCTGAGCAACAAAGTTCGCTCCTGCAGTTGAAATGCTTTGAGCACAAGCACTCTGTATGCAAATGCTATACAGAGTGCAATCTCAACGGTTTAACGCTGACAAAACACCGACGGCGAACGGCTGGTATAGAACTGCCATGTACTGCTGTTGAGTCGCAATATGCTGAAATAAAATGGTTCTTTGGGTTTAAGGAAAAAATCTGGCAACGTTCTCGCTAACAATGGATGAATGTTAGTGCCACCGGAACTTGAAGCGACATTTCCGGACTCCATAAAGTAATCATCATCCTTGCGAGTAAAGGTAAACCAGACATTTTGATTTACCGCCAGCTTTTCACCGTTATTATCAGTGATTTTTCCGCGTAAAATAGCCACCCCATTGCTGCCATTAAAAACGTACCTGACTGAAATATCACCACGAATATCTGGATACTCCATTACTAATTCTCCGGAGCAATCAAAATGTGACCGCTGCCAGTTTTGTAACGTCATCGTGACAGCAATTGTTAACGCTACTGCTAAGATGATGCCAACACACCATTTTATATTACGTCCCCACATGTCTGGACTCCGCGAAATAATAATGGGTCACACAATCATTATCCTGCCAGCGGCTAAATTGCTTTCGACAAGTTAATGCGGAGATCCGCGGGAAATTAGGATACAGCGTGAGATAAACCCAGGGATAGCTTTGACAATCCAGCGTACTTGTTTTGATAAACTGCTGGTGCTGATCAAATTTAAGCACATCCTGATTGGCGTACCAGTGGCATCCCTCCCCTACGCCTAAAGACACATAACGACTGAGTCTGGGATCAAACTGTGCCTCCCAGGTCACTATTGCGGCTATAACGCAGCACACAACCCCCGCCAGAATCCAGCACAGTGAGCGCATACGCAGTGATTTTGTCACTGTATTTACCGACGTTACCGATGGCGTGACAGAGAGCTCGCTAAGCGGTTCTTCAATCTTCTGTTCCAGCACTTCCAGTTGTGGCTCCAGGCGGATCCCGACTTTCGGTACGGTTACGATAAGTTCTTCATTCAGGCTAAGTTCTTTAAACGCGCGACGAAGCAAGGAAATATTCTGATAGAACGTATTATTGGTGACCTGCGCACCGTTAATATACCAGACATGCTCAAAGAAATAATCACGTTCAATAACCTGCCCCTGTTGTTGAATTAATAAAAGTAAACAACGGGTTGCCGGATTGCTTAATGTTATACGTTTGGTCTCATCCGATTTCGCGTAGAGTACGTTCCGCTCTGGCCAGAATACAACGGTACTGTTAAGCAAAAACACGTGTGCCATTATGTTCCCTGAATATGGATTTTTGTCAATTTAGCTAGAGCGAGCACTGCCAGCGTTAATTTACGACAGTTGAAAATCCCCAACGATTTCCTTCATCGTTAATCACAGTAAAGTTTATCTTATTATTCAGCATTTCAGGAGGTGCTGACTTAAAAATTACCTGCCGGGAACGCGGTGAAACCACTATTCCAGTTATGGAATAGTCTCCTGAAGCTACATTAGCCAGAGATATGTTCCAGGAACTCTGATTAACAGCGTAAATCCCCCCGTTTTCATGGTGAAAACTCAGAAGATTGATGCTTTTTTCAGTCAACACACCTGTGTTTTTCGGTCTCCATAGGACTTTTAGCTGATTTCTTAACGTTAAGCGCACTTTTTCACCAGTTGAGCTATTTTTCAACTCCGCTGGAACCTGGTACACGTTGAGCCAGAATAACGACTCATAATCGTTGGCAAGCCCCGCCCCAGTCGTCATCACCTTTATCTCGCGTTGTTCACCGGGGAGAATTTTTAGCACCGGGGGAAGCACGATAAAAGGCGAACTGGCCTGTGATGGCCCTTTCTCTGGCGTGCCGTCATCTACCCAACTTTGAACCACCACGGGATAATTACCATCGTTGACTAACATCACCGAGCGTTGAGTCTCTCCGTGGTTGAAAATGACCCGAGTAGTACTGATGTTAACCGCCGCATGTAGGCCAAATGCCAGCATCCAGAGGCTACTGAATACGCAATAAAACTTGTACATGTGACTGGTAGCCCCCCGCCGTTAACGTATCTGCACCAAAACTTGCCAGACGAGCTTCGAAGCTTTCGCTGTAGTAATTGATGCCATCCTGGCTGCCATTTTGCTGCGTATTGCTGCCAATGACTGGCATCCAGCCGCCTTCGCTACCGCTGCCGACAGTTGATACCGCCATAAAATTCACCGGATTACCCGCACGGTAAACACGCACGCCAACGCCGCGAGCCCGCCCGGGAGCGCCATATTGCGTATCTAATAGCCAGGTTACGGTTTTACCAGTAATCAAATTAAAACCCCAGGCGCTGTTGACGCTGCTTTCCGGTGCAAGCAGCCCCATTGCGACATTGCTCTTCCCGGTCGCAACACCGGAAACCACCGTTGATTCGCAGGCAAATCCTATCTGGAAGGGCGCTGATGAATACTCCCCCTGCTTGAGCTGGGCCATGGAAATTGGCGGCAGATGCACAACGGGCGTAAAATCGGTAACCTGACACATTGCTGCACGTTTGACGAAGATCCCGTTATTGTACAGGCTAATCACTGACGGCCAGTCATTCGCCCAGCCAGCCCAGTTTCCTCCACGGTGCGGCTGACCTATCTTGATACCCCACGAAGTTGTACCGGGCCCACGAAAAACCACGTAAGCATTGGGATTCACATAACTATTGTAAGTAGCAGACTGCGCCTGGTTGGCGTAGTAGCGTGTATCCAGTGTTTTAATCAACTCGGCACTTATCGTCGAGAAGTTCTTGGCCTTAATCAGGAAGTTGCCATTGGTGTCAAGATCCAGGTTTTCCAGTGGGCGTTGCTGCCAGCTGTCGGTAAAGACGCTGCCTGTCGCATCGTGCGTCAAGCGTAATGCGACGTTTTTCATGATGGTCAGATACGCGCCAGGTACATCCGTTGCTTCATACCAGCCAGCCACGGTGTCATCGCCGTTAGTTGACCAGGCTTCATAGAGTTGCCCGGCGGTGTCCGGTGTACAACGGAAAAATACCTGCTCAGGATCGTAACCGCCGCCTTTATGAGCATAAGTGGTAAAAGGGATCCCGCCGCTGGAGGTCAGGATCGTCCCTGCCGGCTGAAAACTGCTATTACTGGTGATATCGACAGACTTACTCAATCCCGGCAATAGCCCGTTCCAGGCATCGTTGCCGCCGCCGGAGCGCCAGTCATTGGCAATGCCGTCCGTACTTGCACTAAGCCTGTGCGTACCTTGTGCGCCACTACTTCCTGATTTATATGGATAAATAATGTATTCACAGGCGGCCTGTATCTGACAAGAAAACAGCGCCAGAACCAGAAAAAATAGTCTCATGAGCGCCCTTTTGTTACGCAAGCTACCGTTAATGCAATTAACGGTTCTGTACGTTGTTGTTGGGTAAGTTTCCACGGCAACGAACAATCACTGCTTTCCAGCATCAATAGTCCCTCTTCTTCTTCAACGCGGGCATATACCTGGTTCGCCTGGGCAACCATCCCGACTACACGACCTCGACCGTCGGTCACTGCCGCTCCCATCGGTAACGTCACGTCACTCTTCACAGTGATGAGTAACGGATAGCCAGAGAGCGTTGCAAAACGCAGTTTTACTGCGGCCCCCGCCATTGGCGCAATGCGCCGTTGACTCTCCTGAAGCTCTGCGTTGGTGTTCATTCCGCTACCGTCGAGAGTCACATTGTTAAAGCGATAAGGTGTCAATGAGGGGACCAGCGCATAACCCCCACTGTTCACAGTTGCACCCTGGCCACCCCCGACTCTGGCTCCCGCAGCGCCTGGCGCTTCCACCAGGGCAAATGTGTCGCCAACCCACGGGCCGGCAACAATGCCATGGCGATGTACAACAAGCGCCCCGCGTACCCCTGCAGACCATTGCTGATAGTTTTGTGACTGTGAGACGCTGCCGTTTAGCGTGCCGAAAGCCGTATTTTTTTGCAGTGAACCACCCCAGTCGGTCACGCTGTTTGACTCACCTTGCCCCTGTTGCCAGCCAGTGGACAGCGCGTAATTAAGGGTTTCATCCTGATCAAGCGCACCAGACAATGCCAACTGCGCATTGCGCCCAGCCTGTTGAGCCTGACTCGCCGACAGCGCCAGCGTATGCTCACGTTCACCTATACCCAAAGGCATTGAGAGGGTAAGCGTTGCCATGTTTTCTTTTTGCACTTGTGAACGGTCGCCGTTACGCCACCAGGTGTCCTGTCGGCTGAATGACATACCTAACGTCATTCGTCCAAAGGTGGTGTTATACCCAGCCTGCAACTGAGTGCTGCTGCCACGGTCACTGTAGTAATCCATCATTGATCCCGACAGCCATAGGTTTCCGTAGCTGCTCAACGTTTGGTTCACCGTAACGGTAAACTGGTTTTTTTGACGCAGCGTATCCGAGCGCCATTGCGCATTGCTTCCGCTGACGCTTCGCTCACCCAGAACGTCACCGTAGTCACGATACCCTTCTGTGGAATAGCGATAACCCGCCAGCGCGACGTGAGTTCCTATCGGAGTGAACGTTTTGCTCCAGTTGGTTTGCAGCCGCCAGCCACTCATGGTTTGAGAAGCAATCCGGGCCCGCGAACCGGTAACATCGACACCAAAAGCGCCCATCGACGTTGCCAGAACGCCTCCCATCAGGAGTGCCTGATAGTCGTCGCCGATCCGCAAAGCGCCATTAGCGGTCAGGAGATTCGTCATCCCGCGCTCAAGCGTGAAATCGGTAAACAGACCATCGGCGGCGCTGTAATCCCGGGTCTTACCTGCCACCAGACCGTAGCGCCAGACGCCGGGACGCAGTGATAAAGGTACGCTGGCATATGGCACGGTATAGCTACTCTTTTTGTTATCGGCGCCGGTGATTTCAACTTGTAAATCACCGTCCCAGGCTGTATTCGGCAAATCATCAAGTACAAAAGGGCCTTGTGGTACGCTGGTTTCGTAAAGCGTTCGACCATTCTGCTTGACCACAACGCGTGAAGGTGTAGATGCCGTACCACGAATTTCTGGGGCGTAGCCGCGTCGCGACTGTGGCCACATTCGTTGATCGGTTTCCAGTTTGACACCTGTAAACGCCATACTGCCAAGCAGATTTCCCGAGGTGTAGCTTTCGCCTACCGTCAGTAAACTTTCCAGAGATGCGACAGGGTGTTGAAGCCAGGTTTGCAGCGCATCCCAGCGTTGGCTTTCTCGATCGCCATCGCGCCGCCAGTTGGCAGACGACTGTTGGCGAAATTGCCAACTCCCCATGTTGAAGCCGCTGCTCAGTCCCAGCCAACCGTAATCACTTTGCTGACCGTTATTTTTATTGTGATAGGCGTGCAGATTGTAGTTACTGAACAACACGCTCTCGCCGCTTTGCCACTGCGACGGCGGTACATAATCCATGGGGGGACGTTTTAATGCTGCCTGAGGAACGCTAAGATTCAGACGCAATAAGCTCTGGTCAAAATCCCAGCGTCCACCGCTGATCCGAGCTTCAGGGGCGAAGCAATCCTGCGCTTGTTCCGACGCTGCTGTTACGCCCTGTTCATCCCAGAATTTCGCCGGAAGACAGGGTTCGGTACGCCCTGCTGTATTCTGGCGAAACAACACATCATCCCGCCCTACATACCGTCCATTGAGCCAGATATCCACGCTATAACGTCCCGCGACCACCGCATCCGGATCGTTGAGCATTGCCAGGCTTTTTTCGTAACCACTCCCAAGCAACAATGTTTCGTCAAAGGTGTAATCGCTGGCAAAAACAGGCATCGCAGCGGGCAAAAAAAGCCACCACCAGCGTGGATTAGTTTCGGACATTGTCCTGTTTCTCCAATGCCACGCGCCCGCTTAATGAGGCTCCCTGATCGTTAATCCAGCGCATATGCGCGTCGTTCAATTGCGGAATTTTTGCAGGCCACGACATTGTCGCCCACGGTGCGATCGTTTCGCTCTGAATGCGCTGTTTTTTTCCCGCACCGCTGACGTCAAGTGACGAGAGCGCAAGATAGAAACCACTGTTATTGCGTAAATGCAGCTTGCCATTCTGCAGCCAGACCCGGCTGGTGTTCGCCATCTCCAGCGGCGAACCCACCAGCCCTGTGGGTCTGACCAATACTTTTACGCGACTACGTACCAGCACCAGAAGCTGGTTATCGTTTTGCGCATCCTTACTTATGGGCGGGATCTGAATGAAGTTAAACCACCATAGCGATTCCCTGTCCTGTGCAACGGGTTTGCCGATGTAACGCAGCCGCACAGTTTGCCCCGCGTGGGCCGCCATCCGAAAGACCGGTGGCGTGGTGACAAAAGGAGCGGCCGCAGTTTGTGGTACTGATTGTGCATCGCCATCATCAAGCCAAACCTGAACGACACCAGGGACGTCGCCGCGATTAGTTAATTGCACACTGACTTCCCGGCTGTCTGCCGGATAGATTATCCGGTTGCCAGTCATCACTATGCTTGCCTGCACGCAGAAGCACATCATCATTCCAGCTAAACCAATAGCCAATCCTTTCATCACGCAGATCTCGCTTACAAATAGGAAATGGCGTATTGCACAGTGCCGACAACTGTCCCGGCGGTTGCCCCACCGTTCGGGCTAAAATACTGCACGGCAAAGTCGTGCTCACCGGACGTATTTCCGGCCGCAACGGTGATTCCTGCAACTGGAGTTCCAGTACGCAAATCAATCGGCGTAGTGCCCGCGCTATCGGTCAGCAGTTGTAATTCAACATTTTGCGCTGTACCCGTATTAGCCAGGTTTCCACGCTCGGTCATATTATTTGCAACGAAGACGGTTTTAATATCCAACGCATTAGAATCAACAGTACAACCAGTAACGCCGAGGGTGAATGTTGTCAGGCCTGCTGAAGATGCTGCTGCCGCGAGATCGCTTTTCGCAACCGACGGCAGTAATACTACCGGTCGTGCATTTACACCGTTAACCGTGACCTCGCAAGTTTGTTCGGTCACTTCGCCTTTAAAGGTGATGGTATTTGCTGAATCAGCATACGCTATCTGCGCAAACAATAACGCAAGGCCACCAGCTGCAAATATGTAACTGGTATGAGGATTATTGATTTTCATATTGTCTGTCCTTAATTAATAAATACATCGGTATCGTAATAAATAATTCAATAGTCCCTCTCCGCTGAGAGCGGAGTATTTATTGAGGGATACAGCGACGCCAGTAATGTCTTATGACTCCGTAGGATTAACCCTACGATGATTGCTAGTTTAAGAATAATCCCAGAGATTAAAACCTTTGTTTTCTCAAATCATATCAAGTCAATCTTAAGTAAGAAAAACAAACCATAAAATCTTTATATCTTATTGTTTTTATTGAGCTAATGCGATTGTGGTGTGATTAAGAAAATTTTTCTTAAATGCGTGAAAGCAGATGAATTCACAGATTTTCCTCTTCCCCTACGCACCTAAAGCAACATTTCTGGCTTGACTGAAGAATTTTTTGTCCCTTCTCTCTAATGATTTTGTCGTGGCAGGTATCTATGATTACATCATCACTAACGAAACATTTCAGGACCTAACATGAAAATTAACACCGATGATTTCCCGCGAGTCAGAATGGATTATTCAATAGAGTCAGATGCGTCTTCAAATGACATTCTGATTGCAATTTCAAAACTTTTACAAAAAAAACAGCCCTTTGTTTTTATCTGTAGCGGATTACCGACTGAAAGCAATAAAGAAAATGATGATGTTAATGAACGCCGCAAGATTACTACCTGGATGAAGGACAATAAAGCTGCTATTGGCCAACTGATTAAAGGCCATATTCATATCATTCCAGAGACTACTAAGCGCACAGAACTGGAAAGCTTTTCAGTAACCTTCGAAAGATTCTGGGGGTATCCTATGTTTATTGTTGCCACTGAAAACGAGGCCAGAGAGAAAGCTAACGCCCTTCTCTGCTAAGGAATACTGATGTTTATATTTAAGGTTGAGCCAACGTACGTGGAAGAGTTAGTGCAGCCAGTCGTGGTAATTGGTCTCGGTATGGTGACGGAACAATGGGAATTGCCGTTTCACAGTCATAACAAAGCTGAACTTTTATTTGCTGATACCGGGCTTATCACCTTAGAAACTGAACATGATTTGTGGATCGTCCCGCCTCAGGGGGCCGTATGGATACCTGGCGGACTCAGGCATCGGGCAAAATGTAGCGGAAACCCTCGTGGATTTGTGGTGTTCATAGAGCCTGGTACGGTGGAGAATTTACCTGAAACATGCTGCACAATGTCGGTGTCCCCCTTTCTGCGCGCCTTGCTTGAGCGAACTGCCGCGCTGCCGCAAAATTATTCGCATGAGAGCGCGGCATCGCGTCTGATAGCCGTTCTGTTAGATGAGATCATTGCAGCGCCGTTGGAATGGCTTCATCTTCCTATGCCAACTGACACACGCTTGCTGGCGCTGGCAAATACTATGCTGTCATTACCCTCTGAGCGGATAACGCTTGCGCAATGGGCTTGTCGGTTGAATATGAGCGAAAGGAACTTATCCCGGCTTTTTGCCAAAGAAACGGGATTTAGTATAAATCGCTGGCGCCGTCAGATGCACATTGTGAAAGCATTGCCATTACTGGCGCAAGGGCTATCGATACAGGTGATCGCGGATCAACTGGGTTATGAAAGCTCCGGAGCTTTTGTCACAATGTTTCGTAAAGCAACCGGCACACCTCCTCGTCGATTTATGGCTGAAAGGATGGCTGATATTCATTCACCTTTAAATATTCCTGCAGGTGGTTTTTACGAATACTAACGATGATTATCTGTATTTATACATGATAACCACTCCCTTCATTTTACATTGCTGAATATAAACCCAGCACACATATTATCTATTGCAATAAAAACTCTTCGTTTTAAGTAATGTGAGTTTTTATTGTTATGGTTATTTTTATAAGTCAGGAGGAAAAATGGAGTTGCACAAGAAAGTTATTCGTGGTGGTATTTATATTACAATGGATGCGAATATTGGTGATATTAAGAATGGAGCTGTATTGCTTGAGGGGAATATCATCAAAGAAATTAGCCACTCTGAACATGCTTTTGATCATCATCAGGATGCTGAGTTTATAGACGCACATGGCGCTATCGTTATGCCGGGCATGGTAGATGCACATCGACATAACTGGATGTCGCTTTTCCGTGGTGTTTCTACAGAAGAGTCATTACCTGCCTTTTTAATCAATACATTCTACGCGTTTGGAGGGGTATTTACAGCCTCAAATATGTATGCGGCAGCATTATCAGGAAATATCAATGCTATTAACGCAGGTACCACAACAGTCTATGAAATTAACGATTGTGTGAATACGCCTGACCATGCTTTTAATGCTATTCAGGGGATGAAGGACAGCGGAATTCGTGGCATCTATGCCTATGGTATGCAGGTCTATAACTTTGAACCGTCCGGTTTTAAATCTCAGGAAGATCGTCTCGACATGGCCAGGCACCTATCCTGTACGCAATTCAACAGACAGGATCGTCTTGGCATGGGGATGTTGATTTCCGACCTCGGCACAGTCCCGTTTGCTCATTCGGCCCAGCAAATCAGGCTCACTGATGAGTTGGGAATCAAATGTGTTTCTCATACTGGCGCAGCCAAAACCTCAATTCTGTTACGCGGTTTGAGAGAGTTGGATGATCATGGTTTATTACGCCCCGGCCATCTGCACGCTCACAGTAATGGTTTAACAGGCGAAGACTGGAAACTGATTGCCCAAACCGGCGGATACGTGGTCAGTACGCCATCAAGCGAACTGCAAATGGGCATGGGTTTTTTACCATACCGGGCATGCGTTGAACATGATATCCCCTTCGGTCTTGGCACGGATCTCACGGGCGTTACAACTGATGATCTGTTTACACAAATGAATATTGCACTCCAAATTGAACGTGCTCTGGCGAATGACCAAATTCACCAGCGTGACAGTATGCCTTTTGAGATCACCCCGACCGTTCGTGATGCGCTTTACTGGGCAACGATGGGGGGCGCAAAAGTGATGGGGCTTGCTGATGAGATTGGCTCGCTGAGCGTCGGTAAGAAGGCAGATCTAATTATCATTCGCCATAGGGAAGGTTTTGTTCCGATGATGAATTATGCTGGCGGTGTCGTACAAATGACCCACAGCAACGATGTTGATACTGTCATTGCCGATGGCGTTATTCGTAAACGTCACGGAAAACTATGTGGTTACGACCTGGCTAAAGTTGAAACGCTTGCACAAAGCGCATTTGATAGCCTTGCCAAAAAATCGAAATCTTTTAATACGCTGGCGGCCAGTGATATTGAGAAATTTTTCCGACTGGCTGAGCGTAAAGCATCGTATCATTTCGCACAGGCTTACAGTAAAGAGTATTTTGATCGTACATTGAATTAATAATTCACCCTGCTTTCACGCCATTCGTGTATTCGGATGGCGTTATTTTATATCTATTGATGACTTTCTGAATAAATGTGAAAACAATGAAATTAAGAAGACCAGAAAAAGAAGTGCACTCACCAGTACTGATGTTGAGTACCCTGATGCTTGGCGTATTTACAGGATTATTCAGTGAAACAGCGCTAAACATGGCATTAACCCAATTAATGCATGAATTTTCCGTGGTTGCAGGCGTTGCGGAATGGTTGGTTACAGGGTATTTATTGACGCTGGCCGTATTCATGCCGGCGTCAATCATATTGATGAAGTGGTTCAGTACCCGGTCATTAATCATCATTGCGATTTCACTCTCTTTTCTGGGGTGCCTGATTTCAGGTGTCTCAGAAAACATGATGATGTTAATGACCGGGCGTATTGTTCAGGCTATTGGCACCGCGATACTGCTACCCGTGCTGATGAGCGCGGCCTTACTTATTTTTCCGTTACATCATTGTGGAAAAGTAATGGGAGTAGTCGGTGTTTCTATTACTCTGGCGCCCGCGTTAGGACCAACAATATCAGGATTAATTATTACCGTGCTGAACTGGCGGGCGATATTTTTTATATGTGCTTCAATGTATATCGCAGCATTACTACTGGCCATTGTTGCAGCAGAAAATGTTGGGGATATTACACATCCGCGCATTGATGTGATATCGCTATTATTATCATCCATCGGGTTTGGCGGCATCATCTGCGGGTTGGCTGCGTTGTCTGAAAATCCTGCGTCATCAGTCCACTTCTGGGGCGTTTTCCTGATGGGAATTCTGTGCCTTATCGCATTGTTCTGGCGACAAACCAGAATTCGTTATCCATTGATCAACACAAAAATATTCTCATGCCCGATATTTACAGTCGGCTCGCTTATCATGATGATGAGCATAATGAGCGTACTTGCCACCGCGATTATATTGCCCATCTATTTTATTGATGTCCTGGTAATGCAACCTGCTATGGCCGGTCTGATTTTACTGCCGGGTAACATCGTGAATGTTCTCTTTTCCCCGCTGATTGGTGCCCTCTATAACCGCTATGCGATGAGACCTTTTATTGTCCTTGGTTCTCTGTGCCTCGCATTGAGTGCAACGATATTCCTTATAATTACTCATGGATTCGCAGAAAAATGGGCGATTGCCTCCGCATTTATGCTGTTATGTTTTGGTGTAACGTGCATTATCATGCCGGTACAAACAGCAGCTTTGAGTTCTTTGCCTAAATCTTTATATTCTGATGGTACATCTGTCTGGAATACGTTGTATCAAATCTCCGGTGCTGCCGGAGCCTCGATCGCAATCAGCCTGATGTCATCTTTTACCGCAAGAGCGATGAATGGGAAAGCCGGTACACCTGAGATTTTCGCCTTATCATCAGGAATTCATTCGGTATTTTATTTTATTTTATTCCTGGGGATCGCTTCATTAGTTGTATCATTCTGGTTACGAGAGCCACAACAAAGAACCTCATCCGATACATTAATCAACTGATATTGTTACTGTTTTTATTAAAACAAAATGACATCTTTTGAAATGTAAAGAAATGAAAATACATTCTTATTCATAGAAAAGTATGAGTGAAGTCGGCAAAGGAAAAACCATAGTTATGATCATAACAAAAATGTAATACGAGGTTAAAAAAACGACGCCTGTGACCTTGAGAAGACTCAGTCTTCTCAAAACCGCGTGCCCTTAATATGTACGCGGTCCCACTCCGGGTCGCAAAATCGAATAAATAAGGTCTGACTCTTATTTTCACTAAGTAATACTCTGGAGAACAACGCTAACCCGGTTGTGGATATCTTCAATATTTTAAAACATGGAGTCAAAACATGTAATAACCATCAGGTATCTTATACGACTCATTCTTCTGTCAGTTTTTGTAAGCAGAAGAAAAGAGTGGTGATAGCCAATACAAGTAAAGATAGGGGTAATGACTTATGGCCTCACAATATGACTTTACTGTCACCCTCCACGATCTTGCTTTTATTCTTAAGCAGATCAAAATATCCGAAGCGGCAACGAACCCAGACGGGAGCGTTAATGCTGAAATGCTTCGGGAATTAGTCTCCAGCCCACTCTTGCCCTATGGACTTCGCACGGTAGATGGTTCATGGAATAACCTTTTACCAGGTCAGGAATTATACGGCTCTGCCGATCAGACAATGCCGAGATTAACCGCATTAAACTGGCAGGATGCGGATCAAATGACCAGCTATATCCAGATTGGCGGTACGGTCATTGATGCCGACCCACGAATAATTAGCAATTTAATTTCAGACCAGACGGCCTCAAACCCGGCCGCGCTGGAGGCTTTTAACGCATTAAAAGATGCGCCCGGCGGCGGGACTGTTACTGGGGATGGCAGCTTATCCATCCCCAATCAGTCTCCCGATATTGGGCTCTCCCCTGCGTTTAACGGCTGGATGACCTTCTTTGGCCAGTTTTTCGACCATGGTCTGGATCTGATTCCGAAAGGAGGCAACGGTATCGTTTTCATTCCGCTCCAGCCCGATGACCCTTTATATGTTGAAGGGTCGTCGACAAACTTTATGCTATTAACCCGGGCAACGGTGGATGAAAACCGAGAGACAGTAAACCTGACGACCCCCTTCATCGACCAAAACCAAACCTACACCTCCCATCCTTCACATCAAATTTTCATCCGCGAATACGTCATTATTGATGGGAAACCTGAGCCTACCGGGAATTTATTGGGTGGTGCAAACGGTGGACTGGCGACCTGGGCTGACGTTAAAAACCAGGCTGAAACCCTGCTTGGCATTAAACTCACCGATCAGGACGTGTTTAATGTTCCCCTGCTGGCAACGGATCGCTACGGTAATTTGATTTTAAGTGAAAACGGAAAGGTACAGATTGTTACCACCGGGGGGCTGGTTGAAGCCAACGGAGGCCTGTTACCCGCGGAGACGTTCCGCACCGGTCATGCGTTTCTGGATGACATCGCTCATACTGCCGTGCCAAAAGCTGGTTTGCTGGCAGATGATGACAGCGCCATCGGCGGAGAAGGACCGCAACCGGCAGGAACCTATGATAACGAACTGCTCGATCGCCACTTTATCACCGGTGACGGGCGCGGGAACGAAAATATAGGTTTAACCGCGGTGCACGCCGTTTTTCACAGCGAGCATAACCGCCTGGTTGAGCAGTATAAAACCACTCTGCTGGAAACCGGCGATATCGATCTCATTAACCAGTGGTTGATGCCCAACCACCAAATCACGGAATTACCTGCCGATACCAATACTCTGGTATGGAACGGTGAGTACTTATTCCAGGCAGGCCGCTTCTCCACGGAAATGCAATATCAGCACCTCGTATTCGAGGAGTTTGCCCGTACCGTACAACCTGCCGTCGATCCGTTTGTCTTCTCCAACACGGCGGATATCAACCCGCTGATCTTTGCAGAGTTTGCGCATGTTGTTTACCGTTTTGGGCATTCAATGCTGACAGAAACCGTGGCGCGTACCGACATTGATATGCAAAGCGGTGATATTGACCTGATTTCAGCATTCCTGAATCCGGTAGCATTTAATCAAATCAACGGGGCCACCGTTACGGACGATCAGGCTATTGGCGCAATCGTGCGTGGTATGACGCGTCAGGTGGGTAATGAAATTGATGAATTTATTACCGATGCTCTGCGTAATAATCTCATCGGCCTGCCCCTGGATTTAGGCGCGCTTAATATAGCCCGCGGTCGTGACACCGCAATGCCGACGCTGAACCAGGCCCGCGAGCAGTTTTTTGCTTTAAGCGGCGATAGCCAACTGAAGCCTTATACCAGTTGGGCTGACTTCACTACCTACCTGAAAAATCCCGCTTCAATCATTAACTTTATGGCCGCCTATGGCCAGCACGAACTGATCCTCAACGCTACCAGCCTTGAAGGTAAGCGCGCAGCGGTTAACTTCCTGTTGTTTGGTGATGCTAACAATTCCCCGCCTGCGGATGCGATGGATTTCTTTAACAGTACCGGAGCGTGGGCAACCAAAGAGACCGGTCTGAATATGGTCGATTTCTGGATTGGCGGGCTGGCTGAGCGCAAAAATGAATTTGGCGGCATGCTCGGCTCAACCTTCAACTTCGTCTTTGAAACACAAATGGAAATGCTTCAGGACGGTGATCGTTTCTACTATCTGAGCCGCGTTCAGGGGCTGAACTTACTCAATGAACTGGAGGCCAACTCGTTTTCCGCGCTGGTAATGCGTAACAGCGATCTTGGTGATGAGGGTTCCTCCCACCTGCCCGCTAATCTGTTCCAGACACCGGACCATATTTTTGAAGTGAACCGCGTGCTGCAAACGGAAATCGACCCGAAATGGGGTAATCCGCTGAAGGATCTGCTCTCGCCGTTGTTGGTGCGTCGCGACCCAGGGGTGGATGTTGACGGCGATAGTTTTGCCGATGGTGGGTATCTGAAATATACCGGCGATGGGCATGTGGTGCTTGGTGGGACGGCAGGCAACGATACGTTAATCGGCGGTAAAGGGATTGACAGCCTGTGGGGTGATGGCGGAGATGACCGACTGGACGGCGGTGACGAAGCCGATGTGGTCCATGGCGGTGACGGTGATGACATTATTACCGATACCGGAACGCCTGTTGGTGATGCGGACTTCCTGCATGGCGATGCCGGACATGACGTTATCTTCTCCGGTAACGGAAACGATCTGGTCTTTGGTGGCAGCGGCAGCGACTTCGTGGTGGTCGGCGAAGATGCGCAGGAGGTCTTCTCGGGTCAGGATAACGACTTTGCGCTTGGCGGCTCGGGTGGTGATTTCCTGATGGGCAACGAAGGCGATGACTGGCTGGAAGGCGGCGACGGGTTTGACACGCTGGCGGGTGACAACTCTGAGTTGTTCTTCAACAGTACCATTATCGGTCACGATGTCCTCAACGGTCAGGGTAACGACACCGACTACGATGGCGAAGCCGGTGACGACATCATGGTTCAGGGCGCGGGGATCCAGCGCAATAATGGCATGGCCGGTTTCGACTGGGCTATCCATAAAGGCGACCCAAATGGCGCTAACTCTGACCTTGGGATCCCTATTTTCGTCAACCAGCAGGAGTTTATTCTACGCGACCGTTTTGATCTTGTTGAAGGGCTGTCGGGCTGGAAACACGACGATATCCTGACCGGAACAGAACAGCCGATAGGTACTGCGCCTGTTCAGGGCGTTCCCCTCTCTAACAACCTGACCCAGGAAAGCGCGGACCGGATCAACGGTCTACAGGCTATTCTCGGCGTAGAGCGTTCTACAAATCCGGACGCGGTGCTACTGAATCCTGATGATGGTAGCGATATTTTACTCGGCGGTGGTGGTAGTGACCGCATCATGGGTAAAGCTGGTAACGATATCATTGATGGTGATGCGTGGCTCAATGTTCGTATTGCCGTTACGGGTATGGCGGGACTCACCAGCGCCGAAAGTATGGCCGAACTGAAATCGTACATGCTGGCCGGCACGCTGAAACCGAATCAACTGTCGATTGTGCGCGAAATTCTGCATGAAGGTAACGGCACGGAAACTGACGTCGCGGTGTACCGTGATGTCAGCAGCAACTATGTCTTTACCCGTATGGCGGACGGTAGCCTGCGCGTCGATCACGCTACGCCGGATGCCGCGCTGAACCTGAATGATGGCATCGATCGTCTGTTGAACATCGAAAAACTGGAGTTTGGCGATGGGAAGCAGCTGTGGGTGACGGGGCAACAAGCGACGGGCGATCTGATCATCAGCAATCCTAACCCTTCGGTGGGTGACCTGCTGCGCGTCAACGTGGCGAACTTGCTGGATGGAAACGGGCTGGCGGCGGATGTGGCCATCACTATGACCTGGCAGGCTTTCGTCAACGGCCAATGGCGAGATCAGGCAACAGGCGTTGAGTTCAGAGTGCCTGGCGCTATTCAGGGCGCACCGTTGCGTGTGGTCGCCAGTTTTAACGACCGCATGGGTGACGCTGAAACCCTGATGTCGGCACAAACTCAGGCAATCCTCCCGCGCAATCAGGCCACGACCGGTGTGCCAGTAATTAACGACCTCACCCCAACTGAAAGCCTGACGCTGACAGCGGTGGTTTCAGGCATTTCTGACGCTGATGGTCTGAGCGGCGGTAATTTCACTTATCAATGGAGAATGAGTTCGCCAACCGGATTCGTCAACATTAACGGTGCGACATCCGCTACCTATACGCCGGGCCAGGCTATGGTCGGCAGAACGTTGCAGGTGGTCGTTACCGTCGTCGACGATGAAGGCAACCCCCCTGTTGTCCTGACGTCGACCACCACCCAGCCTGTAGGCGATCTGATTGTTGGTACCAACGGGGCTAACACCCTCGTCGGTACTGCCTGGAGCGATATCCTGCGCGGTGAAGGCGGTAATGACACCTTACTTGGCGGTGCAGGTGACGATCTGCTCATCGGCGGTGCTGGAAACGACAATCTCTCTGGTCAGGCGGGACAAGATATTCTGCAAGGTGATGCCGGTAACGACACGCTTGATGGCGGGCTTGGTGCCGACAGTATGACCGGCGGCGCGGGCGATGATACCTACATCGTTGATGATTTCGGTGATGTGGTTATCGAAGGTGTGAATGGCGGCACGGACGTTGTCCGAACCAGCCTCAGCAGCTACGACCTCACCGATAACGTGGAAGAACTGGTATTTACCGGCAACGGCAGTTTTATCGGTACCGGTAATGCCATTGCAAATACCATTACGGGCGGTTCTGGTAACGACTATCTGTTTGGTATGGGCGGTAACGACCAGTTGTTTGGTGGTATCGGGAATGACTTCCTCGATGGCGGAGATGGCGCTGATAACCTGCAAGGTGGTGTTGGCAACGATGTCATGATTGGCGGTGCGGGCGCGGATACCCTCTCCGGCGGTAGCGGGGACGATATTCTCAATGGTCAGGAAGGTAACGACATTCTGGACGGTGGTACCGGGAGTGACATCTTCGCCTTTGGGGCCAACTTTGGGCAGGACCGAATTACCGGTTTTGACAGTAACCCCAACGGCGGGCAGGACTTCCTTGATCTCGTCTTGTTAGGTATCAATGCGGGTAATTTTGCCAGCAACGTGTCTATCACCGGAAACAATGGCAACACCATTGTGACTATCGGTACAGACACCATCACATTGGTGGGCGTCAATTCGACCACCGTGAATATTGGTGACTTTTATCTGGAAATGCCCACTACCCTTGCCAGCAACAATGGCAATAGTTCATTGATCGTATAAGGAGAAGACTATGTCGCGCCAGCATACGCCAACAGAACTGAATGATGCATTAAAGGGAACGAAACCCACTTTTCTGATGCTGCTGTTTTTTAGTTGTGTGATTAATATGCTTATGCTGGCGCCGGCAATTTATATGCTACAGGTTTACGATCGTGTGCTGGTCAGTAAAAATACCACCACGCTGTTAATGTTAACCTTATTGATTGTCGGCTTGTACATCGTTATTGCCATGATTGAATCTGCCCGCGCGCAGGTTATGGTCAGGCTTGGCAACAGGCTGGATATAAAGCTAAGTCAGTTGGTCTTTAACGCAGCCTTTAAAAGAAAGATGGTTACCGGTGATAACAACCCGGCGCAATCTTTAGCCGAACTGGATCAGATCCGTCAGTTTCTTTCCGGGAATAGTCTGTTCGCCTTACTGGATATTCCCTGGACGCCGATATATCTTTTCATCGCCTTTTTGGTCCATCCCCTGCTGGGATATCTTTCTCTCGGCGGAATAACATTATTATTTATTCTGACGCTGGTATCTGAAATCTCTACCAAGCGCCCGATTCAGCAAGCGCACGCCTTAACCATTAACAATGCCAGCAAACTGAATAAACAGCTGCAAAACGCCGATGCCATTGAAGCGATGGGGATGCTTTCGACCCTGAAGTCCAACTGGCAGGAGCAACATAACAAAGTGCTGGCGCTACAAACGCAGATTGCCGACAAAACGGCCGGGTTAAGCAGTCTCAGCCGCTTTGTGCGGGTATTGCTGCAGTCGATTGCGCTGGGCGCCGGGGCTTTACTGGTGATCGGTGGCCATATTACCCCGGGCTTGATGATTGCCGCCTCGATCATTCTTGGACGCGTCCTCAACCCGGTAGAACAAGTCATTGGCAGTTGGAAGCAGTTCGTGCAGTTTCGTAGCGCGTGGCATCAGCTCTCCACCTTGCTGAAGGAGTATCCGGCGCCGAAAGAGGTACTGACCCTGCCGCGCCCGAATGGCAACATCAGCGTCGAAAGCGTCTTCGCTGCAGCCCCCGGCCAGCCTTCCCCGCTACTGCGTAATATCTCATTCCAGCTGGAGCAAGGTGAAGTGCTGGGGATTATCGGCCCTTCAGCCTCAGGAAAAACCTCGCTGGCAAAGGTTCTGGTTGGCGTCTGGAAACCGTTATCAGGGAAAGTCAGATTAGATGGTGCAGATATATGCCAGTGGGATAAAGCGCTGCTGGGCCCGTCTATTGGCTATCTGCCGCAGGATGTGGAACTGTTTGACGGTACCATCGCACAAAACATTGCCCGCTTCGCGCAGAATGACAGTGAACTTATCGTTGCCGCCGCATTACTGGCAGGCGTTCATGAGATGATCCTGCGCTTGCCGCAAGGTTACGACACACTGCTGGGCGCAGGTGGATACCAGCTCTCCGGTGGGCAGCGGCAGCGCATCGGGCTGGCGCGCGCCGTGTATAACAATCCTGCGTTTATCGTGCTTGATGAACCGAATGCCAATCTTGACGACGCGGGCGAATTTGCACTCGTTAAAGCCATCAATGCCCTGCGTACCCAGGGACAAACCACAGTCATTATCTCACACCGCCCGACGCTGCTCGGCGTGGTCAATAAGGTTTTGTTGCTTAACGATGGCGTTATACAGGAGTTTGGTACCCGCGATCAGGTTTTTGCCCATTTGCGTCAGGCCAACGTATTGAAACCGGTGGCTACGCCTTCTCCATCCACGACTGAACAGCAACGTGAGGCTTGATGATGAAAAAGAATCCCCACAACACGGCCTCTGCTGGCGTAGATACCAATATCTGGTCACCGATTATCCGGGGCGTGATCGTCATTGTGCTTGGTGTCGGTAGTTTTATCCTCTGGGCAGTGCAAGCTCCGTTAGATGCGGGCGTGGTCGCCGATGGTACGGTAACCGTATCGAGTAACCGCAAAACCATTCAGCATCTGAGCGGCGGTCGGGTAACCGATATCTTTATCAAAGAAGGCGACTTCGTGAAGAAAAATCAGGTCCTCGTCCGGTTGGATAAAATGCAGCTTGAAATGCGTTTCAGCGCGTTGAATGCCCAGTATATTTCTGCAAAAAGTATCGAAGATCGTCTGTTAGCAGAACGCGATGACCTGGATGTGATCCGCTTTAATACTACGCTGACGCAGCAATTCTCTGGCAATAAACGGCTATCAGAAGTCAGAAATCTGCAGGCTAAACTTTTCGATACCCGTCGCAAAACGATTCAGGATGAACTGTCGATGATTCAGGAGACGCTCGATGGTCTGGTTGGACAGACGGATAATCTCAATAAAATAAAAGGCTATCGCGACCACCAGTTTTCTCTGATTAACCGGGAGTTAGGGGCTATTCGCGCGCTGAGCGAAAAAAACTATTACCCCAAAGCACAATTACTGGTGCTGGAGCGCGAGGCAGCAGAAATATCTGGCAGCGTTTCAGAAGATATTCTCAACATTGCCAAACTGAAATCGCAGCAGAACGAATTAAAAATTAAAGCCTACCAGGTGCGTCATCAATATTTACGTGAAGTTGAGTCTGAACTGACGGAAAACCAAAAAGAAGTGGCAATGCTGGAGGATGAATTGGTATCAACGCGTCATGAGCTGGATAACACCGAGATCCGCTCACCGATTAACGGTATTGTGCTGGATGTTAAAGTCAGTACCGTGGGCGGCGTCATTCAGCCTGGAGAACATTTGATGGATATCGTCGCCGCCGGACAACCGATGCAAATTGATGCCAAAATACCCGTACATGCCATTGATAAACTGGTCCCCGGTTTAACCGTTGATGTGCTGTTCCCTGCCCTTAACCATGCGCTGTTACCGTCGGTTCCGGCCCAGGTTCTGACTATCTCTGCGGACCGCTTAATTGATGAAGCCACTCAGCAGCCTTACTACCTTGCGGAAGTACAGGTTTCAGCAGAGGGCGCGCGTTTGCTGGGCGATTACAAAATTAAAGCGGGAATGCCCGCCAGCGTGACGATCAAGACCGGTGAACGAACCCTGATGAGTTATCTGTTTAAACCGTTGATTGCCCGTCTGGAACTGGCTTTTAAAGAGTATTGATCCATCCATTGCCGGTATGACGTACGGCTTGTCGCGCCATACCGCTTTCTGCCGTTGCTGGCAGCTTTGCTTTCTTGTAACCTTCTTCCCGTCTCACTACTGACAAAATCTGGAACCACTGAACTGGACTTCATATGAATGCTCATAATTCTAAAGACCCTTTACATGGCGTGACGCTAGAAATGCAGGTCAATGCCCTGGTTGAACGTTATGGTTGGGCTGAGCTGGCGCAACTTATCAATATCAACTGCTTTAAAAATGAACCGAGCGTTAAATCCAGTCTGAAGTTTCTGCGCCGTACGCCGTGGGCACGGGCAGAAGTAGAAGCGCTGTACCTGGACTCTCTACATGACCAGGTCTCAAATCACACTCCCGAACCGGCCTTCGATCCCTGGGCTAACAGCCGCAATAAGAAGAAATAAGAGCAAAATCAGATGGCAGCATCCGGTTTCTTTTCAGGAAATTATCAGAAAAAACTGGCGAAGATTCTCGCCCGTTCTCGTGCCAGACTACCGCTGACCAACATGAAATGGTTTGCTGTACTTGTGGGCAGTATGTTGTTACTTGGCAGCTGCTCTTCACAACCGCCCGGCCCCAAAACCACTTCGCAACCTCCGGTGAGCAAACCCCAGCAGAGCAAGGAACCAGTGCGTGGGATCTGGCTGGCGACGGTTTCACGTCTTGACTGGCCGCCGATCTCATCCGTGAACATCAGTTCACCTGCTGTACGCATCAGCCAGCAGCAAAAAGCGCTGACGGATAAGTTGGACAACCTGAAACGGCTGGGTATTAACACCGTTTTTTTCCAGGTTAAGCCCGATGGGACCGCATTGTGGAAGTCAAAGATTCTACCGTGGTCAGATACCCTGACCGGCACGATTGGCCAGGATCCAGGTTACGATCCGCTGCAGTTTATGCTCGATGAAGCGCATAAGCGCGGAATGAAAGTTCATGCCTGGCTTAACCCCTATCGCGTGTCTGTAAACACCAAACCTTCGACGGTCACTGAATTAAACAGCACGCTGTCACAAACACCGTCCAGCGTATACGTTCTGCATCGGGACTGGATCCGCACCGCGGGCGAGCGTTTTGTGTTAGACCCCGGTATTCCCGAAGTGCGTGACTGGATAACCAGCATCGTGGCGGAAGTGGTTGAGAATTACCCTGTTGACGGTGTGCAGTTTGATGATTACTTCTATACCGAGTCTCCTGGCTCTGCGCTCAATGACAGCCAGACGTTCAGAAGATACGGCCAGGGATTCGCTTCCAAAGCTGACTGGCGCCGCGATAACACGCAACGGCTGATTGCCCAGGTATCGCGGACTATCAAGAAACTCAAGCCTGAGGTTGAATTCGGTGTCAGCCCTGCGGGCGTATGGCGCAACCGTTCGCACGATCCAGCGGGCTCCGACACGCGCGGTGCGGCAGCGTATGATGAGTCTTATGCCGACACCCGCCGTTGGGTGCAACAAGGCTTGCTGGATTACATCGCACCGCAACTCTACTGGCCTTTTGCCCGCGATGCAGCGCGCTACGATGTACTGGCAAAATGGTGGGCAGATGTCGTGAAATCAACCAACACTCGCCTCTACATTGGTGTAGCGCTGTATAAAGTCGGCGAGCCGTCGCGAAAAGAGCCAGACTGGACGGTCAAAGGCGGTGTGCCGGAACTGAAAAAGCAGCTCGATCTAAACGAGACCGAACCGTACATTAACGGCACGATCCTGTTTCGCGAAGATTATCTTAATCAACCGCAAACGCAGGAAGCTGTGACCTATATTCGCAATCGTTGGGGACGTTAATGGTTGTTCTGAGCGGGAAGCCTGAGCCAGACGCTCACGTAGCGGGTAAATTTCCCCACAAAAATTCCGGCGAACATGCCGCCAGTAATGATAGCCAGGGCGCTCATTGCGGGTTGACGTAAAACGTCGGGGGAAATGGCGTTAAGTACGCCAAGTACGTACTTAACGCCGAATGCCAGCAGCATAAATGGCAATGCGGAATAATCTGCCGGACGGTGAATACTCCGTGGTGCGCTACTGCGGCTCAAACGGCCGGGGTTAATTAATATGTAGCCAATGATTGCGCCGCTGATGATACCTATCGCCCACTGAATATACGTAATGAGGGTCGGGTCGCGATAAGTGATTAAATCGTAGATATCCCAGACTAAAAAAATAGCGGGGATCAGCGCCAGCTTTTCCAGCGTGACAGTGGCGGGTGTTCTGGCTCTAATCCCTCGATACAGTAGAAAGGCAAACAGCAGATACACCCAAACTGGCGTGTTTTTCAGCATATTCACGACAAATTCAGCCATAACGTTGCCTCGCTCAGATTTAATTCTTCGCTAAGTGTAGCGGCTGTATCTGCGTTACTGGGACATTAAACGGCGGACATTATCATTAATCTGTTTCTGTATCGTATTCAGCGTAGTTTGTGTTATCTGATCGGCGTATTTGTCTTTGGCTGTAACGCTTAGCGCTGTTGCATGGTGGCAGATCTTGTCGATTATAGCGTTCACATGCTCAGCTGATAGCTCAGCTTCCTGTACGCCAAGCTGCTGCAGGTGCTTTCTTTCGATATCCAGCGCTTCTCCCAGCACGTCCATTTGGTGATACCCGCCGGGTCCTTCGCACCAGGTCACGTCGTAAGCCGGAGCCAAAGTCCAGTTTCCTGCGGCTGACATTAAATAGGCAAAGTTTTTGGGATGGTCATCGCGGTTGTTAAATGCCACGTTGAAAACCACGCGTTCGAACGCTTTCGCTTTTTCTCTGACATCATTGGTACAAATCTGTGTGGCGCGCAGAAAATCCCGGTAATCTAAAGCACCGGGTATCTGGTAATTTGCACCGGTAAATGCCGCCAGACTCTGCATAGGAATACGGACCGACTGGTCACGGTCGAAACGGCGGGTAGCAAATGCCGCCTGCCCGTCAGGCAGATTAAAATACGCGGTATCAGGCGTAGTGATCCCACATTGCCGCAAACATTCAGCATACACCGCTTCGATGGCACATACCTCAGCATGCTCATGCCTGGCAGGAAATTTAATCAACCAGCTTTCGCTCCCCGGGAGAGGCGCAGTGGTGAACTTTGACGTGACACTGTCACGATAAAGTAACGCTTTTGGCCTGGCCCCTTGCGGTGAACCGCCCATCTGGAGCAGTTTTTGCAAGAATTCCCCGCCTTCGCCGCTCAGGACTTCCTGAACCTCAGATGCCAGTTGTTCGAGAGGAACATCCTCTTTTGAAAGCGTCTCGGCATCTGACTGAACGGGCCGGAACGTCATGGCGCCCATTGCGTTATTGCCGACCCAGGTTAATCTCTCCAGAGGTCCTATGCGCGCTGCGTTGAGTCCACGGCGTTTAAATAAACGATCCATCAACAGCATACCCCAACCATCAGGTAACGAATCGTACACGGGTCCTGGTAATCCCAACTGATGAGCCGGGAAATCCCTGCGTAAACGAGGACCGTTCAGTGGTAACCTTAGCCGGGACAGCTCCAGCCCCTTACGTATAGCGTCTTCACTGTATTCAAAGGCGATCAACGGGCGTCCGGTCAGGGCTGAGGAAGACACCAGTTTTCCCCACAACCATTTTTCACCCCAGCCTTCATAAAAGATATCGACTTGCTCAGGCATCAGTATTTTTCCTTTTCACCCGCTGACGTGCCGCGCTCTTCTCGTAACGCAAAATATCATCCAGACTGTCGATCCTGGGTTTGAATAAGCCCTCGAGCGCGTCACCATAACCTAACACCATCGCGACTTTGACCAGATTCTCAAATCCTACATTTTTACCTGCTTCCAGATTCGAAACGGTATTCACACCGACACCTGAACGCGCGGCAACATCTGCCTGCGTCATTTGCTGCGCGAGCCGTTCCTTACGCAATCTGTCGCAAAGTAGTTTGACGATATCGGCTGCTGTATTGAGCGTTAAATCCATAATATTGGCTCTTATTGGAATAAAAACGACTTTACACCCAATATTATAGAGTTAAGTTGGGAATGATTCAAAGTTTTGTAAGGCACAATAAAGAGGAGTTAAATCGATAAATCGTGGTTAAGCGCCATTATACTGGAGTTATCCGGGCACAATGTTTGCACCCGGATATCGTGTCGTTATCAGCCCACTGAAGGCTCAGGCAATCTGAATGACGAGACCAGCAACGCCAACTGCTCCGCCTCCTCTTTCAATGCCTGTGTACGTGCGGCGGCATCATCAATTAATGATGCGTTTTGCTGAACGGTGCTGTCCATTTCGGTAACGGCGAGCGTAACTTCGGAAACACCTTTACGCTGTTCTTCACCAGCAACGCGTATTTCCCCCATCAACTGGCGTACCTGACGCACATTGCTGACCAGTTCTCCCAGACGTTCGCCGGCAGTGTGAATTTGCTGACTTCCGCTACCAACATGAGAAACGGATTCATCAATCAACGCTTTAATTTCCTGGGCAGCGGTGGCACTGCGCTGAGCCAGCGTGCGCACTTCGGAGGCCACGACGGCAAACCCTCTGCCAGCATCACCCGCTCTGGCGGCTTCAACCGCGGCATTCAGGGCGAGAATATTGGTCTGGAACGCAATGCTGTCGATGACAGCGACAATTTCCACCATTCTGCCGGATGAGGCGCTGACGTTATCCATCGTAGAGATAACGCCTTGCATCACATCACCGCAACGGTTGGCCGTTTGCGCTGTGTTATCGGATAGCTCATCCGCCAACTGTGTATTACTGGCGTTTTGATGAACGGTCGCATTTAACTGCTCCATAGCCGCTGAACTCTCTTCCAGCGCAGCGGCCTGCTGCGTTACGCGAGATGAAAGCTCCATATTACTATCAGCCAGGCTAACGGCGTTATTCGCCACCACTGTGCTACTGCTTCTGACGGTGATCAGGATGGCCGAGATTTTATCGACGAACAGGTTAAACGCCTCGGCGATAGCCGAAATTTCATCTTTGCCGCGAACATCCAGACGACGGGTAAGATCGCCTTCTCCCTGCGCGATGTCATCAAGTGCCTGACGGGTATCATCGAGACGTGAAATTAGTCGACGAACCACCAGCCATGATCCCACCAGCAACAGCGTCATGATAGGGATCAATACCTCCAGAACGTCCTGCATCATCACTTTGGCAAGACCGACAATACGTGATTCTGGTGTCACAAGCCCTACGACCCAGCCGGTATCTGGCATCGGGAACAGCATGACCTGTGACGCTGTATTCAGGATGAGATCATTTTCCAGCGTTATGGTCTTCACCCCATCTGTCGGGCGCAAAGATTTCAGACCGTTTTGCACCGGGATAAGCCACTGCGCGCTTTGCGCCAGATCGTTAATGGTTTTATGTTTGGCCAGGTCGGCCTGCGGGAAATAGAGAATTTGTCCCTGCTTGTCTACCACAAACGCGTAACCGCCAGTACTGTTGCCCTGCTGCTGCATGAAAGTAGCGACGTTATCCAGACGGATATCGGTGGTAGCGACACCGGCAAACTTGCCCGCCTGCTGATAAGGCACACTGCATGTCACCATGTTGACGCCTGAACTAGCATCCTGGTAAACATCAGACCATAGGCAGTTGTTTTGTGATTGCCCTTTGGCGTGCTGATACCAGCTTTCATTGTGGTATCCGCTTGATCCTTCGACGTTATAATCGTTGGAATAGACAAGCTTTCCTTCGGCATTACGCGCCCAGAAAAAGCTTCTTTTCTCCACACCTGCGGTGAAGGCGTCTGGTTCTGGCCAGATGCCGCCGCCGGTAATAATCGAGTCTTTACCTTCACCAATCAGATGCGGAACAACGCTTTGATACAGCGATTCATCGTTAGGCAACACTTCAGCCAGTCGCGACAGGCTGACTGTCTCACCTTCAATTCGGGACAATACGGTACTCAACTGACGGGTTAAACCTTGCCCTGTTTCTTCGATCAGGGCGGTGTTGATTTCAACGACGCGCGGCTGACCACGCCAGAGCATAATCACCACGATAACAATCGTCGTTACTGCAAGCAGCAGAATGCCGCCGATGGTTAAACGCGTTGAAATACGAGTAGGATACCAGGCCATACAAACTCCTTCTGCAAAAGGCTAACTTTTATCCAGTATCGGCACAGGTGTTTATATCTTTATAAAGTTTTCTTAAGTATTGCAAAACAAATAAGTGACAGCGTCACAAATAACAAAACCCAGCACTTTGGCTGGGTTTTAATAATGGCTTAATTTTATTTAGATAATTCTTTTTTGATTTCGTCTTTTATTTTACTTAATTCGCTCTGCGGATGTTTCTTACAAAGTTCAACGGTCAGAGGAACTGCAGTCGTAACAGTTTCGTTATAGTCTACGTAATCGCCACCTTTGAAGTCTTCGTCTTCATTGAGCACCCAGAAGGCCACCGGAGCCATAGTCTGTGGGTTCAAATCAATAAACTCCTGACAGCTCATGCCTTTCGGAGTCACTTCAGTTTTAGCGTTATCTGTTGCTGCATTGACGCTGACACTGGTTAACAGCGCTGCGGCCAGAATACCTGCTGTAGAAAGGGAGAATTTATTCATTGTAGTACTCCATGTATAATATAAATAATATCTACACTTGCGCTTAACACCGTTAATGTAGCTCGCAAAAAATAATACCCCTATCGTCATAAGAATAAAGATTGCTGTTATTGATATGGCTGAAATTTATATTTTCAATTACTGATTCTTATGTCTTAGGGAAAAATGTTGCCCACAATGTGATCGTTCCGACGAAATCAGCAGATTCATACCCCGCTTCCTCTGCCGTTGCACCAAAACTGAACTACGCTGCACAAATGTTGATCATTAGTTAACGAATTTGAGCTGAGTTTTAACAAAAGCAGCCAGCATGCTGCTGTTACTGACATGGCACGCGTCCTGCATTGTTAATTCGCTAACAGAGATACGGAATCTGACAGACAACTAACAGCGAGAAGGTAATGACAGCCAAACCAGAGTTATTTACCCGCATAGAGCAAACCTTTAGCCAGCTGACGCCCAGCGAAAAGCGCGTGGCTGGGTGGCTGTTAGCCCATGCTGTGCAGATCCCATTTGAAACCGCGGATGGCATCGCTAAAGCAACCGGAACCAGCGGCATTACCGTTGGACGTTATCTGCGTAAACTGGGCTTTCGTAACCTGGAGGATGCAAAAGCCAGTCTGCGCGAGCTGCCTGTAGTTCCGTATCAGCCCTGGGGAATGAATGAACGACTGGATTCCTGGCACCAGCAACAAAGCCTGCCAGATCGGGCGCACCAGTCGCTGTTACTGGAAATTGACGCCATTACCCACGTCTACCAACTTGCTCAGGGTGAGACGTTTCTACGCATTGCACAGCAGTTGGCGCATGCGGAAGCCGTGTACATCCTCGGGATCCAGTCCACACGCGGGATCGCTAACGCCTTTTTTAGTCACCTGGAATATCTGCGACCTAAAGTCAGCTACTCCGAAGGCCTTTCCGGCAGTTGGGTAGAGTCGCTGAACTCGGGATTCAGCCAGCCTTACGTGGTTATTACCGATATGCGCGCCTACTCCGCTATTTCGCGACAATATTGCCGTGTCGCCACTGAACGCTGCATTCCGCTGGCGCTAATTACCGATGTGTGGTGCCCATGGGCCAGGGATTATTCCATTGATTTGCTTCAGGTAAAAACCGACACTGGACATTTCTGGGACTCACTGGCACCGGTGAGCTGTCTGTTCAACTTATTACTTTCTGCGGTGGTGGCGCAACTGGGTGACGCCCTCGCAGGACGCCTGCAAACTAATCGCCAGTTACAACAACAATTTGGTCAATTCGAACAATAAACAGGAAACGTGCTATGTCAGAACTCCCAGAACTGGTCGATCTGTCGGTGATATTTCCGTCGCTGCATATCGATCTTAAATACGCTACTGCCGACAACATTACCGGCGCACCTATCTACAGGGAAGCGCGTTGCCTGTTGCACACCGAGGCGGTAACCGCGCTGGCAAAAAGCATCAGCATTGCGCAACTGGCGGGCTTGTCGCTGGTAGTGTACGACGCGTATCGCCCCCAGCAGGCGCAGGCGATACTGTGGAATGCCTGTCCCGACCCGCAATATGTTGTCGATGTCGCGATTGGTTCCAATCACAGTCGGGGTACGGCCATTGACGTCACGTTGATGGACGATCGCGGCCATCTCCTTGATATGGGGGCCGGTTTTGATGAAATGCACGACCGTTCCCATGCCTGGCATCCGTCTGTTCCTCCGGCAGCGCAGCGTAACCGCCTGCTGCTCAATGCCATTATGTTTGGTGGTGGTTTTGTCGGTATTAACAGCGAATGGTGGCATTTTGAATTACCTGATGCCGCCCGTTACCCGCTGCTTGACGATCAAATTGATTGTTACACTGTCACGCCTATAACAACACAACATCCCCTTTAATTCTGGAGCCTGGTTATGAAGACTACACCTGCGTTAAACGCTTTTTTCCGCCCCGCTCTGATAGCCGTTGCGTTAGCGGTTGCCCTGCCCGCCGCGCAGGCTGCCGTTCCCAAAGATATGCTAGTGATTGGTAAAGCCGCCGATCCGCAGACGCTCGATCCCGCTGTGACCATAGATAACAATGACTGGACGGTCACCTATCCCTCTTACCAGCGGTTGGTTCAGTACAAAACCGATGGTGGTAAAGGTTCCACGGAAGTTGAAGGCGATTTAGCCAGCGGCTGGAAAGCCTCGGACGACCAGAAAGAGTGGACGTTTACCCTGAAAAACGATGCCAAATTCGCCGACGGAACGCCGGTGACGGCTGATGCGGTAAAGCAATCCTTCGAACGTTTGCTCAAGATTGGTCAGGGACCTGCGGAGGCTTTCCCGAAAGATCTGAAGGTTGAGGCCATCGATAACAACACGGTGAAGTTTACCCTCAGCCAGCCGTTTGCTCCGTTTCTGTATACGCTGGCAAATGACGGTGCCTCAATCATTAACCCGGCCATCTTAAAAGCGCATACCGCAGACGATGCCCGCGGATTCCTGGCACAGAACACGGCAGGCTCTGGTCCCTTCATGCTGAAGAGTTGGCAAAAGGGACAACAACTGGTGCTGGTGCCTAACCCGCATTATGCCGGTACAAAACCGACGTTTAAGCGCGTCTCAGTCAAAATCATTGGTGAAAGCGCCTCCCGTCGCCTGCAACTGTCGCGTGGCGATATCGACATTGCCGATGCGCTTCCTGTTGACCAGCTTGCTGCTTTAAAACAGGAAGGCAAAGTGAACGTGGCGGATTATCCCTCATTGCGCGTGACTTATCTGTATCTCAACAACAGTAAGGCCCCGCTCAATCAGGTGGATTTACGCCGAGCTATCTCGTGGGCCACCGATTATAAAGGGATGGTCAACGGGATCCTGAGCGGCAATGGAAAGCAAATGCGTGGCCCAATCCCCGAAGGCATGTGGGGTTTTGACGATAAGGCCATGCAGTACAGCTTCGATGAAGCCAAAGCCAAAGCCGCGTGGGACAAAGTTGCCACCAAACCTGAAAGCCTGAGCTTCCTGTACTCAGATAATGATCCTAACTGGGAACCTATCGCGCTCGCTACCCAGGCAAGCCTTGGCAAACTGGGCATTAAGGTGAAGCTGGAAAAACTGGCGAACGCCACCATGCGTGACCGCGTGGGCAAAGGCGATTACGACATTGCCATTGGCAACTGGAGTCCGGATTTTGCCGACCCGTACATGTTTATGAACTACTGGTTTGAGTCAGATAAGAAAGGCTTGCCGGGTAACCGTTCGTTCTATGAAAACAGTGAGGTCGATAAGCTGCTGCGTAGCGCGCTGGCTACGACCGATCAGGTGGCCAGAACCAATGACTACCAGCAGGCGCAAACCATCGTGATTGATGAAGCGGCCTACGTCTATTTATTCCAGAAAAACTATCAGTTGGCGATGAACAAAGACGTCAAAGGATTTGTATTCAACCCCATGCTGGAACAGGTCTTCAATATCTCCACCATGAGTAAATAAGCCACGTTTACGCGGAGCCGCTCTGGCTCCGCAAGGGGAAGCTAATGACGTTCTGGAGTATTTTGCGCCAGCGATGCTGGGGACTTATTCTGGTGGTTATCGGTGTTTGCGTAATCACCTTTATTATTTCACATCTGATACCTGGCGACCCCGCAAGGCTGCTGGCGGGCGACCGCGCCAGCAATGAAATTGTCGAAAATATTCGCCAACAGCTGGGGCTGAATCAACCGCTGTATGTCCAGTTTTTTCGCTATGTCAGCGACATTTTTCACGGCGATTTAGGCACCTCCATTCGCACCGGGCGTCCGGTACTGGATGAACTGCGCATTTTCTTCCCCGCTACCCTTGAGCTGGCTTTCTGCTCTTTGTTGCTGGCGCTGGTGATAGGTATCCCGCTGGGTATTTTATCTGCGGTCTGGCGTAACCGCTGGCTTGATCACCTTGTTCGGCTAATGGCAATTACCGGTATCTCCACGCCAGCATTCTGGCTGGGGCTGGGGGTTATCGTGCTGTTTTACGGTCATCTGCAAATTTTACCCGGCGGTGGACGTTTAGACGACTGGCTGGATCCACCGGCTCACGTCACCGGGTTCTACCTGATTGATGCACTGCTGGAAGGCAACGGCGAAGTCTTTTTCAATGCGCTTCAGCACCTGATTTTACCGTCGTTGACACTGGCTTTTGTACATCTTGGGATCGTTGCCCGCCAGATTCGTTCCGCCATGCTGGAGCAACTGAGTGAAGATTACATTCGTACCGCTCGCGCCAGCGGGTTACCGGGCTGGTACATCGTGCTGTGCTATGCATTGCCTAACGCACTCATCCCATCAATCACCGTCCTCGGCCTGGCGCTGGGCGATCTGCTCTACGGTGCGGTATTGACCGAAACGGTCTTTGCCTGGCCAGGTATGGGCGCTTGGGTGGTGACCTCAATTCAGGCGCTCGACTTCCCGGCGGTAATGGGATTTGCCGTGGTGGTCTCGTTCGCCTATGTGCTGGTCAACCTGGTGGTGGATTTGCTCTATTTGTGGGTAGATCCTCGAATTGGACGTGGAGGTGCTGAATGATGCTCACACAAGAAACGCCGACCGCCCCTCAGACAGCACGCCGCCGCACGGACTGGGCCAAACTGTTCTGGATGATGAAAAGTAGCCCGCTGACGCTGGTTGGCGGGGTCATTATCGTATTGATACTGCTGCTGATGGTGCTGTCGCCGTGGATAACGCCACACGATCCTAATGCCATCAATTTGAGTGCGCGCCTGCTGCCCCCGTCAGCCGCTCACTGGTTTGGTACCGATGAAGTCGGTCGCGATCTGTTCAGCCGCGTTCTGGTAGGAAGTCAGCAGTCGGTCGTTGCGGGTCTGGTGGTGGTGGGTATCGCCGGGGGATTGGGATCACTGCTGGGCTGCTTGTCGGGTGTCATGGGCGGGCGCGCCGACGCGATAATTATGCGGATGATGGACATTATGCTGTCCATTCCTTCGCTGGTGCTGACGATGGCGTTGGCCGCCGCGCTGGGCCCCAGCCTGTTTAACGCTATGCTGGCGATTGCCATCGTCCGTATCCCTTTCTATGTGCGCCTCGCCCGCGGTCAGACGTTAGTGGTGCGCCAGTTTAGCTATGTACAGGCTGCCCGGACCTACGGCGCTTCACGCTGGCATCTGATTAGCTGGCACATTTTACGCAATTCTCTGCCACCACTCATTGTGCAGGCATCGCTGGATATCGGCAGTGCGATCCTGATGGCTGCCACGCTCGGGTTTATCGGTCTGGGCGCGCAGCAACCCAGCGCTGAGTGGGGCGCGATGGTCGCAATTGGCCGCAATTACGTGCTTGATCAGTGGTGGTATTGTGCTTTTCCCGGCGCCGCCATTCTGATTACCGCCGTGGGCTTTAATCTCTTTGGCGATGGTATTCGCGATCTGCTTGATCCGAAAGCCGGAGGAAAACAGTCATGACACAACCCGTACTGGAAATCGAAGATTTACATCTGAGTTTCCCCGGCTATAAAGCTGATGTGCATGCGCTGAACCATGTATCACTGCACATCAACCGTGGAGAAATCGTTGGTGTGGTGGGTGAATCCGGTTCCGGTAAGTCCGTGACCGCCATGCTCACCATGCGTCTGCTTCCGGAGGGAAGCTATCGTATTCACCAGGGACGCGTTTCACTGCTGGGTGAAGATGTGCTCAACGCCAGTGAGAAACAAATGCGCCAATGGCGCGGCGCACGCGTCGCGATGATCTTTCAGGAGCCCATGACGGCACTGAATCCGACCCGGCGTATCGGCCAGCAAATGGTGGAGGTAATCCGCCATCACCAGGCGTTAAGCCGCACGGATGCCCGTCATAAAGCCGTCGCTCTACTCGAAGAGATGCAAATCCCGGACGCGCCGGAGGTCATGAAACGATTTCCGTTTGAGCTTTCCGGCGGGATGCGCCAACGCGTGATGATTGCGCTGGCCTTTTCGTGCGAGCCAGAGCTTATTATTGCCGATGAACCGACCACCGCGCTGGACGTCACGGTGCAACTGCAGGTGCTGCGTTTGCTGAAGTTAAAAGCACGGGCCAGCGGAACAGCCGTGCTATTTATCAGTCATGATATGGCGGTGGTTTCACAGTTATGCGACCGGTTGTACGTCATGTATGCCGGGAGCGTGATTGAGAGTGGCCCGACGCAAACCGTTATTCAACGTCCGACGCATCCCTATTCCATCGGCTTGCTGAAATGCGCGCCGGAACACGGCGAGCCGCGCGCATTGTTACCTGCGATCCCCGGCACCGTGCCGAACCTAACCTGCTTACCTGCCGGATGCGCATTTCGTGAGCGCTGCTTTGCCGCTGGTCCTCGTTGTGAAGAAACGCCTGCGTTAAGTAGTCAGGGAGGCGTAGATCAACAATCTGCCTGCTGGTATCCACAACTGGAGACAACACATGTCTGATTTTTTACTGGCGCTGCAGGATGTTCATGTCAACTTTCCTGCGCGTAAAAACTGGCTTGGCAAGGTTACGGAACGGGTGCATGCGCTCAACGGTCTGGATTTACAGATTCGCCAGGGTGAAACTCTTGGGATTGTTGGCGAATCCGGTTGTGGAAAAAGTACGCTGGCGCAACTGCTGATGGGCATGCTGAAACCCAGCCAGGGAAGCTATTCTCGCCGTGGTAATAAACAGCATAACGGTATGCAAATGGTCTTTCAGGACCCTCTTTCATCGCTGGATCCTCGCTTACCGGTGTGGCGCACGATCACTGAGCCGGTATGGATCCAAAAACGAAGTCCGGAACGTGAGCGCCGCATGCTTGCTGAAGATTTGGCCCAACAGGTAGGCATCCGTCCGGAATATCTCGACCGTCTGCCGCTGGCGTTTTCCGGTGGACAACGCCAGCGTATCGCCATCGCCCGGGCACTATCGTCAGAACCGGATGTTATCGTCCTCGATGAGCCCACTTCAGCACTGGATATCTCTGTGCAGGCGCAAATTCTCAATCTTCTGGTGTCACTACAGGCGCGCAGAAATCTGACCTACGTATTGATATCGCATAACGTGTCGGTGGTCCGCCATATGAGCGACCGTGTGGCGGTGATGTACTTAGGGCAAATTGTTGAGCTGGGCGATGCTCAACACGTTCTCACTCACCCCGCCCATCCGTACACACGGTTATTGCTGGACTCTGTCCCTAAAACGGGCGCGCCACTGACGGAAGATTTGGTGTTACGTAAAACCGAGCTACCGGGAAACCGAACGTTGCCCCAGGGATGCTTTTTCCGTGACAGATGTCCATTGGCAACCCACGGTTGTGAGAAAAAACAGGCATTACTGAAAAGTGATACCGGATGTGATGTTCGATGCTGGCGGGCGGTTACATGACCTGAGCCGTTGAGAAAAGTCAGGTGCGATACGCCTTTTTCAGTGAATCCACCAGCACCTCGGAAGCAGTAGATAATTTATGATGTGCTGAACGCAAAACCCCGATCCGACGCTGGATCACCGGCGTATCCAGATCGATACAGGTTGCGCCTAACTCTGTCATTTGCGTGCGGCATAGTGCAGGTACGGCGCTACCGCCCAGACCGTTAGCCACCAGACGGCCAACGGTTACTAATTGATGGCTCTCCAGCGCCACTTCCAGCGTATGTCCGCTTTGCACAAGTTGTTCTTCCAGCATCAGCCGCACGGCTGACGGACGTTGCAAGGTGATGAAATCCAGCGTCAGCAGTTCGCGCCATGCAATACGATCCCTGTCTGCCAGCCGACAGGTTGGCGGCACAATCGCGATAAAACGATCCACGCCGAGCGGCGTGAAATGCAGATGTCCCGAATAGTCCGGCTCGAAGGCTATGCCCATCTCGACCCGCCCTTCACTGACCATTTCAATCACGTGTTCATTGATCACATCATGAACCGTTACGTTGATACCAGAATAAGAGTCACGAAACGTTTTCAGTACCGATGGCAGGACGTTAGCGGCAAATGAGGGCATGGCGGCGATCGAGATTTTACCACGCTGCAGCGTAAAGCGTTGGCGCATGGCTTCTTCCGTATTCTCCCAGTCCGCCAGCAGCTGTCTCCCCATATTCAGCAACGTTTCTCCCTCCTGCGTCAGAGTCACTTTGCGGGTGGTTCTCAACAGTAACGCCCCGCCCAGCGAATCTTCCAGTCCTTTAATCGCCAGGCTTAATGCGGGTTGCGACATGTTCAGTCTTTCACTGGCATGAGCAAAATTCAGAGTGTGAGCTACCGCTAAAAACGCGCGTAACTGTTTGATGCTCATTCCCATTTCGCATTCCTTTAACTTGTTGAATACCTTTAATTAACATTAAATTGATAAAAAAACCCAATGAGTGAGTCACAAATTTAAAATTAACAAATCATTTTTCACCCCCAATGATGTCGGCAAGGACAACTGGGGAGGCAAGTATATGGCTGGACTGGATAAACGTGTTGCCACTTATCAAGAGGCGCTGGAAGGACTGACCGACAACATGACGCTGCTGGCGGGCGGTTTTGGTTTATGTGGGATCCCTGAAAACCTGATTACCGAAGTACGCCGTCGAGAAGTACAGGGACTTACCGTTGTATCAAACAACTGTGGCGTGGATGGCTTTGGCCTCGGCGTACTGCTGGAAACGCGCCAGGTGCGCAAAGTGGTCGCGTCCTATGTAGGGGAAAACGCCCTGTTTGAGAAGCAGGTGCTTAGCGGCGAACTGGAAGCCATCCTGACGCCACAGGGTACGCTGGCAGAGCAGTTGCGCGCGGGCGGCGCGGGGATCCCGGCATTTTTTACCGCGACTGGATATGGAACCCCCGTAGCGGAAGGGAAAGAGGTTCGCGAGTTTGCCGGACGCCCTTACATCCTTGAACAGGCGATAACCGGTGATTTTGCATTGGTTAAAGGCTGGAAAGCCGACTGGTACGGCAACGTCATCTATCGCCACACCGCACAGAACTTTAATCCGCTGATGGCTGCCGCCGGGCGCATTACCGTCGTGGAAGTCGAAGAGATTGTCCCTCCCGGAGAACTGGACCCTGCAGCGATTCACACTCCCGGAATTTTCGTTAACCGCATTATTCAGGGGCAGTTTGAAAAACGTATTGAACAACGCACCCTGCGCCAGAAAGGAGCCTGACCATGTTAACGCGTGAACAAATGGCGATGCGCGTCGCCCGCGAGCTGCGCGACGGTTATTACGTCAACCTTGGGATCGGCATTCCCACTCTGGTGGCAAATTATATCCCTGATGGCATGGACGTGATGCTGCAATCAGAGAATGGTTTGCTGGGTATGGGGCCGTTTCCCACAGAAGACGAAATTGATGCCGACATGATTAACGCCGGGAAACAGACCGTGACGGCGCGCAAAGGCGCGGCGATTTTCGACTCTGCGCAATCCTTCGCCATGATCCGCGGCGGCCACGTTGATCTGACGGTGCTCGGTGCGTTTGAAGTCGATGTTAACGGCAATATCGCCTCATGGATGATCCCCGGGAAAATGGTGAAAGGCATGGGCGGCGCGATGGACCTGGTTGCCGGAGCCGACAACATCATCGTGGTAATGACCCATGCTTCCAAAAGCGGTGAGTCCAAACTGCTTCCCGCCTGCACCCTGCCGTTGACCGGCGTGGCCTGCATCAAACGCGTGCTGACCGACCTGGCTCTGCTGGAAATTGCCGACGGGGCGTTCATTCTGCGTGAACGCGCCCCGGGTATCAGTGTGGATGAAATCGTCGCCAGAACCGCCGGCAAGCTGATCGTGCCCGAAACTGTCCCCGAAATGCAATTTAACTGAGGAGCTGACCATGCAGGATGTTGTAATTGTCGCAGCAACGCGCACCCCGATTGGCAGTTTTCATGGTGCGCTGGCACCACTTTCCGCCGTGGAGTTAGGTACAGCGGTTGTCCGTTCGCTGCTGGAAAAAACGGCTGTGGCGCCTGAACAAATTGATGAAGTGATTTTAGGTCAGGTGCTCACGACAGGCTGTGGCCAGAATCCGGCCAGACAAACGGCGTTACGCGCAGGACTGCCGTCAACCACACCGGCGTTAACTATTAATCTGGTGTGCGGTTCTGGGCTGAAGGCGGTGCATCAGGCGGTACAGGCAATTCGCTGTGGCGATGCGCAAATCGTGATTGCCGGAGGCCAGGAGAGCATGAGCAATGCGCCCTATTTTCTCGACGGCGCGCGGGCCGGTCTGCGTTTGGGTCATGCCAGTATGAAAGACAGCGTGGTCCATGACGGCCTGTGGGATGCGTTCAACGACTATCACATGGGTATTACTGCCGAAAATCTGGCGGATAAGTTCGTAATCAGTCGTGAGCAGCAGGACGCTTTTGCCCTGCGCTCCCAGCAAAAAGCCGCCGCTGCCATTGAAGCGGGTCGTTTTAGCGCGGAAATCACGCCGGTTAGCGTCCCACAAGGCAAAAAGCCGCCACGTGTGGTGGACCGTGACGAACAGCCTCGCCCGGATACTCAGGCCGACAAGCTGGCGCAACTTAAACCAGCATTTCTGCCAGGAAACGGCACGGTGACCGCCGGAAATGCATCATCCATCAATGATGGTGCCGCCGCGGTGATGTTGATGAGCGCCGGCAAAGCCGCAGAACTCAATTTGCCAGTGCTTGCCCGGGTAACAGGCTACGCGGTTTCTGGTGTCGATCCCGCCATTATGGGCCTTGGGCCGGTAGAAGCGTCACTCCAGTGCCTGAAGCGAGCGGGCTGGACGTTGAATGATGTCGATCTCATTGAGGCCAACGAAGCCTTTGCCGCACAAGCGCTGGCGGTTGGCGAATCCCTGAACTGGGACAGCGACCGGGTGAACGTAAATGGCGGCGCGATTGCGCTGGGCCATCCCATCGGTGCATCTGGTTGCCGAATCCTGGTGACACTGTTGCACGAAATGGCCCGCAGTAACGCGACCAAAGGGCTGGCTACGCTGTGCGTAGGCGGCGGTCAGGGCGTAGCGCTGGCGGTAGAGCGTTTGCAGGAGGTCTCTCATGCAAAGTAAGCCTGTCTGCGTTCTGGGGGCGGGGTTAATGGGGGTCGGTATTGCCACCCACTTCGCCCGTTATGGTCACGATGTCTGGCTGTATGACACCGATAGCAGCCGAATTGCAGAAATTAGCGCCGTTGCCAGCGGTATTCTGGATGAGCTGATTACCGCCGAACAGTTTGCCGCAGACGAAAAAGAACAGGTTGTGAGTCGTCTGCACGGTACGACTTCGCTATCGGAGATTGCTGCGTGCGGGTTACTGATTGAAGCGATCCCGGAGCGGCTCGAGCTCAAGCACGCGTTGTATGCGCAACTGGAAGATCTGATCGCGCCTGAGGCCGTCATTGCCAGTAATACCAGCGGCCTGCCGCCGGATGCGCTGGCAGAAAAGCTCGTCCATCCTGAGCGGCTGCTCATCGCCCATTTCTGGCACCCGCCACATTTTATTCCGCTGGTCGAAATTGTCCCCGGCACCGCCACCAAAGCGGAATACCTGCGTGAGCTGCAACAGTTGCTGCTCTCGATGCAACTGGAAGCCGTCGTGCTCGATCGCGCCGCACCAGGGTTTGTCGGCAATCGACTGCAGTTTGCTTTGCTTCGTGAAGCGCTTCATATCGTTAAAAGCGGCATCGCCAGCGCAGAGGTGGTGGATCAGGTCATGCGCGCCTCGCTCGGACGTCGCTATGCGATGGTTGGTCCGCTGGAAGCGGCAGATATGACCGGACTCTCTACGGTGCAGGATATTTGTCGGCATCTGCTCCCGGAACTGGCAACCGGCAGCGAGATGATGTCGCTGGTCGCTGACAAGGTAGCCAACGGTGATACCGGTTTACGCAGCGGTCAGGGATTTTATCGCTGGGATGATTCGCGCAAGGAGTACATCCAGCAACGCAGAGAGCATCAACTGCGTTTTGCCCTGAAACCATAACGTCTCTTTCTGTACCCCAATATAATAATAAGGAGTCATGATGAGTGTATTAATCGCCCTGGCAGCGCTGGGTCTGCTGATGCTTGCAGCCTATCGCGGATACAGCGTCATCCTGTTTGCCCCCATCGCGGCATTAGGTGCTGTATTACTCACTGAACCCAGCGCCGTCGGCCCTGCTTTCACCGGCCTGTTTATGGAAAAAATGGTCGGTTTTGTGAAGCTTTACTTCCCGGTGTTCTTGCTGGGTGCAGTGTTTGGCAAGTTAATCGAGTTATCTGGATTTTCACGTTCCATTGTTGCCGCCGCTATCAACATCCTCGGTCGTCGTCACGCTATTCCGGTGATCGTGCTGGTGTGCGCGCTGTTAACCTACGGCGGGGTTTCGCTGTTCGTCGTGGCGTTTGCGGTGTATCCATTTGCGGCGGAGCTGTTCCGCCAGAGTAATATTCCTAAGCGCCTGATCCCGGCCACCGTTGCGCTGGGCGCATTCTCTTTCACCATGGATGCTCTGCCAGGCACGCCGCAGATCCAGAACATTATTCCGACCAGCTTCTTTGGGACTAACGCCTGGGCTGCGCCGTGGCTGGGGCTGATAGGCTCGCTGTTTATTATTTTCGTCGGTCTGGTTTATCTCGAACGTCAGCGTCGTAAAGCGCAGGCAAAGAATGAAGGCTATGGCACTGAACTGTTAAACGAGCCGGAAACGCCGGATAACATTAATCTGCCGAACCCGATCATCGCGATCTCTCCGCTGATCCTGGTTGGGGTATTTAACCTGCTGTTTACCCGCTGGATCCCACAGTGGTACGGCGCCACGCATCAACTTGAACTTCCGGGGCTTGCCAAACCGATTACCACCGAAGTCGGTAAAATCACCGCTATCTGGGCAGTGGAAGCAGCACTGATTTCTGGGATCCTGCTGGTGGTGCTCTTCGGCTACCGCAACATTAAAGGTCGCCTGGCGGAAGGCAGCAGAACGGCAGTTGGCGGCGCGATCCTCGCGGCGATGAACACCGCGTCAGAGTACGGTTTTGGCGCAGTGATCGCCGCCCTGCCGGGCTTCCTTGTGCTGTCAAAAGCGCTGGCGGCTATTCCTGACCCGCTGCTCAATGAGGCTATCAGCATTACCACGCTTGCCGGGATCACCGGTTCGGCGTCTGGCGGGATGAGTATTGCGCTTGCCGCCATGTCTGACACTTTCATCGCTGCCGCACATGCCGCCAATATCCCACTTGAAGTCTTCCACCGCGTGGCATCTATGGCCAGCGGCGGTATGGACACCCTACCGCATAACGGCGCGGTCATTACCTTATTGGCTATCACCGGCCTTAGTCATCGTCAGGCGTATGGCGGAATTTTCGCTATTACCATCATTAAAAGTCTGGCCGTACTGTTTGTCATCGGCGTCTTCTACACCACCGGAATTGTTTAAGGAGAATCATCATGAACTTAACGGGAAAAACCGCCCTGGTTACCGGCTCGACCAGCGGTATCGGATTAGGTATCGCACAGGTGCTGGCGCAAGCTGGCGCCACCCTGATCCTCAACGGGTTTGGTGATGTTGATGCCGCCAAAGACGCTGTTGCGCAGTATGGCAAAACGCCAGGCTATCATGGCGCGGATCTGAGCGATGAAGCGCAAATTGCCGACATGATGCGCTATGCAGAGAGCGAATTCGGCGGTGCGGATATTCTTATCAATAACGCCGGGATCCAGCATGTTTCACCGATAGAAACCTTCCCGGTTGATAAATGGAACGCGATTATCGCGATTAACCTCTCCTCCGTTTTTCACACCACGCGTCTGGCGCTTCCCGGTATGCGCGCGCGAAACTGGGGGCGCATCATTAATATCGCTTCTGTTCATGGCCTGGTGGCTTCAAAAGAGAAGTCTGCGTACGTAGCAGCGAAGCACGGTGTGGTGGGATTAACCAAGACCATCGCGCTGGAAACCGCGCAGACGGAAATTACCTGCAATGCGCTGTGTCCCGGCTGGGTGCTAACGCCGCTGGTCCAGCAGCAGATCGATAAGCGTATTGCCGAAGGCACAGAGCCTGAGGCTGCCCGTGACGCCCTGCTGGCTGAAAAGCAGCCGTCGCGCGAATTCGTTACCCCAGAGCAGTTAGGGAATCTTGCGTTATTCTTATGTTCAGACGGTGCGGCGCAAGTGCGTGGCGTAGCGTGGAATATGGATGGCGGTTGGGTAGCGCAATAACATCATCAGGTGCCGGATAAGAACTGGTCACATCCGGCACGACTTTATTAAGACTTCAGTTTGTAATCCAGCGTTATTTCCGCTTTCAGAACCTGAGATACCGGGCATCCGGCTTTTGCTTTCTGGATGATGCCGTCAAACGTGGCGGCGTCTATCCCCGGCACGCTCACTTGGCTATGCAACGCGACTTTAGTGATCGCAAACCCGGCATCTACCTTATCCAGAGAAACATCGGCAGTGGTATCAATGGCATCTGGGGTAAACCCTGCTTCACCCAGCATCAGTGAAAGCGCCATCGAAAAGCAGGCCGCATGGGCCGCGCCAATCAACTCTTCAGGATTGGTGCCTTTCTCACCTTCAAATCGTGTATTAAACCCATACGGTTGCTGATTCAACACGCCACTTTCGGTCGACACAGTGCCTTTGCCGCGCTTAATGTCGCCTTCCCAGTGTGCCTGACCTTTCTTATGGATAGTCATTACCGCTCTCCTGTGTTGTCGTCGGAGTTACTAGTATAGGACGCCCGGGAAAAAGCATGTTACATACGGGATAGTTCTCATTTGCCGCTTAAGCATTGACCTTTCAGATAAAATGACCGACCATCCAGAAAGCCGTTATGTTGAACATCGGCTTTATATCAGGTTGTATTTCGTCCGTTCTCATACGGGCTCGCCCTTGAAACCAGTAACAGGATTAAGGAGTTAGAATGAAATCGAACCGTCAGGCCCGTCATATTCTCGGACTGGACCACAAAATCTCAAATCAACGTAAAATCGTGACCGAAGGTGACAAAACCAACGTGGTCAACAATCCTACTGGAAGAAAGCGCCGCGCTGACGGCAAGTAGCCTTTCGCACGTCTGACTGAGTAACGAGATAAACACCATTGCAACCGCAGTGGTGTTTTTGCTTATAAAACCCCTTAACCCATTCACAATGCTTTATACTTCGCCCGTTTCCCTGGCGGACAGGCCACATACGATCATAAAGAGCGCCAGGGACGGTTATTCAAAAAAGAGTGAGTGACATGGAAAACGAAACTAAAAAACTGCGTTCCCTTTACATCCCTTACGCTGGCCCGGTACTGCTGGAATTCCCTTTACTGAATAAAGGGAGCGCCTTCAGTGTGGAAGAACGCCGTAACTTCAACCTGCTGGGGTTACTGCCGGAAGTCGTCGAAACGATTGAAGAACAGGCTGAACGCGCCTGGATCCAATATCAGGGCTTCAAAACCGAAATCGACAAGCATATTTACCTGCGCAACATCCAGGACACCAACGAAACCCTGTTTTACCGACTGGTGCATAATCACCTGGATGAGATGATGCCAGTTATCTATACCCCAACGGTCGGCGCAGCCTGTGAGCGTTTCTCTGAGATTTATCGTCGTGCGCGCGGCGTGTTTATCTCTTATCAGAACCGCCACAATATGGACGATATCCTGCAAAACGTCCCTAACCACAATATCAAGGTCATCGTTGTCACCGATGGCGAACGTATTTTAGGTCTTGGCGATCAGGGGATCGGCGGGATGGGTATTCCAATCGGTAAACTGTCGCTGTATACCGCATGTGGCGGAATTAGCCCGGCCTATACACTTCCGGTGGTACTGGACGTGGGGACCAACAACCAGCAACTGCTGAACGATCCGCTGTATATGGGCTGGCGCAATCCGCGTATCACTGATGATGAATACTACGAATTCGTTGATGAATTCATCCAGGCCGTGAAGCATCGCTGGCCGGACGTGCTGTTGCAGTTTGAAGATTTCGCCCAGAAAAACGCTATGCCACTGCTGACCCGTTATCGCGATGAAATTTGCTCATTTAACGACGATATTCAGGGCACCGCGGCGGTTACCGTCGGTACGCTGATTGCGGCTAGCCGCGCGGCCGGAAGCCAGCTGAGCGAACAAAACATCGTCTTCCTCGGCGCGGGTTCCGCCGGATGCGGGATCGCCGAGCAGATCATTGCGCAAATCCAGCGAGAAGGTTTAAGCGAAGAAGCGGCGCGTCAACGCGTATTCATGGTCGATCGCTTCGGCCTGTTAACCGACAAAATGCCGAACCTGCTCTCCTTCCAGACCAAACTGGTGCAAAAACGCGAAAATCTGCAGCACTGGGATACACAAGAAGATGTCCTGTCGTTGCTCGATGTGGTCCGCAACGTTAAACCTGACATCCTGATCGGGGTTTCCGGACAGGTGGGTCTGTTTACCGAAGAGATCATCCGCGAAATGCACAAGCATTGTCCGCGTCCGATCGTCATGCCGCTGTCTAACCCGACTTCCCGTGTAGAAGCCACGCCGCAGGATATTATCGCCTGGACCGAAGGTAACGCGCTGGTTGCGACCGGTAGCCCGTTTGCACCGGTAGTGTGGAAAGAGAAAACTTACCCGATCGCCCAGTGTAACAACGCCTATATCTTCCCGGGTATTGGCCTTGGCGTGATTGCTTCTGGCGCGTCGCGCATCACTGATGAAATGCTGATGTCGGCCAGTGAAACGCTGGCACAGTATTCACCGCTGGTGCTCAACGGTGAAGGACTGGTGCTACCGGAACTGAAAGATATTCAGACGGTTTCTCGTGCCATTGCCTTTGCCGTCGGTAAAATGGCCCAGCAGCAAGGTGTGGCGGTGAAAACCTCCGCCGAAGCGCTGCAACAGGCTATTGACGATAATTTCTGGCAGGCGGAATATCGCGACTACCGTCGTACTTCTATCTGACGGTTTGCCCGGCGGCACATTGCTGCCGGGCGTGCAAAATTTGCGCGAAAGTGTAATTTGCGATTACACTTTCGCTACCGATCAACACTCTGAAAAACAAAAGGAGGATACTTATGCTGTACTGTGAACGTTTTATCGTTTCACATGCTTTTGGCGATCGCCAGTGCTCAAGCGTTATCGGTATCGTGCTGCGATAACTTCTGCTTGAGCGAAGCTAACTTCTAAATCCCCTTCTCTCGGGCTTACCGGGTTATCGTCAGCGATGTTTGACGAGGCGTTTTCACGCCTGTAACTCTTGAGTAAGCAACAATGAGCACATTACTAACCGCACAATCCTTACACGTTGATACGGCATTCGGCACGCTATTCGACGATCTTTCCTTTACCCTGAAAAAAGGCGACCGCATCGGGCTTATCGGTTACAACGGCTGCGGCAAAAGCACGCTGTTAAAACTGCTCGATGGCACGATTTCGCCCACCAGTGGAGCAATCGCGCAAGCGAATCACTGCCATCTCGCGCGTGTAGAACAACATCTACCTGACGATATATTGCCTCTTACACTGCAGGAAGCCGTTCTCGCTCAACTTCCTGAGCATGAGCGTGCGGCTCAACAATGGCGGGTTGAAGCGCTGCTTGCCGAAATGGGTTTCACACCAGAGAATTTATCTCTGACAGCGCAAACGTTGAGCGGTGGCCAGCACACACGCTTGCTATTAGCGCGGGCGTTGATGCGTAATCCTGACCTGCTGCTGCTGGATGAACCGGGTAACCATTTGGATTTGCCAACATTACTGTGGCTGGAGCAATTCTTACAGAACTGGTCTGGCAGTTTTGTGGTGGTTTCCCACGACCCGCAGTTGCTGGACGCGGTGACTCACGGAACGTGGATCCTACGCGATCGCACTCTCCATGCCTTTGATCTACCCTGTAGCGCGGCACGTCAGGCGCTGGCAGAAAGAGACGTCAGCGATGCTCTGCGCCACAAGGCTGAGCAAAAAGAGATAGACCGGGTTACCGCCAGCGGCAAACGGCTGGCAACCTGGGGGCGGGTCTACGACAACGAAGATCTCTCCCGCAAGGCCAAGCAGATGGAAAAACAGGTGCAGCGCCTGAAAGAGGTGCAGACAGAAGTGACGGCAGGAAGTCAGTGGACACTAACATTGCAGGGTGATTCCCTGCGTGCAGATCGTTTGCTGGAGATGACCAATCTGTTTGTAGCCCCTGCTCCCGACGCAGATACACTGTTTTCCATTGCCGGTATCCGGTTAAAAAGCGGCGATCGCGTGGCAATTGTTGGGCGTAATGGTTGCGGTAAATCATCGCTGTTAAGGCTTATCTGGCAACAGTTTCAGTCACCGCTGGCATCGACTTCACTGGTGTTGCACCCGCGCGTTACGCTGGGCTATTACGATCAGACGCTGCATCAGCTTGCCGATAACGATTCATTGTTTGACGCGCTGGAAGCGTTTGCCCCGCAGCCAGAGATTCGCAAGATGGCGCTGATTAGCGCGGGTTTTCCGTGGATTCGTCATACGCAGAGGGTCAGTACATTAAGCGGCGGTGAGCGCTCCCGGCTGCTGTTTGTGGGGCTGACGCTTGCGCGCTACAGTCTGCTGATGCTCGATGAACCGACCAACCATCTGGATATGGAAGGTAAAGAGGCGCTGGCAGAAACGCTACAAAGCTATAACGGCGGCGTGTTGCTGGTCAGTCACGACCGGCAGCTTATCAGCCAAAGCTGTAACCGGTTCTGGTTAATCGACAATGGCGAACTCAGTGAATGGCACGATCTGGAGGCGGTCAATGCGCGTATTAGGGAAACGTCCGCGGAGATAACCGTTCCCAAAACGGTGGTCGAAACGAAAGCTGAAATAAGCTGTAACAGCGATGGATTGCTGGAACAACTCCTCGATCTGGAACAGCATCTGGCCGACGATCTCGCCCGCAAGCCGAAACATCAAAAACCGCTGTTACAGGCGCAATGGCGTAAAGAGATTGAGCGTTTGAACTCACAACTGGAGTAATCTTTATTGCCGGATGGCGCAAGCTTATCCGGCCTACACCAGCAAAATGCGCGTGTAGGCCTGCCATCCGGCATACCATTTATTGCTGCGGTTTTTTCTCTTTCCAGGCATCCCAGGCCTGTTTGATCTCTTGCTTTGCCGTAGCGGCGTCGTTGAAACCGTTTAATTCGACCTTCTTGCGCCCTTCCGGCAGATCTTTGTACACGCGGAAGAAAGATTCCAGACGTTGAACTTCAATCTTGGGCAGATCGCTCAACTCTTTGATGTTGTCATAAGTGGGGTCAATTTTACTGGCCGGCACGGCAACAATTTTGTCGTCCTTTTCACCGCCGTCGATCATCTTCAGGACGCCTATTGCGCGCAGCTTAATCAACGTTCCCGGAGCCAGCGGCGCACGAGTATAAAAGAAAACATCCAGCGGGTCGCCGTCACCGGCTAAAGACTGGGTTAGTGAACCGTAGTTGGCGGGATAGGCAACTGGCATAGACTGGAAGCGATCGGCAACGATAAACCCGGTTTTGGCGTCGGTTTCATATTTAATCATTCCACCTGCCGGGATTTCGGTTACGGCATAAAACTCTTCCGGGTTATTCTCCGGCTGAGGAAATTCGAGGATGTTCTGCGCCTGAGCTGAAGCACAAAGAAACACGCTGACTGCGAGTAGTTTTTTCACCAGATGCATTGTCTTTTAACTCTTCTATTATTGGAAAGACAACACCTTACGTTCAGCAGATGACAGAAACATGACGTTTTTTTGGCAAAAAAATGGCGCTACCGATGTAGCGCCATTGCGTAGAGGGAACATCAGGGATTAGTTAACCCCTTCCTCGCTCTCTTTTTTCGCTTCTTGTCTTTCAACTTCGCGATACCAACGTGGGTGATGTTTCTTCGCCCAGCGACGGCTCACCTTCCCTTCAACCATGCCTTTAATCGAACCTTTCACCCAGAATGCCATATACATATGGATGAGGATGGCGTGCATCAGGATAATCCCCGCCGCCGCATGGATCAGCAGGCTATAGCGCACGACCTGCATTGGGAAGAACTGTGCAAAGTATGGACGCCAGATAATAATACCGGTAATCAGCAGCACGAAAATCATGCTCATGATCGACCAGAACATCATTTTCTGCCCGGCGTTGTACTTGCCCACATCCGCCACTTTGTGTTCATTGCCTTTCAGCACTTCCACAATGTTTTTCAGCCACGGAATATCTTTTTTATCCGGGATGTTGTGGTGCACAAAGCGCACAAACATGAACATTAGCGCGACGAAGATCAGTATGCCGAAGAACGGGTGCAAAATGCGTCCCATCTGCGGCGTACCGAAGGTTTGCGTCAGCCATTGCAGAGTCGGGAAGAAGAACGAAATCCCCGACAGCGCCACCAGGAAGAAGCAGATCACCACCGTCCAGTGACAGGCGCGGTCGATAAACTTCGTGCGCACAATCATTTTCGACTTACTCATGATGATCCTCCTCGTCGTCGTCCACTTCCTTATTCGGACCGATACCAATGTAGTGGTAAATCAGCCCGGCGAAGGTGGCGATAAATCCGGCAGCGGCCAGCGGTTTCAGCGCCCCTTTCCACAGATTGATAGAGGTATCGATCTGCGGATCTTTCGGCAGGCCGTGATACAGCTCCGGCTGGTTGGCATGATGCAGAACGTACATAACGTGCGTACCACCCACACCTTCCGGGTTGTAGAGACCGGCGTGTTCGAAACCGCGTGCTTTCAGTTTTGCCACACGCTGTTCGCCCATTTCCAGCATTTCCTGCTTGGTACCGAAATGTATTGCCCCGGTCGGACAGGTCTTCACGCAGGCAGGTTCCTGCCCGACGCTGACCCGGTCGACACACAGCGTACATTTATACACGCGGTTATCCTCTTTATTGAGGCGCGGAATATTAAATGGACACCCGGCAATACAGTAGCCGCAGCCAATACAGTGTTCTGACTGGAAATCGACAATCCCGTTGGCGTACTGGATGATTGCCCCGGCAGACGGGCATGCCTTCAGGCAGCCCGGATCTTCACAGTGCATACAGCCGTCTTTACGAATCAGCCATTCCAGCTTGCCGTTCTGTTCGGTTTCGGTAAACCGCATCACCGTCCAGGACTTGGCGCTGAGATCGGCGGGGTTGTCATACACCCCGACGCAGTGGCCAACTTCATCGCGGATATCGTTCCACTCTGAGCATGCCACCTGACAGGCCTTGCAGCCTATACAGGTGGAAACGTCGATCAGCTTCGCGACCTCGGCTTTGTAATCACGGGCCTGAGGTGGCGGCGTGATGGAGTTTGTTGCGGACCGTTTGATGATGTCCTGCGTTTCCATAGACATATGTTCGCCTCCCTTACGCCTTCTCGATGTTAACTAAAAACGCTTTGTATTCCGGCGTTTGCGAGTTTGCATCACCGACATTCGGCGTCAGGGTGTTGGCGATAAAGCCTTTACGCGCGACTCCTTCAAAGCCCCAGTGGATTGGGATCCCAACCGTTTCAACCTGCTGACCGTTGACGTTCAGGGTACGCAGACGACGGGTCACCACGGCAACTGCGCGAATAAATCCACGTTTACTGCTAACTTTCACGTGATCGCCGTTGTTGATCCCTTTCGCTGCCGCCAGCGTTTCGCTGATTTCCACAAACTGCTCTGGCTGGGCAATCGCATTCAGCAATGCGTGCTTGGTCCAGGTATGGAAATGTTCGGTCAGACGGTAGGTCGTCCCGACGTACGGGAAGTCCTGTTTCGTGCCCATACGGAGTTTATCCGCCTCGTACAGACGCGCTGCCGGGTTGGAGATCACATTCGGGTGCAGCGGGTTAGTACCCAGCGGCGTTTCCATCGGCTCGTAGTGTTCCGGGAACGGACCTTCCGCCATCTTATCGATAGCAAACAGACGCCCCAGCCCTTCCGGCTGCATGATAAATGGATTGGTGCCACTGCCCGGTGCCGCGGTATTGAAGTCCGGGATATCGTTACCCGTCCACTTCGTACCGTTCCACTGGATAAGCATGCGTTTTGGATCCCACGGTTTACCCTGTGGATCCGCCGAAGCGCGGTTATACAGCACGCGACGGTTCAGCGGCCATGCCCAGGCCCAGCCCAGCGTATTACCCAGACCTGACGGATCGGCGTTATCGCGATTGGCCATCTGGTTGCCCTGCTCGGTCCAGCTACCGGTATAAATCCAGCAGGATGATGACGTAGAACCATCATCGCGCAGCAACGCAAAGCTGTTGAGCAACTGACCTTTCTTCGCAACCAGTACACCGTTGGCATCATAGAGATCTTCCAGCGCATAGCCGTTGTTCTCTTTCGCCACTTCCTCTGAGTGCGGTTCGTCCGGCTGCTTATAGTTCCAGCTCATTTTCAGAACGGGTTCTACAGCTTTACCGCCTTCAGTGCGATACATTTCTCGCAGGCGGTGGTAAATACCGGCCAGAATTTCGCCGTCGTTGCGAGCTTCGCCTGGTGCGTCCTGACCTTTCCAGTGCCACTGCAGCCAACGGCCGGAGTTGGCGATGGAGCCGTCCTCTTCCGCAAAGCAGGTAGAAGGCAAACGGAAGACTTCGGTCTGAATCGACGCAGGATCAACGTCGTTTGACTCGCCGTGGTTCTGCCAGAACGTTGAGGTTTCGGTCACCAGCGGATCGATAACCACCAGATACTTCAGTTTGCTGAGGCTCTGCACCACTTTGTTTTTGTCCGGGAAGGACGCAACAGGGTTAAAGCCCTGACAGATGTAGCCGGTGACTTTTCCGCTATCCATCATGTTGAAGTATTTGATGACGTCGTAGGACTGATCCCACTTCGGCAGCCACTCAAAGCCCCAGTCGTTTTCTTTCTGTGCAGCATTACCGTAGAAAGATTTCATCAAGCTGACGAAGAACTTCGGATAGTTGCCCCAGTAGTTAACCTGATCGGCCAATGTCGCTTTTGGCGTGTTCGCGGCCAGATAGGTTTGCAGATCTGTCTGTTTCTCTGACGGCAGCGTCAGGTAGCCCGGCAGGCTGGTAGAGAGCAGACCTAAGTCGGTTAACCCTTGAATGTTGGAGTGACCGCGCAAGGCGTTGACACCGCCACCTGCCATCCCCATGTTGCCGAGCAGCAACTGGATCATCGCCATGGTACGGATGTTCTGCGCCCCGACGGTATGCTGAGTCCAACCCAGCGCGTACAGGAAGGTGGTGGTGCGATCGGCTGCGCTGGTGGAAGCCAGCACTTCGCAGACTTTCAGGAAGTCTTCTTTCGGCGTACCACAAATGTTTTCCACCACATCCGGCGTGTAGCGGGAAACGTGCTGTTTTAGCAGGTTCCAGACACAGCGAGGATGGCTTAACGTTTCATCGCGTTTCGCGTAGCCGTTTTCATCGAACTGGTAGTTCCAGGACGATTTATCATATTGGCGTTTGTTTGCGTCATAACCGCTGAACAGACCGTCTTCGAAAGCAAAGTCATCCCGCACCAGCAGGCTGGCGTTGGTGTAATGCTTAACGTATTCAGCGTTGATTTTGTTGTTTTCAATCAGGTACAGCAAGACGCCGGACAGGAACGTAATGTCCGTGCCGGAACGAATTGGCGCATAGATATCCGCCACCGAAGCTGTACGTGTAAAACGAGGGTCAACAACAATCAGCGTGGCATCATTGTTGTTTTTTGCTTCCATCGCCCAGCGGAATCCCACCGGATGTGCTTCAGCGGCGTTACCGCCCATCACCATCACGACGTTAGCATTTTTAATATCAACCCAGTGGTTGGTCATCGCACCGCGACCAAATGTTGGAGCAAGACTTGCTACCGTTGGTCCGTGTCAGACGCGCGCCTGGTTGTCTACTGCCAGCATGCCGAGTGAGCGCACAAATTTTTGCGTCAGCATACCGGTTTCATTACTTGCCGCCGATGCACACAGCATCCCGGTTGAAAGCCAGCGGTTTACCGTTACGCCCTGCTCATTCTTCTCGATAAAGTTGGCGTCACGGTCAGTTTTCATCAGCTTCGCGATACGGGTGAATGCTTCATCCCAGCTGATACGCTGCCATTTGTCGGAACCAGGGGCGCGATATTCCGGGTAACGCAGACGGTTTTCACTGTGCACGTAATCCAGTAATCCTGCGCCCTTAGGACATAATGCCCCGCGGCTCACCGGATGATCCGGATCCCCTTCAATATGGTAAATCGACTCTTTGGCGTTTTTTGCTCCATCTCCCAGGCTATACATTAATAGCCCGCAACCTACGGAACAGTATGTGCAGGTGTTTCGGATCTCTTTGGCGCGTAACAGCTTATAGTTTCGCGCCTGAGCCAGTGCCATTTTGGGTGCAAAACCCAAAGCGGCCACTGTTGTTCCCGCCATACCGCCCGCGCAGATTTTAAAAAATTGTCTGCGGCTGACGTCCATTGCTTTCCTCTTTTTTGCAGGGGTTCGTACATGAAATCTCTCAAATTGCGCCAGCGCAGCAGTCTGAAAGATGCCATGTACAACTTCGCGACGAAACTATCAGCTATATCCATATTTTTTTTGCGTCAAATCAATAACGAAACGGTTCCGCTACTAAATAGTGCACTTTGTTTAACCCTTGTACCCATAAGGGAGTATGGGAAAGGCAATTAATTAGCGCGCTACGGTATAAAAGTGCTATAAATTTCAGCTTAAATTTTTGCCAGTACCATGGACAGACAATCAGAATGACAAAACAAAAGGCAACGTTAATTGGGCTCATTGCCATCGTGCTCTGGAGCACGATGGTCGGACTCATGCGTGGGGTAAGTGAAGGACTGGGGCCTGCGGGCGGCGCAGCAATGATTTTTTCGTTAAGTGGTCTGTTGCTGATTTTTACCGTCGGCTTTCCGAATATCAGAAAAATTCCTGTGCGTTATTTAATCGCTGGTAGCGTGCTTTTTGTTACTTATGAAATATGTTTAGCGCTGGCTCTCGGTTATGCGGCTACTCGTCACCAGGCTATTGAAGTCGGTATGGTCAATTATCTCTGGCCGAGTTTGACGATATTGTTTGCTATTTTATTTAATGGTCAAAAAACAACCTGGCTGGTAATCCCTGGATTAATTATCGCATTGACCGGGGTTTGTTGGGTATTGGGTGGTGAAAACGGTCTTAACCTTGATGAAATTATCAGCAATGTTGCCAGCAGTCCGCTGAGCTATTTTCTCGCCTTTCTCGGCGCTTTTATCTGGGCAACGTATTGCACGGTGACCAATAAATATGCAAAAGGCTTTAACGGCATCACCGTGTTCGTTTTACTAACAGCCGCAAGTTTGTGGATTTACTATTTTATGACTCCGCAACCAGAAATGATTTTCAGCACTTCGGTGACTATTAAAATGTTCTCAGCGGCATTAACGTTAGGATTTGCCTATGCGGCGTGGAATATTGGCATTTTGCATGGCAACGTGACCATCATGGCCGTAGGATCCTATTTTACCCCTGTGCTCTCTTCTGCACTGGCTGCTGTGTTACTCAGTGCACCGCTTTCGCTATCTTTCTGGCAGGGCGCACTGATGGTCTGCGCGGGTTCGCTACTTTGTTGGCTGGCAACGCGCCGCGCCTGAAAAAAAAGCCGGGTTTTATCACAAACAAATAAAACCCGGCTATACTTTAGACAAATTGATGAATAATAATTGTTCATTCCACTTGCGATTTATGTTTGTATTTGTTTAATTAAATGTTAAATATATGGTAATTAGTTAACACACGAAAATATTATGCGGTTATCTATATCCCTTCATATGCATATATTACACATGCGGAACTAACGCCATTTAAATCATAGCCCTGACAATAGTCCCCTACGTAAATATACCCATTCAGATTTGTCACATATAAAGATTAATACAATCAACCATATTATGTAGATCTGGATCACACAACTTCAAATATTTCGCAATATTATGAAACTTATTATTGAACTTATACCACTGCGTCATTTAAAAATAGTTTGCCATTGACGAACCCCTTCGTTTAGCAATGGTTTAGGAAACACACCAAGAAAAAATTATAAGGATTATTTAGAATGAAACTTAAATTAGTTGCAGTGGCAGTGACTAGCCTGTTGGCGGCAGGTGCGGTAAACGCAGCTGAGGTATATAACAAAGACGCAAACAAACTGGATATCTACGGAAAAGTTCACGCTCAGCACTACTTCTCTGACGACAACGGCAGCGATGGCGACAAAACCTACGCGCGTCTGGGCTTCAAAGGTGAAACTCAGATCAATGACCAGCTGGTTGGTTTTGGTCAGTGGGAATATGAATTCAAAGGCAACCGTTCTGAATCCCAGGGCTCTGAAGCAGACAAAACTCGTCTGGCATTCGCTGGTCTGAAATTCGCTGAATACGGTTCTTTCGACTACGGTCGTAACTACGGCGTGGCCTACGACATCGGCGCATGGACCGACGTCCTGCCTGAGTTCGGTGGTGATACCTGGACCCAGACTGACGTATTCATGACTGGCCGTACTACTGGCGTTGCAACCTACCGTAACACCGATTTCTTCGGTCTGGTTGAAGGTCTGAACTTTGCTGCTCAGTACCAGGGCAAAAACGACCGTGACAACCTGAAAGAAGCTAACGGTGACGGCTTCGGTCTGTCTACCACTTATGAGTATGAAGGCTTTGGCGTAGGTGCTACCTATGCGAAATCTGACCGTACCGACAAACAGTCTGTCGGTAACGGCGGTTTCATGGCTTCCGGTAAAAACGCTGAAGTATGGGCCGCTGGTCTGAAATATGATGCGAACAACATCTACCTGGCAACCACCTACTCTGAAACCCGCAACATGACCACCTATGGTGGCTCCGGTGTTACTGGTATTGCAGATAAAGCACAGAACTTTGAAGTAGTTGCTCAGTACCAGTTCGACTTCGGTCTGCGTCCGTCCGTTGCTTACCTGAAATCCAAAGGTAAAGACATCAACGGTTACGGCGACCAGGATCTGGTTGAATACGTAGACCTGGGTGCTACTTACTACTTCAACAAAAACATGTCCACCTTCGTTGATTACAAAATCAACCTGCTGGATGACAACAACTTCACCAATGCAGCGAAAGTGTCAACTGACAACATCGTGGCTGTCGGTCTGAACTACCAGTTCTAATTTTGTTGTAGTCTGAATATAAAGCCAGTCCTTTAAGGGCTGGCTTTTTCTCTTGATGTAGACTCGGTCATAAGGAGTATGCCGTGCAGACATTCACTGGTCGTTGTCTTTGCGGACAGAGTCATTTTACCGTTGACGTTGAAATGCTGGATGTCTATGCCTGCCACTGTACGCTGTGTCAGAAATGGTCAGGCGGCATCGCCATGTATCTGGAAGCCAGCGCTCACCCGCTGATGTCACCAGAATCGGCAGAACCTTCGCACTTTCCTTCCTCAAATCGTGGTGAACGGTTCTTCTGTTCCGGCTGCGGATGCCCACTGTGGTTTACGTTGACGGACAGCGATCGCTACTTTATTCCGTGGACACTTCTGGAACTTAATGAGGTAGATCGCCGCCGCCTGATATTAGCGGCAGAAATCTATACGGAAACACAGCCTGCGTTCTGGAGATTGACGGGGCAATACGCTCGACTGAGTGGGAAAGAAGTCGAAGAGATGGATTACCCCTGTCATTTAGCTCACTAGTTATTAACGTTGTACCTTTGCCAGACTGAACCACATTCCTATCGCTAATACGATAAGCATGCTGCCGGCGCTGCTTAAGGCCACGCTATGTGACCAGGTGAACGCTTCTCTGGCAGCCGTCAGCAATGCCTCACTCAGTGACGACGGGAGCGAGTGTGCCAGTTGTACCGCCTCCCCCATTGACGATGAGGCACGTTCCATTTCCTGCGCATTAAGTCCGGCTGGCGGCAGAATCGATGCAGAAAAGCTACGGCTCAACAGCAAACCAAAGATAGCGATCCCAAGTCCGGCTCCCAGTTCATAAGCCATTGTCTCGATGGCACCCGCGGCCGCGGCTTTTTCCGCAGGTGCTGCTGCCATGATAGCCGCTGTTGAAGCCAGAAGCGCACTGGCGGCGCTGAAGCCGAGCAAAGCCATCAAAATCCAGGCTTGTACCTGTTGACTACTGAAATCCGTCATCGCCAGGCCGTAAAAGCTAACAGCGCTCAGCGCCATACCCGCAGTTGCCACACAACGTAATCCCAGACGTGAAACCAACATACCGGCAATCGGTCCGCTGAAACCACTTGCCAGCATCACCGGCAGCATGAACAACCCTGCCTGATACGGTGTTAAGCCGTGGACAAACTGTAGCTCCTGAGCCATCAGTAACTCGAAACCCACCAGCGTTATCATCGCGGTCATCGCCATCACTACGCCACTTAAAATGATGCGATGCGTGAACAACCTCATATCAATCATCGGGCGGGCTGCCGCAAGCTGGATGCGGACAAACTGCCACAACAGCAAAGCGCCGGTTAACAGCGTCAGGGCGATGGCAACGGTCGCCGTATGCCCTTTCAGCGCGGTTTTGGCGCTGTAAACCAGCAGCAGAATGGCGACAATCAGCATTATCGCATGACCAAAATTTAACGATTGATCGCGACGTCCAGCCTGACGCGGCACTAAGCGTGCGGTTAAGGCCATTACCACCAGGACAATCGGTACATTAATTAAGAATACGGATCCCCAGTAGAAGTGCTCCAGTAGCATCCCGCCAACCAGTGGGCCAAACGCCGCACCGCCGGAACCAACCGCGGCCCAGACACCGAGCGCCATATTACGATGCCGTTGCTCAGCGAACGTGGCGCGAATCCCCGCAAGCGTTGCCGGCACAATCATCGCCGCGCCAATCGCCAACACGGCCCGGGTGACAATCAGCCAACTGGCGCTATGAGCAAAAGCGGCCGCCAGTGATGCCAGACCAAACAAGCCTCCACCTAACAGCAGCAGGCGTTTAAAGCCGATGCGATCGCCCAGCGCGCCCATTGGCAATACCATACCGGCCATTACCAGGGAATAAATATCAATGATCCACAGCAGCTCGTTGCCACTGGCGCCCAGCGTCATACTCAGCGTGGGCGCGGCAACGTGCAGCACCGTTGCATCAATCGCAACAGGGATGTAGACCAGCACAATAATCACTAACGTTAACCACTGACGAAACATAAAACTCCCTTCAAAACTGAAACTGGACACACGTCCAGGTTCGGCGATCCTACGGAAATTTGAACGTATGTCCAACTTTTTGTTAGACTGCGTGCTAAACGGATATGGGAGGAACGATGAGCTATCTAAATCGGGATGAACGTCGGGAAGTGATTCTGCAGGCGGCAATGCGCGTCGCGCTTGAGGAAGGATTTACCGCCATGACGGTGCGGCGTATTGCCACGGAAGCTCAGGTGTCAACCGGCCAGGTGCATCATCACTTTACGTCTGCCGGCGAGTTAAAATCCCTCGCTTTTGTGCAACTGATCCGTACTCTTCTGGATGCCGAACTGGTCAGCGCAAACGCCAGCTTCCGTGAACGGCTGCATGCCATGCTGGGCAGCGAAGATGGCGGGTTCGAACCCTATATAAAACTATGGCGTGAAGCGCAGGTTCTGGCGGATAAAGATCCGGAAATCAAAAGCGCTTACCTGCTGACCATGCGGATGTGGCACGAAGAAACCGCCGCAATCATCTCTCAGGGACAGAAAGCCGGTGAGTTTTCTCCAGGCCCGGATGCTGCCGATGTGGCGTGGCGTTTAATTGCGTTGGTATGCGGTCTGGATGGCATCTATGTATTAGGCATTGAGGAAATGGCCGATCCTGCATTCGAACGCCACCTGGATCGTATGATTACGTTAGAGTTAGTTAATTGATGTTATAGATGAATTAATAATACATCTTTTATATTTACAATTGGTAACACTTAAGCAACGTGTAATTCCCTCATCACGCCGCGTTATTGCGCTTTTTTATCTATTCTTTCAGTCAATATTCCCAAAACTTTTCAATAGTTTCTAAAAGAACTCGCGCGGCGCTGTATGCGTTTATTTCTTTTTCATGAACGGCATGTGCATGGAGAATAATATGTCAGCATCAAATGAGAAAAATAATCGTTATCTTTTAACTGACTGGAAACCCGAAAATCCTGCCTTTTGGGAAAACAAAGGTAAGCACATTGCCCGAAGAAACCTCTGGATATCAGTGAGTTGCTTGCTGCTTGCGTTTTGCGTCTGGATGTTGTTCAGCGCTGTTGCTGTCAATCTGAATAAAATTGGTTTTAATTTTACCACCGATCAACTGTTTTTATTAACGGCATTACCTTCTCTTTCTGGTGCAATATTGCGCGTTCCCTACTCCTTTATGGTACCTATATTTGGGGGGCGCCGCTGGACAATTTTTAGCACCGTCATTCTGGTTATTCCCTGCGTCTGGCTCGGTTTTGCCGTGCAAAATACCGCTACTCCGTTTGGCGTATTTATTATCATTGCGCTGATGTGTGGGTTTGCTGGCGCTAACTTTGCCTCCAGCATGGGCAATATCAGTTTTTTCTTCCCCAAAGCGAAGCAAGGCAGCGCACTAGGCATTAACGGTGGCCTCGGCAACCTCGGTGTCAGCGTGATGCAGTTGATCGCGCCGCTGGTGATCTTTCTCCCCATTTTTACCTTCCTGGGCGTGCAGGGCGTACCACAAGCTGATGGATCGTTACTGTCACTGGCCAATGCCGCATGGATTTGGGTGCCGCTACTGCTGATAGCGACCGTGGCAGCGGGCATAGGAATGAACGACATTGCCAGTTCGAAGGCCTCAATTGCCTCCCAACTACCGGTCCTCAAGCGTTTTCATTTGTGGTTATTAAGTCTGCTGTATCTCGCCACCTTCGGTTCATTTATCGGTTTTTCAGCAGGCTTTGCCATGCTGGCGAAAACACAGTTCCCTGACGTGAATATTCTGCAACTGGCGTTCTTCGGGCCCTTCATCGGTGCGCTTGCGCGATCGGCGGGCGGTGTTATCTCTGACAAGTTTGGTGGTGTGCGGGTCACCTTAATTAACTTCATCTTTATGGCACTGTTCAGCGCCCTGCTGTTTCTCACTTTGCCCGGCTCGGGCGAAGGAAGCTTTATCGCGTTTTACCTGGTGTTTATGGGCTTGTTCCTGACCGCGGGTCTGGGCAGTGGTTCGACCTTCCAGATGATTGCGGTGATCTTTCGCAAAATCACCATTTACCGGGTGAAGCTGCACGGTGGTACTGAAGAACAGGCCCAGCGTGAGGCGGTAACCGATACCGCCGCCGCCCTGGGATTTATCTCCGCAATTGGCGCTGTCGGGGGCTTCTTTATCCCGAAAGCGTTCGGTTCATCGCTGGCGCTGACCAGATCTCCGGTAGGCGCCATGAAAATATTCCTTGTGTTCTACATCGTCTGCGTGCTGGTGACCTGGCTGGTTTACGGCCGTAAATCACAAAAAAAATAGTCATCTTTTGGCCTGTGTAGGCAACGTTATTCGAAGCAGGAGTTATGTCATGAGTAAACTGTTAGACCGCTTTCGCTACTTTAAACAAAAGGGCGATACGTTTGCCGAGGGGCATGGGCAAGTAATGCACACCAACCGGGACTGGGAAGACAGCTATCGTCAGCGCTGGCAGTTCGATAAAATTGTGCGATCTACCCACGGCGTTAACTGTACCGGCTCATGCAGCTGGAAAATCTACGTCAAAAACGGGCTGGTAACCTGGGAAACTCAGCAAACCGACTATCCTCGTACCCGACCTGACCTGCCAAATCATGAGCCCCGTGGCTGCCCACGCGGTGCAAGTTACTCGTGGTATCTCTACAGCGCTAACCGCCTGAAATATCCACTGGTGCGTAAACGCTTAATCGAATTGTGGCGCGACGCCCTGTCCCGCCAGCCCGATCCGGTGCTGGCCTGGGAATCCATTATGAACGACCCGCAAAAATGCCAGAGCTACAAGCAGGTACGCGGGCGCGGTGGGTTTATCCGTTCCAACTGGAAAGAACTTAATCAACTGATTGCTGCTGCCAACGTCTGGACGGTGAAAACTTACGGCCCTGATCGTGTGGCCGGATTCTCTCCCATCCCCGCAATGTCGATGGTCTCCTATGCCGCAGGTACGCGCTATCTCTCGCTACTGGGCGGAACCTGTCTGAGCTTCTATGACTGGTACTGCGACTTACCGCCCGCGTCACCGATGACCTGGGGCGAGCAGACCGACGTTCCTGAATCCGCCGACTGGTATAACTCCAGCTATATCATCGCCTGGGGCTCTAACGTGCCGCAGACCCGTACCCCGGACGCGCACTTTTTTACTGAAGTTCGCTACAAAGGCACCAAGACAATTGCCATTACGCCAGACTACTCGGAAGTCGCCAAACTGTGCGACCAGTGGCTGGCACCGAAACAAGGGACAGACAGCGCGCTGGCAATGGCGATGGGCCACGTCATCCTGAAAGAGTTCCATCTCGACAATCCCAGCGATTATTTCCTCAATTACTGTCGTCGCTATACCGATATGCCGATGCTGGTGCTGCTGGATGCCCGCGAAGATGGCTGCTACGTGCCTGGGCGCATGATGCGCGCCTCAGACCTTGTCGATGGTCTGGGTGAAAGCAACAATCCAGAGTGGAAAACGGTGGCTTTCAACCGCGAGGGCGAACTGGTTGTCCCGAACGGATCTATCGGTTTTCGCTGGGGCGAGAAAGGCAAATGGAACCTGGAACCCCTGGCGGCTGGTGCTGAAACAGAGCTTTCCCTCTCGCTGCTTGGCCAGCATGATGACGTGACCGGCGTGGCATTCCCCTATTTTGGCGGCAACGAAAACCCACATTTCCGCAGTGTAAAACAAGAACCGGTGCTGATCCGTCGACTACCGGTAAAACATCTCACCCTCGCTGACGGTAGCCGTTGCCCGGTGGTGAGCGTCTATGATCTGGTGCTGGCGAATTACGGCCTCGATCGTGGTCTGGATGACGTTCATAGCGCACAAGATTACAGCGAAGTAAAAGCCTACACTCCGGCCTGGGGCGAGCAAATTACCGGTGTGCCACGCCGTCATATCGAACAAATCGCCCGTGAGTTTGCCGATACTGCGCACAAAACGCATGGCCGTTCGATGATCATCCTCGGGGCTGGCGTTAACCACTGGTATCACATGGATATGAACTACCGCGGGATGATTAACATCCTGGTGTTCTGTGGTTGCGTAGGACAAAGCGGCGGCGGCTGGGCGCACTATGTGGGTCAGGAGAAACTGCGTCCGCAAACCGGTTGGTTGCCGCTGGCCTTTGCGCTGGACTGGAACCGCCCACCGCGTCAGATGAACAGCACTTCGTTTTTCTACAATCACTCCAGTCAGTGGCGTTATGAAAAACTCACCGCGCAAGAACTCCTCTCGCCGCTGGCCGATGCGTCGAAGTTTAGCGGACATTTGATTGACTTTAACGTACGTGCTGAACGAATGGGCTGGCTGCCCTCTGCGCCGCAGCTTAACCTTAACCCATTGACCGTCAAAGCGAAGGCAGAACAAGCTGGGTTATCTCCTGCGCAATACACTGCCCAAGCGCTGAAGTCGGGTGATATTCGTTTTGCCTGTGAGCAGCCGGATAGCGGCAAAAACCACCCACGCAACCTCTTCGTCTGGCGCTCTAACCTGCTCGGTTCCTCCGGTAAAGGGCATGAATACATGCTCAAGTATTTACTGGGTACCGAAAGCGGGATCCAGGGGGAAGCGCTCGGTTCAAGTGAGGGTATTAAACCTGAAGAGGTTGAATGGCAATCCGCGGCGATAGAGGGCAAGCTCGATCTGCTGGTCACGCTCGATTTCCGTATGTCCAGCACCTGTTTGTTCTCCGATATCGTTTTGCCAACCGCTACCTGGTATGAAAAAGACGATATGAATACCTCGGATATGCATCCGTTTATTCATCCGTTGTCCGCGGCGGTCGACCCGGCATGGGAATCGAAGAGTGACTGGGAAATTTATAAAGGCATCGCCAAAGTGTTCTCTGAGGTATGTGTGGGACATCTTGGGCAAGAGACGGATGTGGTGTTGCAACCACTGCAACACGACTCTCCGGCAGAGCTGGCGCAGCCGTTTGACATTCTGGACTGGCGCAAAGGCGAATGCGATCTCCTCCCGGGGAAAACGGCACCGAATATCGCCGTTGTGGAACGTGACTACCCCGCTACCTACGAACGCTTTACTTCACTCGGTCCGCTTATGGACAAGCTTGGAAATGGAGGGAAAGGCATTGCGTGGAATACCCAGGCGGAAGTCGATTTCCTCGGCAAGCTGAACTACACCAAACGTGAAGGCCCGGCAAAAGGCCGACCGCTGATTGACACCGCGCTGGATGCCTCTGAGGTGATCCTCGCCCTGGCGCCGGAAACAAACGGTCAGGTGGCGGTGAAAGCCTGGGAAGCGCTGGGGGCGATGACCGGACGCGATCATACGCATCTGGCGTTGAACAAAGAAGACGAAAAGATTCGTTTTCGCGATATCCAGGCGCAGCCGCGCAAAATCATCTCCAGTCCTACCTGGTCCGGCCTTGAAAGCGAACATGTCTCCTATAACGCAGGCTATACCAATGTCCACGAGTTGATCCCATGGCGTACCCTGTCCGGCCGCCAGCAGCTGTATCAGGATCACGCGTGGATGCGAGCGTTCGGTGAAAGTCTGGTGGCGTATCGTCCGCCTATCGATACCCGCAGCGTCAGTGAAATGCGCGAGGTTCCGCCTAACGGCTTCCCGGAAAAAGCCCTCAACTTCCTGACGCCGCACCAGAAATGGGGGATCCACTCTACCTACAGTGAAAACCTGCTGATGCTGACGCTTTCGCGCGGCGGCCCCATTGTCTGGATCAGCGAGACCGATGCCAAAGAGCTGGGCATTGAGGATAACGACTGGATTGAAGCCTTCAACGCCAACGGTGCGCTCACCGCGCGTGCAGTGGTGAGTCAACGCGTGCCGCCGGGAATGACCATGATGTATCACGCTCAGGAGCGAATCATGAATATCCCAGGCTCGGAAGTCACCGGAATGCGTGGCGGGATCCATAACTCGGTCACCCGCGTCTGCCCGAAACCCACGCACATGATCGGCGGCTATGCGCAACTGGCATACAGCTTCAACTATTACGGGACGGTCGGCTCTAACCGCGATGAGTTCATCATGATTAGAAAAATGAAAAACATTAACTGGCTGGATGATGAAGGTCGCGATCAGGTACAGGAGGCGAAAAAATGAAAATACGCTCACAGGTAGGCATGGTTCTTAATCTGGATAAGTGCATCGGCTGCCACACCTGCTCCGTCACCTGTAAAAACGTCTGGACCGGGCGTGAAGGGATGGAATATGCGTGGTTTAACAACGTCGAGACTAAACCGGGGATTGGTTATCCGAAAAACTGGGAAAATCAGGAAGAGTGGCAAGGCGGCTGGGTTCGCGATGTTAACGGCAAGATAAGACCGCGTCTGGGCGGTAAGATGGGCGTAATCACCAAAATTTTCGCCAACCCGGTGATCCCGCAAATCGATGATTACTATGAACCGTTTACCTACGATTATCAGCATCTGCATAGCGCGCCGGAGAGCAAGAATCAGCCCACCGCGCGTCCGCGTTCGCTGATAGATGGTAAACGGATGGACAAGATTATCTGGGGTCCAAACTGGGAAGAACTGCTTGGCGGCGAATTTTCAAAACGTGCCCGCGACCGTAACTTCGAGAAGATGCAAAAGGAGATGTACGGTCAGTTCGAAAACACCTTCATGATGTATTTACCGCGCCTGTGCGAGCACTGTCTGAACCCAAGCTGTGTCGCCACCTGCCCGAGCGGTGCTATCTATAAGCGTGAAGAAGACGGCATTGTGCTGATCGACCAGGACAAATGTCGCGGTTGGCGCTTGTGCATCAGCGGCTGTCCGTACAAAAAAATCTACTTTAACTGGAAGAGCGGTAAGTCAGAGAAGTGCATTTTCTGCTACCCGCGTATTGAGTCCGGCCAGCCGACGGTGTGTTCAGAAACCTGCGTTGGGCGTATCCGTTATCTCGGGGTATTGCTGTACGACGCAGACCGTATCGAGGAAGCAGCGAGCACCGAGCATGAAACCGATCTCTACGAGCGTCAGTGCGATGTGTTCCTCAACCCGAACGATCCGGCGGTGATTGAAGAGGCGCTAAAACAAGGTATTCCACACAACGTCATCGAAGCAGCTCAGCGCTCGCCGGTTTACAAAATGGCGATGGACTGGAAGCTGGCGCTACCGCTGCACCCGGAGTATCGCACCCTGCCGATGGTCTGGTATGTGCCGCCATTGTCACCGATTCAGTCGGTCGCCGACGCGGGCGGACTGCCGCACAATGGCAACATTTTGCCTGCGGTTGAGTCGCTGCGAATTCCGGTTCAGTACCTCGCCAATATGCTCAGTGCGGGTGATACCGGTCCGGTGCTGAGGGCGCTCAAACGGATGATGGCCATGCGCCACTATATGCGTGCGCAAACCGTAGAAGGCGTCACGGACACCCGCGCGATTGAGGAAGTGGGTCTGAGCGTTGAGCAGGTCGAGGAGATGTATCGTTATCTGGCCATCGCCAACTATGAAGACCGCTTTGTGATCCCGACCAGTCACCGCGAAATGGCGCGTGATGCCTTCCCGGAGAAAAACGGCTGCGGCTTTACCTTCGGTGACGGCTGCCATGGCTCAGATACCAAATTCAACCTGTTTAACAGTAGCCGTATTGATGCCATCGACATCACCGAAGTGCGCGATAAAGCGGAGGGTGAATAATGCAAATCCTGAAGGTTATCGGCCTGCTGATGGAGTACCCCGACGAGCTGCTATGGGAGTGTAAAGACGACGCGCTGGCGCTTGTGGCCAGCGATGCCCCCACGCTGAATGATTTTAGCCAGGAGCTGCTCAATGCGCCGTTACTGGATAAACAAGCCGAATGGTGCGAAATCTTTGACCGGGGTCGGGCCACCTCACTGCTGCTGTTTGAGCATGTGCACGCCGAGTCCCGTGACCGGGGCCAGGCGATGGTTGATTTGTTGGCGCAGTATGAAAAGGTCGGGCTGCAGCTAAACTGTCGCGAACTGCCGGATCACCTGCCTTTATATCTTGAGTACTTAAGCGTGTTACCGGAAGCGGAGGCCAAAGAAGGACTGCAGAACGTCGCACCGATTCTGGCGTTGCTTGGCGGGCGCTTAAAACAGCGCGATACGCCGTGGTATCAACTGTTTGATGCCCTGTTGCAGCTTGCCGGAAGTCCTCTTTCGAGTGACAGTGTCACTAAGCAGGTTGGCGCGGAAACGCGCGACGATACCCGACAGGCGCTGGATGCAGTCTGGGAAGAGGAACAGGTGAAGTTTATCGAAGATAATGCCACCGCCTGTGACAGTTCACCGTTACAAAACTATCAACGACGCTTTAGCCAGGACGTGGCACCTCAGTATGTCGACGTCAGCGCGGGAGGCCCGAAATGATACAGTACCTGAACGTCTTTTTTTACGATATCTATCCGTACCTGTGCGGTACGGTGTTTATCCTCGGCAGTTGGCTACGCTACGACTACGGACAATACACCTGGCGCGCGTCTTCCAGCCAGATGCTGGACAAACGCGGTATGGTGTTGTGGTCAAACCTGTTCCACATCGGCATTCTGGGGATCTTTTTCGGGCACCTGTTTGGCATGTTAACGCCGCACTGGATGTATGCCTGGTTCCTGCCGATTGCGGTAAAGCAGCAGATGGCGATGATTGCCGGCGGACTTTGTGGCGTGCTCACACTGGTGGGTGGCGCTGGCCTGCTGGTGCGCCGGTTGACTAACCCGCGCATTCGCGCAACCTCCTCGACCGCCGATATTCTGATCCTCTGCGTTCTGCTGATTCAATGTATTCTCGGTTTAACCACTATCCCGTTCTCTGCACAGCATCCTGACGGCAGTGAAATGCTAAAACTGGTCGGTTGGGCGCAGTCGGTGGTGACCTTCCAGGGCGGTGCGTCTGCGCATCTGGATGGCGTGGCGTGGATTTTCCGTGTGCATCTGGTTCTGGGGATGACCATTTTCCTGCTGTTCCCGTTCACCCGACTGGTCCACGTGTGGAGTGCGCCGTTTGAGTACTTTACCCGCCGTTATCAGATAGTGCGTTCGCGTCGCTAATTTCCTCTGCTGCCCGGTAGCGCTAGCGCTTACCGGGCCTGGATCGCTATCCCGCTTTTTGTACGTTATGATGCTTCTCCATCCCAGGGAGAACACTAATGAAACCACAGGTTTATCACGTCGATGCCTTTACTTCAGTACCCTTTCGCGGCAATTCAGCGGGAGTGGTGTTGCATGCTGACGGATTGAGCGAAGCACAGATGCAACTTATTGCTCGCGAGCTGCGTCATTCGGAAACCGCATTCCTGCTGACCAGTGACGACAGCGATGTTCGCATTCGTTATTTCACGCCGACGGTCGAAGTTCCTATCTGTGGACACGCTACCGTCGCCGCACATTATGTGCGCGCCAAGGTGCTGGGTCTGGGCAACAGCACCGTCTGGCAAACCTCGCTCGCCGGTCGTCATCGGGTCGATATTGAAGCAAGTGACAATGACTATCGCATCAGCCTTGAACAAGGCGTACCTGGATTCGAAGCTCCGCTGGAAGGTGCTGTACGTGCCGCGATAATCGATGCACTGCACCTGAGCGAAGACGATATGCTGCCCGGATTACCCATTCAGGTAGCCACTACCGGACACTCTAAAGTAATGATTGCGCTGAAGCCTGAGGTGGACCTCGACGCCCTTTCCCCGGATTTGCCTGCCCTGACCGCTATCAGCAAGCAAATTGGCTGTAACGGTTTCTTCCCTTTTCAAATTCGCAAGGGCGAAAACGCCACCGATGGCCGCATGTTCTCGCCTGCTATTGGTATTGTGGAAGATCCGGTTACCGGCAATGCCAACGGTCCAATGGGCGCGTGGCTGGTTCAACATGGATTGATGCCGCATGACGGAAAAACGCTACGTGTTCAGGGGCATCAGGGCCGCGCGCTCGGGCGTGACGGTATTGTTGATGTGACGGTGGCTATCCGTGAAAACCTGCCGGAAAAAGTGACTATTACCGGTTCGGCAGTGATCCTGTTTCACGCCGAATGGGCGATAGATTTTTAATGGTTCCCGTAGGCCGGATAAGGCGATAACGCCGCATCCGGCATGACTTCCGATGCCCCTATTTCCCCGCCTCCGGATGCGTATCAAACGCCGCCATGACCGTCGCCAGCTCATCTTCGGTAAACCCATGCTTCACGTCATCTACGCCCAGTCCAAACTGTTCCTGCAGCAAGGCATACAGGCTGGCGACATCGGGCAGATTAATCTGCTCTATCGCCCGACCATCCTGATAACGGGTGAAATGAAAATTGGTCAACGTCAGCTTACCGCCGTCCGGAAGATGACGACACATCAGCAAATGATGACGAAAATGCGATTGTGGCCAGTGCGCGGACCAGAAATTGCCCATCAGATAATCGCTCTGGTGCTGCACGACCAGGTCAAAACGGTACATTGATTGCCAGTGATCGTGATGGCGGAACTGCAGGATCCAATCGTCCCCCTCCTGAACCAGACGATATTCGCCGTGTGGCGTTTGCTGCTCAATGTCGGCCTGCAGACGAATCGGCGCCGTCAGCGTTTGCCCGCCGAAGCCAACGTCGGCGATCCACTGCTCTCCCTGTAATTCAACCAGCAACAGACGATGCGTGCGCGGCGGCAGACTTGACGGATTTGCCAGTACCACACGACCGAGAAGGCTGCGTACGTTAAAACCGATTTCGCGTAACGCGCGCTCAAACACTCCATTCTGTTCAAAGCAATAACCGCCACGATGCGCCGTCACCAGCTTCTCTTCCAGCGACAAATCGTCAAGCTGCATCTCTCTTGGCAGTAATACATCCAGGTTTTCAAACGGAATCGCGCCGTTGTGCAGTAAATGCAGCGCTTTTAAAGTTTCAATGTCGACGCTGGCCGAATCTGACCAGCCAATACGGGCAAAATAAGCGGTTAAAAAAGGCGTCATAGGGAGTTCCTGTTCGATTAATGCAGTACTTATAACTCATTTTTAATTTTACGCCGTCGATTTTGTGCGTTGTTCCTCCAGACGAGGCGACAAAATCGCTAATACCGTTAATATCTATATCTATTGTGGTGTGTTATCTCTCAGCCCAGGAGCATCCATGAGCCATTTTCGTTCAATCGAATTAAAACATGCCAGTCGGCTGCTTAACCACGGCCCTACGATACTGATCACCAGCCGGGATGAGCATACCGAGCGGCGCAATGTGATGGCGGCGGCATGGTCAATGCCGGTGGAATTTGAACCGCCGCGGATTGCAATTGTTGTTGATAAGACTGCCTGGTCGCGTGAACTGATTGAGCGTAGCGGCAAGTTCGGTATTGTTATTCCGGGCGTGGCCGCTACCAACTGGACTTACGCGGTGGGCAGCGTTTCCGGTCGCGTGGAAGATAAATTTAACTGCTACGGTATTCCGGTGGTAAAAGGTCCGGTGCTGGGATTACCGTTAATAGAAGCGAAATGTCTGGCCTGGATGGAGTGTCGTCTGCTGCCTGCAACGGCGGCACAGGAAAAATATGACACCCTGTTTGGGGAAGTGGTCTCGGCTGCCGCTGATGAGCGAGCTTTCGTGGAAGGACGCTGGCAGTTTGATGATGATAAACTCAATACCCTGCATCATCTTGGCGCCGGAACGTTTGTCACCAGCGGGAAACGCATAACAGCGGCTGAATAATACGGGCGCAATAATCGCCCGTTTTCTTTCACATGCTGTAGCCGGGTTTTTTAATCAGCCTCGTCATCTGTGGTGCGATTTCCGCATCCCATACCGCCTGCCAGGCATCCGGCTCAACTTCATTCAGCGCCACGCTCACTGAACTCTCTTTGCTTTGTAAATGACGAATAATGACTTCGGTAATATCCGTCGCCAGTGCGGCCTTCTCTTCTTCGTTCAAATCGCGAGGAAAACATTTGATATCAACGTGCGGCATGACAGGTTCCTTATTGTTTTGGGATGCAGGTAACTTATGCGGACTCTCTTCAACCAGGTGAAATCCGACATCAATAATATCGTCTTCACGTGGAATTTGTTCGATACGATCGGCAAACAGAGAGGCGACGCGTTGTCCAATGGCCCGTCGGAGTTCGCCCGCTGTTCCGGGATTTGCACTCCTGCGGAACAGCGTTTTTTTATTCAAATAATCTTATTGCTTTTCAGTACAGTACGCAGCCTCGGATGCTGACAAACTGCATCAGCGATAGCGCTAATATTCGGCGTGTTGTCCTGAAACCAGTCATGCCCAGGTCCCCAGCTGCGCATAACGGCAATATATACGTCCAGTAGTGTTAGCTGATCCCCGAATGCGTACGGCTCGGCGTTTAGCTGATCGTTCAGCCACATATAGAGGGATTTACGGTACTCAATGCAGTTCTTTTTCAACTGCGCCGGGGCGTCCGGTACCCAACGTTCTGGATAGTCGGCATAGGTAAACGTGGGATAGACATTTGCTACCAGCCATATCAACAGACGCTGAAACTGCTGGCGTTCGGCGTGTCCAACGGGTGGTGAAAGTTCAGGGCGACGATCGAGAATCATCAGCGCGATCGCCGCCGTTTCTGTCATCACACTGCCATTTTCCAGTACCAGCGTGGGCACCTGGCATAGTGGATTCATCGTCTTAAGCAACTCCCGCTGAGGGCCGTCACTGTCAAAACCGTCGACATTAATAAAATGATAAGGGATCTCCGCCAGTGTGAGCATCACTTCACTGATGGCCGATCCCCAGCCCGGTACCCCATAGACCTTAATCATGCTGCAATCCCCAAAGTTAAAACCCTAAGTGTAGAGCAGCATTCGGCAACCTATGCAGACATGATTATTACTTTCATAATAACAATGGTCGAATACCGGGGGAGAATAAGCCATGCGTTCCAGTATGTTTGAATATATGAACATTTTTGTACAGGTTGTTGAGCAAGGTGGATTTGCCAGAGCAGCAGACGTGTTACACCTGCACCGCCCTGCAGTGACCAAAGCTATCCAACATCTTGAAGACGATCTGGGAGCAAAGTTGCTTAACCGCACGACTCGTAAAGTGAGTCTGACAGAAGAAGGTGACGCTTTTTACCAACGCACAAAAATCCTGCTCAGTGACGTTGATGACATCATGGCTTCTTTCTCACCCACTCGCCCTCCGCGCGGAAAACTCAGGGTGAATGCCCCCCTGTCGCTGGCTCACTCGGTATTAGTCCCGGCCCTGAACGATTTCCAGTCGCGCTACCCGGATATTGAGATTGTCCTCACCTCCACCGACCGCAGAATCGATCTGCTTGCCGAAGGTATCGACTGCATGATTCGCATTGGCGAGTTACAAGACTCTTCTCTGATTTCACGGCGGCTTGGTGAGGTAAAAATGGTGACATGCGCGTCCCCGAATTATTTGCAAAAACACGGCGTACCGCAGACGCCAGAGGATTTATCCCGACATCAGGCAATTAACTTTTTCAGTGAACGTCATCGTGAAGCACTGGAATGGTCCTTCGTCCGTGAGGGTGAAACCGTGTCGTTTATCCCTACAGGTCACATCTGCGTTGATAACTCCGACATTCTTTTGACAGGCTGTTTATCCGGACTCGGTATCATCCACGGTGTGCACGCGGTACTGGCCCCCTGGATCCAGTCGGGCCAGCTCGTAGAGGTGCTGGCCGATTATGCCGGGGAATCAAAACCCGTTTCCGTGCTCTACCCGGACAGGCGCCATCTTGCCCCCCGCGTTCGGGTGTTTATTGACTGGCTGTGTGCGCTTTTTACCGAGCAAAAATCGCGCCTACAGGGATTATTATAATCTAAGTAATAGTGAAGTTCCGCAACGGCGGTTTTTCACCCTCATCTGAGCCGTTAAATTGTGCAGACCCAATACAGAACAATTTACAGAGGTTTGCTATGTCTAAGGTCGTGGTTTTTAATCAACCAGGCGACGCTGACGTCCTGACAATACAGGATATGCCAGTTTTGGCTCCGCGTGCGGATGAAGTTCAGATACGCGTACGCGCAATCGGCATTAACCGTGCGGAAATTATGTATCGTACCGGCCAGTATATTTACCAACCCAAATTTCCGGCTCGTCTGGGCTATGAGGCTTCTGGCGTTGTTGAATCCGTGGGAGACAACGTGCGTGAGTTTGCGCCCGGCGATAGCGTCAGCGTCATCCCGGCTTTCAGCTTCCATGAGTATGGTATGTACGGTGAAGTCGTCAATGCTCCAGCCCATGCTGTCGTCAAACATCCTGAGAATCTTAGCTTCGAGGAAGCCGCGGCGAGCTGGATGATGTATGTGACCGCTTTCGGTGCGCTGGTTGAATATGCGGATATTAAGCCTGGTGATAACGTACTGATCAATGCTGCTTCCAGCAGCGTCGGACTGGCGGCAATTCAGATTGCTAACATGCGGGGAGCAAAACCGATTGCGATGACGCGCACCAGTGAGAAACGTGCCCAGCTTCTGCAACTTGGCGCGGCAGAGGTTATCGCCAGCCAGGAGCAGGATCTGGTGGCGGAGATTAACCGGATCACTGACGGCAAAGGTACCCGCGTGGTCTTCGATCCGGTCGGTGGCCCTGGCGTGGCAAAAATTGCCCAGGTGATGCCTGCCGGCGGACTCTTTTTCCAGTATGGCTCTCTTGATGCGCGTGATTTGTCGATTCCGGTAATTGAGATACTCGGTCGCCATCTGACCTTCCGCGGCTATGAGATTTTCGAAATCACCACGAACCCGGAAAAACTGTCACGTGCAAAACGGTTTATCTTTGAAGGACTGCAATCCGGTAAGCTCAAACCGCTGATTGATAAAACCTTTGCCTTTGATGATATCGTTGAAGCACATCAATACATGGAAGCCAACGGTCAGGTGGGCAAAATCGTCGTCACCCTGTAATCCTTGTGCGGCACAGTTTTGTGCCGCAAATTACCCTCAAAGCACTTTCGACAAAAACTGCTGGGTGCGCGTGTGGCGTGGATGATTCAACACCTGCTCGCTGCTGCCCTGCTCGACGATTTTGCCATCAACCATAAACACCACCTGATCCGCCACCTCCCTAGCGAAGCCAATCTCGTGCGTCACCACCACCAGCGTGGTTCCCGACTTCGCCAGCGTTTTAATGACATCCAGGACTTCGCCCACCAGCTCAGGATCCAGTGCAGATGTAGGCTCATCAAACAGCATGACGCGCGGATTTAGCGCCAGTGCACGGGCAATAGCGATACGCTGCTGCTGACCGCCAGATAAGTGACGCGACCAGGCATCGGCTTTATTGCGCAACCCTACCGCATCAAGCAGCGTTAATGCCCGCTCGGTGGCGGCTTTACGCGATGCCAGTCCGTGCGCAATGGGCGCTTCAATCAGGTTCTCCAGCACCGTTAAGTGCGGGAACAGATTAAAGTTCTGGAACACATAGCCGACGTTAACCCGCTGGCGCAAAATTTCCGCCTCTTTCAGCTCATACAGCTTGTCTCCCTGCCGACGATAGCCAATGTAATCGCCATCGATTTGAATAAAACCCTCATCGACGCGTTCCAGATGGTTGATGGTACGCAGGAGTGTGGATTTCCCTGAACCGGACGGCCCGAGAATGACCGTTACCGTTCCGGGAGGGATCTCCAGCGACACATTATCCAATGCTTTGTGGCGACCAAAGTATTTGCTGACGCCGGTAATAGAAATATGGCCTTCAGGCGAGTGGGACATGGACGGCCTCCTGCTGTGGACGTTGACGACTGCATTTTTCTGCACGGCTCACCCGGACTGTGTTGATCGCTGAACGTCGTTCGCTGCGTGCCAGCGTGCGTTCGACCAGATGCTGAATAAGCGACAGAATGCTGGTGATCACCAGATACCACACCGCACCCACCATCAGCAGCGGGATCACTTCCTGCGTGCGGTTGTATATCATCTGGATGGTGTAGAACAGCTCCGGCATTGCCAGCACGTATACCATCGCCGTCCCTTTCGCCAGACTGATGATTTCATTGAAGCCAGCAGGCAAAATGGTGCGCAGCGCCTGCGGCAGAATAATCCGCAGCGTACGTCGCCCTGCTGGTAAGCCCAGTGCTGCCGCTGCCTCGTACTGACCGTGATCGACCCCTAAAAATCCACCCCGAATAATTTCAGCGGTATAGGCGCTTTGTACCAGCGTCAGGCCAACCACCGCAGTGGAAAACTGACCGAGTACATTGATGGTCTCAAAACTTCCCCACTGAATGGGAGTGAACGGAATACCAATCGTCAGCGTGTCGTACAGATAGGAGAAGTTGTACAGAACGATTAGCACCACAATCAGCGGTAACGAACGAAACAGCCAGATGTACCCCCAGGCCAGACAGTTCAACAGCCAGGAAGATGAAAGCCGCGCCAGCGCCAGCAGACCGCCGATGAGAATACTCAACAGCGTCCCGATAAGTGTCAGTAACAGCGTTTGTCCAAGACCAGACAAAATCACCGGATCGAAGAACCAGCGGGCAAACACACTCCATTCCCAGCGCGGATTAAACGCCACAGACTGGAGAATCACCGCCAGGGCAAACAAAGCAATGACCGCGCCAACGGTGCGCATGGGGTAACGCGCCGGTACGACTTTAATGCTATCTGTCGTTTTCATCTTCTCTCCTCAGGCGATTCTGGCCTGACCGGCAATAGTCAGCAGTTTGGTAAAGCGCAGTCGTCCATCAAACGGTGGCTGGCTGTACTCTTCTGGATTGCGCGTCGTATCAAATTGCGGATCGTAGCCCTGGCTTAAATAAAGTCTGACGGCCTCCGGCTGGCGAAATCCTGTGGTCAGATATATCCGGCTGTAGCCCGCGAGTAGCGCCCGACGTTCCAGTTCCTGCACTACACGCGCCGCAAGTCCCTGCTGACGCAGGCTGCTTTTTGTCCAGATACGCTTAATCTCGGCAGTGTCCTTGTCGTAAGGTTTGTAAGCCCCGGTGGCGATAATTTCGCCGCCACGCTCCAGGACCACAAAAAGTCCCTGCGGTGCCAGATACCATTCGGTCAGTTCCACTTCAGCGTCACGAGAAAAATAATCGCCATAGCGGGCAGCATACTCACCGAACAGACCGTTCAAAATGGGCTGTAGCTCGCTGGCTTCAGGTGAGACCACGCGAAATTGATCGCTCACGATGACCTCCTTAGTCGCCTAAACCGGCCGGGTTGATTTCAGATTGCGGAATGCGTTCCACCCCTTCTCCCCAGCGATTCAGCACCTTGTCATAATCGCCGTTGCCAATCACGCCGTTGAGGGCGGTTTGTACCGGCAGAACCAGACCGCTGTCCTTTTTCAGCGTCACAGCAATGTGTGCCGCTTTTGGCCAACCGCCATCAACACTACCCACCAATTGCGTTTTACCGTTGAGTGCAGCTTTCCATGCGCCGATTACATTAGGGCCGAAGTAGGCATCGGCGCGGCCTGACTGTAGGGCCAGGGTTTGCGCGGCATCATCTTTGGTATACACCGGCGTAAACGGCTGTAACCCTTTCTTCACGTTCTCATCGTTCCAGGCCAGCAGGATGGCTTCCTGGTTCGTCCCTGAACCGACGATAATGCGCAGTCCAGCGATATCTTCCGCCTGCTCGATTTTCTTCAGCTTGCTACCGGTTTTGACATAAAAGCCAAGAGAGTCTTTCCGATACGTCGCGAAATCGAATTTTTCTTTGCGTGCTTTGGTGACGGTAATATTGCTGATCGCGGCATCGTATTTGCCGGAAGTGACGCCCAGCGGCCAGTCTTCCCATGACGTAGGTACGACGTTGAGTTCCAGCCCCAAACTGTCAGCCACCAGACGCGCGATGTCCGCCTCGCTGCCGATCAGCGTCTTATTGTCATCGGCAAAGACGGTCAGCGGTGGTTGGCTGAGCCCGGCAATCGCCACGGTGAATTTGCCCGGTACGGCCAGGTGCAGGTTTGCGGGCAATTGCGCAATCGCCTGCGGATTCTTTGCCGTATTGATCGGCGTTTTATTGGCTTCCAGACTTACGCCCGTGCCGTTAATCGTCACATCATTTGCCCAGACAGTTGCGCTGAAAGCCAGCGACAGTACGAGGAATACTGATTTTTTCTGCATAGCGTTTTTCTCTTATTGTGTGAATTGATTTGCAGGTGTCGTTAATCCCAGGCTTGCGCGCAGGGTCGTACCGGGATATTCATGGCGGAACAGGCCCCGCGCCTGAAGCACAGGGACAACCTGTTCGACAAAACGCGGGAAGGTATCCGGCGTTCCGCCCTGGATAATAAAACCGTCTGCGGCTTTCTCGTCGAACCACTGCTGCAGGCCGTCGGCGACCTGTTCCGGCGTGCCGCTGAAACGCGGACGTGGGCTGGCCGCTTCCAGAGCAACCTGGCGGAGTGTTAAGCCACGCTCGCGCGCGTTGCGTTTGATCTCATCAGTCGTACTGCGAAAGCTGTTTTGTCCGAGAGAGCCAAGATCCGGGAACGGTGCGTCCAGCGGATATTGGGCAAAATCATGATGTTCAAAGTAGCGGCCAAGATAGTTCAGCGCGTCGGTAACGGAGACCAGCGCAGCGGTAGTCTGATACTGCTGCTCAACGTCCTCTGCGCTGTCGCCAACAATAATACTGACGCCCTGGAATATATGCAGTTGATCGGGATGTCGTCCGGCGATTTCCAGCTGACTTTTTACATCCTGATAGAACGCCTTAGCCTCTGCCAGAGACTCCTGATGGGTAAAAATGGCATCAGCATGCTGCGCCGCTAATTTCTTGCCATCTGCTGAAGCTCCCGCCTGAAATATAATCGGACGACCTTGTGGCGTACGCCCAATATTTAACGGCCCGGCGACCTGAAAATAATCTCCATGATGGTTTAGCGTGTGCAGTTTATGCGGATTAAAAAATTCCCCGCTTGTTTTATTACGGGTAAAAGCTTCGTCTTCCCAGGAATCCCACAGTCCTTTCACTACCTGTAAATATTCATCGGCAATACGATAACGCTGGGCATGCTCCGGATGCTGAGCGCGAGAATAGTTTTTTGCCGATCCTTCCAGAGGCGACGTAACCACGTTCCAGCCCGCACGCCCGTTGCTGAGATGGTCCAGGCTGGCGAACTGTCGTGCGGTCGTAAACGGCTCGCTGTATGATGTGGACACTGTGCCAACCAGTCCCAGATTCTGGGTGATGCTGGCCAAAGCGGATAATACTGTCAGCGGCTCAAAACGATTTAAAAAGTGCGGGATTGATTTTTCATTAATATACAGACCATCGGCGACAAAAATAAAATCCAGCTTCCCTTTTTCCGCAATAAGCGCCGTCTCTTTGACAAAATCAAAATTAATACTGGCATCGGCCTGAGCCGCCGGGTGGCGCCATGCGGACATATTTCCCGATGCGCCATGCAGAATAGTTCCGAGCCGTAGTTGCCGATTTTCAGCCATAATAACCCCTACCCAACAGGTAAACTTAAAGGTGTGCGAATGCCGTTTTTGCTAACTGCGCAAAGTAATGTGCGGCAGGTTCAATTAAACGTTCGTCTGGATTAAATCCCGGGTGATGTAATCCGTATTCACTGGCGCTGCCAATACTGACAAATGCGCCTGGGGTATTTTGCAGGTAGACGGCAAAATCCTCCCCGCCCATATGCAGGTCAGCATGGTGAGTGGTGTAGCCTGACTTTTTCGCCACCGTGGTGGCGATATCGGCCCAACGCGCATCGTTCACCAACGCGGTCGGCCCCGCATGCCAGATAACGTCTATTTGTGCGCCAAAGGCATGGGCAAATCCGGCAGCGATGTCATTAACCCGTGCTTTAACCTGCTGCTGTACCTGAGTCCGGTGCGTTCTGAGCGTCCCTTCCAGCTCAACGGACTCTGGCAGTACGTTCCATGTATTTCCTCCCTGAATACGGGTCACGCTGAGTACCACCGAATCCAGCGTGTTAACGTCGCGACTGGCAACGCTTTGCAACACGGTTACCAACTGGCTGGCAAGCAGGATGGCATCTTTGCCTTCATGCGGACGCGCCGCATGTGCGCCCTTGCCATTTATGCGCAGCACGAAGCGATCGACATTGGCATAGAACGCACCGCCGCGTGTGGCAAATTCGCCCACCGGCAAACCGGGCTCATTGTGCATACCAAAAATAGCCGCTACGTTTTGCAGCGCACCGGCGCGGATCAACGTTTTTGCGCCGCCGAAACTCTCTTCAGCTGGTTGAAACAAAATACGTACTCGCCCCGGTAAGGTTGTTTCCTGTTGTTTAAGCAGCAGTGCTGCTCCAAGCATGACGCTGGTATGGACGTCATGCCCGCAGGCATGCATCACGCCCGGTGTGAGGGAACGAAACGGAACGTCGGCGCTTTCTTCTATCGGTAGCGCATCGATATCCGCCCGCAGCGCGATGACATCTTCTCCCTTGCCGATTTCCGCGACCAGACCGGTTTTCAGCTCGAACGGCAGAATGTCGACATCCGCAGCGTGCAACCAGGCCTGAATGCGCCTGGTGGTTGCTTCCTCCTGCAGGGAAAGCTCCGGGTGCTGATGTAATTCACGACGCCAGTTGATAAGCGTTGAGCTGAGGGTCATCAGAGCACCTCCACGGCATTATGGACTTGTGCCAACAAACGCAGCGATGTCAGACGCGCGTGGCCCTCCGCCACTGGCGTGTCGATAATGAACTCATCAATACCAAATTGCGTATGCAGAGCATTCAGCTTTACCATCACCTCTTGAGCGGTGCCGTGTAACAACGCCAGTTCACGACGCGCGATTTTGCGTGGCGAACTACCCGCCTGTACGGCGAATGCCAGGGCTTGCTCTTCGCTGGCGACTGTAACGCGTTGACCATTTTCCAGCTCAACGCCCCAGATTTGCACGTTTTCCGCCAGTTGCGCAGCGGTATCGTGACTGTCAGCCACAATCACCTGAACGGCGACTATCGTCGGGCGGTCGCTGTGGGTCTGCCAGAAGGACAAAACCTCACGTAATAACGCTTTGTCACCGTTGAGGTGCGCAGCGAAGATAAAATTCCAGTCGGATTGCGCTGCTAACTGTGCGCTTTGCACACTGGCTCCGAGTACAAATCCTTCTGGCGGTATTGGTGGGATTGGCGTCGGGAATACCGTTTCCCCGCTTTCCGTTCCGTTCAGCGCCAGCCAGCCGTTAAGCTGAGAAAGCTGATCGGCAAAACTGCCTTTTTCTTCCTGATGCAGTCCATGCTGTAACGCCTGAGTCGATAACGGTAAGCCGCCAGGGGCTTTCCCTACACCGAGATCGACACGTCCAGGAGCCAGTGATGCCAGAAGATTGAAGTTTTCCGCCACTTTGTACGGGCTGTAATGTTGCAGCATCACGCCGCCGGAACCAACGCGGATACGCTGGGTTTGCCCGAGGATCCAGGCGATCACCAGCTCCGGCGATGGACTGGCCAGTTGTGGCGTATTATGGTGTTCCGCGATCCAGAAACGATGGTACCCCCACTCTTCCGCCAGTTGCGCCAGGCGCAACGTCCGGGAAAGCGCAGTCGCGGCAGTTTCACCTTCCCCGATGGGGCTTTTATCCAGAACACTCAGGCGATATGACATGTTACGAGCCTATGTTTGTTAACATGTCTTTATTATTAATTTATCAAATAGTCATACTGAAACATTTAATTCACATTTGCTCAGCTAAAAAGTAGATAACAAACCCTACCGCAGCCAGGGTTAAAATTTGGATCGCCCAGTACCGCTAAACTGAAAAACACCCGCAATTAATAGCCTACAAAATATAATAGGGTCGTTGATATCACGGTAATAACATCAAAATCTTTTCATGCCAGTTTTCTTTTTTCGAAATGGTTTTTTAGCGCAATTTACGTTAAGTCAGTTTAAACGACTTGTAACGTTATGCGCTTGTATTAATTGTTTCACTTTTATGACGTGGGATGAATGATTTACATGGAAATTTTTATTTTAACTACTTCCACAGAAATGATGATTAGTAGAGAATGCAACGTTTCTTATTAAAACGGTTTAAAACAGATTTCTAATATCCCCCGATTTCATTGCGGGGATTTTTGTATGGATTATACATAGCATCATGGGACCTCTATGAAAAGTAACATGCCCGTTACACAAATTGAGCACGCACTTAACGATAAAACGACGCTGCTTTCTACGACAGATAAAGAAAGTCATATTACCTACGCCAACTCCGCATTTATTGATGCCAGCGGATTTAACGAACAGCAATTAATGGGCGAACCGCATAATATTATTCGCCATCCTGATATGCCTCCCGCGGCGTTCGCCGATATGTGGTACACGCTACAGCAGGGAGACAGCTGGACGGGGATGGTTAAAAACCGTCGGCAGAATGGCGACCATTACTGGGTTCGCGCCAACGTTACACCGGTCTGGCACAATGAAAAGCTCACTGGCTACATTTCAGTGCGTACCGTTCCTTCGCGCGATGAAATAACTCAAAGCGAAAGTTTATATCAAAAAATTAATAGCCAGCAGTTTAAAGGGTTTCGACTTTTTAAAGGCATTATCATTCGCCGCGGCATATTGTCATGGGCGTCAATGTTTAAATGGCTGAGCATTAGCCAACGCGTCAATTATTCTTTAGGGGTAATCGCCCTGCTCGCTGTGCTATTTCTTTTTGCTCCTGTTAATCCATTTATTCAGGCGGGAGGGTTGCTGTTCTTATTTCTGATGCTTGCTATTTACCTTAAGTATCAAATTTGTCAGCCAGTTAATACGCTACTGACGCAAATGAAGAAAGTGGTATCCGGGAGAAAACCTGATAACTGTCATTTAAATCGGGTGGATGAGATCGGAATGTTGATGCGCCTGGTTAATCAGTCCGGGCTTAATCTGAATTCACTGGTCGATGATGTCAGTACGCAAATATCCGGTATTCGCGCTATCAGTCAGCGAGTATCAAAAGAAGGTACGGCGCTTCATAAGCGTTCCGAAGAAACCTCCGCCGACCTGCAACAAACCGCTGCCGCCATTGAAGAAATTGGTAGCGCGGTACAGCAAACTGCTGAGACTGCGGCACATACTATGACCATGGCCGATAAAACCAGCGCTAATGCGGCAGAAGGCGGCGATATCATGAAACAAACTATCGCCATGATGCAGGCGATATCGCGTGACAACGGGCAGATCGTCGACATCATCGGCGTCATTGATAGTATCGCCTTTCAGACCAATATTCTGGCGCTCAATGCCGCGGTCGAGGCCGCGCGAGCCGGAGACTCAGGACGCGGTTTCGCCGTTGTGGCGGCAGAGGTCCGTAATCTGGCACAGCACTCAGCGTCTGCAGCAAAAGAGATCAAACAGTTGATTGAGAAGAACGTCGCCAACGTGAATAGCGGCGTCAAAATGGTAGAACAAACGGAGACGCATCTTACCGGGATGATTGGCGATGTCCTGCAGATGTCGATGATGATCAAAGATATTAGTCTGGCGACACGTGAGCAAACCCTGGCGCTGGATCTGATTAACGATTCGATTTCACGCGTTGGCACCATGACACACAATAATGCCGAGATGGTGGAGCGTGTCACCGATGCTACCGCCGATCTGACTCAACGTTCATCGCGCTTACAGCAGGCCGTTCAGGTCTTTGGCGTATCAGCATAACCTTACGGCGCTTATCGGGTGAATGTCTCGATAAGCGCACTCCTCTCCAGGTATTTACGCCCTTCTCTTTTATTGGCTGAATCGAGGCCACACCGCGCCAGTGCAGGCTGTACAAAAATGCTGAATTCTTGTTATCGAGGCTTTGCGGAACCGAACAATTGAATGTAGGATGCTCGGCCGGCAGTTTTCCCCCGTAACACAATGAAGGGTAAGGCTGTTTTCGCCGCAGCAGGTGCGGCAAAAAGGATTTGTATTTTTGTCAGGTCAACAGGAAAAGTAATGAACACAAACAACACGCAAGCCGCGGAACAACATGCGGCGAAACGACGCTGGTTGAATGCCCACGAAGAGGGGTATCACAAAGCGATGGGAAATCGACAGGTACAGATGATCGCCATTGGCGGCGCAATTGGTACCGGGTTGTTTTTAGGGGCTGGCGCGCGCTTGCAGATGGCTGGTCCTGCTTTGGCGCTGGTTTATCTGGTGTGCGGTATTTTTTCGTTCTTTATACTGCGCGCGCTTGGCGAACTGGTTTTACATCGCCCTTCCAGCGGCAGCTTTGTCTCCTATGCCCGTGAATTTTTAGGTGAGAAAGCCGCCTATGTGGCTGGCTGGATGTACTTTATCAACTGGGCGATGACCGGCATTGTCGATATCACCGCGGTGGCGTTGTATATGCATTACTGGGGCGCATTTGGTGATGTACCGCAGTGGGTATTCGCCCTCGGCGCGCTGACCATTGTCGGCACCATGAACATGATCGGCGTGAAGTGGTTCGCGGAGATGGAGTTTTGGTTTGCACTGGTCAAAGTGTTGGCGATTGTGATTTTCCTGGTGGTGGGTACCGTCTTTTTAGGCACCGGAAAGCCATTGGATGGTAACGCCACGGGTTTTCACCTGATCACCGACAACGGTGGAGTCTTCCCACATGGCTTGCTGCCGGCGCTGGTACTGGTTCAGGGGGTGGTTTTCGCGTTTGCCTCCATTGAACTGGTGGGCACCGCTGCTGGAGAATGCAAAGATCCACAAACCATGGTGCCGAAAGCGATCAATAGCGTTATCTGGCGTATTGGTCTGTTCTATGTGGGTTCTGTCGTGCTGCTGGTTCTGTTACTGCCGTGGAATGCCTATCAGGCAGGGCAAAGCCCGTTTGTTACCTTCTTCTCCAAACTGGGCGTGCCGTATATCGGCAGTATCATGAATATCGTGGTGCTCACCGCGGCGCTTTCCAGCCTTAACTCTGGGCTGTACTGCACCGGACGTATTTTACGTTCCATGTCGATGGGCGGATCGGCGCCGAAATTCATGGCTAAAATGAGCCGCCAACAGGTACCCTGGGCGGGGATCCTCGCCACGCTGGTCGTCTATGTCGTCGGGGTATTTCTGAACTATCTGGTGCCGTCGCAGGTGTTTGAGATCGTGTTGAACTTCGCGTCGTTGGGCATTATTGCGTCGTGGGGCTTTATCATGGTCTGTCAGATGCGTCTGCGCCGGGCCATAAAAGAAGGTAAAACGGCAGACGTTAGCTTTAAACTGCCGGGCGCTCCGTTTACCTCGTGGCTAACCCTGGTGTTCCTGCTGAGCGTGCTGGTGTTGATGGCGTTTGACTATCCAAACGGCACCTACACTATCGCGTCATTACCGTTGATTGCCATCCTGCTGGTTGCAGGCTGGTTCGGCGTGCGTAAACGCGTCGCGGAAATCCACCGCACCGCGCCGTAATGGCTGAAGGCCTGACAGGTTAACCCTTCAGGCCTTCTTTTTTAGTTCGCTTCAATCAACTGCGCTACATCGTTGCTGTTAATTTCCCGCGCGTTTCCATCCTGATCGGTATAGCTGGTCATTCCCGTATCTTTATCCAGTTTTGGCTTACCCTGGGTGGTAATGGTTTGTCCGCTTTTGGTCGTCATGACGTAATCAGTGGTGCATCCTGCCAGGGTAAACAGCATTACGCCTGCACAAAGACAGATAAATGGCTTTTTCATGGTATTCCCGTGTTATTCAGTTAGCCGTTGAGGGCGTAGTGTAAGTCCCTGAAGTGGGTCGGGCTACTGGCGGGGTGTAACGAGGCGTATCGTGGGGTTTAGAGAAATGACAGGAGGGGTTTCCCCCTCCGGTTTTTTTACAGCGCAATACGAATAACATCGTCCGGCTGGGTAGCTTCCTGCTCGCGGGTAGATTTCTGTTTCACGCTGACGTACAGGGTTTTACCATCGGCAGAGAGCGCCAGGCTATTCGGGAATGTTGGGGTATCAAACGTTTTGACGACTTTATAGCTTTTCGCGTCGATCACACTTACTTTACCGGCCTGGCGATGAGTCACGTAGGCTTCATTACGCGTCGGGTTGAACAGCACGGCAAGGGATTCCGGCGCGGCGACTTTTGCCAGTACGTTGCCGTTACGGGTGTCGATTACCAGCACTTCCGCCGCTTTAGAGTCGGTGACAAATGCACGGTTGCCCGCTGTGTCCAGGCTCAGGTTGATAAAGAAATGCTCTTTCCCATCATCCAGCAGTTTTTTGCGGCTGAGAATTTTGTTGGTGGTGGTATCGATGGTAATGAATTCACCGTCCGCGTTGGCGGTGTACAGGCGCTTAGCCTTGCTGTCGACAGCCAGAGCGGTGCTCATTTTGCCGGTATTTTGGATGGTGTCCTTCAGTTTAATGGCGTCGCCGTCCACCACCCAAATCACGCTCTCTTTACCAATACCGCTAATGTATACCGTGTTAGTGGCGTCATCTGCGGCCAGCTCACGCGGCTGCAGCGGGCGAACATCTTCAGAACGCTTACGCGCATCCAGCACCAGACGTCCTTTCACCGCGCCCGTTTTAGCATCCATCGCCGTTACCGCGCTATTTACCGTGTTGCCGAACCACAGCGTTTGCGTGGCGTTATTGATGGTGGCACCAAACGGTTTGAGATCGTTATGAATCACCTGAGTCACTTCGAGGGTGACCGGGTCAAGGCGGTAAACCACCCCGCCGGTATCCAGTTTGCGGCTCTGTGAGGTCGCCAGCCACAGCGCGTTCTCTTGTTGGCTGTACGCCATTTCATAAGCGCCTTTACCGACGGCTTTGCGCAGCAGTTCTTCCGCAGCCTGCGTAGTAAAAGATGATGCAACGAGCAGTGAACCTAACAGTAAAGAACCACGCAGACGCGGTGAAAACAGATGACGTAAAGACATGACGACTCCCTTTGATAAATTCGTTTGTTACTGCTTCACATAGCTTCAATGAGCAAAATCATGGTTTTGCCTTTTTAAGAATGAGAATAGTAATCATTATTTATCTCAATGTGGAGTATTTATTCGCTTTCGGGTTGTAACCTTCTCATTTTCTCCATGAATAATCGCTTTTCATCCAGATAACGTCATTGGTATTTTACCAGGCCTACATTTCGTACGAAGCAGGCCTGGTTACAGACATTCACAGTCTTCCACTCTTACGCATCAATCCTCAGCAAGACGAATAACTACCTTGCCGAAGTTTTTGCCGGTCAGCAGACCGATAAAGGTTTGTGGCGCATTTTCCAGACCGTCGGTCACCTGCTCGCGGTAGTGGATTTTGTCCTCTTTAAGCCAGCGCCCCATCTCCCGCTGAAACTCCTGAATGCGGTGACCATAATCCTGACCAATGATAAAACCCTGCATCCGGATACGCTTTTTCAGCAGCGTTGCCATTAACAGCGGTAATCTGTCAGGTCCGGCCGGAAGCGACGTTGCGTTATAACCACTGACCAGGCCACAAAGCGGAATCCGCGCTGAAGTATTGAGCAATGGCAGAACGGCATCAAATACTTTTCCGCCGACGTTTTCATAATAAATATCAATTCCTTGCGGGCAAGCTTTTGCCAGTTGTTGCGCAAAATCTTGTGCGTGGTGATCGAGGCAAACATCAAAGCCCAGCACCTCTGTGGCATGTCGGCATTTCTCTGCCCCACCTGCCACACCGATTACCCGGCAGCCTTTAAGCTTACCGATCTGCCCAACCGTTGCGCCAACCGGCCCGGTTGCGGCGGCTACCACCAGCGTTTCTCCCGCTTTCGGCTGACCGATATCCAGCAGACCCATATAAGCGGTAAACCCCGGCATACCCATAACACCCAGCGCCCAGGAGGGATGTTCGGGATGAGCGCCAAGCTTCACTAGTCCGTTACCGTCGGAGATGTCATAGTCCTGCCAACCGCTGTAGCTCAATACCCATTCGCCTGGCTGGTAGTCCGGATGGCGGGATGACACCACGCGACTTACGGTACCACCCACCATAACACCACCAATCTCTACTGGTGGTGAGTAAGATGGCTCATCGCTCATGCGGCCACGCATGTAGGGATCGAGGGAAAGATAAACAGTGCGCAGCAAAACCTGGCCTTCGCCCGGGGATGCCACCTCATCTTCTTCAAGACGGAAGTTCTCTGGGACTGGCGCGCCATGTGGACGGGAAGCCAGTACCCAGCGACGGTTACGATTAGTCTGTTGACCCATGATGTGCTCCTCTGCTTTTGGCATGAATCCATCAATAGTAGCAGTCTGCGCCTGCTATTTAGCTGACGACGTGGTTTAACCGCACAACCAGGTAAACGCAGGGTTTCACGGTTTCATTGATAAACCGACAGTCATTCGGCGGGCCAAGTTCCAGGCAATCACCTGCCTGCATTTCATGGCGTATGTCCCCTTCCACAAAGACTAATTCCCCCTGCTGTAACCAGATAAGTTGTCTGGCCTGCACATAGGAAGAAGCTGGCATCGGGATATCACTTCCGGCGGGTAATTCAATCTGCACCAGATCGATAGGTAGATCGCTGCGCGGTGAAACATGGCGGCGCAGATAGTGGCTTTGCGGATCGTGCCAGACGGGCTGGTCAGCGAAGCGCAGCAGCTTGCCCTCCTGCATTTCAGCCCGCGCAATCAGGGTAGACATGCTGATGCCAAACGCACCGGAAAGTCTACCCAGCAGCGTAGCCGTTGGACTACTCTCGCCGCGTTCTATTTTATGGATCATGGCCCGCGACACGCCCGCGCGCTCGGCAAGTTCCGTGAGTGACCAACCGCGAGATTCCCGCTCAATGCGAATTCTTGCACTGATCCGTTGATTTATACTGTCTTCAATAGTATTCATATTGTAATACTATAGTGAACAAGCCCTGAGGTTCAACATGTCAATTCGATTTGCCAGCAAAGAAGACTGCGCCGCCATTGCAGAAATCTACAACCATGCGGTACTGCATACGGCGGCTATCTGGAATGATCAAACGGTCGATGCCGAAAACCGTATTTCCTGGTATGAATCCCGACAATTGATGGGGTATCCGGTACTGGTGAGTGAAGAGAATGGCGTGGTTACGGGATACGCCTCCTTTGGCGACTGGCGTAACTTTGATGGCTTCCGTCATACCGTTGAACATTCGGTGTATGTCCATCCAGAACATCAGGGAAAAGGACTCGGACGAGCACTACTCAGCAGACTGATAGACGAAGCCCGCGCATGCGGCAAGCATGTAATGGTGGCAGGGATTGAGTCTCAGAATCAGGCATCACTGCATCTGCACAGCTTGCTGGGCTTTAAAACCACCGCGCAAATGCCACAGGTTGGAACCAAATTTGGGCGGTGGCTGGATCTGACTTTCATGCAGTTGCAGTTAGACGATCGTCGTGAACCGGATGCCCTTAGATGAACCAGACGCTGACCCTCTCCTTTCTGATTGCCGCTGGTATTGGTCTGGTGGTGCAAAATACCTTGATGGTACGCATCACGCAGACGTCCTCGACGATCCTTATCGCCATGTTACTTAACTCGCTGGTCGGGATCGTGCTGTTTGTCAGCATATTGTGGTTTAAGCAAGGTTTAGCAGGGTTTGGTGAATTGGTTTCCAGCATACGCTGGTGGACACTCATCCCCGGCTTGTTGGGATCGTTCTTTGTTTTCGCCAGCATTAGTGGATATCAAAATGTAGGCGCTGCCACGACGATTGCGGTACTGGTTGCCAGCCAGCTTATCGGGGGACTGATACTGGATATTCTGCGCAGTCACGGCGTGCCGCTACGGGCGCTAGTGGGCCCAATTTGTGGCGCGGTAATGTTGGTGATCGGGGCATGGCTGGTGGCGAGACGTTCGTTTTAATTGCGCTTATCCGACCTACAGAACGCGCCTGTAGGCCGGATAAGATCCGGCGAGGAAATATCAAAGAATAGTGCCGCCTTTGGTCAACTGTTCGCGACGGGCTTCCATATCTTCTTTATGCTGACGGCCATGATGCGCGATAGCCGTACGCAAACGCTGTTGCTGGGTATAGCGGTCTTCCCGGCTCAACGCGACATCATCGCTGAGCTCAATCAGCAATTCATTCATATGCGTAATGACGCTCTCCTCAATGGCGGCATCAACACGTGCGCTGACCTCATCCAGATGCGACATAACCTCTCCTTAACTCATTAATTTAATTTTGCTTTTGAAAAATCACTGCCCATCAGGCTAACGCTGTATCCGCTGACGTTGCTACGCGTAGCGTAGAACGTTTTACCGTTTGCCAGCGCTATCCACGGAGCCTGCTGGTAGAAAATCTCTTGCGATTGCTGGTAAAGCGCGGCGCGCTCTTTCGGTTTGCTCACCAGTTTCGCCTTTTCAACCAGCGAATTATACTCTTTATCGCACCAGCGCGCGGCGTTAGATCCGGTTTTTATGCTGTCGCAGCCCAGCAGCACATCGGCGAAGTTATCCGGATCGCCGTTGTCTGACATCCAACCAAACAACGCGGTGTCGTGCTCACCTTTACGCATTCCGGAGAGATATTCACCCCACTCGTACGAGACAATTTTCGCCTTCACGCCCACCTTTGCCCAGTCGCTCTGGATCATCTCGGCAATCCGTCGGGAGTTCGGGTTGTATGGGCGCTGGACCGGCATTGACCACAGCGTCGCTTCAAAGCCATTTTCCAGCCCAGCCTGCTTCAGCAGGTCTTTCGCTTTTTGCGGGTCGTAAGCGTAATCCTGCAGATCTTTATTGAACCCCATCATATTCGGTGGAATCGGCGATTTTGCCACCGTACCGGAACCTAAGAAGACGGCGTTAATAATGGCCTTTTTATCAGTCGCGTAGTTTAGCGCCTGACGCACCAGTACGTTATCAAACGGTTTTTTCTCGGTATTAAATGCCAGATACCCGACGTTCAGCGCGTCAACCGAATGCAGCGTCAAATCTTTATTCTTTTTAATCTCGTCAAACTGTACGGGCGCAGGTGCTGGGATTATCTGGCATTCATTGGTTTGTAGTTTTGCCAGCCGCGTCTGGACGTTTGGCGTGATTGAGAAGATCAGGTGCTTCGTTGGAACGGCGCCATCCCAGTAGTTAGGGTTGGCAAGATAGCGGATTTGCGAGTCCTGCTTGTACTGCTGCAGCACGTAAGGCCCGGTGCCAATCGGCCAGTTGTCGACGTTTTCCGGTGTACCTTTTTTTAGCATCGCGTCGGCATATTCCGCAGAGAGAATCGAGGCAAAATCCATTCCCCAGTCGGCAAGAAACGCAGCGTTAGGTTCATTCAGGACAAACTGAACGTGATAATCATCGAGCTTCTTCACTTCTTTAATCAGTTTATCCAGACCGACATCGTTAAAGTATTCATAGCTTCCCTGAGAAACCTTGTGATACGGATGATCGGCATCTTTCTGCCGTAATACCGAGAAAATCACGTCGTCAGCGTTGAAGTCGCGGGTCGGTTTAAAGAATTTATTACTGTTGAATTTCACGCCTTGACGCAGGGTAAAGGTGTAAGTCTTTCCGTCCGGAGAAATCGTCCAGTCCGTTGCCAGAGATGGTACCGGGGTATTCTTTACCGGATCAAAGTTGATGAGTCGGTTGTAGAGTACTTGTGAACTGGCCACAAATGAGGGTCCGGAACTGGCAATTTGCGGGTTAAATGACTCCGGCGATGCTTCCGAGCAATAGATGATGGTGTCAGTATTGACCGCGAACGCAACACCTGACGGAATGACGGTGCTGAGAGCCAGCGCGAGTAACGTTTTCCTTGCAATCATGGTTATAAGCCTTCTTATTTTATTATTAACCGAGATATCAGAGCATAGCTGACAAAAACTGACCAATAACAAATCACTATCAGGTTATTCTAATCCGGTGTATTTCGCTGAATAATTCATCACCCTAAGCGAATTAATTTCCCTTAAGTCTTTTTCAAAACGTCAAGATTTTTCCCGGCACTCTATGCCATGAAAATTAGCCCCTTTTTGCCTCTCTTTCTCCGTTTGCTCGTTTTTATAAAACGTAAAGTAGATACGTGAAGAAGTCTAAGGGGTAACAACGTGGCAAAAACTCTCTTGCGCAGCGGCAATTTGGATGACTATCAGGCCGTGGGCGGCGGTGGTCAGGCCGTGTTTGATTCAGCATTGCAAATTCGTGAAACGCTTCGTCTGCGTAAACAGCAGGCGATGGTGGATTGTTTGGCGATCCCACAAATTAACGACAACGGCGATCGGGTTGACTGGTATTCCCCGATAGAAGGGAAAGCCGTGGCGTGGAAAGCCGCTGATGAAGAAGCACGTTTTCGTGCGCTACGCTATCTGGGAAGCACGCTGGAAAATGCGGCGGCTCTGAGCCGTAAAAGCCTGCAGTCGGGAAAAACCTCCCTACAGCTGTTTGGCTCTCTGCTCGAAAAAGCCATCCAGTTTCCCGGTGAAAACCACGTGTTTCTGGTTGATGGCAAACCCGTTATTACGTTCTGGGGCTTCGTCAATCTGAATGAAAATCCCCGCGACGATGTGCTCGATTGCCTGCGACTTGCCGATATTCCTCCTGTCGTTACCGTAGCAGAGCCGGAACAGGAAGAAGAAATCCCCCCGGAAATCACCTTCGCCGAGGCTGATGCGCCTTTATTGACGCCAGTCGTCGAGCTGGCTAAACCGGCTGAACCTGAGCCACAGCCACCGGTTATAGTTAACGAACCGGAGGTTACACCGCCGCTGGCACAAGAGAAACCTGCGCGCCGCCTGCCGCTGTGGAGCCTGCCCGTTGCCGCAGTCATCATTGCCGCCATCGTTGGGCCGCTGCTGTGGAAACAACAGACCACCCAGCCCGTACCCGCAGCCGCCGCTGTTGAAGTCGCTAAGATTGATATGGCACCGCTGCCAGCACTGGCATCTGCATTGCCCCTGCATCGTGCTGAAGTGACTCCAGCTGCGAAGAAAGAGAAACCTGTAGAAGGACCGGTGGTGATCGCCGCGATTCCAAAAGATGCGCTGGTGATGGATGCCAATCAGATGAAGGCAGGAACGACGCGCTTCCTCAATGGTAACTGGCGCGTCATGGTCGATGTTAAAGATCCGGTGAGCGGCAAAGCGCCGTCGCTGCGCTATCAGATCCAGGCCAATAAAGGCACTGCTCGCGTGGTTCATGGTGACAATATTGTTTGTCGTGCCGAGATTTTCTCCGGTTTGCACCAGTCGGGTGAATTAATGATTAAGAGTCGCGGCAATGCCCGTTGTACAGACGGGTCACGTTATCCGATGCCTGAAATTACCTGCAAAGCGGGAACCAACGACGTCGCCGCCTGTACCGCGCGTTATGATGATCACGCGGAAATCCCTCTGACAATCAAAAAGATAGGTGCCTGATTCTATGTTGGTGAATCTGTGTGATTACAAGCAGAGCGTGACGCTCATCGCCAATAGCGGTGTTCAATTCCTGGATTTTGGCCTGACGCCGCAGGAATCTGCGCACCATGGCCGCTTTGTGCGCAAAACGGCAAACGGTCCCCTGCTACGGCTGGATTTCGATCTGGCAACGGGTCGCTATACCTTGCCTGGCAGCACTGGCGGTCAGCCCGAAGTGGTGAAGCCGGAAAGTACCCAGACGCTGCATTATTCTCTGGATGTCCTCGACGGTGTCTGGCTGCCGCTGCCGTTTCTGCGCTTTAACCCACCGCGCACGTTTGTTGAAGGCCCGGATAACTGGGCGCGCGTGCAGGTACGAAAACTGGCGCAACCCGACAGCGCGGGCAACACCCACCGCGTTACCGTGGCGCTGGATAGCCAGCTCACTGAAAATGCCCCTGCAGCGTTAACGCCCAATGAAAACGACCTGCTCAACGGGACACGATTCGCGCTGGCCTGGCATGACAGCGAAATTGCTGATTTCCTTGACCAGACCTGGATTGACGGCTGGTTGCGCGAATCTTTTATGCACCATGTCACCCAACATGAGAATCGCTCAGAACAAGAGATCCAGCTGGCGCTGCGTAACTTTGAATACCAGGCGCACTGGCTGAATGTGCTGACCCTGTTAGGCGAGCAGCTTTCTGTCCCGGAAGTGAAACTGGTTACACATACCCTTAGCACACCCGCTATTCCCGTCGATCTTATTTTAGATATCGGTAATACCCATACCTGTGGCGTCCTGATTGAAGATCACGGGGATGCCAATGACGGGCTGCGTCAGACCGCTGAATTGCAGGTCCGTTCGTTAAGCGAGCCGCAGTTCCTCAACGATCCGCTGTTCACCAGTCGGCTGGAGTTTTCCGAAGCTCGCTTTGGTAAGCAGCATTTTTCCGTTGAGAGCGGACGTGATGACGCCTTTATCTGGCCGTCGATTGTGCGTGTGGGTGATGAAGCCCGTAAGCTGGCAATGCAGCGTATGGGCACCGAGGGCAATAGTGGGATCTCCAGCCCGCGCCGTTATCTGTGGGATGAAACGCCGGTGTTACATGACTGGCGCTTTAGCCAGATGAATGGAAAAACACAGCGCGAACCGCTGGCTACCGCCTTCCCACTGATGAACCTGATGAACGATGACGGGCAACCGCTGTTCAGCCTGCCGCAGGACGATCGTCTGCCGGTATTCTCACCGCAATACAGCCGCAGTACGCTGATGACGCATATGTTATGCGAAATACTGGCCCAGGCGCTGGGGCAAATTAACAGCGTAGCGACGCGTTTGCGCCTCGGATTCCCGGCATCTCCTCGTCAGTTACGGACGCTGATCCTGACCCTACCGTCGGCGATGCCCAAACAGGAACGCGAGATTTTCCGCCTGCGCATGTTTGAAGCTATTGCCCTGGTCTGGAAAGCAATGGGCTGGCACCCGCAGGATGAAGACTTCACTACCCGTAAACAGCAGGAAAAGAGTGTGGTTCCCGTACCTGAAATTCAGATGGAATGGGATGAAGCCAGTTGCGGGCAACTGGTGTGGCTGTATAACGAGGCTATCTCTCACTACGATGGCCACACCGAATCATTCTTTAACGCCCTTGCCCGCCCGGACCGTTTGCCGGAACCCGGTGAGACTAAAGGTCGGGCGCTGCGCGTGGCATCGATCGACATTGGCGGCGGGACAACGGATATGGCCGTCGTCCATTATCAGCTTGATGACGGCGTCGGCGCGAACGTTAAAATTACCCCGCATTTGCTGTTCCGTGAGGGTTTTAAGGTGGCAGGCGATGACATGCTTCTGGACGTGATTCAGCGTTGCGTGTTGCCTGCGCTGCAAACCCGCTTACAACAAGCTGGCGTGACCGATGCCGCTGCATTGCTGGCCACGCTGTTTGGCGATTCCGGTCGTATCGATACCCAGGCGATTTTGCGTCAACAAACGGCATTGCAGCTCTTTATGCCACTCGGTCATGCGGTACTCAGTGCCTGGGAACAAAGCGATATTAACGATCCGGTCGCTGGTCTGCATGCCACATTCGGAGAACTCCTGAGCCAACGACCAACGCGCAACGTGATGAACTACATCCAGCAGGCTATCGACCATGCGTTGCCAGCAGGTTCGCCAGCATTTGATGTTCTGAGCGTGCCGTTGCAGGTACAGTTCAGGCAGTTACAAGAAGCTCTGTTAGCGGGGCAATTTACCCTGACTTCCCCGCTGCACGCGGTTTGTGAGGCTATTTCACATTATCGCTGCGATATTTTATTAGTGACCGGCAGGCCCGCCTGTTTACCGGGCGTACAGGCGTTGATCCGCCATCTGCAACCTGTTCCGGTTAACCGTATGATCTGGATGGATAACTACCGCGTGCATGAGTGGTATCCGTTCAGCCAACAAGGGCGGATTGGTAATCCCAAATCCACCGCGGCAGTCGGCGCCATGCTGTGCAGCCTGGCGCTGGATTTGCGTTTGCCGCGTTTTAACTTTAAAGCTGCCGATATCGGCGCTTACTCGACCGTACGTTATCTTGGCGTACTGGATAACACGGTCAATACCCTGCGCGATGAGAACATCTGGTATCACGATATTGATCTGGATAAACCCGGTGCGAAGCTGGATGCCCGGTTGCACTTCCCGTTACGTGGCAACGTGACGTTAGGATTCCGGCAACTGGCAAACAGCCGCTGGCCTGCCACGCCGCTGTATACGCTCAGCATAAATTCCGCCGAACTGGCAAAAAACATCGCCGGAGATGGCGTGTTGAATGTACGGCTGCAGCTACGCGGCGGCAGCAAAGAAAGTGGTCCAGAATTCTTCGTCCTGAGCGATGCCTGGTTACAGGATGGCACCCCCGTTGCCGCCAATGCCTTAACGTTAAAACTGAATACGCTGGCAGACCGTCGCCATAGCGGAAGCCATTACTGGATCGATAGCGGGAGCGTGTACCTGAAATGAGTAAGATGTTAAATACCGCGCAGGCCGCCATCGAGTGGGTGGTAGATACCCGTCAACGTGCGGCGCGTCTTGATGATGAAGCAGATGCCCTGCTGGCACAGCTTACGCTAGCCGCAGTGAGTGAATCTGCGCTAGAGACAACCTTTTCATCGCAAGGATGTATAGGGTTATACGGACATTCACAATCGGCAAAAGCACATCTGCTTGCGGCATTGTGCAGCAATGCCACTGGCAAAGTGAATATTGTTACCCCGGATCGCAGCTTTGATTATTTCTCGCATATTAATCCTGGCCATGCGCCAACCAATATGGTGATCCGCTTTACGCGCGATGAAAATCAGCATGATAGCGAATGGCCGTTGCGTCTGCGGTTACTCAGTGAAGCGGAACTGGTACAGCTATTTATCGCCCAGTTCAGCGCGCTCCCGGATAACCGGCAGGTCGAGAAATCGATTATTGAGGCGCGCCTGGAAAAATGGCAAACGCTGCGTCAGCGTCACCCTGTGCCGGGCATTACCGCACATGATGTTGCGGCAATCGGTCGTTTCTGGCGCTCCTGCGTACCGGCCAACCAGCAGCAAATTGACGATGCGCTATGGCACCAGTTTGCCACGTTGCTGCCCGCACTGGATCTGACTACCCGGGCAAACGCCTGGGCACTACTGTGGGGAGAACAACCAGAATTGACGCAGCAGTGGCTGACTCTGGCGCACACGTTGCAACAAACCGGACACGCGCAAGAATTAGCGGCCCCGCTGAGTCTGCTGGTTGATCATTTTGGTTTACCTGCCGAAAGTTTCCTGACCCAGGTGGCATTGACCGGCAATAATGAGGCGCAAAGCGATGTGGTGGTTCATCCGATTGAAAATCATCAGTTGCTCAATGCAGTCAGCCTTTCTTTGTCGTCACTGGCGCTGCTCACGCGCGAACTGGTCCTGACGGTTGAAGACGCGGTGCTGGAGAATGTCGATCTGCTCGATATTCCCCTCGCCCCGGATACTCACCCGCATCCACTGTGGCAGGCAAAATTAGGCTGGATGCTGGAACATTATCGCCAGCACCTACAACCGGATGTGCTCTTAATCTGCAACGCTGTCTCTACCCGCGCCCAGACGCCCACCATCACCCGCAAGCTATTGGGCTGGGTTAACGATACTCAACCCGTCCACGACGCCGCATTGCCAGGCGTGGTCTGGGCCATTACCCCGCAGGATGCGCGTTTTAGTACCCAGCAAAATCTTGACGAATCCGTGCAGCAATTAATGGGCAAACCCGGACTGCACTGGGGCACGCTGCAGGCGCTGGATAAACACAGCTTACAACGCCTCGTCGAATGGTTGACTCAGGCAACCTCACCACAGCAGCGCCAGGCCAGGCTGACCTCCCTGCGTGAACAGCACCAGCAGCGCGTACGCGAAACCCTAATCGGCTGGATTAATCCCGTTGAGACCGAATCAGCAAGCAATGAGTCAGTGATCCGCCAGCTACAGGCTCAGGCGGCAAAGCATGGCGAACTGCTGGATGGTTTGCTCCCGCCGATGCGCATTTTTGAATCGCTGCTGCGTATTCAGCAACCGCGCGAGGAGCAGGTAAGTGGTTTATTTAATGAAGAGATTGACCTGTTTGCCGAGGTGCGTGACACAATGCACTCACTGGAAAGCCAGGAGACCGGATATCAGGCACACAAAATGTGGATTAACCACGTGCGCCAGTGGTGTCGCGATGAAAGTAATGCCCGCCGTTTACGACTCGATCCCCGTACGTTAAGGCAGGTTGCCGACATCCTCGTCACCACCAGCTATCGCCTGGAGATGCCGCAGCGCTTACAGCGCATTATGCAGCGCGAAAACGTCTGTGCCGCGCAGCTATACGCCGATATCGGTGATTTTATTACCTGGCTTGGATTTGCCGACGTTGCTGAGGATCAGCGCCCTGCCAGCAGGATCCAGAAAGGATCGGCTATTTTTAGCGCGCCGAAGCAACAGCCGATGTTACGCCTGACGAAGTTGGATGAACAACCTTCGCACGGCGCAAGCCGCTACGTATACGACTGGCTGGTCGCTTTGTATACCCGTGCGAATGAGAACGTGGGGTATCAGCATCCACAGGATGTCAGCGAAGTCGACAAAAAGCGATTAGATGCCCTGCTTTCCGCCTGAAGCGGCGTTTACGCCGTCATCAGAAGAGAGAGAACATTAACGCGACGGGAAAACTCATCGGCCAGGTCGCACCGACTAATACCGCGCTGAGAAAGCGAATTCGCTTTTTATCGCGGGAAAGAAACCAGGTGATGATTGCCGTGATAACGGCCATCACCGCATAAAAAACCAACATTTTTTGGTACAAAGACATGTAAGGCATCCGGGCCGAAAGGTGAAATCGTGCGCAATATGCTCTTTTTCATGACTTACATCAAGTTTTATTAATTAATTTAAGAAAAGCGGCTGTAAAACAACCCATTTTCATTATGTTCAGAATTCGTACTATTGCGGATAGTTATAACCCGTACTATACCCATATGGGTTAAAACGAAAGGTGGCACAAATGAATGTTTCCAGTAAAACGGTGGTGCTGATAAATATATTTGCTGCTGTAGGACTTTTCAGTCTGATTTCCGCAAGGTTCGGCTGGTTTGCTTGATGTAACTCTTCTTGATTAATTGCAGCGTCCGCTGGCAGAGAGGTTCATCTCTCTGCCATCAGTAAACGATCTTCCCACTCTGCCATCACCAGGTAAATTATCCTTAATATGTAATACCACTAATCCTTCTGCGGCATTATATTGCCTGAATAACGGCCTGGCGTTGTGCCGGTATGCTGATGGAAGAAAGCAATAAAAGCACTGTCGCTGACAAACTCCAGATATTGCGCGACCTGGCTGATATGGCATCCGTCAGCCAACATCTCCATGGCTTTTAACAGCCTAAATTGCTGCCGCCAGTCCTGATAATTCATCCCGGTATCCCGGGTAAATATTCGACCTATTGTCCTTTCACATGCCCCAACCTGTCGGGACAATTGATTCAGTCGTGGTGGCAGTTCGCCCATGCGTAATCCTTCAAGCCACACGTTAAGTCGCGGATCTGAGGGATACTGCAATGTCCAGTTTTCACTGTGGGCGGCACGCATTTCCTCACAAAATACGGTTATGAGACTGGTCTGCTGCGCGGCAGGCATCTCCCATGACCAGAAAGACATACGTTCTATCACCTCAAAAAAGAGAGGGTTAACGTCGACTATCTGCAGCGGTAAATCAGATAACGGCAACGTGGTTGAGAAGTACAAAGAACGATAAGCCATCACGCCGCGCATTATGGCGCGATGTACCGTACCGGCTGGGATCCAGACCGCACGACGTGGCGGTAGCAGACACAACGCCTGTTCCAGCTCAATCGTTATGCTTCCCGCTGCCGAATAAAGTAGCTGATGACGAAGATGGCTGTGCCGTCCTGAATCGTGTACGCCCATCTCGGAAGCAATCCCGATTACCGGTTTATCAAAGCTGTCCGCATCAAAAGCATCATCCGGGGCAATTTTCATCTTCTGTCCGATATTTGACATTTAAAGTCCTTATAATGGTAATGCGACATTTTCCTTTCAGCAATAATGCCCGCCTGTTTTCTGTTTCTCTGGATATTGCTATGAACACACTTCATCGACCGCCGCTGTGGCTTCTCACACTCCTGATTATGTTTCCACAACTGGTGGAAACCATTTACAGCCCGGCATTGCCAGGTATTGCGACGTCTTATCACGTCAGCAGTGAGCGCGCGGCTCAAACACTCTCCGTTTATTTTGTTGCCTTCGCCGTCGGCGTGGCGATGTGGGGATGGCTGAGCGACTGCATCGGACGACGCCGGGCGATGATGGCTGGACTCCTGCGCTACGCCACGGGTTCCCTCATGGCCGTTGTTGCCACTGATTTCAGCGTTCTGCTGCTGGCACGGATGGTCTCGGCCATTGGAGCGGCTGCCGGATCTGTAGTGGTACAGACCATGCTAAGGGACAGCTATGAATCAACTGCGCTATCCCGCGTCTTTTCTGTGATGGGCGCCGCGTTGGCATTGAGTCCGGTTTTCGGTCTGCTAAGCGGAGGATGGTTGGTCAGTTTGTATGGTCATACCGGGGTATTTGTTGCCCTTGTGCTGCTGGCGCTACTACTGCTGATGCTGACCATAACCATGCTGCCAGAAACCCGGCCCGAACATACGCTCAGACCAAGGCTTGCTGCGCTACTCTCCCGCATGGCGCGTGACTATGAGCTGTGGAAAAACGCCATGCTGGTTGCTCTACTGAACACCATGCTGTTTAGCTATTACAGCCTGGCGCCGTTTCTTTTTGGGCAACTGGGATGGAGTTCCAGAGCCTTTGGCTTGACGGGGTTGCTACTTGCGTTTGCTTCTCTGTCGGGTAGCCTGCTGAACCAAAGACTGTTAACGACAGGTCTGACGCCGGAGCAACTGGTACGTTATGCCTGTGCGCTGGCAGCGTTGTCAGGTCTCGTAGCGTGGTGCTTACAGCACTCTGCGTGGATCCTGATTCCGGTATTCGGCGTGGTGATTGCCTATGGTATCGCCATTCCCAATGTGCTGAGTCAGGCGCTGCGTCATTATCGAGAACAGGCCGGAGCCGCGGGGGCATTGTTTGGATTAAGCTATTACCTGTTGCTGGGAATGATGCTGGGATTTGCAGGCATGGTGCAACAACTGGGGCTAGTACTGAGCGTCTGTGCCCTACTCGCCTGGCTTTGCAGCCTGGGCCGCTGATAAACCCGATGGCGCTCCTGAAAGCACAAAGCCCCGGCAATATGCTGGGGCTTTATTTTATCAATTAGCCTGACCTCGCGGATATTTCCAACTTACCGCCGTCCGATGGCGACGAGGCCAGTGGCGCGAATAGTATAGGCACACGTTTGCCGAGATTTAGCTATCCGTGCCCCATTTACCGCTCGCGCTTAAAAGATTACTCATGCTTGATCATGACATGGCGAACAATCGTGTAATCTTCCAGCCCATAAACCGACATATCCTTGCCATACCCAGACTGTTTTTGCCCACCGTGCGGCATCTCGCTAACCAGCGTGAAATGGGTATTGACCCAGGTGCAACCATATTGCAGGCGAGCGCTAAAGCGATGCGCACGCCCAACATCCCGGGTCCAGACGGAAGATGCCAGTCCGTATTTCGAATCATTTGCCCACGCCAGCACCTGGTCTTCATCATCAAATACGGTCACGCTGACCACCGGGCCGAAAACTTCCCGCTGCACGATGGCATCTTCTTGCTTCGCCCCGGCCAGCAGCGTTGGGGCAAAGTAGTAGCCTGCGCCATCCACTTTCTTGCCGCCGGTGATAACTTTGATATGCCCCAGGGCTTTGGCCTCATCGACCGCTTTAGAAACGCGATCAAGATGTGCCTGCGAACTTACCGGTCCCAGTTCCGTCGATTCGTCGTTCGGCGCACCAATTTTCAGGCTGGCAACCGCGGCGCCGAGTTTCTCAACCAACGCGTCATAAATGCCTTTTTGGGCATAGATTCGACAAGCGGCGGTACAGTCTTGCCCGGCATTGTAATAACCAAAGGTCCGCACGCCGCTCACTACCGCATCCAGATCGGCATCATCAAAAATGATCACCGGGGCTTTGCCGCCCAGTTCCATATGTGTGCGCTTAATTGACGGCGCGGTGTGCTGAATAATGTGTTCACCGGTTGCAATGGAGCCAGTCAGAGAAACCATGCGGACTTTTTCATGGCCGGTCAGCGGATCGCCCACCGTTTTACCGCGACCAAACAGGACGTTGATAACGCCAGCCGGGTAAATATCTTTGGCAAATTCGGCCAATTTAAGCGCCGTCAGCGGGGTAATTTCTGATGGTTTAATCACCACACAGTTTCCCGCTGCCAACGCTGGAGCCAGCTTCCACGCCGCCATCATCAACGGATAGTTCCACGGTGCAATAGAGGCCACCACGCCCAGCGGATCACGGCGAATCATCGACGTATGTCCTTCCAGATACTCTCCGGCCGCCTGTCCTTGCAGAGTTCGAGCAGCCCCGGCAAAGAAGCGAAAAACGTCGACAATAGCTGGAATTTCATCGTTGAGGACACAGTGCAGTGGCTTACCGCAGTTAAGTGATTCCAGCTCAGCGAAGGTTTGCGCGTTATCGGCAATAGCGTCCGCCAGTTTCAGCAGCAATTCAGAGCGGACTTTCGGCGTGGTTTGCCCCCAGGTGGCAAACGCGGTGTCTGCCGCACGCACCGCGGCATCAACCTGCATGGCTGACGCCTCGGCAATCTCCAGAATGAGTTCACCAGTGGCAGGGTTATAGACTGGCTGCTTTTCACCTTCACCGTTGACCAGCTCGCCATTAATCAGTAATTGATGTTGCATAGCAATTTCCCATATCGTCGTTTATTTACCGTTTCCGGCGAGAGTGTCGCCTTCACGCGTTAGCCACCAGGCCCCTAAAATTGGCAGTGTTGTCACCAGCATTACCAGCAATGCCACAACGTTGGTGACCGGCACATCCCGTGGACGGCCCAATTGATTGAGCAGCCACAGAGGAAGTGTTCTTTCATGTCCGGCGGTGAACGTTGTCACGATGATTTCATCAAACGACAAGGCAAACGCCAGCATCCCGCCCGCCAGTAGTGCCGATGCCAGATTGGGCAGCACGACGTAACGAAAGGTTTGCCAGCCGTTGGCGCCAAGATCCATAGACGCTTCAACCAGACTCCATGAGGTACGGCGAAAACGCGCCACAACGTTGTTAAACACCACCACCACGCAAAACGTCGCATGGCCCACTACGATCGTGAGAAAACCCGGTTCCAGGTTGATGGTTTTAAACGCCGTCAACAGCGCAAGGCCGGTAATAATGCCAGGCAGCGCGATCGGCAACAGTAGCAACAGCGATATTGCACTTTTGCCAAAAAAGTCCCTACGCCACAGCGCGGCCGCGGCCAGCGTCCCCAGAACAAGAGCAATAGCGGTCGACAACGCAGCGATCTTAAGTGACAACGTCACAGACTCCAGGATATCGCTACGCTGCGCCGCAACGCTAAACCACTTCAGCGTTAATCCCTGCGGTGGGAAACTAAAAGCAGCCTCCTCAGTATTAAAAGCATAGGTGGCGATGATGAGGATGGGAAAGTGCAGGAAAATAACCCCACCCCATGCCGCCAGTTTGAGTAACCAGGGCGCGCGTTCAGAGTGCATCAAAAGCTCCCAGACGCTTCACGAACGCCAGATACAGTGCGATTAACACAATCGGCACCAGAGTAAATGCCGCCGCCATCGGCATATTGCCGATCGCCCCTTGTTGCGAATACACCATGTTGCCGATGAAATAGCCCGGTGGTCCCACCAACTGTGGCACGATAAAGTCGCCCAACGTCAGAGAGAAGGTAAAGATAGATCCCGCAGCGATACCGGGTATTGCCAGCGGAAGAACCACATAGCGGAAGGTTTGACGCGGACGCGCCCCCAAATCAGCGGAGGCCTGTAACAGTGACGGCGGAAGTCTCTCCAGTGCGGCCTGTACCGGCAGGATCATAAACGGCAGCCAGATGTATACGAACACCAGAAAGCGCCCTAAGCCTGAAGTCGACAACGTATTGCCGCCTACCGCAGGCAGCGTCAGGAACGAAAGCAGTAGCGGCTCCAGCCCAAGATGGGTTAAAAACCACTGCGCCACACCGTCTTTAACTAACAGCAGCGTCCACGCATAGGCTTTAACGATGTAACTGGCCCACATTGGCAACATTACGGCAATGTAAAAAAAGGCTTTCATTTTGCCGCTGGTATAGCGAGCCATATACCACGCCATCGGAAACGCCAGAATCGCGCTGGCAATGGTGACCGCCACCGCCATCGTCAGGGTACGCAAAATGATGTCGTAGTTAGCAGGATTAAACAGCGCCTGCAAATTCGCCAGCGTCAGGTCCGGCGTGACCGACATAGTGAAATCGTCGAAGGTATAAAAACCTTGCCACAACAGCGTCAGTAATGAGCCGAAGTAGACAATGCCAAACCACATCAGTGGTCCAAGGAGCAGCAAAAACAGCCCCATCCCCGGATTACGCCAGAAGTAACCTGAGATCCGGTTCAGGCTTGTCGACTGTGGAGGCGAATGTAAGACGTTCATAGCCATTCACCTCTCCTCAACCAGCGGTACCATCACGTCGCGGGACCACGATGCCATCACCTGCTGACCCGGCGACAACGTTGACGGTAGCATTTCTCCCGTCAGGTTCGCCTGGCTAACCAGCAGTTTTTCCCCTCCGGCAAGTTTCAGCTCAAACCGCGTCGCCGCCCCCTGATACTGCACCGCCTGAATAACACCCCGGGCCTGGACTTCTCCTCCGTCATCATTCAAGCGAATATGTTCGGGACGTAGGGAGAACATACCCTGTAGCCCACAAACGTTCGCCGACATCGTCGCATCAAAGACATTTGACGTTCCGACGAAACTTGCCACAAACGGCGTCCGCGGACGCATGTAAAGTTCACGCGGAGAATCCACCTGTTCGATGCGACCGTTATTAAACACCGCCACCCGATCGGACATCGACAGGGCTTCACCCTGATCGTGGGTGACAAAGATGAAGGTGATGCCAAGGGATTGCTGTAATTTTTTCAGCTCCAGCTGCATCTGCTCACGCAGTTTGAGATCCAATGCCCCGAGCGGTTCATCCAACAGCAGGACGCGCGGTTCATTGACCAGCGCCCGGGCAATCGCCACACGCTGACGTTGCCCACCGGAAAGCTGCGACGGTTTACGTTCATAAACAAAACCGAGTGCGACCTTATCCAGTGCTTCACGTGCTTTCGCGTGGCGTTGTTTTTTATCAATGCCTTTAACCATCAGCCCATAGGCGACGTTGTCGAGGATCGACATGTGCGGGAATAACGCGTAATCCTGAAATACCGTATTGACGTCCCGTTCCCAGGGCGGCAATTCGCTGGCCTGTTTACCAAAAATAGTGATTGCACCGCCTGACAGTTGCTCAAACCCGGCAATCAGGCGCAGACAGGTGGTCTTGCCGGAGCCGGATGGCCCCAGCATAGAGAAAAACTCACCGTCGTTAATCGCAATACTCACCCCATCCACTGCACGAACATCCCCATACAAACGCGAGACGTTATGAAACTCCACTGCGTACGTCATAAAACCCCCAGCGGAATTAACGACCACCCATAATGGCGATGTAATCCTGCGTCCAGCGACTGTAAGGAACGAATTTTCCACCTTCGGCAATCGGCGTTTTCCAGAAGGCAATTTTGTCGAAATAGCTATAGCCGTTGGTTTCACAGCCTTTTTCACCCAGTAACGGGCTGGCTTTACAACCTTCAGGCACCACTGGCAGAGAACCAAACCAGGCCGCTACGTCGCCCTGTACTTTCGGGGTTAATGACCAGTTCATCCATTTGTAAGCGCAAACCGGGTGTTTCGCTTCACTGTGCAGCATGGTGGTATCAGCCCATCCGGTAACCCCCTCTTTTGGGAAGACCGTGGCAATTGGCTGACCTTCGCCTTTCAAGGCGTTAGCCTGATAAGGCCAGGCGCTTGACGCCACTACGCCTTCGTTTTTGAAATCGCTCATTTGCACGGTGGTATCGTGCCAATAGCGATGGATCAACGCGTGCTGATCGCTCAGGACTTTGATCACCGCCTGATACTGTTTTTCAGTGAGCTGATAGGGGTCGGTAATACCCAACTGCGGCTGGGTGGCTTTAACGAATAATGCGGCGTCGGCAATATAGATCGGGCCATCGTAAGCCTGAACGCGACCTTTATTGCTTTTCCCGTCAGGCAGATTTTGTTCAACGAATACCACGTTCCAGCTGTCCGGCGGCGTTGGGAAGGTTTTGGTGTTATACATCAGCAGGTTTGGTCCCCACTGGTATGGCGAACCGTAAACTTTACCGCCAACGTTAAACCACTCCCCTTTTACCACTCGCGGATCAAGGGTTTTCCAGTTAGGGATCAGCGCAGTATTAATCGGCTGAACGCGTTTTCCCATTATCAGGCGCAGTGAGGCATCACCAGAAGCGGTTACCAGATCGTAACCGCCTTTAGCCATCAGGCTGACCATCTCATCAGAGGTGGCCGCCGTTTTTACATTGACCGCACAGCCGGTATCTTTCTCAAACTGCGAGACCCAGTCATATTGTTTATCGGTTTGCCCACGTTCGATATAACCCGGCCAGGCAATAATATCCAGGCGGCCTTCCGGTTTATCTAATGATGTGGGGGGTTCGGCTGCCTGCGCAGTCATCAGCGTCATGCTGAAGGCACACAGGCTACTGAGGGCAAGTTGCTTGCTCATAACGTCTTACTCCTGTCGAAAAAATATTGAGCGGCAGCCTTGCCGTAAATATATGTCCTTTTCTAAAAATAGTCGGGGTGTGGTAAGCGTTCCTGCTGGTGCAAGGAAATTTAATCAGGTTGTGAGCTAACGCTCATTACGCTACAGACTCTGACCTGGGGGTAATCTTCTGGAGTATAGACAAGGAGTTAGACGCAGAGGTGGCAATAGTATTAACTATTGATATTTTGTATGGCCGCACCCGATATAAATAATACCGTGGTTCAGCATTCACTATTTCGAAAATAAGAATGCGCTATTCATTTATATTGAATAGCGCGTTATGGTTTATTTCATCATTTCACGAATTAATTTGCCAAGCTGTTTTACGGCCTGCTCTTCGCGCTCTCCCCAGTGCCATGCAGTATTAAAACGAAAAAAACGTGTCCAGCTTCCCGAGGTCGAGAACATTTTCCCCGGCGCAATGCTGATGTGGTGTGCCAGCGCATGGGTACTGAGCACACCAGCATCAAGCGGTTCCGGCAGCTCCAGCCACAGAAAATAACCACTGTCGTTGTGGTGAATTTTGACTTCCGCCGGAAGATGACGCAGCAGCGTTTGCCAGGCCTGTTGTTTACGTTCCGCCAGTTGCCGACGCAAGCGTCGCAAATGCGCGTCATAGCGCCGGGTTGAAAGATAATCAACAAGTGCAAGCTGCATGGGCGAACTGGTAGATAAAGTACTCATTAGCTGGAGTCGCTGAATACGCCGGGCATGTTTCCCTGCTGCCACCCAGCCAATACGAAATCCTGGCACCAGACACTTCGAGAAAGACGAACAATGCAGAACGCTGTCGGCGCGATCCCAGGCTTTGGCTGGTAGCGGTTTTTCGCGGCCAAAGTACAGCTCGCTGTAAACATCATCTTCAATCAGCATTACGTGGTATTTTTCCAGCAAGGCAACCAGACGCGCCTTTTTCTCTGCGCTGAGCGTAAAACCCAGCGGATTTTGGCTGTTGGTCATTAGCCAGCAGGCTTTTACCGGATATTCCTGCAACGCCTGCTCCAACGCGGCAAGATCGATCCCCTCGTTAACGTCGGTGGCTACCGACAGCGCCTTCAGACGTAATCGCTCCAGGGCCTGCAACGCCCCATAAAAACAGGGGTTTTCGACAATCACCCAGTCACCCGGTTCAGTGACTGCTTGCAGGCTCAGGTTGAGGGCTTCCAGCGCGCCGGTGGTGATGACGATTTCGTCCGGTGAAATGGTCATCCCCTGTTGAGCATAGCGACGGGCAATGGCATGACGCAGCTCAGCATTCCCCGGGGGCAGGTTTTCAATCACACTCATGGCGGTGGCGGTTTTACTCACCTGCGCCAACGAGCGGTTCAACTGTTGAAGTGGAAACAGACGCGGGTCGGGGAATGCGGAGGCAAAGGGCATCACTGACGCATCCCGGCTGGCCTGCAACATATCAAAAATATAGGTATTGATATCCACCGCTTCGTCGCGCGTGACCTGCACCTGCGGCGCTGCCAGTTCACGTTCGGGGCGCGCGGCGACATAATAACCAGACTGCGGCCGGGCGATAATCCGCCCCTGGCTTTCCAGCAACTGGTATGCGTGTCCGACGGTCATAAAACTCATTCCGCTGCTGACCACTTGCTCACGCAAGGAAGGCAAGCGATCGCCTGGCTGCCATACGCCAGACGCAATTTGATCGCGAATTTGCTCTGCCAGTCGCTGGTACTTTTTCATTTTTGATCCTGATTACCGGTGTCGGTGACAATCACTGTGTATATCAGTTTACATAATCAGGGTGTTTTTTATAACTGTTATAGTTAACAGTTTTACAACATCGTTAACGCCAGCTCTTTGCCTAAGGCGCGCGCAGCAATCTGCACGGCATCAATTTTTGTCGTGTGCTTTAAATCAAATAAACGGGTGATCTCCTGCTTAGGTCTGCCGATCCTGTTCGCCAGCTCCTGCTGGGTGATTTTTGATTCAAGGAAGGCATTCAGCAGAAGAACCTTAGACGCAACGCTCAGCGGTATTTCTACGTAGTCATCTTCAGCGCTAACCGCCGAAGGGAGTGGAATCGCCTCGTTGTCGTCGAAATAGAATTCAAAAGCGGTAATCAATGCCGCCCGCGCGGCCTGCAAAGCGTCATGGCGAGTATTTCCCTGAGTTAATGCTTCCGGAATATCCGGGAAAGAAACCACAAACCCACCTTCCACTGCCGGAGTTAGAGTAACAGGATAACGCATAGGATTTTCAAAATCTCTCATATAATCAACCTTGTAGTGATGATGATTACTGTAAGTCAAGCTGCTTAATAATCGCTTTTCGCAAGGCTTCTTTTATTTCATCACCTGGATGTCTGGGCATAACGCTACGCCTTCCCTGGTATCTCAGTTTCAGATGATTTGAGCCGTTTGTAACAGCAACTCCCTGAGATTCAAGCCAGCGTCTAAACTCACTTTGCTTCACTGCGCCTCCCTGTCGTCTATTATACACACAAAGTAAACATTTATGATTACCTTTTAATTACCTTGCTATTAATATCGCAAAATCACTAACGTGGGGAGGACGCTATTTAATAACAGGAATCCAGCTTCCAGATTTCATATCAGCGTGTACAACCTATAACAGCACTGCAACTGTTATGGTTAAAAAGAACTGTTCTGTTTCTGCCCCGCATTGCTTCTCAGGCTTAGAATTGCGCCAAATCAATTTTGCCTGCGGAGTTAAGCATGTTCGGTCTTGACGCGTTTCACCTGGCGAGGATCCAGTTCGCGTTTACGGTATCCTTTCACATCATCTTTCCGGCCATTACCATCGGCCTCGCCAGTTATCTGGCAGTACTTGAGGGGTTATGGCTAAAGACGAAAAATCCCACCTGGCGTTCGCTATACCATTTCTGGTCGAAAATATTCGCCGTAAACTTTGGTATGGGTATAGTTTCCGGGCTGGTGATGGCTTATCAGTTCGGTACCAACTGGAGTGGTTTTTCCGAGTTCGCCGGTAGCATCACCGGGCCGCTTCTGACCTATGAAGTGCTCACCGCCTTCTTCCTTGAAGCAGGTTTTCTCGGGGTAATGCTGTTTGGCTGGAACCGGGTTGGCCCAGGGCTTCACTTCTTTGCCACCTGCATGGTCGCACTGGGTACCATTATTTCAACCTTCTGGATCCTCGCCTCTAACAGCTGGATGCAGACACCGCAAGGCTATGAAATAGTTAACGGCCAGGTCGTTCCCGTTGACTGGTTCGCCGTTATTTTCAATCCTTCATTCCCTTATCGTTTACTGCATATGTCCGTTGCCGCTTTCCTCAGCAGCGCGTTGTTTGTTGCAGCGTCAGGTGCATGGCATTTATTGCGCGGGAATAACACCCCGGCTATTCGCGCAATGTTCTCAATGGCGCTATGGATGACGTTAATCGTCGCCCCGCTGCAGGCTTTGATTGGCGATATGCACGGTTTGAATACGCTGAAGCATCAGCCGGCAAAAATTGCTGCGATTGAAGGGCACTGGGAAAATCCGCCCGGCGAACCAACCCCGCTACTACTCTTCGGCTGGCCGGATATGGAGCAAGAGCGCACTCGCTATGGGCTGGAAATCCCGGCGCTGGGCAGTCTGATTCTGACCCATAGTCTGGATAAACAGGTCCCGGCACTAAAAGAGTTTCCTAAAGAAGACAGGCCTAACTCAACTATGGTGTTCTGGTCGTTTCGCATAATGGCCGGGCTAGGCATGCTGATGATCCTGCTGGGCGCTTTTGCCCTGTGGCTGCGCTATAAGCAGCGTTTATACACCTCTCGCCCTTTCCTGCGCTTTGCCTTGTGGATGGGCCCCTCAGGTCTGATTGCCATCCTTGCCGGTTGGGTGACCACTGAAGTTGGCCGTCAACCGTGGGTGGTTTACGGTCTGCAACGTACGGCGGATGCGGTTTCCGCACATGGTGATTTACATATGAGCATCAGCCTGCTGTCCTTCTTTGTGGTGTACAGCTCAGTGTTTGGTGTGGGTTACAGCTACATGATACGCCTGATCCGCAAGGGGCCACATGAAGATGACTCAACAATTCCGCCAACCGGCACGCCTGCCCGGCCGCTTTCGGCTGCCGTCCTTGATTCTCAACCGGAGGCTCATCGCTAATGGGTATCGATTTATCAGTTATCTGGTTTGTGATTATCGTATTCGCCACGCTGATGTATATCGTGATGGACGGTTTTGATCTCGGGATTGGCATTTTATTCCCCGCGATTCAGGACGCTGATGACCGCGATGTGATGGTTAACAGCGTCGCTCCCGTATGGGATGGGAATGAAACCTGGCTGGTGTTGGGCGGGGCCGGGTTATTTGGCGCGTTCCCGCTGGCCTATGCGGTGATTGTCGATGCGCTGACGATCCCGTTGACCCTGATGCTAATCGGCCTGATTTTTCGCGGCGTCGCGTTTGAGTTTCGCTTCAAGGCCACGCCGGCGCATCGACCATTCTGGGATAAAGCCTTTCTCAGCGGTTCAATCCTGGCGACATTCACCCAGGGCGTGGTGGTGGGTGCCGTACTCAACGGATTTTCCGTTACCGGACGCAGCTACAGCGGCGGTCCTTTCGACTGGTTGACCCCGTTCACGTTGTTCTGCGGCGTTGGCCTGGTTGTAGCCTATGCCCTGCTGGGGGCGACATGGCTGGTGATGAAAAGTGAAAATCCGTTGCAGGATAACATGCGTTGCGTGGCCAAAAAACTGCTGCTGGCAATGTTGATTGTGATTGCCATTATCAGCCTGTGGACACCACTGGCGCATAGCGCGATTGCCGAGCGTTGGTTTAGTCTGCCCAACCTGTGGTTCCTGATGCCGGTTCCGCTGCTGGTTGCGCTTATCAGTATCTGGCTGTGGCGTTCACTGGGGCAACATAACTGCCATACGCTGCCTTTTGTATTGACACTGGGGCTGATTTTCCTCGGGTTTAGCGGACTGGGGATCAGTATCTGGCCACACATCATTCCGCCGTCCATTACGCTCTGGCAAGCGGCGGCTCCGGCACAAAGTCAGGGCTTTATGTTGGTTGGCGCACTGCTGATTATCCCGATAATCCTGGTGTACACCTTCTGGAGCTACTACGTTTTCCGCGGCAAAGTTCAACATGGTGAGGGGTATCATTGATGCAACAAACAATCTGGAAACGCCTGATGTGGCTGGTGATCCTCTGGGGCGGCAGCGTGCTGGCCCTCGCCGCTGTTGGCATGTTCTTTCGTCTCCTGATGACGGCCGCCGGATTTAAGTCCTGAATCTCTCCGTGATAACACCCGGGCAGCGCTGCACTGCCCGGGTGTTACAAAACCCAACATCGACTAAACAAAAATGTAAAAAACATCGAAATGACAAAACAGAGATTGTCATTATCCCGATTAAAATATTGAATAGTCACCAGGCGAAATTATCGCCAATTCCGCAGCTAACGTACCAGAGGGTGCATGATGTTTAAGAAAGGGTTAACAGTGTTATTGCTGGCCAGCGCGCTTTTTTCCGGTCAACTTTTCGCTACTAATCAGGGACATGAATATCTTCAGGTGCAGGATGCCGATCATTTACTACGACACACGGCCGACAGCGATGAGCTGCGAGTGACGGCGGAAGAATCCGCCGCCGATCTTCGTGAACACCATCACTGGCAAAAATCACGCAAACCCGATACGCATCTGAGCTAACGATTAACCTTTACGCTTCGGCAGTGTCTTCATCAGTTCTTCCGGACTGACCGAAGCCACAACGCTACCCGGCAACGGCATCTTCAGAATGTGATGTTTCATCTTGCCGATCACGTGCATTTCGCACGGTCGGCAATCAAATTTCAGCGTCAGGACTTCATCGCCGTTAACCAGTTGCATCGGTGTCGCTTTCCAGCTCTTGATGTTCCCTTTCGCCTGTTTCGGACAGAGGTTAAAGGCGAAACGCAGGCAATGTTTAGTGATCATCACCGGTACTTCGCCCTTTTCTTCATGCGCTTCATAGGCTGCATCAATCAACTGAACGCCATAACGGTGATAAAACTCACGCGCTTTTTGGTTGTAGACGTTAGCCAGGAAACTCAAGTGCGTTTGCGGATAAACCGGCGCAGGCTGGGATACTGGTTTGCGGCTACCGCGCTTATAGCTTTGCAGGCGCGCTGCATCCAGCATATCAACGGCTTCACGTCGTAACTGATTTAGTTGACCGTTTGGCACGAACAGCGCGCCCGGCAGATTCACCTGAATATTGCGGGCGTAGTACATCGTCTGCCCAAGTTTTGCCAGTCCGTCCTGTAGGTTACTCAACGCTTTTTCCGCATTGTTCGCTTCCTCAAACTGGCCATCCAGCGTATGGGTAATGCTCACGCCCTCTTCACTGGTGAGCGTCAGAATCAACTGCTCCTGCCAGCCGCCGAGCTCAATATCGATCGCAACACGGCGTTCGCTGGAGGTTTTGGTTAACGCTTGCTGCCAGTTATGATCGAGGTTGCGATTCAGCGGATGATGCGGACGCACTTTGTGCAGATCGGCAGGCATTTCATTCGGCCATACCCGATAACGATTGTTCCCCGTTTTTTCCACGGTGTTGGCGCGGAATCCAACAACCTCACGTTTGATTAACACGTTCAGGCCATCCCCGTTAGCCAGCGGTTCTGCCACCTCAACATCGAGATGATCTTTCGCCACCTTCAGGACTTCGCCGACCGGCAAACCGATAAACTTTGGTGAGTCGAATGCGCCGATATCCCCTTTACGGGCATTCACAAAATAATCGGTGCTGCCACGATGGAAGGTTTTCTCCGTGGATGGGGTAAAGAAATGTTCGGTACGTCCCGCTGATGAACGGGCCAGGTCGCCGCGCTCTTCAATGATGGCATCGAGCATCTGGCGATAATGCGCGGTAATATTCTTTACATAACTCATGTCCTTATAGCGCCCTTCAATTTTGAAGGAACGCACACCTGCGTCAATCAATGCGCCGAGGTTGGCGGTCTGATCGTTGTCTTTCATCGACAGCAGGTGTTTTTCATAGGACACCACGCGTCCCTGATCGTCTTTCAGGGTATACGGCAGACGGCAAGCCTGGGAACAGTCGCCACGGTTAGCACTGCGTCCGGTTTGCGCATGTGAAATATAACACTGACCTGAATAGGCAACGCACAGCGCGCCGTGAATGAAAAACTCAATGGTCGCATCGGTAGCCTGATGGATGGCGTTAATTTGCTCAAGGCTCAGTTCGCGCGCAAGGACAATCTGGCTGAATCCGACATCAGCAAGAAATTTCGCCTTCTCAACGCTGCGAATATCACATTGGGTGCTGGCATGCAGTTCAATCGGGGGAATATCCAGTTCCAGAATCCCCATATCCTGTACGATCAGAGCATCAACACCGGTCTGATACAAATCGGTAATTAACCGCTGCGCGGGTTCCAGTTCATCATCGTGCAAGATAGTATTTAGCGTCACAAAGATTTTCGCCCCATAGCGATGGGCGAAAGGCACCAGTTCGGCGATATCTTTCAGGCTATTACTGGCGTTATGGCGCGCGCCAAAACCCGGTCCACCAATGTAAACGGCGTCTGCGCCGTGCAAAATGGCTTCGCGCGCAATGGCGGTATCCCGAGCCGGGCTTAACAATTCAAGGTGATGAGGCTGCTGGCGCATACAGTTGTTACCATCCACAAGCGGTAAAAATGGCGGCTATTGTAGTCACAAGCGCAGCTTTTCGGAATAGTTTTCCCGATTAACTGCGCGGGTAATGGATCAGCGAATGAAAGTGCACCGTTTGTTCGCTGCTGTTACGGTAACTGTGTGCCATATCTCCGGCGAAACGGACACCCTCACCAGATTTAAGGGTGCGCCACTGCCCCTCAATACACATATCCAACAGACCATTAATCACCACCACGTGCTCTATTACGCCGGTCTCATGCGGAGTAGATTCACTGAGCGCGCCGGGCGCCAATAGTATCGAAAAATGATCGAAGCACAGTTGAGGATCCCACGGGAACAACGGCGTGACGATCATTGCCTGCTGCTGGGGATCGAATGTTAGCGTGCCGTCTGACTCTGGTGGTGAAATAAACGTTGAAAACGGGACGTTCAGCCCAGTGGCAATTTTCCACAATGTCGCCACCGTTGGACTGGATTCATTACGTTCAATCTGCCCCAGCATCGCTTTTGAGACGCCAGTTTCCTCCGCCAGACGCGAAAGACTCCATTCCCGCTGGTGACGTAATGTCCTGAGCGTTGTGGCCAGATAGTGGGTTAAGTTGTCCATTTTCTCCTTCGTCGCTCTCCTTACTCGGGGCTACAGTTTAGCACTTGTACGCTATAACGCACAGTGCTACAGTGATTGACCGTTATAACGCACACGGAGTGAATATGCGTGCATTCTCCATCCCCCTGCCCACTGTATTATCGGGTTTTGTGGCGGTCCTGGTTGGCTATGCCAGTTCGGCGGCCATTATCTGGCAAGCGGCACTCGCCGCAGGTGCGACTACCGGGCAAATTGCAGGTTGGATGACCGCACTGGGGTTAGCAATGGGGGTCAGTACGCTGGTGCTGACATTGTGGTATCGCGCTCCTGTACTTACCGCATGGTCAACGCCCGGTGCCGCGCTGCTGGTGACGGGCCTGCACGGGGTATCTATTCAGGATGCCATCGGCGTTTTTATCGTGGCTAACGCGCTGATTGTGCTGTGCGGCGTAACCGGACTGTTTGCCCGCCTGATGAAAATCATTCCCCACTCGCTGGCATCAGCCATGTTGGCTGGGATCTTACTGCGTTTTGGTTTGCAGGCATTTAATAGCCTGAACAGTGAGCTTATTTTGTGCGGTAGTATGCTGGTGGCATGGCTGGTGCTAAAAGTTATTGCCCCAAGATATGCCGTTATCGCTGCGATGTTAGTGGGTATTGCCATCGCCTTGATGAAAGGTGACATTGTCACTAATGATGTTAATCTGTCACCGGTTATCCCAGCGTTTATTACCCCGCACTTTTCATTAGCCCACAGTATCAGCATTGCACTACCGTTATTTCTGGTCACTATGGCTTCGCAAAATGCCCCCGGTATTGCGACCATGAAAGCATCAGGATATTCGTTACCCGTTTCCCCTCTGATTGTTTTTACGGGTCTACTGGCGCTGCTATTTTCACCTTTTGGCGTCTATTCCATCTGCATCGCCGCCATAACCGCCGCAATTTGCCAAAGTCCTGAAGCGCATCCGGATGCAAATCGGCGCTGGCTCGCCGCAGCGGCAGCAGGCGTCTTCTATCTTCTGGCTGGGGTGTTTGGCGGTTCGGTTACAGGAGTGATGGCAGCCCTGCCCGTAAGCTGGATCCAGATGCTGGCTGGTCTTGCATTACTCGGCACGATTAGCGGTAGTTTATATCAAGCCTTACATAATGAAGCTGAACGCGATGCCGCCATCGTGACTTTTCTGGTTACGGCCAGTGGTCTGACGGTATTTGGCATTGGGTCTGCATTCTGGGGGCTGGTTGTCGGCGGTATTTGCTACGCAGTGTTGACGTTATTTCGCCGCGCGTAGCTGCGTTGGTGTTTTACCTGTCACTTGTTTAAACCGGTTACTGAAATGACTCGCCGAGCTAAATCCGCAGGCCATTGCAATATCCGACAGGCTGCGTGATGAATAACAGACCAGTTGCTGCGCCAGCGCCATACGGCGTTGCATGACGTACTGATGCGGCGCCATATTCATCGACTGGCGAAACATTCTGGCAAAATGGAATTCGCTTAGCGCTGCCTCACCAGCCAGATCGCTCAACGTTATGGGATACGCCAGATGTGCTTCAATATAGGCCAGCACGTTGCGCAAGGTGGCAGGCGCAAGCCCTCCGGTGACAACGGGAAGTCGCCATTGAACGTTGCTGTAATGCTGGATCAGATGCGTTAACAGTAGTGAAGATGCCGCGCTAAGCGTGAGGTGATTAGCGGGTTGCAGCCAGTCGTTACCAAGCAAAAACTGACGGTAAACCGCCGTGATCCCCGGGTCGCTGCCAAAAGTATGCTCGTCCAGCGTGAAGCTATAGGGGCTTTTGTCCCAGACTTTTTCACCCACTTCGCGCAGGTGAGCGTCGGTACAATAGAGATGAACAAAGGAAAGATCGTCACGAATATCCCAACTGGACTCACTCTCTTTTGGCATCAGGCAAAAACGATCCGGTCCGCCGCCATTCTTCCAGCCTCCCGCCGTTTTGTGATAACTCTCGTAGCCATCCGCGATGTATAAACTTAGCGTGTGGTGATCGCAATACTGGGTAATGGTGTCGCGCTTGTTTGACCAGGCAGCCAGTTGGATCCCCGAATGTAACGCAACCGACTCGTGCAGCACGGCATTGTGTTTGCGTAAGTTTTCAAAGGCACCGTAGGGCTGAGACATACCATCACATTCAAAATAAGTTAGCAGGCTTTCAGTCTATATCAGCTACATATCGTTAACAGCTTCCTTTTCACCTTTACACTAAAAAAAGCGCAAGATTTTGCAAGTCCACCGCAAGCCGATGAAAGCCCCCTGCTACCCGACGTGGCACAGTGTGCGCCTGAAGACCAAAAAGAGAGAGTTGTATGAACGGACTGTTGTACTGCCTGGTGGTGGTGATTTGGGGAACGACATGGATTGCGATTTACCTGCAACAAGGCCCGGTTGCGGCGCCAGTTTCCATCTTCTGGCGCTTTGCCATCGCCAGCACCGTGATGATAGCCATCCTGCTGATCAGCGGGAAATTGCGTAAGCTTTCCGGACGCGATCATCTGTTTTGTCTGTTACAAGGTGGATGCGTTTTTTGCTTTAACTTCTGGTGTTTTTACACTGCCGCTGCGTGGATCAATACTGGTCTCGAATCCGTCATTTTCTCGATGGCGGTCCTGTTCAATGCGGTTAATAGCTACCTGTTTTTTGGTCAAAAACCACCAGGACGCTTTTATATTGCCGCCGGGCTGGGGCTGACAGGTATCGTCACCTTGTTCTGGCAGGATTTGGTCAACAGCGGGTTGAATCACTCGCTGCTGCTGGGGATTAGTTTAAGCGCCCTCGGCACTTTTGGTTTCTCACTGGGCAATATGATAAGTCTGCGTCATCAGAAAAAAGGTCTCGAGGTGATGACCACCAACAGTTGGGCGATGCTGTACGGCACTGTGTTGATTGCTACCATTGCGCTGGTGCGCGGCGACAGCTTCACGCCACAGTGGACCTTCAGTTATCTCAGTGCGCTGTTGTATCTGGCTATTTTTGGTTCGGTAATCGCCTTCGGCGCCTATTTCACGCTGGTCGGACGCATTGGTCCCAGTAAAGCGGCATACAGTACACTGCTTTTTCCACTGGTGGCGCTAACGCTGTCTACGTTGTATGAAGGGTATGTCTGGCAGGTTAATGCGATTGTGGGATTAGTATTGATTTTGCTGGGGAATCTGGTGATGTTTGCCCGACCAGAAACGCTGATGGGTAAACTCGTATATCGTCGCCGGGCGGCATAAAAAAACGCACCATCCAGGGATGGTGCGTTCTTCGTTATTATTGTTTTTTATTTACGTCAAACATGGAAGCATCAGTCGCCATGTCATCAACAACTTTCTTCAACGTTTCGAACGCCATCGGCGTACTTTCGTTGTTCAGGTCTTTACCTTCACCCTGACGTACAACTTTAATGACAGGTTTATTGGTTGCCGCATCAATCAACTCACCTTCGAAAAAGAGGTGCGTGTCCATGGTACGGTGCCCCGTCGCCATTTGCGTACCCGCAACGAGCAGTGCAACCGGGACCACTTCATAGAACTGCAGCCCTTCTTTGCTGGTAGCAACACCGGTGATTGCCCCGCGGAAAATCAGACTGCGCGAGCCTGGCGTCGTAACCAGCGGTTTACGTTTTGCCAGGGCAGTTTTCATTTGGGTATTGGTATAGCTCAACAGCTTATCAAGAACCTGCTGACCGACCTGGGTGGTTGGTTTAGGAACCGGATAATACGTGATCGGGTTATAAACGATGTTATCGTATTTAGACTCATTAAAGTTGGGATCAACCCAACGCAGCACCGGCTGTCCGGTTGCAGATTTTGTTTCCTTCAGGCCGGAGTAATCTTTTAAAAAACCTGAATATTTATCAGGCTGCGTAATTTTTGAAGCACAGCCTGATAACGCCAGTAAACCCGTAAGCACTGCAACTTTAAATAAAGTTTGAGCACGCATGGAACGATCCCTTAGTATTTGCAGATATGCATCTGAAATAATAGCAAAAGGAAATCATTTTGGATGAACTAAAAATGGTAAGGCCCGCACAATTTTATCTTAACGTTTTCTTAATATTCAGCACGAAAAAAATGCTGAACGTAGAAAGAGTTATCACAAATGGGCAGGTCAGACCGTTTTACGCGCCAGCATTGTTGCAAAGCGTAGTTTAATTCGGTTGCCGTGCTCATCCGTACGATGAAGTTCACCTACGTCTTCGTTATATTTCAGCAGACCCCAACCTGTGTAGTAGCGGCGTAACTCCCCTGTTTTAAACGCAAACGGGAACCCAACGGTGCACGGAAAATCATCGGTATCCATTGCCGCGACGATCAGGTTATACCCACCTGGGTTGGTGCAGCGCTGCATATTTTCAATCAGGCCCGGGATGGTTTTCGCGTCCAGGAACATCATCACCACGGTAGAAAGAATAAAATCGTATTCACCGTCAAAGTTTAGCGCATTGAGATCCGCCACCTCAGCGTGCAGATTAGTCAGCCCTTCCGCGTTTTTAATGCGTTCCAGATTGGCGATGCTCATCGGATTCTTGTCCCATGCGGTAACGTCATAACCGTTGGCCGCCAGGTACAGACTGTTACGGCCATTCCCGCAGCCCAGATCTAACGTTTTGCCCGGGGCAACAATTTTTGCCGCGTCGACGACATCGGAATGCGTGCGGGTCAAATCATATTTCTCAGTAAAGTAGTTTTCGTCACAACGGATCATTATTTATCCTCAGATTTCAGTAATGCAGCACGTTCGGTGCGAATAAGCAGTTTTCCCTGCATCAGCAATGCAAACGTACGTATCAGTAATAGCGCAATGATAAAATTGGTAAAAATAAACAGCGGGATCGCCAGCGTATGAAAAAAACCTGACTCGCTGCCGTGCCCTAAATGCAGCCCCGTAGTCGCCAGTGCCGATACGCCGAACGAGAAGCTCCAGAAAGACGCATTAAACGGCTGTGACAAATACCACGGCATCAGGCGTAGCATAAACAGAAGTTGCAGCAGACCATAGCCGAACAGCATTTTGGCTAACGTATCTCCCTCGCCACCGTTCACACTAAGCCACGCGCTACAGGCGACCAGCGCAGGCGCCAGTTGTATACCAAGTGAAGTCCGTAAAACCGTCGGCAGCTCGCCGCAGCTTCGTAAACGCTGCAGAATAACCGGCTCGAGGCTGAGCCAGGAAAATACCCCTGCGCCCAAAAACACCAACCCGGCATCGTTGAAGCCAAGCGCACCACAGGCCATGGCGCTGATAAAGTTATTGGCAACGGTTGGCAGATACAGACCCGGTGTGGTGGCCTCTTCCGGGTGCTCGCCACGCCATAATCCAGCCGTTTGCCAGGCTGCATACGCCAGCTGTATCACCACGCCGATGCTGAACAACACAATCGCCAGCGGTCGATACCACGGGACAAAACCAATCGCGACCAGCATCGTTGTAGCCGGAAACAGACTGACAAAACTGCTCATCACCGGATGACGAATTTCCACCAGTACGCTATGAGGAAAACGCAGTAAACGACTAATAAAGGCCAGCGTCAACAATCCCCATATGACCATCGCGAGGATCACTAAACCGTCGCCAATCCAGTGGCTTACAGGCCATACCTGGCTGGCATATCGCCACGCGAACCCCATCCCGATGATGCCCAGTACCATGCCAAAATAACCGGCCGGAAGATTGAGGACTCGCTCACTTTGCTTGCTCTTACTCATTTTGTTTATTTTTTAAAGTATATTTGAAATGCATTTTATGGAATTTCCACGAATTTAGCCAGTGCGGAAAACTTTGCTACGTTTAACTAAGGTGCGCAACATGGAAATGAGCTATGACCAAATATCGTCTGGGCGATGAACCTCGCGCCTTTAGTTACCAGGATAATGGCAATAAAAAGAGCGTATTACTACGCCAGATAATTGCGCTCATTGATTTTAATGATGTTAAAGCCGGTACGCTCGGTGGCTGGATTGATGATGAAAGCGTGCTTTCGCAAAGTGGCGATTGCTGGATTTACGATGAGAATGCGCTCGCGTTTTCCGGCGCGACGATATCCGGAAATGCCCGTATTACACAGGCAAGCGTGGTCAGAGATGGCGCGCAGATTGGTGATGCAGCCTGGATTGACCGAGCAGAAATCAGCCATAACGCGCAAATACGTGACAACGTCACCATTCGGGATTCTGTTGTTCGCGGTGAGTGCCTTCTCTGCGGTGATGCGCGCATTGTGTGTGACTCTGAAATTATCGCCGCCAAAGGACTAACTCGTGAAAACGACCAGCTCCTGCAAATTTACGATCGGGCGACAGTCAGCAATTCACGCGTGGTGCATCAGGTGCAGATCTATGGTGATGCGATGATTAACTATGCCTTTATAGAACATCGGGCTGAAGTTTTTGATTTTGCACGGGTAGAAGGTAACGAAGAGAATAATGTCTGGATCTGCGATTGCGCTAAAGTCTATGGACATGCGCGTGTCATCGCCGGAACTGATGAAGACGCCATTCCTACCCTGCGCTATAGCTCGCAGGTGGCGGAACACGCGGAGGTTGAAGGTAACTGTGTGCTGAAGCACCATGTGCTGGTCGGGGGGCATGCAAAATTACGCGGCGGCCCAATTCTGCTGGATGGGCACATCCTGATTGAAGGCCACGCCTGTATTCTGGGTGAAGTGCTGATCGAGCATCATATTGAGATAACCGGTCAGGCCCAAGTTGAAGCCTTTGATGGCGATGCGATCCATCTGCGCGGGCCAAAAGTGATCAACGGCGAACAACGTATTACGCGCACCCCTATCGCCGGTTTATTCTGAAGAGTCATCAATGATGCGGGCATAGAGATTCACATCATAGTAATCGCCATTGAGGAACTCCGCTTGTCGTAAGCATCCTTCCAGTTGGAAGCCATTGCGCAACGCCACCTGGTTGCTCTTGACGTTATCTACACGACATTTAATCACGAAGCGGCGAATCTCCTGGCGCTGCGCATAATGCTGAATCAATGCCTGTAGCGCCTGAGACAGAATACCTTTGCCCTGGTGATCTTCGTCCAGCCAATAACCAATATAAGCGGCTCTGTTCAGCGGTTCTATCTGGTTAAACGAGATAACGCCAGCCACCTCCCCTTGTTCGAAAATAAGGAACATTTTGGCGTAGCCGCGCTGGTGCAACATCATATTGCCCTGCACATTCTTGCGGGTGTCCTCCACAGAAGTCACAAACTGCGGCCAGTTCAGCGACTGCTGGAGCCAGACTTTATTTTTAAGAACCAACTGATGCAGAGGGGTGACGTGTTGTTCTTCGACGGCACGCAGTTCCAGCGCGTCACTAACGATTATTATTTCTGACATGTTTATCTCCTTTGCAATCGTAAACGGGGCATTTCTGACTGGCAGTAGCCGATATTACTCTGTTTAGAGTCGGGGAAGTCTTATTTTTATGCTGTAACAGCAATCACTTAGAAAGAATCTCTGGCGTGGAACCCGTTACTCTGGTGATTCGGGTATCCCCTCATGGATAGACCGTAATGATGACAATAACACTTTCACTTTATTGCTAAGGAGCAAGCATGGCAGCACCTTTGGGTCGTTTAGCACTTATTCCGCTTTTACTGATTACCGCCTGTCACCAACCCGTTTCCTCCACTCAAGCAGGCCCCGTTCCCTTTGCAGTCAATCAGCAACAGGTCGTGGATAATACCACGCTGGAAATTTCCCGTAGCGCACTGGAATATAACATTCATAAAGTTCAGCAACTGCTGGCAGATAAAACCCGGATGTGCGCCATTCTTAAAGGAGACGCGTATGGCCACGATCTCTCACTGGTAACACCGGTGATGATGCAAAACGGCGTGCAATGTATTGGCATCGCCAGCAATGAGGAGATTAGAACCGTTCGCCAGTCAGGCTATACATCACAGCTCATGCGCGTTCGCAACGCGACGGAAAAAGAGATGCGCCAGGCAGCGGACTTCGATACCGAAGAGCTGATCGGTAATCTGGATATGGCTAAGCGTCTGAGTGCCATTGCTCAGGAGAAAGGTAAAATCATTCGTATTCATCTGGCACTGAACTCTGGCGGTATGTCGCGTAACGGTCTGGAAGTCAGTACCGCTGCAGGTCTGGAAGAAGCCCGCGCCATTTCCGCATTACCCGGCCTGAAAATTGTTGGCATCATGTCGCATTTCCCGGAAGAAGATGCTGCGGTGGTTAGACGCGATCTGGCCCGTTTCAATAAGCAATCGGCCCAGGTACTGAAAATTACCGGGCTTAAACGCGAAGATGTCACCCTGCATGTCGCGAATACGTTCGCCACCCTGACCGTTCCTGAATCCTGGCTCGACATGGTCCGTGTTGGCGGTATTTTTTATGGCGATACCATCGCCAGCACCGAATACAAACGCGTCATGACATTTAAATCCGCCATCGCGTCGGTAAACCATTACCCCAAAGGAAACACCGTCGGATATGACAGAACCTATACCCTTAAACGTGATTCCGTTCTGGCCAATATCCCGACAGGTTATGCTGATGGTTATCGCCGTGTATTCAGTAACGCGGGACACGTGCTGATCCGCGGCCAGCGGGTTCCGGTACTGGGTAAAACATCCATGAATACCGTGATCGTCGATGTGACCGATTTACCGCAGGTTGCATCTGGCGATGAAGTGGTGCTGTTCGGTAAACAGGGAAATGCGCAGGTTAGCGCAGAAGAAGTCGAAGAAATTAGCGGCGCGCTGTTCACTGAAATGTCGATCCTCTGGGGGGCGACGAACAAACGCGTGATAGTCGATTAACACCTAAAACAGGAAGGGCTTCCTTTTCTCGCTGGAAGCCCTTTTACACAGCAAGCGCCATTCTACTTAGCTCTCACTGACACTCTCTCTTTGCAAAATTTTGAGCAAATCTTCCTTCAGGTGGAGTTTCTGTTTCTTAAGACGAACAATGTCCAAGCTATACCCCCGACCATCCGAACCTTCCAGTCTGGAGATCTCATGATCAAGGCTGTTGTGTTTTTCGAATAAGGACAGAAAGCGAGGGTTCTCGGATTTCAGTCGGGAAATAAGGTCTCTGTATTCTGGAAACATACTTTCTCCCTGTTAGTGGACAAGAACGTGTATAAGAAATACACACTCACAGAGTACCCATTTGCCATACAGAAAAATGCGAACAGGATCGAGTAAATAGTGTACAGAGTCGTTATGAGGATGAATGCAGATACGGCTCCCCATCAGGAGAGCCGTAAAGAGAGTGATTAACGCATCTCGCGGTCGTCAACGTACTGACGTTTATCCGGCGCTGGTGGGAAGTACTGATACAGCCAGGTTTCGCTGATGGCGTCACCCTGACAACGCAGGAACATACGCATATCTACCGGATCGGTTGAGTCAGAGGTCGGATACCAGTCAAACTGAATGCGATAACCGTCGATTGGTTCCACGTAGAGGATCTCAATCTGTTTCGCTTCACCGCTTGAGAGCGTAATCACCGGTTCAATGCCTTTCGGCGCAGCAGCTTTTAGATCGCCACCAACAAAATCAACGGCAAAACGGCGCGCCCATTTTTCCGGGTAGTGCTCGCCCGGCGCCCATCCTTCCGGAAAACCGCCCATGCCTGTCCGGGTCGCCATCACGCGAGCCAGCGGTGAACGCACCGGCGGCTGAGCACTCCAGTACAGGCGATATTTGAATTCCAGCTCATCGCCGGCTTTGATCTTCTTCTCAGGCTGCCAGAAGCAGACAACGTTATCCAGCGTTTCGCCGGTCGTCGGGATCTCCATCAGGCCGATGGTCCCCTTGCCCCACTGGTTTCGCGGTTCGACCCACAGGCTTGGACGCTTGTTATACCAGCCCATGATGTCCTGGTAATGGGAGAAGTCGCGATCGAGTTGCAGCAAGCCAAACCCTTTCGGGTTGTTATCGGTATAGGCGTTGAACTGCAGCTTTTGCGGGTTATTCAGCGGGCGGCAGATCCACTCGCCATTGCCCCGCCACATCGCCAGACGATCGGAGTCATGAATTTGCGGGTGAATAGTGTCGCACATCCGACGCTCATTGTTGCCGCAGCTGAACATGCTGGTCATCGGCGCAATGCCGAGCTGTTTGATGTCTTTGCGCGCATAGATGTGGTTTTGTACATCCATAATCACCTGCGTTTTCTCGCAGTGGATCACGAACTTGAATGCACCGGTTACGCTTGGGCTGTCGAGAAGTGCATACACGGTAAAGGAGGTTGCGCCCGGTTTAACCGTCTCGAACCAGAAAGAGGTGAAATCAGGAAACTCTTCTTTGCTGTCGGTGTAGGTATCTACCGCCAGACCGCGGGCCGATAAACCGTACTGATAGGTGTCATCCACGGCGCGGAAATAGCTGGCCCCCAGGAAAGAAACGACATCGCGGCGGGCCAGTTCTGGCGCTTTAAAAACACGGAACCCGGCGAATCCGAGGTCAGTCTGCCCTTCCAGCTGTTTGGTATCCACGCCCGCATCGTTATATTTAAACAGTTCCGGACGGAAGTGAATTTCACGCGCCATATGCGTACTGCCATCAACCGAGAACATACGTACACGGCGACGAAAACCCATTCCCACGTGGAAGAACTGCGCATCAAGCTGACGATTTTCAACGTTGTTCCACAGAGACTGCTCTGCGTCATATTGAATGCTGTTGTAGGCCTGCGGCGTCAGTTTCGCCAGCGTGTCCGGTAACGCGCGCGGTGCGCCGCCCCAGGGTTTCTGTGCTAAGTCATGGGCCATCGATTGCAGAACGGAAAAATCAAAACGTACGGTTTTTCCGTCTGCAATGTCAGACTCTGCCGCAAAGGCGGCGCGGGAAAAGAGTGATGCAATACCACTGGTTCCGCACACGGCGGCCATTGCCATTGAACCTTTAATAAATCGTCTGCGATTCATGCCTGAAAGTGAGTCCTTCTGGTCGTGTAAATGGTCCCGCGCCGGTCAAAATCAGCGGCAAGAGAGTGCACATTTCTGACCGCTCACTCTAGACAAAATTCATTAATAATCCAATTGTTGGTCGCCGATTATCTGTACAAAATCGAAAATATTTTATGTCGATGGGAACAGACCGAATCCCATGTAAATTCCATTAAAGTAAACCACACCGACGTTTACTTCGCTCTTGCGCCTCCTGATACAGCGCAAACTCATCATAAACCGCGCAACCCAGCGCCTGTTCAAACGCGTCGCGGCTGGAATTCCCGTGGCTGCGAGCCTGCGTTTCATTCCCCAGATTGGACTGGAAAATCCCTGCGGCGCTCACCGGTAAAAAATCTTCGTAAGTGATGGGTTGCGCAACCAGCCACCCTCGCTCAATGAGCGGTTGCGGGTCGTCATCCGGACGGATTGCCTGGCGATGCGCTTCGCCTGATGGCGTCAGTCGATAACGAAACCAGGCGAGTCCCTGCTGGCGCAGCAGAAACTCACTGTCCGGAAACGCCTTGAACACCTCCTGAAGATGTAACTGGTGCGTCAGATTGTCTTTCCCCGTTCCCGCTTTATTCAGCAATTCGTCGTATAACGCTCTGCCTTTCGGCGTCAGGGCCACACCGCGCTGTTCGATTTCACCGAAACGTGCCGTGTGAGTGCCGCGCATTTCACCGGCAAACAACACCGGTTCTTCCAGCGCTTTGAAACTCGTCTGACGTAATAAAATGGGCACCTCGCGGCGTGGCGGCCCTTCAATCAGTATTTTCGGTTCAATGCCGCATTCCGGCATCATCGACTGCACCCGGTCGATATCCAGCGTACGCGGCGTCAGGTGGTTGATATGGCAACCGGGGAAACACACTACATCAGCAATCAGCCGGTGTTCGTTATGCAATGCATGATAGGTCTCTTCATCGACCGTGGCGTGCTGATGCCAGCGGAATGTTTCCAGCGCTTCATGCACAAACTCTTGCGCCTGTTCAGATGTAAAACTGCCCTGCGCATCAAATTCATCCAGCAGCTCGTGACAACGGCGAGTGAAAATATCGCGTTTCGCGAGGATCTCAGCGGCTTTTTGCCGCAGCGCGGCGTTTTCGATTAGTTCGAGCCGTAATAACGAGGTGAATACCCGAAACGGGTTGCGCGATAGCGAGGCATCGTCGATGGGACGAAAGGCTGTGGAATGTACGGGGACGCCTGCCTGGGAGAGATCGTAATAACTCACCGGATACATGCCCATAACGGCAAACATTCGGCGCAGCGTAGAAAGCTCCTGCGCGGTACCCACTCGAATAGCGCCATGGCGCTCAACGTTTAGCCGGGCCAGTTCATCCGCATTCGCCAGTTTTTCATGCAGCGTCGGATTATTTTCCAGTACCGCCAGATTCACATCAGCGACAAGTTCCAGCAACGTGCCGTATTGCGGGACTTCCTGCTGGTACATTGCTGACATTGCCTGCGAAAATTGTTCCCGAATCTCATCTGCCGTGATGGTGTTCGCCATAATGTCATGCCTCCAGTGAATATTACCTGGAGTGTAGAAAACACCGCTGACTCCGGTGGGAAGAATTTACAAAGTGTGACCCCGCGTAAACTTCCCACCCATATAAACGATGAACAGTACCTACTGACGGGGTTTCAAATGACTTTCCAGCCAGGGGAGCATCTGTTTTTTACGGCTAAGCATACCTTCTACCTTGCAGGGTTGCGGAATGTCTGAAAGTTCTGCTCCAGCAAACCACAGGCTGGTGTCACCCAGATTGATGTCGGTAAGCATCAGCACGACCAACGCAGCATTCTTTTCCTCTGCATAGCGCGCCATTTCCTGACGGAGATCGTCCAGCACCGCATCCACCTGTTGCAGCGCATACAGTTCAAGCTGCGCTACACATACTGAATGTCCATGGATGGTGAAGGTTTTAATGTCTTTCTGCAAAAGTTCGCGGGCGCTCATCCCTTCCACGCTTGTTTTGGCTGACTGCAGGTCGCGACTGAAAGCGTCAAGATCCACTCCGGTTTTTTGGGCCAGCGCATCAACCGCCAGGCGATCGTCAGTGGTGGTCGTTGGTGAACGAAGCGTGACAGTGTCACTCAATACGGCGCCGAGCAGTAAAATAGCCTCAGCGGAAGATAACTGGTTACGTTCATCTTCCGTCATCAGTTGCCACAGCAGGGTTGCGCTACTGCCGACGGGCTTCACCCACACTTCCGGTGGCAGACGGGTGACTAACCCACCAAGTCGGTGATGATCGATAATTCCCACCACGTTACTTTCTGTCAACGATTCCGGCCCCTGGGCAGGCTCGGTGAAATCGACCAGCCAGACGTCACGATCGGTCAGTTCAAACGTCAACCGTTCAGGCATCGTCAGCCCCGCATGCTCAAAGATAAACTGCGTTTCGCGGTTAGGCTCGCCCAAACGCCATGCCGTCGCCTGCTGGCCACGTAAACTAAGCCAACGAGCCGTCATTGCGGCGGTGCAGATGGCATCGCTATCGGGATTAAGGTGCCCTATTACATGTATCATTCATCAGTGCCTTGTGAAGAGAAATCGTTCAAAAGTAAACAATAACCAAAGTATAACGACTGAACATACTCCCTTCCATGATCCCACCACCCAGCAACGCTGTACAAAACACAAGCAAAATAAATCAGTTGTAAGTAAAACATGATAAATGTTAATAATATTTTGCTATCAGGTTATCAAAAACAAACAACTTTACTTGTCACCGATACGGCTCTGTTTTTAACATCGCTTATGGAAAAAAATGTTCTGTTCAATCAGCGCATTCGCTTGCGCCATCTTCATACTTTTGTCGCCGTTGCACAGCAGGGAACGTTGGGGCGCGCGGCTGAGACCCTTAACCTGAGTCAACCGGCTCTCTCCAAAACGCTAAATGAACTGGAGCAACTGACCGGGACCCGGCTCTTTGAGCGTGGCCGCCTTGGCGCGCAGTTAACGCTGCCAGGAGAGCAGTTTCTTACCCACGCGGTAAGAGTGCTGGATGCGCTCAACACTGCCGGGCAAGCGTTAAATCAGCGCGAAGAATCGCAGACTGATGTCGTACGGATTGGGGCCTTACCCACCGCGGCACTGGGCATTCTGCCTGCGGTAATTGGTCCTTTCCACAAGCAGCAAATGGAGACCACGCTGCAGGTTGCCACCATGAGTAACCCAATGATCCTGGCGGGTTTAAAGTCCGGAGAAATTGATCTCGGCATTGGTCGCATGGCCGATCCGGAATTAATGGTCGGTCTGAATTATGAATTGTTGTTTCTGGAATCACTTAAACTGGTCGTGCGCCCTAACCACCCGTTGTTGCAGGAAACCATCACATTAAGTCGGGTAATGGAGTGGCCGGTGGTGGTTTCGCCAAAAGGAACCGCGCCTCGCCAGCACGCAGAAGCATTGTTGCAAAGTCAGGGTTGTAAAATGCCGCCAGGCTGCATTGAAACACTTTCAGCATCGCTCTCCCGCCAACTGACGGTTGATTACGACTATGTATGGTTTGTCCCTTCAGGTGCGGTTAGAGAGGATTTACGCCAGGCGACGCTGGTATCGTTGCCGATACCTACCCACGGGGCGGGTGAACCCATCGGGATTCTTACTCGTGTCGATGTGCAACTCTCTCAGGCCGCGCAGACCCTTATCGCCGCAATACGCAAAACCGTACCATTTTGATGCCAAAAATAAAGGGACCAGATGGTCCCTTTATTGATGATTAAAACGTTTCCCAATTATCGCCGCTGGCCGTTGCCGCCTGCGGACGTGAATGACCCGGCGTAGTAGTTACCGGAACGCGTTTTATTGCGCTTGTCCCGGTTAAACGGAATGTGCCGACGGCTTCCGTTAAGCGTGCGGCCTGCTCTTCAAGAGAGGCCGCAGCAGCCGATGCTTCTTCAACCAATGAGGCGTTTTGCTGCGTGACCTTATCCATCTCTGAAATCGCCTGGCTTACCTGGACGATGCCCCGGCTTTGTTCATCAGAGGCCGCCGCAATTTCCAGCATAATGTCGGTCACGCGTTTTACCGCATCGACAATATCCGTCATCGTATTGCCCGCCGCGACGACTTCTCCAGAGCCCTGGTCAATCAATCGGACTGATTCGCTGATCAATCCTTCTATCTCTTTTGCCGCCTGAGCGCTGCGGCTTGCCAGCGTACGGACCTCACTAGCCACCACTGCAAACCCACGCCCCTGCTCTCCTGCCCGCGCCGCCTCAACCGCCGCGTTCAGCGCCAGGATATTGGTCTGGAAGGCAATGCTGTTAATAACGGCGGTAATTTCAGAGATTTTCTTCGAGCTCGTTGAGATATTGCCCATGGTTTTCACCACACCAGAGACCATCTGACCGCCCCGGCTGGCCTTGCCGGATGCATCTTCCGCCAGCGTACTCGCATGATGCGCGTTGTCGGCGTTTTGCTTCACCGTAGCCGTCAGCTCTTCCATGCTGGCCGCCGTTTGTTCAATCGCCGCGGCCTGTTGTTCGGTACGTGAAGACAGATCGGTATTACCCGCCGAAATCTCACTGGTACCGCGGTAGATTTCTTCCGCGCCCTGACGTACCGTGCCCACTGTTTTCGCCAACGACCGTTGCATTGTCTGCAGATGACGGCTCAGGCGCCCAATTTCGCTGCGTCCGGTGGGTTCCTCTGGCATTGTCAGGTCCCCTTCTGAAATTTGCTCAATGCGCTGGGCCGCACGTAACAGAGGATGAATAACGGTACGGCGCAGAACAATAAACGTCATCACGGTCAGTGCCAGCGCAAGAACGAATGCCCCCAGCATAAAGGCCATGCCAAGCTGTGTACGTTGGTGCGCCTGTTCGCTTAACTGATTCGCCCTGGCGGTACGAATATCGATCGCCTTTAACAATACCTTGTTGTAAGCAGAGTCCAGCGGTCTGGCCTGTTCATTTTCATGGTTGATGATCGCTTCGAACATGCCGTTTTTAGCGTACTTGAGCATAGGCTGTAAGCCATCGATATAGGCTTTGAAATTGGCGCTCAGTTCAGCGTCTAACGCCTCTCCGGCAGTAGTTTTCACCGCACGAGCCATATAAGTATTGAAACCGTCCTGCGATTGCTTAATACGTTTTTCTGCCTCGGCAATATTGGCCTTCATGTCATCCATTTCAGCAATACGGCTCGCCGCACCAGCATGGATCATGTTGATACGCGCGGTGCGTAAGTGGTTAGAGCTGTTAGATAACCCCATCCTGACCTGAATCTCATCGGTTACATCGCGCTGATCGCGATCGGCCTGCATAAGAAAATAACCTGCCAGCCCGGAACTTAAGGCGAATAGCAGAAGGATGCCACCGAGAATGGAGGAAAACAGCGGAACCAGTCGGATTTGATGCAGAAAGCCCAGTTTATGCAGGGCTTGCATCGATGTAGTGTTGTCCATGACCGTCGACTCTCTTGTAGGGTTTATGCGTGAAAACACGCCCGTTAGATAGTCATCGGCAATCCGGGAAGTTTACTTACCGTGAAAAGCGCCGGATTCGTCACACTTTCACAACATAATTCTAAAAAATTCAGGAAAGTGCCAGCGGTGAAATCCGCTGGCCAATGAATCAGTTATCACCAAAATGGATAACAGTACGGATGGATTTACCCTGATGCATTAAATCGAACGCTTCGTTAATCTGCTCCAGAGGCAGGCGATGCGTAATAAACGGATCTAACTGAATTTTTCCGCTCATTGCTTCTTCGACCATACCCGGCAACTGAGTGCGCCCTTTTACGCCGCCAAACGCGGAACCGCGCCACACGCGACCGGTTACTAACTGGAACGGACGTGTTTTGATCTCCTGACCGGCACCCGCCACCCCAATGATGATGCTTTCGCCCCACCCTTTATGGCAACACTCCAGCGCCGCACGCATCACGTTAACGTTGCCGATACACTCAAAGCTAAAGTCCACGCCACCGTCGGTGAGCTCAACAATCACGTCCTGCACAGGCTTATCGTAATCGTTCGGGTTGATGAAATCGGTCGCGCCCATTTCACCAGCCAATTTGAATTTCTCCGGATTGGTATCAACAGCCAGAATACGCCCGGCTTTTGCCTGCACCGCGCCCTGAATCACCGCCAGGCCAATACCGCCCAGACCAAATACGGCTACGGTATCGCCTTCCTTCACTTTCGCGGTGTTATGGACCGCTCCGATACCGGTGGTCACGCCACATCCCAGCAGACACACTTTATCCAGCGGAGCCTGCGGGTTAACCTTCGCCAGCGAGATCTCTGCGCAAACGGTATATTCGCTGAAGGTACTGGTGCCCATATAGTGATAAATCGGCTCGCCGTTATACGAGAAGCGCGTTGTGCCATCAGGCATCAGACCTTTGCCCTGTGTCGCCCGCACGGCCTGACACAAGTTAGTTTTACCCGATTTACAGAACTTGCACTCGCCGCACTCTGCGGTGTACAGCGGGATCACATGATCGCCCGGTTTCAGGCTGGTGACGCCTTCCCCCACTTCAACCACAATGCCGCCGCCTTCATGGCCCAGTACCGCCGGGAACACGCCTTCCGGATCGTCGCCTGAGAGGGTAAAAGCATCAGTATGGCACACGCCGGTGTGGGTAATTTTAACCAGCACTTCACCTTTCTTTGGTGGTGCGACGTCGATTTCAACAATTTTTAACGGTTGGCCGGGGCCAAATGCAACTGCTGCACGTGATTTCATTTGTCTCTTCCCATTATTGCAAGGTGATGGTGTTATTTTAGATAAGCACGCAGAAGATGGCCGATCTCAGCCATGCGCACAGCTCGCTGGTCTGGTGTTGTCTCCCCACTGACCAGTTCATCTTTCAGGTGGATCTCAACCATTTCGCCCATCAGACCATTGGATGCGCCGCGTACGGCGGCAATTTGTTGCAGGATCGCCAGGCATGGTTCGCCAGATTCCAGTGCGCGCTCAAGCGCATCAACCTGACCGCGAATACGGCGTACACGGGTGAGAATGCGTTTTTTATCTCCAGGTGAATGCGGCATACGCCCTCCTTATACTATAGGGGGGTATACTATCAGAATTTTTATGTAATTGTAAAAAACTAACATCTATTTAATGAGGGGTGACGACCAGGCCTCGTCAGATGAGCCCTGGTCGCCAGGTCACTGAATGGCTTTCTGAACTAATTTTTCCAGATTTTTTAAGGGTTGAATTGCCGCAGTATCTGGTCCATAAGTCTGTAATATCTCAACCGGATGATATCCAACGACTACACGTCCATCCGACTCTTCCCGAATCAATACTCTAAAGGGAAGATCGAGCGCCATATCAGGATATGCCTGCATTAATGGTGTGCCACCTTTAGGATTGCCAAAAATAATGACTGTTGTGGGTAACATGGTTAGTCCAGCATTTTTAGCCTCTTTCGCATGATCAAATTCGCCAAAAAAAACAAGATTATTACTCTCAATGGCAGCAATGAGATGCTCTCTGGTCTGCTGGTAATTATAAGTACTATACGTTTTGATCATGGTATTCCCGGTGTTGGCAGCATGACTGGTTACCGTCATAAGCAGATACAGTGCAACTGTGATAAATATATTTTTTAGAGACCGAAGCATCACAACATCCTTAATTTAACGATAGTCTGGAAAGCTATCTAAGACCAGCGGATACTTTGCCGGTATAATCTCTCTCGTGCTGATTCTGTGCAAGGATACACTTGGCAGAATGCACCATCGCAATAAGACCCGCAGCCATCATTATCGTGTCTTTTAAGACCAATCGCCCGGCGCCAGAAAGATAGGGAAATCCGGTGTGATAATCCTGGCCACTTACCCATGTTTCTGGTGTAAATATCAGGAATGTCAGAGTGACAAAAGGAGTTAAGAAGGCAAGTGTTGCCCCCCAAAAACCGATTTTTGGTGATACATAATGAGCAAGAATTAATAATGAAAAAATGACTTCAACAATACCAAGTCCGGTAGAGTACCCATAAGTATTATTCGCATGATGCCATGCGCGGTTAGCCTCTATTAATTCGCCTTCATGGTTCATGAACTGAGTATAATTACTCGGATCGTTATAAAAGAAAGACATAAATGGGCTATTAGCTACAAAAGGAACGATGCTATCTGCTTCATAGGGAATGAACTTCAACAATCCTATCCACATAAATACAATGGCAATAGAAATGCGACAAAGATTTATTCCCACGTTTTCTTTCGTTGAAACATATTGGTATAGTTTATCCATCATATCCAGAGGTCCTGTGTTGTAGAAATCACGACCTTTATAACCTTGTTATTTATATGCCTATATATTCAGGAATCTATAATTTTTGTTTGATCGTCTGTAAAGGTCAAAATATAGACTATGGATAAGTTCGGTTGAGTGGAATGAACTCCTTGTTTTCGGTTTGGCTATCAAACTACTCGTAGCAAATCGTTGTATAACGTGGTGAAAGCATGTCTCTCTTCATCGCCCACGGTTGCTGTATCCCTTGTCCGACAAAGTAGAGCGTTCCTTTACCCTTTTCCCAGATACCTCCATCAGTTTATCGCTGTTACGCCACAGCGTTAGGTTGTCGTCAAAAAGATTCAGTTCGCCGTACGTATCGGCAACCAACCTGACATGATCAATTTTTACCAATCCATAACCCAGGCTTACAGCATTAATATTCTCTCACGTCAATAACCACTAAAAGTTAATGGTTTATAAAACAATTTAACCTTACAATAACCATACTTTTTCATGTCTTAAGTTTAAGCTGGAGAAAAAAATGGAGCTCAGCCGGAGGCAGTTCTTTCGAATCTGCGCGGGCGGTATGGCAGGAACAACTGTTGCATCTCTCGGATTCTTATCATCTTTTTCCGTTCACGCGGAAACCCGTCAATACAAACTCTTAAAAGCAAAAGAGACACGTAATAACTGTACGTACTGCTCAGTAGGCTGCGGCATGCTGATGTACAGCCTTGGCGATACAGCCAAAAACGTCAAAGAAAGTATCTACCATATTGAGGGCGATCCGGATCATCCGGTGAGCCGTGGATCGTTGTGCCCTAAAGGCGCTGGCGTGCTGGATTATATTCATAGTGAAACCCGTCTGCAGTATCCCGAATATCGCGCACCGGGTTCGGATAAATGGCAGCGCATTAGCTGGGATGATGCGATTAATCGTATTGCCCGACTCATGAAAGATGACCGCGATGCCAACTTTATAGAGAAAAATGCCCAGGGCGTTACCGTCAACCGATGGTCCACCACGGGCATGCTATGCTCCTCAGCGGCAAGTAATGAAACCGGGATCCTCGACGGTAAATTTGCTCGCGGACTAGGTATGGTCGCTATCGACTGTCAGGCACGGTTATGTCATGGTCCCACCGTTGCTGCTCTTGCACCAACGTTTGGACGTGGTGCGATGACCAACAACTGGGTCGACATTAAAAATGCCAACGTAGTGCTTATTATGGGCGGCAATGCCGCTGAGGCACATCCGGTAGGCTTTAAATGGGTAGTCGAAGCGCAAACTAAAAATGACGCCACCGTGGTGGTAGTCGACCCGCGTTTTAACCGTAGCGCCGCCGTCGCCGATCTGTATGCGCCAATACGCGCTGGTTCCGACACCGCATTCCTGCTCGGTGTAATCCGTTATCTGCTGGAAAACGACCAGGTGCAGCACGACTATGTGCGCCATTACACCAACGCCAGCCTGATTATCCGTGATGACTATCAGTTCGACGACGGCTTGTTCAGCGGCTATGACGACAAAAAACGCCAGTACGATAAATCGAGCTGGTTCTATCAGCTTGACGAACAGGGTAATGCCCTGCGTGATGAAACATTGTCTCACCCACGCTGCGTGTGGAATTTGCTGAAAGCCCACGTCGACCGCTATACGCCAGAAATGGTTAACCGGTTGTGTGGGACCTCAGTGGCAGATTTCAATCGTATCTGCGAAATTCTCGCCAGCACCAGCGTGCCTGACCGCACCGCTACTATTCTGTATGCGCTGGGTTGGACACACCACTCCGCCGGGGCACAGATTATCCGCGCCGCCGCTATGCTCCAGTTGCTACTGGGCAATATAGGCATGGCGGGCGGTGGCGTTAACGCCTTACGTGGCCACTCCAATATTCAGGGCTATACCGATCTTGGCTTGTTGTCGACGAACCTGCCAGGCTATATGCCGCTACCGTCGGAAAAACAGCCTGACTACCAGACCTATATTTCGCAAATCACGCCGCCTGCGCTAGGCGTGAATGAGGTCAATTACTGGCAAAATACGCCGAAGTTCTTTGTTAGCATGATGAAAAGTTTCTGGGGCGACAATGCAACAGTGGAAAATAACTGGGGCTACGACTGGCTACCTAAATGGGATCGCCTGTATGACGTAATGACCCAGGCTGAATTGATGCTCGAAGGGAAGATTAATGGTTACATCGTTCAGGGCTTCAATCCGCTGGCGGCGTTTCCGGATAAAAACAAATCAACTCGCGCGCTTTCAAAACTGAAATATATGGTGGTTATCGATCCGCTGGTCACTGAGTCGTCCAATTTTTGGCAAAATCATGGCGAGATGAACGATGTAAACCCGGCAGATATTCAGACCGAAGTTTTCCGTCTGCCCTCTTCCTGCTTTGCTGAAGAAAATGGTTCAATCGCTAACTCCGGGCGTTGGTTGCAATGGCACTGGGCTGCGGCAGAACCACCAGGTGAAGCCTTACATGACGGGAAGATCCTCGGTCGCCTGTTTATGCGGCTGCGCGAGTTGTATCAACAGGAAGGTGGAGCGAATCCGCAACCCTTGTTGAATATTGCCTGGAATTATAAAGATCCATACGACCCACACCCAGAAGAGATTGCGCGTGAAGCAAATGGCCAGGCGCTTGAAGACCTTTATGATGACAAAGGCCAGCTTATAGCCAAAAAAGGCCAGCAGCTCAGCAGCTTTGCACAGTTGCGCGATGACGGCTCGACCAGCAGTTTCTGCTGGGTCTACTGCGGAAGCTGGACAGAACAAGGCAACCAGATGGCCAATCGCGACAACAGCGATCCGTATGGTCTGGGCTGCACACCGGGCTGGGCGTGGTCATGGCCTGCCAACCGCCGTATTCTCTACAATCGCGCTTCGGCCGATCCATCAGGAAAACCGTGGGATCCCAAACGAACCCTGCTGCATTGGAATGGCAAAAAATGGGTCGGTATGGACGTAGCCGACTACGGCCAGGCCGCACCGGGCAGCAACGTTGGTCCGTTTATCATGAATCCGGAAGGCGTAGCGCGTCTGTTCTCCATCGACAAAATGAACGACGGGCCATTCCCGGAACATTACGAACCCATTGAGTCGCCTATTGGTACCAACCCGCTGCACCCGGATGTCGTATCCAGCCCGGTTGCGCGTATCTACCATGACGATATCGCCAATATGGGTAAAGCGGATGCCTTCCCGTACGTCGCCACAACTTACTCCATTACCGAACTGTTCCGCCACTGGACCAAACATGCGCTGCTCAACGCCATTGCTCAACCCGATCAATTCATCGAAATCGGTGAGGCGCTGGCGAGCAAAAAAGGCATTGCGGCAGGTGATACGGTGAAAGTGATGTCGAAACGCGGCTTTATCAAAGCGAAGGCGGTGGTCACCAAACGTCTGCAAACGCTGACGATCGATGGTAAGCCGGTCGATACTATCGGTATCCCTTGTCACTGGGGCTTTGAAGGCGCCACACGCAAAGGGTTCCTTGCCAATACGTTAACGCCATCGGTGGGTGACGCGAACTCGCAAACACCGGAGTATAAAGCGTTTCTGGTCAACATCGAGCGAGCGTAAGGAAGGGAACTCATGGCTATGCAATCACAAGATATTATTAAACGCTCGGCGACGAACAGCATCACGCCACCGCCCCAGGCGCGGGATTACCGTGCAGAAGTGGCAAAATTAATTGATGTCACTACCTGTATTGGCTGTAAAGGCTGTCAGGTCGCCTGCTCAGAGTGGAACGATATTCGCGATGAAGTGGGCTACTGCAACGGCGTCTACGACAACCCGACCGATCTCAGCGCTAAGTCCTGGACGGTGATGCGCTTTAGCGAAACCACCCAGAACGACAAGCTGGAATGGCTGATCCGCAAAGACGGCTGCATGCACTGCGCCGATCCCGGCTGTTTGAAAGCCTGTCCATCCGCTGGAGCAATCATTCAGTATGCCAACGGGATTGTCGACTTTCAGTCCGAGCACTGTATTGGCTGTGGCTACTGCATTGCTGGCTGCCCGTTCAATATTCCCCGGCTTAATCCCGAAGATAACCGGGTCTACAAATGTACGCTGTGCGTTGACCGGGTCAGCGTGGGCCAGGAACCGGCCTGCGTGAAAACTTGTCCGACCGGCGCTATCCAGTTTGGCACCAAAAAAGAGATGCTCAATGTAGCGGAAACTCGCGTGGCGCAGTTGAAAAAACGCGGCTATGCCAATGCGGGCATCTACAACCCGCAAGGGGTCGGCGGCACCCACGTGATGTATGTACTTCATCACGCGGATCAACCATCGCTGTACCACAATCTGCCGGATGAGCCAAAAATCGCCGCACCAGTGAACCTCTGGAAGGGGATTTTAAAACCACTCTCCGCCGCCGGATTTATCGCCACCTTTGCCGGGCTGATTTACCACTACGTGGGAGTCGGCCCAAACAAAGAGACGGATGATGATGAAGAGGAGAACGGTCATGAGTAAAAGCAAAATGATTCTGCGCACCAAATTCATCGACCGTGCTTGTCACTGGACGGTGGTAATAAGCTTCTTCCTGGTGTCGCTTTCCGGTATTGCGCTGTTCTTCCCGACGTTGCAATGGCTCACCGAAACTTTCGGTACACCGCAAATGGGACGAATTTTACATCCGTTTTTCGGGGTGATGATTTTCATCGTGCTGATGTTTATGTTCGTCCGTTTTGTACACCACAACATTCCCGATAAACAGGACCTTCCCTGGATTAAAGGGATCGTTGAGGTACTTAAAGGCAATGAGCATAAAGTCGCTGATGTGGGGAAATACAACGCTGGGCAGAAAATGATGTTCTGGAGCATCATGAGTCTAATTCTGGTATTACTGATTACCGGCGTTATTATCTGGAGGCCCTACTTTGCCCATTATTTCTCAATTAACATTGTTCGTTGGAGTTTGTTAATCCACGCGACAGCAGCCATTGTGCTGATCCACGCCATTCTGATCCATATGTACATGGCGTTTTGGGTAAAAGGTTCAATTAAAGGTATGATCGAAGGGAAAGTGAGTCGACGCTGGGCGAAGAAACACCATCCTCGCTGGTATCGTGAGGTTGAACTTACTGAAGAAAAAGCACCGGAATTAGAGTCTAAATAAAATCAATAAGACCGCTGTTATTCAGCGGTCTTATTCTCTCAATGACCCAGTGATATACTGCGGCGCTGCGAGACCTGATTATCAGGCGAATAAAAGGCCCTCCATTCAATGATGAACAAACCCTACCCAACCCGCAGCAAATCACTGTATCTCGTGGTATAACGCGGAGAGAGCATATCTCGCTTCATCGCCCACGGTTGTTGTATACCTTGTCCGGCAAAATAGAGCGTTCCTTTACCCTTTTCAGCATTGAGCGTATCCAGAACGGCCATCAGCTTATCGCTGTTATGCCGTGGAGCGTTGTTATCAAAAAGATTCAACTGTGCAACACCTGAGCTAAAAAAATCGCCCAGCATGACCCCTGCTTTTTGATAACGTAGCCCCTCTCGCCATATTGCGTCCAGGCTACATGTGGCCGCCCTTATAATTTCCCGACTATCCTGGGTTGGTGTCAGCAGTTTTATCGATGCGCTGTTACCGTAATACGGTTCATTCAGGGAAAATGGGCTGGTTTTGATAAACGTAGAGATAAACCGGCAGAACTGGTGCTCTCTGCGCAGCTTTTCCGCAGCACGTGAAGCATAGGTACAAATTGCCTCTCGCATCGCGTTGTAATCCGTGAGTTTTTCACCAAACGATCTTGAGCAGATAATTTCCTGCTTAACTGGCGCAAACTCCTCCAGCTCCAGGCAAGGTTCACCGCGCAATTCCCGCACAGTGCGCTCAAGCACAACGTTGAAATGTTTGCGGATAAAGCGAATATCGGTATCTGCCAGGTCGCAGACCGTTTTAATGCCCATAGCGTCAAGTTTTTTACTGATACGGCGTCCAACACCCCAGACTTCATCAACCGGGAGCGCAGTCATCAGCTTACGCTGGCGCTCAATATTCGAGAGATCCACCACCCCGCCAGTCTGTTCCTGCCACTTTTTGGCAGCATGGTTAGCCAGCTTGGCCAGGGTTTTGGTCTGGGCGATACCGACCCCAACCTTGAGGCGTGTTTTTTGTAAAATGGTTGCTCTGATTTCCCGACCAAAATCCGTCAGATCCCGGCAGTTTCGCACGCCCGTTAAATCGCAAAAGGCTTCATCAATACTGTACATCTCCACGCGCGGCGACAGCTCCTCCAGAATCGACATCACCCTGCTGCTCATATCCGCATACAATTCGTAGTTCGAACTAAAACAGAACACGCCATAGCGCCTGAACAGATCTTTCTGTTTGAAATATGGTGCGCCCATATTAACGCCAAGCGCTTTTGCCTCCGCACTACAGGCAATGACACAGCCATCGTTATTTGAAAGAACGACAACGGGTTTACCCTTCAGATCGGGCCGGAATGCCAACTCACAGCTGGCATAAAATGAATTAACATCCACCAGCGCAAACATAATCAGCCCGCAGATTTAATGATGAATGTCACTACGCCAAATATATCCAGCGTGTCCTCGCTGCCGATCATGATCGGCGCGTAGGCGCTGTTCTCTGGCTTCAACATCACCACCGGATGCAATTGCAGGCGCTTAACGGTGAATTCGCCTTCAATAGCAGCAACCACAATGTCTCCGTGGGCCGCTTTTCTGGCACTGTCGACTACCAGCAAGTCGCCAGCACCGATCCCTGCCCCCATCATGGAGTCGCCAGACGATTTAACAAAATAGGTTGCACTGGGATGCTGCACCAACAGATCGTTGAGATCGATACGTTTCTCAACGTAATCCTGCGCAGGAGAGGGAAAACCGCAGGGCACGAGATCGCTAAATAGCGGGAAGTGTTTGATTTCGCGGTGTTCAACTGGCTGGAAAAACAACATAATAATCTGCCTCTCATATAACTGTATTTATATACAGTAGTTTTAATGAAGACAGTGATCAAGTGACAAGTGTGGCGAATTGAGCGTTGTTTAACCATCTTGCCGATAAGCTTTTATGATGTCTGGAAAAATAATCGGCTAAAAAAATGCCCCACATTTGCGGGGCATTACCTCAGGAGCGTTTTCGCGGCATCATGCGCAACAACGTATTGTCCTTCCAGAAATAGTGATGCATCAGGGCAGCAGCAGCATGCAGAGCAATAACAAAATAACCCAGGTTTGCCAGCGTCACGTGCCAGGACTTCAGCATATCCACTAAATCAAAGTTGGCCTCTGCCGCATGCGGCATAACGATGCCGAATGCAATCCACGGGTTACCCCGGTTGTACATCATCACCAGCCCAATAATCGGCAGGACAATAAACAACAGATAGATAACCAGATGCCCCAGATGCGCCATTCCGGTCATCATCGGCTTCGGTTTTGGCACAATCGGCGGAGCCGGGTATTTCAGCCTGACCAGCAGACGCGCCACCATCAGCGTTAAAATAGTGATACCGCAGGAGACGTGCACCATGTTGAACAAGGGGCGATAGCTGCGCGGGAAAAATCCGCGAAACTCCATGGCGCTGTACGCCACAATAACCAACAAAAAGACCAGCCAGTGAATACCGATTTGCAGGCCAGAATACTTATTCCCCATAACACTTCCTGAATAAAAACAATAATGCGTCAACATAACGGGCTTTTGTTAAAAATTCATTAACTTTTGTTCACCCATTTTCAGTCGCTTACGCTTAACCGCAAGAACCGCTATTGCCGAGGATGCCTGTCTGGACTAAGCCTGGTAGGGAAAATATGTCGTACCGCCTCATCCTGACAGGAGAAAACCATGAGTAAAATTGGCATTAACGGTTTTGGTCGTATCGGTCGTCTGGTATTGCGTCGACTACTGGAAGTCAAAAGCAACGTGGAGGTTGTGGCCATTAATGACCTCACCTCGCCCAAAATTCTCGCCTATCTGTTAAAGCACGATTCAAACTACGGCCCGTTTCCCTGGAGCATCGACTTTACCGAAGACGCGCTGATTGTCGACGGTAAAAAAATCGCGGTTTACGCAGAAAAAGAGGCCAAAAATATTCCGTGGAAAACGACTGGCGCTGAGATAATCATCGAATGCACCGGTTTTTATACCTCGACAGAAAAAGCCAACGCGCACCTGGATGCAGGGGCCAAAAAAGTGCTGATATCCGCCCCGGCTGGCGATATGAAAACCATCGTCTTTAACGTCAACGACGATACAATGGATGCGAACGATCGGATTATCTCGGTCGCATCGTGCACCACTAACTGCCTCGCACCGATGGCGAAAGCCCTGCACGACAGCTTCGGTATTCAGCTTGGCACCATGACCACCATTCACGCCTACACGGGAACGCAGTCGCTGGTTGATGGACCTCGCGGGAAAGATCTGCGCGCCTCACGGGCAGCAGCGGAGAATATCATTCCCCATACCACCGGAGCCGCCAAAGCCATTGGTCTGGTCATTCCGGCATTGAGCGGAAAATTAAAAGGCCACGCCCAGCGTGTTCCGGTGAAAACAGGATCCGTCACGGAACTGGTATCGGTATTGGGGAAAAAAGTCACTGCTGAAGAGGTCAACAACGCGCTGAAAAAAGCCACGCAAGACAATGAGTCATTTGGTTATACCGATGAGGAAATCGTCTCGTCAGATGTCATTGGCTCGCATTTCGGTTCGGTATTTGATGCGACACAAACCGAAATTACCGAAGTGGGCGATCTGCAACTGGTAAAAACAGTCGCCTGGTACGATAACGAATACGGTTTTGTCACCCAACTTATTCGTACGCTGGATAAATTTATCAAGCTCTAATGTTCTGGCGGAGGCTCGCCTCCGCCCTCTTTCATTTCCCGCGAATTCAATACGTTGTGAGTCTCTCCCCGTTTTCGATTCACTGACTGTGCTATAGCTAACCTTTGCCACTGAGGGAGCATAGTAATGGAAGCACTGAGTCGTGAAACGTTAGAAAACATGATGGAGCAAGCCGTTGCTAAGGCCACCACCGTCTCATTCTGGCCGCAGGGTGAAGCCCCCGGAGCAAAAAACAGCGATGCGGTGTTTACGCCTGAACCCCGACATACAGGAACATCTCAGTATGATCGTGCGGTCACCGGTATTCGCGCCCCGGAAATTACCGTTTATGCCCCCGTAAAACCTAACGGCATAGGGATCCTTGTCACGCCAGGCGGCTCTTATCGTCGCGTGGTGATGGATAAAGAAGGCAGCGTACTGGCACCGTTCTTTAACGCTCGCGGTTATACCCTGTTTGTGATGACCTACCGCATGCCGGGTGATGGCCATGAGGAAGGCGCAAACGCGCCGCTGGCCGATGCCCAGCGCGCCATGCGCTACATTCGCGCCAACGCCCATGAATGGAAAATTAACCCTGATCGTATCGGTGTGTTGGGCTTCTCTTCCGGTGGTCACGTGGCCGCCAGTCTGGGAACCCGGTTTGCCGAAACGGTTTATACGCCGATAGATAACGTAGACGAGCAACCTGCGCGCCCTGCGTTTATGGCACTGGTGTACCCGGTTGTCACTCTGCGCGAAGACATCGGTCACCCGGGATCTCGTCTTGAGCTGGTTGGCGCTAAGCCCGAAAAGGAAGATCTGCGCTACTATTCTCTGGAAGAACGCGTGGATAGCACAACGCCGCCGACATTCCTGCTACACGCCATTGACGATCCGGCGGTGAAGGTAGAAAACAGCCTGGTCTTCTTTAATGCGCTACGTGAGCAGGGCGTTCCGGTCGAAATGCATCTGTTTGAACGCGGTAAGCACGGATTTGGTATTCGTGATGCGCAAGGGTTACCGCTGGCAATCTGGCCGGAAATGATGATGAACTGGGTAGCCACTAAAGTGTGAAGATTGCGCCGGGTGGCGTACAGACTCACCCGGCGAAAAACTTAGGACTGCAGATACACCACTTGCGTTTGCAGGTATTCGTTCAGACCATGTTTACCATCAGCCCCCCCAATCCCGGACTTACGCCAGCCAGCGTGGAAGCCCTGCATCGCCTCGAAGTTTTCACGATTAATATAGGTTTCGCCAAACTTCAGCCCCTTAATCGCCTTCATTGCCGTATTCAGATTCTGCGTATAGATCGATGAGGTCAGACCGTAGTCGCTGTCATTGGCCATTGTCAACGCCTGTTCCAGCGTATCAAACGCTACCACCGGCAGCACCGGACCAAACGTCTCCTCGTGCATAATCGCCATCTCCTGGCGCACGTCTAGCAGTAACGTCGGCGGGTAGTAATAACCTTTGCCGACAACAGCCTTACCGCCCAGCACCACTCTGGCCCCTTCCTGCACCGCTCGTGCGACTTTCTGCCCCACACGATCCAGCGCAGCGGCGTTAATCAGCGGCCCCATCGCAATGTCATTGCGTTCGGCCGGATTGCCAAACTGCACGGCTTTCATCGCCTCACCCAAACGATTAACGAACTGGTCATAGATACCTTTCTGAACGTATACGCGCTCAGCACAGTTGCATACCTGTCCGGTATTGATCACCCGCGAGTCAACAATGGCCTTCACCGCCAGCTCAAGGTCAGCATCGTCCATCACGATAGCCGGAGCTTTACCACCCAACTCCAGACAAACTTTAGTGATGTTTTTGGCCGCTGCGGCCATAATTTTTTCGCCCGCGCCGACGCTGCCGGTCATACTCACCATCGCCACCTTCGGGTTTCCGGCCAGCTCCTGACCGACCGTTTCACCGCGTCCCAGCACCAGATTAAAGACCCCGCGCGGTAAACCAATGTCATCAACAATTTTGGCAAAGGCGATGGCGTTATTCGGTGTGAATTCACTCGGCTTAATGACAATGGTATTCCCCGTCAGCAAGGCGGGAGCCAGTTTGCGGGCAATCAGGAAAAACGGGAAGTTCCACGGCAGAATACCCGTCGTCACGCCCAGTGCACGCTTAAACAGCAGGATATTCTCACCCGGGCGATCGCTTTGCAGGATCTCGCCTTCATAGCGACGCGCCCACTCCGCCATGTAATCGATATAGTCGGCGGTAAACGCGACTTCAACGTCAGCCAGTTGTCGAATTTTTCCACCTTCCGCCACAATCAACGCGCTGATTTCATCGGCTCGCTGGCGGATACCCGCAGAAATTTTGCGTAACCAGTTTGCCCGTTCAATGGCAGGCAACGCTTCCCATTGCGGCTGAGCGCGATCCGCGGCATCGATCGCTTTACGTGCGTCTTCGGCACGCCCATCGGGAATACGCGAGATAATCTCTTCCGTGGCCGGATTGACGACATCAATCCAGGCGTCATCGTGCCAGGTCACAAACTGCCCATCGATATACATAGGATGTTGTACGGGTACTGACATGCGGCTCTCCTGTGATTGATTTGTTTTTAACAAGTAAAATCATTGTTAATTAATATCAATCATGCATGGCGCATTATCGCTGGAGTGGCAGTTCTGTGAACTGCTTCATAAAAGCGTCTGGAAAAGTGATGATGAAGAGAAAAAACAGGTGGGCTTTCTGCCCGTTTGCCGTAAAACGCCGACAAACGGGCAGAAGGGATTACAGAGAACGGCTCTCAAGTAAGTCGGTCAGCGCGGTATCATTTTTTAGCTGCTGCCAGGCTTGCTCAACCCCCTGAGGAATATCAACATGGGCGATAAAATCGCGGCCGCAAGGCCCGTAGCCGGTTGCATCATCACGCAGGCGCGGAAGCTCACCGGTAATGAGAGACAGGTAACGATCCACCGACCACAGACCTTCGGTGGTCGGGGCAAAATCCACGCCGTCGCCCTGCTCAGTCAACTCGGGGACAAAACCGGGGAAACTGATCCAGCGTGGAGCCTGCGGATCGTCACGCGTGACGCGTTCAAATGTCGCCATGGTGCGGCGCTGCATAGTAGGGTCCTGCACCACAATGACGGTCTCCATGGTTTGGGCCGCCTGACGCAGTAACGCACAACTGAACCGGGCGTTTTCCCCACTGTTGGTGGACTGATCCTCCACCCAAATTTTCTCACCGGGAATGTGCCAGAACTGGTGCGCGATATCGGCAAGGATCGCCGCTTCCGCGCGACCGGTGGTACGAATCGTGTGGTAGCGTGGATGCTCTGCGATGGCAGCATACAGAAAGGTCGTTGAGTGACCGATACCACCGCTAATCAGTAAGGGAACCTGTTGCTCTTTCGCTACCCGACAGGCTGCATCGATGGTCGGGATCACTGCGTTCCCGGCCAGAATCACGCAATCTGTCTGCACCGTGATATTTTCAGCGAAATCATTTTGCGCCAGCCATTGCCCCACGGTGTTAATCGCCGCAAGGGTGGTGGCGGAAAGTGGCGGAAACTGTCTCATGTTCATGACTCCTGGAGTTTGTTCTTTACCGGATACAGATGCCGGATGGCGGCTACGCCTTATCCAGTCTACGGTCCAGCACTGCGTTAACCCGTAATCTGATCCATTGCCTGCAGGATACGCTTATCCGAAATCGGATACGGCGTGCCAAGCTGCTGGGCAAAGTAGCTGACGCGCAGCTCTTCTATCATCCAGCGGATCTCTTTGACATCGTCATCTTCGCGGCGCGCGGGCGGCAATTTATTGAACCACTGCTGCCAGGACTGCTGCACGGTGTCCACTTTCAGCATCTGCGCGCGATCGCGGTGCGGATCGATGGCCAGTTTCTCCAGCCGTTTTTCAATCGCCTGCAAATAACGCAACGTATCGCCCAGACGTTTGAAACCGTTGCCGGTAACAAATCCGCGATACACCAGTCCGCCCATTTGCGCTTTGATATCCGCAAGCCCCAGCGCCATGGTCATATCCACGCGCCCTTTCAGACGTTTGTTGATATTAAACACTGCGGTCAGGATCTGTTCGACCTGCTTCGCAATCTCCACCACCGTATCGTTCAGTTCAGCCCGCACTTTTTCATGCAACGCCGCAAAGCCTTCTTCGGTCCACACCGGACCACCGTTGGCGTCAATTAACTGATCCACACCGCAGGAGATACAGTCGTCTATCAAATCCAGAACTTTACCGTACGGGTTAAAGTACAGTCCCAGCTTGGCTTTATTGGGCAGCTTCTCGTGCAAATATTTGATTGGCGAAGGAATATTCAGCAGCAACAGGCGGCGTAAACCGCACCACATCGCCTGCTGTTGTTCCAGCGGATTATCAAACAACTTGATGGCCACGCTGTCGCGTTCATCCACCAGCGCTGGCCACGCTTTGACTTTATAGTTGCCGCGTTTTTGTTCGTAACTTTCCGGAAGCCGGCCGAAGCTCCAGATGTGCAATCCACTCTGTTCGATACCGTCATCGGCCACCGCCGACAGCGTTTCCTGAACTTTGCCCTTCAGCAGGTCTTTCAGCGCCTGTAACGAACGCCCTTCCTGCAGCTTCTTGTTCTTATCATCCACCACCCGGAAGGTGATTTTTAGGTGATCGGGCACCTGATCCCAGTGCCAGTCTTCACGGTCAACGGTGACGCCGGTCATGCGGCGCAGTTCACGCTCCAGCGAGTCCAGCAGCGGCAGTTCCAGCGGCGTGACGCGGCCTAAAAACGCTTCCGCATAGTTCGGTGCGGGTACAAAGTTGCGTCGTACCGGTTTTGGTAACGACTTAATCAGGGCGATCACCAGTTCGCGGCGCAGCCCTGGAATTTGCCATTCAAAACCGCTCTCGTCGATCTGGTTGAGCAGCGGGAGTGGAATATGTACGGTCACACCGTCCGCATCGGCTCCGGGTTCAAACTGGTAGCTCAGGCGCAGCTTAAGGTTACCCTGATGCCAGAAGTTCGGATAATCCAGCTTACTGATTTTCTCCGCGCCCTCTTTGATGAGCATGCTCTTTTCAAAGTTGAGCAGATCCGGTGTTTCACGGCTGACCTTTTTCCACCAGCTATCAAAGTGACGAGCAGAAACCACCTCATGGCTGATACGTTGGTCGTAGAACTCAAACATCGTTTCGTCATCGACGAGAATGTCACGGCGGCGTGATTTGTGCTCTAACTCTTCCACCTCCGCTCGTAGTTTCAGGTTATCGCGGAAAAACGCATGACGCGTTTGCCAGTCACCTTCCACCAGCGCATGACGAATGAACAGTTCACGCGATAACGCAGGGTCAATCTGGCTGTAATTCACCTTACGGGCGGCGACAATCGGCAAACCGTAGACGGTGACTTTTTCTGTCGCCATCACCGCGCCCTGCGCACGCTCCCAGTGCGGTTCACTGTATGAACGTTTGATCAGATGTTGGGCTACCGGCTCCACCCACTCAGGATCGATGCGCGCGGCAATACGTCCCCACAAGCGGCTGGTTTCCACCAACTCCGCTACCATCGTCCACTTCGGCGGTTTTTTGAATAAACCTGACCCCGGGAAGATCGAGAAGCGAGCGTTACGCGCCCCGGTAAACTCCTGTTTATCGGTATCTTTCATCCCGATATGAGACAGTAAACCGGTCAGCAACGCGACGTGGATCTCCCGATATTCAGCAGGTTCGCTGTTAACCGGAATACCCAACTCTTTCACCACCTGGCGCAGTTGCGTGTAGATATCCTGCCACTCTCGCACGCGCAGATAGTTCAGAAAGTCGACTTTGCACTGGCGACGAAACTGGTTTGACGACAACGCTTTTTGCTGCTCGCCGAGATAGTTCCACAGGTTCACAAACGCGAGGAAATCAGACTCTTTATCGTGGAAACGGCGGTGCTTCTCGTCGGAAGCCTGCTGCTTGTCCATTGGACGCTCGCGCGGATCCTGAATGGACAATGCCGAGGTAATGATCATCGCCTCACGTACGCAGCCATGTTTTTGCGCTTCCAGCACCATGCGCGCCAGACGCGGATCCACCGGCAGTTGCGACAGTTGACGGCCCAACGGCGTTAACTTGTAAGCGGTTGCCTGTTCGTCGGTGGTTATCGCCCCCAGCTCTTCGAGCAGGCGTACACCGTCCTGAATATTGCGCTTATCCGGCGCTTCAACAAACGGGAACGCCGCGATATCGCCCAGCCCCAACGCGGTCATCTGCAAAATAACGGATGCCAGGTTGGTACGCAGGATCTCCGGGTCGGTAAACTCCGGACGCGACAGGAAATCGTCTTCGGAATACAGACGAATACAGATCCCTTCCGACACACGACCGCAGCGGCCTTTACGCTGGTTGGCAGAAGCCTGCGACACCGGTTCAATCGGCAAGCGCTGAACTTTGGTGCGGTAACTGTAGCGACTGATACGCGCGGTGCCCGGATCAATTACGTATTTGATTCCCGGAACGGTCAGCGACGTTTCTGCCACGTTGGTCGCCAGCACGATACGGCGACCACTGTGCGACTGGAATACACGGTTCTGCTCACTGTTTGAAAGACGCGCATACAGCGGCAACACTTCGGTGTGGCGTAAATCCAGTTTATTCAGGGCATCGGCGGTATCACGGATTTCACGTTCGCCGCTCATGAAGATCAGAATGTCGCCCTGACTTTCACGGCCTAACTCATCTACGGCATCAAAAATCGCCTGCAGTTGGTCACGCTCGGTGTCATCTGCATCTTCAACAATCGGGCGATAGCGCACTTCCACCGGATACGTTCGGCCGGAGACTTCGATAATCGGCGCGTTATTGAAATGCTTTGAAAAGCGTTCAGGATCGATGGTCGCCGAAGTGATGATAATTTTTAGATCCGGGCGACGCGGCAGAAGTTCTTTCAGATAGCCGAGCAGAAAGTCGATATTCAGACTGCGTTCATGCGCTTCATCGATGATGATAGTGTCGTACTGCATTAGCAGCCGATCCTGTTGGATTTCCGCCAGCAGGATACCATCCGTCATCAGCTTGACCATGGTGTTATCACTGACATGATCGCTGAAACGAACTTTATAACCAATACAGCCGCCCGGCTCGGTCTGCAACTCTTCCGCAATACGGTTCGCCACGGTGCGCGCCGCCAGACGACGCGGCTGGGTATGGCCGATCAGCCCTTTTACCCCTCGCCCCAGTTCCATACAGATTTTGGGTAACTGGGTGGTTTTCCCCGAGCCGGTCTCGCCAGCAACAATCACCACCTGATGATCGCGAATTGCGTCCAGAATATCCTGTTTTTTCTGGCTGACGGGCAGGTTTTCCGGATAGCTGATTTCCGGACGCGCCGCTTCACGCAGCACAACTTTACCGGCTGCCTGCTCAATCTCTTTCGCCATCTCCTGGTAAATGGCCTGTTGTGCATCAGGATTTTTAACCTTCTTCACACCGTGCAGGCGGCGGGCAAAACGCTGTCTGTCACGCAGCATCAATGAATCCAGCTGTTGCTGCAACATGTTGAAGGTTAATTTTTGTTGTTCTGTCATAGCGTTAAAAGGCAGTGCTCTGCCGGGTTAAATCTCTTTTAGATGATGGGTATAGAGTACCACATCGGCGCTTTTCATGTGTTGTTCAATAATTTCGAACATAGGATTCGATATATTGCGCTATCACTGCGACAGGATTGTGAATAAAGTGTCAACAAGCAACGGGGCTCTCCCCCTTCAAACACATAAAAGGAAACACCCATGAGCAAGGTATTAGTTCTTAAATCCAGTATTCTGGCAGGGTACTCTCAGTCTGGTCAGTTGTCTGATTATTTTGTTGAACAGTGGCGTGAAAAGCACTCTGCTGATGAAATCACTGTCCGTGACCTGGCTGCAAACCCTGTACCGGTACTGGATGGCGAACTGGTGGGTGCGATGCGCCCGAGCGATACACCGCTGACGCCGCGTCAGCAGGAAGCGCTGGCGCTGTCCGATGAGCTGATTGCTGAGCTGAAAGCGCATGATGTGATTGTTATCGCCGCGCCGATGTACAACTTCAACATCCCAACGCAGTTGAAAAACTACTTTGACCTGATTGCCCGCGCTGGTGTGACTTTCCGTTATACCGAGAAAGGCCCGGAAGGTCTGGTGACGGGTAAACGCGCTGTGGTGCTGACCAGCCGTGGTGGTATCCATAAAGATACACCAACCGACCTGATCACGCCGTACCTGAACGTATTCCTGGGCTTTATCGGCATCACCGACGTGAATGTCGTCTTTGCTGAAGGTATTGCTTACGGCCCGGAAGTGGCGTCTAAAGCACAATCCGACGCGAAAGCCGCTATCGACAGCGTAGTCGCTGCCTGATAATTTCCCCTCTCACCGTCCGGTGAGAGGGTTTCTCCGGCCGGCACTTACTTCTTTACCTGTACCCGTATCTGTTTGCCGTGAATGCGATTAATATCACGCCAGATGGTTGCATAATCCCTGCATTTCGCCAGATTCTCTTCCCAGCAATGAAGCAAAAATTGTTCAGGCTCCGCGACATCCCGGCTTAACAGTTTGAATACCCAACGATTCCAGACATACCACTTGAGAAGCCACATGATTTCACCCCACAACGCGACCGGTGTTGGACTATATCAGCATCCATTTTATGCCGTGTGGCAACTATTGCGATGTCGATGAGTAAGTCAGCGTCGTGACCAGGGGTTGTGTACAAAGAGATTTATTCTTTCCGCAACCACTTACCATTTATACCCTGGACGTATTCACCCGGTTTAGCGCGAGCAACCAGCTTTTGCCCGGCCATTTTTGCTACTTCATCTGGCGGAATATTATTGCTCTCTGCCAGTTGCTGATAGCTGGCGTTACGCGCTTTATTAATCTCACTCACCAGTGCCTGCGTTTCGGCATCGGTTTGCAATGCAACCAGATAGCCATTGAGCGTTTCTCCTACTCGACCCTGAGTTCTGGCTTCATTCAGGGTCAATGCCCACGCATTGCTACTGAGTAAACTCAGGACGACCAGCGCCACTGCAAACTGTTTTCTCATCATGACCTCAGAACAAATCGCTGCGCGATTTCAATAAGCTTTCGACGTCTTTATCAACTTTGATATGGATCTCATGCTCGATTTTGACGTTCATATTAATAGTGATGGGCTCTTTTGGCGCAGCCACTTCGATTCTGGGAGTGCACCCTACCAGCAGAGATGAAGCCAGCAGACCCAGCATGGCAGCTATCGTTTTCATTGTTGTTCCTCACATTCCTTGCCTTCCGGGCAATGGGTTTCCGGCAGCGCTGCATTTTGTTCAAGCCATGCCTGTAAATTGTCGCCAAAACGCAAGCTGCGCCATAGCGTAAAGACGTTTTCCTCGTGGGTATAATTCAAATTAACTGTACCTACTTTGCCATCCACCCGACTATTGCCAGTCACGGTTGACTGCATGGTTAAGACACCGAGGTTATCCAGATTTATTTTCGTCCACGAATGGCTTATTTCCATATAACGCAGCCAGTTAATGGCCGCCCCCGCCGCCATGTTATCTTTGACGACCGCATCCGCGGTGTCCTTATCAATACGCAACGTCATCGGCCCCGGATTAGTCAACCAGCCGTCTTTGATGATCCATTTTTCGTTATCCAGCCATAATGGCAACGCGCCACTGACCGGGCCAGACATGGCGAACTGTTTGGGGTTAACCGCACTGATAAGCTCGCTGGAAGAGATATTCTGCACTCGCAATAAGGCCGGATCGTGCTGCGGCATCCGCAGTTGCTGCATGATGATTTTACCCCCCAGCAGATCAGCGCTGACATCGCTCAACAATAACGGGTTGTTTTCACTCCAGGGGTACGCCCCCTGCAGATCGGCGGCGATATTTTTCACCGTCACCTGATTCACCACTTCCGCAATACGCAGTGAAATAGGTCCACGCGTACCCAGTTGCCATGCACCTTCACTAAACCGGAAAGGCAATACAAAATCGACACCGTTGATTTGGTTATCGGGCATCCAGGCGCTACCGCCTTTTAACACTCCATGACCGCCCGCTTCAAAGCCCTGCTCAGGGGCTGCCGAAAACGCGACCTGCGCATACAGCTCACCTTCTCGTAGCTTCATTTTCCAGTCAGGTGGGATCAGAGGTTGGAATACAGTGAGCGATTGTTTTGGCCACCAGGCCTGTCCGCGCAGGCGGATACCGTCCCAACGACCATTCAGCTGTACGGGCCCAATCGCCCCAGCGTGAAGCTGGCCTTTGAACTGGAAGATTGTCGGATCGCTACCATCGACGCTAAACTTCAGCGTCGATGGTGGTAACACGCTTCCCCCGGTGAAGGTGGTGTTCCCTGCGTCCAGCGACAGCGCGCCGCTAAATGTCGGCTTGGTTGCATCCCGCACCCAGACTATCGGTTCGTCCATCACCAGGCGTGGGTTTTCCACCTTCATCGTGCCGTATTGCAGATGATCAAATCCGGTGGAAAGATCAAATAGCTTCAGGGTATTGTCATGCCATTCCCCCTTACCCGCAACGTCCCAACGGGCATGCATCGGCGTAAAGCTGCCTTCACCCCAATATCGCCACTGCCAACGACCAGCATCAGGAAGAAAATCATTTGCCAGGCCATCCAGATGCAGTTCAAAACCCCCCATCTGGTTTTCATGCGCACGTAAAATAGCCTGCAGACGCCCATCCACACCGCGTTGCGTGACTTTTACCCCTGCCAGCGGCCAGCGAATCTCGTCAATATCCAGCGAATCAATCACCCGCCCACGTGAGCGCAGCAGCGCCCCTGGCTCGAAAGCCAATTGTGGATCGTTCAGACTTCCGGTGAGTCTCGCGGGTAATTTCGCGTAGAAGATCAGATCGCCCTGTTTCGCTTCACCGGTCAACTGTAGCGGCATCTCGCTACTATCCATGCCAAGCTTACCCGGCCCCAGAGTTAATACGGCATTTCCTTTACCGGCGTCGCCATGCGTCAGAACGTTCAGACGCCCACTCACCACCGCGTTTTCCAGTCCTCCCTGCCAGTTTTCAACTTTCATGCCCAGCCGGCCACTTAACGGGAATCCCTGATAAGGCCAGTTCCAACGTCCGTCGCTGATGGTCAGTTGCTGGCGTGTTATTTCCCAAGGAAGGTCAAGCAGCGGATCGGCATTATCCCGCGCCATGACGATCAGTTGTCCGCTGTTTTGTTGCCACTCCAGTTCGGCGTCCACAAGCGTAGGTTCTTGCGGCAAACTTAACGTCGCAACCGCATGACCGCTTACCGGCAGTCCATCGGGCACCAGTGGCATAGTAAATTCACCGACCAGTCTTACCGGCGGCTGGCCTTCAAATGCCGCAACATCCAGCTCAGTTACTGTGAGGTTTTGCCCGTGCAAACGCCCCTGGAATTTAACTTTTTCCCCCTGGTAACGCAGCTGTTGAGTGGAGGGAGTGAGCGAGAGTGACAGTTTTCCCTGCCATTCCTGCCATGGAGAGAGAATAAGTTTGTCGATGTTAATCCAGGTATTAGGCAGCATTGACTGCCATTCAGCCAGCGTTTTGGGCGCTACTGGCGACGGCTCTGTCTGTGGCAATTTGGCCAGGCAAGCTGAGTCCAGCTCGATGGTCCCGACATTCAGCAACCAGCGACTGGGGTGAGACAGATCCGCCTGAGTAATACGCGCTAGCGGACAATCTTCAACCAGATAGCGGAGTTCAGGTATATGTAACCCATGCCGTGTCAGCCGCGGGCTCTCGTCCAGCGCGATGCGTGTTCCAACGGGTAACCAGATACCCACCAACGTAGGCACCCACAGGCCAAGCGTCATCACTAGCGTCAGCGGCACGAGAATCAATAATAAGAGGAGTGCCAGAACGGCTTTATATTTACCCTTCATGGGTAGTTAATATCCTGATTTAGTAAAAATTTAAGCCGGTTTAGGCCCGTATTGTGGCATGTTTAACTGGATATGCCCACATTAAGGATAGATAACCGTTTTATAGGCACGCTGTTACACGTGCCGTCGGGGATATTAAGATTCAGACTCAATGGGGCCTCAGTTGTCCATCGCTATGTTTAGGTCCTATACGACCTGCTTCTATCAGAATTTCTTCAATGAGTTCTTCGAGGCACTCCCTACCATGATGATCGCAGACCAGATGTACCTGCCGGGAAATCTCATCAGGTTTCATACCATCGCATAATGCCGCCTTCAGCATTAAGGTGGCCCATCGTTTTGCTTCAGAGTGAGTTAACATGACTCCTCCCGATATTTGCTACCTGTATAAGCGTAGCTGTCAGGATGTGATTCGGCTGGCTTTTTATCTGCGTTAAATGCGACATCCCATGATGGCAAACAGCGTTTCGCCTCCTTGTGCCCCAGCAGCCAGATACCCCTCCGCGGTCAACATCAGCGGGCGTCGAGTGACTGAATTCCCAACATTTCCGCCAATGATCTCAATCTGATCGGTACTCACTGAAACAACCAGGTCGGTGTGGCTGCTGTAGTTGCCCAGATGCTGATGATCGTAATCAACGACCTTATCAGGATCTCTGTCCCAGCAGACTAAATCCCCCACCTGCGGTTTGCGCTCATTCAGTCTGTATCCCCAATACAACGCATTGGCGTTACCCTGATTTCTGTCGCGAATCGACTTGCTGATGTAAGTTGCATGCGAAGCAGAATAGGAAAAACGATCCCCGGCCCCCGCCTCGCGCATCACCCATGAAATAAACGCCGCCGACCACGGCCAGTCATGATCGCGGCCATCAAGATCGTTTCGCCCGATCTTTGCCCAATACAAACCCACACGTTGCCACCAGCCATCCTCGCCTTCTTTGCGCCCGGAATGAATAATGTCGCCGCTGGGGTTATAACGTTGTTCACCGAAAAAACGCCATTCGTCGATAGCGATGGATGCGGCATTTGCGGTAAAACCGGCGGCAGACGCAGGCATGAGCGGTACTGCCTCATTACCGTTAGCCATCTCATCAAGAAACGGAACAACCGGTTGCTCTGTCGGTAAAGTGGTTATCGGATGCCTGGAAATTTCAGGTGACGGTCCGACAAGTATGCCGTTGGCGTTGATGGGGATCAGTGCGAGATCCCAATTGCCGCGATCGATTTCAAACCGCAAACACTTTGTTCGGTATACGGTAGGATGAAGTTCGGGGTTGCTGTGATTGGTCAACCACTCCTGTCGTACGTTCACATATTGGGAAATCCAGGTGCGCTCGTCGCCACCGCTGGCCGGAGGCTTCTCAGGAAATCTGGCGCGTAAAAAAGATAAAATACGGTTGCTGTGAACAAAAGAGTCATAAATTACCAACATGGAAAGCGCATCTTTGAAGCCAAACGCCTGTGCCCAGTTCTGCGCAGGAACGTAATATCGCTCATCGAAAAACCGATCCTGAACTGTCTTCATTGTTGGATCATCTCGCCCCGCCCGTCGCAGTAAAGTTTTAAACTGTTCGTTGTCAACCAGCGGTTTATTCCCAACCAGTGGTGCAAACGGGGCAAGCTCCGCGCTGAACGTCCCATTTGCATTCACGTATCGGGTAACCAGATCCCGTAATTTTCCATACTCCGTGGTTTGCGAGCGACCATAGGTTACCTGTCGAATCCCGTGCGGGCCGTCATGATATATCGAGATTGCCGAGTAGTCCCCCTCAGCCGAACCGGTTTCAAATGCATTCAGGACCCGCTCACAAAGGCTCTTATTTGCTGGAGTCAGTATCATAAAACCACCCTCTATCGATATTAATGGCTGTTCTTACCGTTATTTTTTTGTACTGTCCGGTTCCGCTGGCTTTGGCCCAGTGGAACGGACCTGCATGACGCGTTGAAGAATGTCGAACCAGAAAGGTCCGCCGAGAGAGACAGCGAAAACAGTGATCAGTAAACCCACGACTTTCGCAAGCCAGGCCTTCCAACCCTCCGGCCACATTTTCCATCCCAGTTCGAGTCCAGCCGACTTCAAATCTGCAACGGCATCTTTATATTGTTCATTGGCTGAATGGAGTTCTTCGTTTACCGGTTGGGTGCAGTTATCCGTCTTACTGTGATTCACGCATTGAGTCTGTTTTTTTGCTTCATCGACTTTTTGTTGTGCGATTGTCACTAACTTTTCTCGTACTGCAGAATCGGAGGCCAGCACCATCGAAAGATTCAGGCTGTCAATATTTCCACCGACCACGAGGAGTACAGCGATGATGAATGTCATGAATTGCGTTCTGCGTTTGTACCAACCGGAGGCACGGTCCATTACCGCATCGAACTGTTTTGCAACCGCATCGCGAAAGCTGACTGCATCATTACCTGCCTGAGCCACCAATGTTTCGAGGATGCCTTTAATGCGATTACTTTCCGCAGTACCCGGCAGTGAATTGACTCCAGCTGGAATCGTTGCCATTACGCTTTTCCCCACCACGAGTGCTTCCACAACTCGGGCAACTATTTCAGAGGGAATATAGGAGGGGCGTCCATATTTGCCTTTGCTAAGCGATTGAACCAATGGATGCTCAAAAAATTGGGTAATAAATTGCTCGTCAGGCGCTAACTCTCCTGAAAATAATTCATCCAGTGCCGTGACAAGGTTTTTACTACGCAGCCGGGTCCAGGCTGAAATCGCTTCAACAATAGCGGTGCATGCTATTGCAAAGACGAAATAAATGGTCATCAAACCAATCAAAACATCGAGTGTCTCAAGCCCAAACATACCGTTTTCCTCACAACCAGAAGTGTCAGGTCAACCGGAAGCTGAAAGTTACGCAGATTCCTCCCTAAGAATATGGTTCTCATGCGGTGAATGATCGGTAAGAGGTTCGTCGTAGAAGAAGGTGAAAAATCAATCAGAAGTCGCACGCCGTCTGGGGAAAGTAAAAACAGTTGTTGAAATTGAGTAACCTGCCCACACTAACAACAGATACGCTGAAATTATTCATTACGTCCATGACTATCAATAACTTTTTATATTTTGTAAAATAATTTGAATTGGATTAATGTGACGTCAAAATCACTGGAGAAAGTCTTATGAAACTCGCCATCTATAGTACAAAACAGTACGACAAGAAGTATCTGCAGCAGGTTAACGAGGCTTTTGGTTTTGAACTTGAATTCTTTGACTTTCTGTTGACGGAAAAAACAGCCAAAACCGCCCATGGCTGCGAAGCCGTGTGCATTTTCGTCAACGACGATGGTAGCCGCCCTGTTCTGGAAGAGCTGAAAAAGCATGGCGTGAAATATATCGCGCTACGTTGCGCCGGGTTCAACAACGTCGATCTCGACGCTGCAAAAGAGCTGGGTATGCAGGTCGTACGTGTGCCAGCCTATTCACCGGAAGCCGTCGCTGAGCATGCGATTGGCATGATGATGACGCTGAATCGCCGCATTCACCGCGCTTATCAGCGTACCCGTGATGCCAACTTCTCTCTTGAAGGGCTGACCGGCTTTACCATGTATGGCAAAACAGCTGGGGTGATCGGTACCGGTAAAATCGGTATTGCGGCCCTGCGGATCCTGAAAGGTTTTGGTATGCGCCTGCTGGCGTTTGATCCCTACCCAAGCGCTGCTGCGCTGGAGTTAGGTGTTGAATATGTCGATCTTAAAACGCTATTTGCCGAGTCCGATGTCATCTCTCTGCACTGCCCGTTAACACCGGAGAATTATCATCTGCTCAATCACGAAGCCTTTGAGCAAATGAAAAACGGCGTGATGGTGATTAACACCAGCCGCGGGGCGTTGATCGATTCACAAGCCGCTATCGATGCGCTGAAAAACCAGAAAATTGGTTCTCTGGGTATGGACGTGTATGAAAACGAACGCGATCTGTTCTTTGAAGATAAATCCAATGACGTGATTCAGGATGATGTGTTCCGTCGCCTGTCGGCCTGTCATAACGTGCTGTTTACCGGGCATCAGGCGTTCCTGACCGCCGAAGCGTTAACCAGCATTTCTGAGACTACGCTACAGAATCTGGCACAAATCTCCAAAGGCGAAACCTGTCCAAACGCCCTCTTCTGATTTCCGTGCTCCCCTGGATTCAGGGGAGCATTTTCAGACAATCACCGATGATAAAACACTCAGTATCATTATTATATTGAATGTATTCCCGTCACAAACCCAGAGAAATAGAATGAAGAAAGTTGTCACGTTGATTGCGCTCAGCATGCTGATGGCTGGCTGTGTGAGCAATGGAAAAGTGTCCGTCAATCGCGAACAGTTGCAGCATCACCGCTTCGTTTTGCAGAGCGTCAATGGCAAGCCGGTAACCGTCGCCAATAACCCACCTGAATTAAGTTTCGGTGAAAATATGACAGTGTCGGGAAAAATGTGTAATCAGTTCCATGGTCAGGGCAACCTGTCCGACGGTGAATTAAAAGTGAAAGACATGGCAATGACGCGCATGATGTGCGCCGATCCACAGCTTAACGCGCTCGACGGCATCGTCAGCGAGATGTTTAAGCAAGGCGCACAGGTTGATCTGACTGCTGACCAGTTAACACTGGCTACGGCAGAACAAACGTTGACGTTTAAACTGGCAGATTTAATGTAGTAAAAGCAGTGGCTCAATAATTCCCACAGCTTCCGGCGGCAAGCGACTGCTCACTACAGCGTTTGCCGTTAGGTAATGCACACATGCCGATGGCAGAACCATCCAGTTGGCGTGCCACGGAGAGCGAACCTCCAATCATGGCGCAATTTGCCTCTCCAGAACTGGACATTGCGGCCTTCATCCCCGGTGCGACATGAGCGGCGGTTGCCTGCTGAACAGGTTCACTGCTGCACGCCGATAATAATAACGCGGCACACCCTACCCAAAACGCTGCGCGCATCTTACTCCCCTCTGAATATTAACCAAACGACACAGCCATAAATAATAGGCAGCGGAAACATTGCCGTCGAGAGGCAAAATGCGCATTTATGCGTGCTGTTTACATTTTCTGGCAATTTTTTGGCTACTCCTTTGATCAAACCATTCATTCTGATTATTCCCAGGACACAAAAGCGAAAATCTGTCTTTAGCGCTTTTGCTAAAATAGAAAGATAACTACAGGATCCGCCGCGGTTACGCGGGTCCCTCTTTTTGCGCAATGTAAGGGTGTCAGCATGATCACAATTGACGGTAATGGTGCGGTTGCTTCAGTCGCATTTCGTACCAGCGAAGTTATCGCCATCTACCCGATTACGCCCAGTTCGACGATGGCTGAACAGGCAGATGCCTGGGCCGGAAACGGGCTTAAAAACGTCTGGGGAGATACCCCTCGCGTCGTAGAAATGCAGTCAGAAGGCGGCGCAATCGCGACCGTTCACGGTGCATTGCAGACCGGTGCGCTCTCGACGTCGTTTACCTCATCGCAGGGCCTGTTGCTGATGATCCCAACGCTGTACAAACTGGCCGGTCAGTTGACGCCATTTGTGCTGCACGTTGCCGCGCGTACCATTGCTACTCATGCGCTGTCTATCTTCGGTGACCATTCCGACGTAATGGCAGTGCGCCAGACAGGGTGCGCGATGCTGTGTGCCAGCAGCGTGCAGGAAGCACAGGACTTTGCGCTCATTTCACAAATGGCCACTCTGAAAAGTCGGGTTCCGTTTATTCATTTCTTTGATGGTTTCCGCACATCGCATGAAATCAATAAAATTGTGCCGCTGGCCGATGACACGATCCTCAGCCTGATGCCGCAAGCTGAAATTGATGCGCATCGTGCCCGCGCGCTGAACCCTGAACATCCCGTTATTCGCGGGACATCTGCGAACCCGGATACCTACTTCCAGTCGCGTGAAGCGACAAACCCATGGTACAACGCGGTTTACGAAAACGTCGAACAGGCGATGAACGACTTCGCCGCGGCGACGGGCCGCCAGTATCAACCCTTTGAGTATTACGGTCATCCACAGGCGGAACGTGTCATTATCTTGATGGGTTCTGCAATTGGTACCTGCGAAGAAGTCGTCGAAGAGTTACTTGCTCGTGGAGAGAAAGTTGGCGTCCTGAAAGTTCGGCTGTTCCGCCCATTCTCTGCCAAACATTTACTGCGCGCCCTGCCGGAAACCGTACGCAGCATCGCCGTTCTGGATCGCACTAAAGAGCCGGGTGCCCAGGCAGAACCGCTGTATCTGGATGTAATGACCGCGCTGGCGGAAGCCTTTAACTGCGGCGAGCGGGAAACCCTACCACGCGTAATTGGCGGGCGTTATGGCCTTTCTTCCAAAGAGTTTGGCCCGGACTGCGTCATGGCGGTCTTTACTGAGCTGAGTAGCGCGAAGCCGAAACCTCGCTTTACGGTTGGTATCTATGATGATGTCACCAACCTGTCACTACCGCTACCGGAAAACACCCTGCCCGGTACCGCGAAGCTCGAAGCGCTGTTCTACGGTCTGGGCAGTGACGGCAGCGTGTCGGCCACCAAAAATAATATCAAGATTATCGGTAACTCGACGCCGTGGTATGCGCAGGGTTATTTCGTGTATGACTCGAAAAAAGCAGGCGGTCTGACGGTTTCTCACCTGCGCGTCAGCGAGCAGCCTATTCGATCAGCGTATCTGGTTTCACAAGCCGATTTTGTTGGCTGTCACCAACTGCAATTTATCGATAAGTATCAGATGGCCGAGCGCCTGAAACCAGGCGGGATCTTCCTGCTTAATACGCCTTACAACGTGGATGAAGTCTGGGCGCGTTTGCCGCAGGAGGTTCAGGCAGTACTGAATCAGAAGAAGGCCCGTTTCTACGTGATTAATGCGGCCAAAATCGCTCGCGAATGCGGTCTGGCAGCGCGTATTAACACCGTTATGCAAATGGCATTCTTCCATTTGACGCAAATCTTACCCGGCGACAGCGCGATGGTTGAATTGCAGGGAGCGATTGCGAAAAGCTATAGCAGTAAAGGTCAGGATCTGGTTGAACGTAACTGGCAGGCGTTGGCTCTGGCGCGTGAATCCGTCGCCGAAGTGGCACTCCAGCCAGTTGACCCGCACAGCGCTAACCGCCCACCGGTGGTTTCTGATGCCGCGCCGGATTTCGTGAAAACCGTTACCGCGGCAATGCTCGCCGGTCTGGGTGATGCTCTTCCCGTATCCGCGCTGCCGCCAGACGGCACCTGGCCAATGGGCACCACGCGTTGGGAAAAACGCAATATCGCCGAAGAGATCCCCATCTGGAAGGAAGAGCTGTGTACCCAGTGTAACCACTGCGTTGCCGCTTGCCCGCACTCGGCAATCCGCGCCAAAGTGGTTTCACCAGAAGCGATGGAAAACGCCCCTGCCAGCCTGCATTCTCTGGATGTGAAATCACGCGATATGCGCGGTCAGAAATATGTCCTGCAGGTTGCGCCTGAGGATTGCACCGGTTGTAATCTGTGCGTCGAAGTGTGTCCGGCGAAAGACAGGCTGAACCCGGAGATCAAGGCCATCAATATGATGTCGCGCCTTGAGCATGTTGAAGAAGAAAAAGTTAACTATGACTTCTTCCTCAATCTGCCGGAAATAGACCGCACTAAACTGGAACGCATTGATATTCGTACTTCACAGTTGATAACGCCGCTGTTTGAATATTCCGGCGCCTGCTCGGGCTGTGGTGAAACGCCGTATATCAAGCTGCTTACGCAACTGTACGGCGACCGCATGCTGATCGCCAATGCGACCGGCTGTTCATCAATTTATGGCGGTAACCTGCCCTCAACACCGTATACCACCGACGCTAACGGTCGTGGGCCCGCGTGGGCAAACTCACTGTTTGAGGATAACGCCGAGTTCGGTCTGGGCTTCCGTCTGACGGTAGATCAGCACCGTGTGCGCGTTATGCGTTTATTGGAACAGTTTGCCGATAACATTCCGGCTGAACTGAATGACGCCCTGCACGCTGAAGCGACGCCAGAAGTACGCCGTGAACAAGTTGCCGCGTTGCGCCAGCACCTGAAAGATGTCGAAGGCGCACAGCAACTGTTAACCGATGCCGACGCGCTGGTCGAGAAATCCATCTGGCTGATTGGCGGCGATGGCTGGGCTTACGATATTGGCTTTGGCGGCCTGGATCACGTCCTGAGTCTGACCGAGAACGTCAATATTCTGGTGCTGGATACTCAATGTTACTCCAACACGGGTGGACAAGCGTCGAAAGCCACGCCGCTCGGGGCTGTCACCAAATTTGGCGAACACGGCAAGCGCAAGGCGCGTAAAGATCTTGGCGTCAGTATGATGATGTACGGGCATGTTTATGTCGCGCAGATCTCTCTGGGCGCACAGTTGAACCAGACGGTGAAAGCGATTCAGGAAGCGGAAGCCTATCCGGGTCCGTCGCTGATTATCGCCTATAGCCCATGTGAGGAGCACGGTTACGATCTCGCGCTAAGCCACGATCAGATGCGCCAGCTGACGGCGACCGGATTCTGGCCGCTGTACCGCTTTGAGCCGCGTCGTGCAGATGAAGGTAAATTGCCGCTGGCGCTGGACTCTCGCCCACCGTCAGACGCGCTGGCTGAAACATTGCTTAACGAGCAGCGCTTCCGCCGCCTGAATGCCCAACAGCCAGAAGTTGCTGAGCAACTGTGGAAAGACGCCGCCGCCGATCTGCAAAAACGCTACGACTTCCTGGCCCAACTGGCAGGTAAAGCAGAAAAGAGCGGTGCCGAGTAATACATTTATCTCAGTATTTGCCTAGAACCAAAAAAAAGCCCGAACAGTTGTTCGGGCTTGTCAATTTATTCGCTGGCTAATTAATAATTACCATCAATATACCAACGAAAAATAAAACGTGACAATAAAAGCATATAACACGCGCAGAATAACCCAACAAAATTCAATTGTATAATTTTTATTTTATATATATTTCAACCAATTCATTCATGATATCTATTACCATTTCCGTAGAATTATTTGTTTAAGGTTTTACTTAAGGCGTAACAATTCATATTTATCTCTTTACGGAACTTCTCCTTTAGCATGCTTTTACTCCCTACATGGGTAGTCACAGGTTAATAAAAAAACTAAAGGATTATTTCAATGAACAGAAAAGTATTGGCTCTCATAATTCCTGCCCTGCTGGCTGCAGGCGCTACTCACGCTGCTGAAGTTTATAATAAAGACGGCAACAAATTAGATCTCTACGGTAAAGTAGACGGCCTGCGTTATTTCTCTGATGATGCCAACAAAGATGGCGATCAGACTTATGTTCGTGGCGGCTTCAAAGGCGAAACTCAGATCAACGATATGCTCACCGGTTACGGTCAGTGGGAATATCAGGTCAATGCCAACACCACTGAAGGCAACCGCAACAATAATTTCACTCGTCTGGCCTTTGCCGGTCTGAAATTCGGCGACTACGGCTCATTTGACTACGGCCGTAACTACGGCGTACTGTACGACGTAGAAGGCTGGACCGATATGCTGCCTGAGTTCGGCGGTGACTCCTACACCTATGCTGATAACTTTATGACCGGCCGTGCTAACGGCGTAGCGACCTACCGTAACACTGACTTCTTCGGTCTGGTGAACGGTCTGAACTTTGCACTGCAGTATCAGGGCGCGAACGAGCAAGCGGGTGATGAGCAGGAAGGTACCGGTAACGGCAGCGATCGTAACGTGCAGAACTCTAACGGCGACGGTTTCGGTATCTCCTCTACCTACGATCTGGGTATGGGCGTAAGCTTCGGTGCGGCTTACTCGACTTCTGACCGTACTAACGATCAGGTTAACGCTGGTAAAGCTGGCGGCAACGTTGCCGGCGGTGATACAGCTGACGCATGGACTACCGGCCTGAAATACGATGCAAACAACATCTACCTGGCAACCATGTACTCCGAAACCCGTAACATGACTCCGTACGGCGACAGCGGCGTGGCGAACAAAACTCAGAACTTCGAAGTCACTGCACAGTACCAGTTCGACTTCGGTCTGCGTCCGGCTGTGTCTTTCCTGATGTCTAAAGGTAAAGACCTGAACGCTACCGACGGTGACAAAGACCTGGTTAAATATGCTGATATCGGCGCTACCTACTACTTCAACAAAAACATGTCCACCTATGTTGATTACAAAATCAACCTGCTGGACGAAGACGACAGCTTCTACACTCGTAACAACATCTCTACTGATGACGTAGTTGCATTAGGTCTGGTTTACCAGTTCTAATCCGTCAGCCCGCTGGCAACAGCGGGCTATCCTTTCTTTGATAACCAATCTGTTTTATCCAGATCGAAATATTATATCTATTGTATTAAAACACGCCTTTGATAGATGATATCTTGCATTAAGACCTGTAGTAGAGGATACCTGCAATGAATCATCATCCTGTAAAATCATCCCGTATTGCATCCGTCGGCTATGACGAATCCTCTCACACGCTGGAAATTCGCTTTCACCAATTGGCTACCCTGCAATATCAGCCTGTCCCTGCCCGTATTTTTCGTGATTTCCTGAGCGTGGTCTCGAAAGGTCGATTTTACGACGGCGTAATAAAAGGCAAGTTTCCTGAAATCAAAATAAAGTGATGCCAAAATGTGATCTTTGTCATTGTACATAAAGTGCCATTACGCGGTAAGCTTTAGGTGGATACTTAAACAGGAGGTTTTATGAACAGAACGATTCTTGTACCCATCGATATTTCAGACTCAGAATTAACTCAACGCGTTATTGCCCATGTTGAAGCAGAGGCCAAAATTGACGATGCGCAGGTCCATTTTCTGACCGTAATTCCGTCACTGCCCTATTACGCTTCTCTGGGACTGGCCTACTCGGCAGAGTTACCGGCCATGGACGATCTGAAAGCCGAAGCAAAATCTCAACTGGAAGAGATTATCAAGAAGTTCAATATCCCAACGGACAGAGTGCACATTCATGTCGCAGAAGGTGCGCCGAAAGATAAGATTCTGGAGATCGCCAAAAAATTACCGGCTGATATGGTCATTATTGCCTCACACCGACCTGACATCACCACCTACCTGCTGGGCTCTAACGCCGCAGCAGTAGTGCGTCATGCGGAGTGTTCGGTACTGGTAGTCCGCTAAGCTTTCAGGCCCGCACATCGCTGCGGGCTTTTTGTTTCTACCACTTATACCCCACGATTCCTGTCCTAAATGTGCTGACATTTTTCCCGCTTATCCGTACCATACACGCCACAGTTTTTATATCAGACTTCTTTTGCCGGACTATCCGGCGTGATGCATACTCTTCTGATGCCACACTATGAATTGAGCCTCTATTAAATGTCGCAAAATCAAGATATTAGCAAGAAAGAACAATACAACCTGAACAAATTGCAAAAACGTCTGCGTCGTAACGTGGGCGAAGCCATTGCCGACTTCAATATGATCGAAGACGGCGATCGCATTATGGTGTGTCTTTCCGGCGGGAAAGACAGCTATACCATGCTGGAGATCCTGCGTAATTTGCAGCAAAGCGCCCCGATCAGTTTTTCCTTGGTTGCGGTTAACCTCGATCAAAAACAACCCGGCTTCCCAGAGCACATTCTGCCGGAGTATCTGGAACAGCTGGGCGTTGAGTACAAGATTGTCGAAGAAAACACTTACGGGATCGTCAAAGACAAAATCCCTGAAGGCAAAACGACCTGCTCGCTCTGCTCTCGCCTGCGTCGCGGCATTCTGTACCGTACGGCAACCGAGTTAGGTGCCACCAAGATTGCGCTCGGCCACCATCGCGACGACATCCTGCAAACGCTGTTTTTAAACATGTTCTACGGCGGAAAAATGAAAGGTATGCCGCCGAAGCTGATGAGTGATGACGGTAAGCACATCGTGATCCGCCCGCTGGCTTACTGCCGTGAGAAAGATATCGAGCGCTTCTCCGAAGCGAAAGGTTTCCCGATTATTCCGTGCAATCTGTGCGGCTCACAGCCTAACCTGCAGCGTCAGGTCATTGCTGACATGCTGCGTGACTGGGACAAACGCTATCCAGGTCGGATTGAAACCATGTTCAGTGCGATGCAGAACGTTGTGCCTTCACATCTGAGCGATATCAATCTGTTCGATTTTAAAGGCATTAAGCACGGTTCAGAGGTTGTGGACGGCGGTGATTTAGCGTTCGATCGTGAAGAGATCCCGCTGCAGCCTGCGGGTTGGCAGCCAGAAGAAGATGATGCTCAACTGGATGAGTTACGCCTGAACGTGGTGGAAGTGAAGTAAGTCGATTATGTAAACGCCCTATCAGGCCTACAACGAGCATATACCCGTTGTAGGCCTGATAAGCGGAGCGCCATCAGGCACTCCAATGGGTATTTATTTCAATAAACGAACTCGACAAGTCTTGCCTTTAATCTTACCGTTTTGCAATTGTTTCCACGCCTTGTGCGCTATGTTCTGGCGAACGGCGACATAGACGTGTGCCGGATGAACGGCAATTTTGCCGATATCGGCGCCATCCAGGCCAATATCACCGGTCAGAGCCCCCAGAACATCACCAGGACGCATTTTAGCCTTTTTGCCACCATCAATGCATAATGTCGCCATCTCTGCTTCCAGCGGCAGGATTGACACGTTAGCTGGCGCTGGCAGCCAGTTCAGCTTCAATTGCAGCATTTCAGAAAGAATATTGGCACGCTGTGCTTCTTCCGGCGCACAGAAACTAATCGCCAGACCGCTGTTACCGGCTCGCGCGGTACGTCCGATACGATGGACATGAACCTCCGGATCCCACGCCAGTTCGAAGTTAACTACCAGTTCGAGTGATTTAATATCCAGGCCACGTGCGGCCACATCGGTGGCAACCAGAACGCGTGCGCTGCCGTTGGCAAAACGCACCAGCGTCTGGTCGCGATCGCGCTGTTCAAGATCGCCATGCAGTGAAAGTGCGCTTTGCCCCGCCGCATTCAATGCGTCACACACGGCCTGACAGTCTTTTTTGGTGTTGCAAAAAACGACGCATGAAGCAGGCTGATGCTGGCTGAGCAATTTTTGCAGCAGCGGAATTTTTCCGTGGCTGGAGGTTTCGAAAAACTGCTGTTCAATCGCCGGTAACGCATCGACCGTATCAATTTCAATGGTTAATGGATTTTGTTGCACCCGGCCACTGATGGCGGCAATGGCTTCCGGCCAGGTCGCAGAAAACAGCAAGGTCTGGCGAGAAGCTGGTGCAAAGCGAATGACATCTTCAATTGCATCGCTAAAGCCCATATCCAGCATGCGGTCGGCTTCATCCATAACCAGCGTATTCAAGGCTTCCAGAGAAACGGTGCCTTTTTGCAGGTGGTCGAGTAAACGCCCCGGCGTGGCGACAATAATATGAGGTGCATGCTGCAGAGAGTCACGCTGTGCACCAAAAGGCTGCCCACCGCACAGCGTTAAGATCTTGGTGTTTGGCAGAAAGCGCGCTAAACGACGCAGTTCACCCGCCACCTGGTCGGCAAGCTCTCGGGTTGGGCACAGCACCAGAGACTGCGTCTGAAACAGCGCGGCATCAATATGCTGTAATAGCCCAAGACCAAAAGCAGCCGTTTTGCCACTGCCGGTTTTAGCCTGCACGCGAACATCTTTCCCCGCCAGGATTGCCGGTAATGCAGCAGCCTGAACAGGCGTCATTTCAAGATAACCCAGCTCGTTAAGGTTCTCGAGTTGAGCAGCAGGTAAAACATTCAGGGTTGAAAAAGCGGTCACAATTTAATCTCGCGGTAAAAACTCACATTCAGCAGGCGCGTATCCTCGCAGATCTACGCCTACGATGCGACAATTTAATAGGTTCTTCATCCGGCGGCGGATCCGGCATTGGCTGCGGACGAGGAATGGGATCGGGAATGGGAACCGGGTCAGTCGGGAGCGAATCCGTGTGCGCAGTTGCAATCAGACAGGTCATATACTCCTCCAGTCATTCAGGTTGACTCTTTTAGGGTAGACGCTGATTTCCTGCAGGCAAAAAAAAGCCGACTAATCTAAGTCGGCGTCGTACGAATCAATTGTGCTATGCAGTAATTCAAAAAAGGAAGTAAGACAATATGGAGCGCAACGCCCATCGCTTGACGTTGCATTCACCTGCGAGAGAGATATTGCCCCGAATAGGTAGATGGTTTATTGACCTCGCTCAAAATTCAGGACGTTTTCATGCGCAAAAGTCACTAAAAAACGTTGTTGTTACAACCATTTACTACGATGCAACCATAAAGTAACACCACCAATCAGGACCACTAACAGAATACAAAAAAGTGAGAAACCGAACTGCCAACCACCGCCAGGGATACCGCCGAGGTTAACGCCGAAAAGCCCGGTTAAGAATGTGCTGGGAAGAAAAACCATTGCCATCAATGACATTGTATACGTTCGGCGAGCCAGAGACTCCTGCATCACCTGCGCAATTTCATCCGCCATGATACCGGTCCTGGCAATACAGGCATCGATTTCATCCAGTCCTCTCCCCAATCTGTCAGCGATATCCTGCATCCGTCGCCGATGGTCGTCAGTCATCCAGGACAACCGTTCGCTCGCCAGGCGGGCATAGACATCACGCTGTGGCGCCATATAACGGCGCATCACAATTAACTGCTTACGCAGTAATGCCAGGAAGCCACGCGGCGGGATCTGCTGATCGAGCAGGTTATCTTCCAGATCGATAATTTTGTCGTGCAACTGTTCGATAAATTCGCTGGCATGATCGGTCAGCGCATCACAAACATCCACCAGCCAACCGCCACAATCAGCCGGCCCTGTACCTTCCTGGAGGTCGCTGACCACGTCATCCAGTGCCAGCACTTTGCGCTGACGCGTTGAGACAATCAGACGCTCATCCATATATAAACGCATCGCTACCAGTTGGTCAGGCCGCTCGTCGGTGCTACCGTTGATACAGCGCAGCGTAATTAACGTACCTTCTCCTACCCTGCTGACACGCGGGCGCGTGCTTTCACCCGCCAGCGCATCACGCACGTTATTGGGGAGTAAGGGCGTTGTCGCCAGCCATTGCGCACTTTCAGGATGAGTATAATTAAGATGCAGCCAGCAGGGATGCTGAGTGTCGATAACATCGTTATCTTCCAGTGGTTTCACCCCACCACGCCCATCCAACAGCCAGGCAAACACGGCATCCGGCACATTAACATCCGTTCCCTTAATGGCTTCCACAGCGCCTCCACAAACATTCAGCTTTTTTCGTTAGTCTAGCCGTCAGAATATGTTAAGCAATATCTCATTGTCCCATTGTGCTGAAATGACTCATAAAAGTATCTGATAACAAAAAAGCGCCGACAAATGTGGCGCTTGTTACGAGGCACCCTGTTAAGCCCGCTGGCGTCTCTCAGATTCAAAAGCGTGACTTAAACGAAACTTGTGCGTTCGCGACTGGAGGTCAGTCACTTGATTTTTCAGAATATCCGAAGAGTCAGACAGTTCATCCACCATAATGGCGTTACTCTGGGTAACGTTTTCCAGTTCCGCGAGCGCATGAGTAATACTGATGATCCCTTTCTCCTGCTCCTGCGTAGTGGTTAATATCTCGCCCATCAGTTGGTTTAATTGCCCGGCGCCACCAACAATATCCTGCATATTTTTTTCAGCTTCACGCACAATAGCCGCGCCTTGCTGAACGTTTTCATGAGTTTGGGCAATCAGATGTTTAATATTCTTAGCGGCATCTGCGCTACGGTGCGCGAGCATTCGTACCTCTCCGGCCACCACGGAAAAACCTTTGCCATGTTCTCCCGCTCTCGCCGCTTCTACGGCGGCATTCAATGCCAGAATATTTGTCTGGAATGCTATACCATCTATCAGGGTAATAATTTCTGTCATCTGCTGGGCGCACTCGGTGATCGACTGCATATTGGTTGCGACCTGCACCATTAAATCACCGCCCTGCCGGGCAGATAGTGTTGCAATATTGGCCTTAGCACTCGCCATTTGCGTATTCTCTGCATTGTTACGCGTGCTGACCGCTATTTCATCCATGTTGGCAGCCGTTTGCATTAATGCTCCGGATTGCTGCTCTGTTTTTACTGATAACTCAGCGCTGCGTTCCGCGAGCTGTTCAGAGAGCGCCATCGCCGTTTGCGAAGATGTTCTGATCTCATTAACGAGTGTTGAAATATTACTTGATAAACTATTAATACCCGGTATTAATCTCCCCGCACAGTTATTGCCAAACTCTGGAATACTAATCGCCAGATTCCCGGAGGTTACCTCCTCAATGCTTCTTTTAACCGTATTAATTGACACGACCAAATATTTCGTCATGTACCACCACAAACATAATATAGAAGTAAAACTGACCAAATTAGTTCCAATGATAATTACCGGGGGAGCAGAAAATATCATTTCAAAAACATTCAGAGCGACCGCCGTAATGAGCAGAAATAAAATAATAAAGGTTCTGACGCTAATATCATTTAACATTTTAGTCCTGTGCGCTAAGAAATAACGTGGATATTATTTTTTATAGCATCTGCAATGCAGATTTCCATAACGCGGAGACGAAAGACGAACTTTCAATGAGAGTCTGCAATCCTTTCACTTAAGACAGGCAATCACACTATTAATTTACATTAACCAGGTGTTTTATCCTACAAAGGATGATACTGGCGCTTGTCGCTAGATTATTGTGATGGCAAGCACGCTGTGTGCATAAAATGCACAGAATTATAAATCTGATGAATATTTGTATAAGTAAAAGTCTATCATTTTCGATGTTTGCCCCTTCCCTCTAATAGTCATTGTAAAAACACAAGAACATCCCAGGTTTTATCAGGTTAACTGGACAAAACCTGCTAAATTTATCATCACGTCTTTTTTTTGATAGGTAGTAAGATGTTGCACGTGTCGTGGGACCCTGTATTGATTGGGATTTCCTTTATTGTCGCGTTTATTGCCTCCTTTATTGCTCTCGACAGCGCGGGCAAAGTGGCAATTTCCAGCAGACGTGAATCTACCTTCTGGCGACTCTCTGGCGGTGCTACGCTGGGTATGGGGATCTGGTCGATGCATTTTATCGGTATGCTGGCCATGAAAATGAGTATGCCAATAAATTACCATTTATCCCTCACCGCGTTTTCGTTCTTTATTGCGCTCATTTCTGCGACAGTCGCCATCAATATCGCCATTTCTGGTAATACGCTATCAACAAAACGCCTGCTCATTGCTACCAGCATATTAAGTGCCGGTGTTGTTACAATGCACTACGTTGGTATGTATGCCGTTATCGAACATGTGGCTATAACCTGGGATCGCTCGCTGATCCTGCTCTCCGTGATTATTGCCGTCGCTGCGTCTGGCGTGGGTTTGTGGCTGGCCTTTCACTTACGCCAAAATAGCCGTCGAGCGCTAATAAATCGGCTTATTGCTGCCTTTATTATGGCGCTGGCAATAGCATCTATGCATTACACCGGTATGGGAGCCGCTACGTTCACCCATTTTGGACACACTGCGCACGATGGTCTCAGCACGCTGGAACTTTCTATCTGGGTCTGCGCCGTCACGCTTGTTATTTTGGGGATCATGCTGGTGGTTTCGATGGTGGATTCGCAACTCCGTACCTCCCGACTGGCTGACAATCTGCATCAGTTGAACTGCCAGCTTGAGCATCAGGTTCACTTCGACGCGCTGACCGGTCTCGCTAATCGTACGCAAATAGACACCTGCTTACTGGCCTGCCTGCGGCATTCTAAACTGCATCAGCAGCATTTCGCGTTGGTATTTATCGACCTCGATCGTTTTAAAGTCGTTAACGATACCTGGGGACATCACATTGGCGATCAGCTACTGATAGCCAGTACACAGCGAATCTTCACTTGCCTTGATGACTCAATGACGCTGGCAAGACTGGGGGGCGATGAATTTATCCTACTGGTTCCAGACTGCAACCAGCAGGATATCTCCGCCCTGCTGACGCGGATTGCCGATGTGATCGGTGAACCCTTTACCTTGTTCGAACATACCATTCGGGTTTCGTTAAGTGCGGGGAGCAGTATTTACCCTGAGCATGGCTCAACGCTGCATGAGCTAAAAGTGAAGGCCGATATGGCGATGTATCATGTCAAACAGGCGGGCAGAAACGGCTGGGCTATTTATCATCCGGAAATGGAAGCTATCGCGGATACACCGCCGACATTTTTACAAGAATTGTCGCAAGCGCTTGAACGCAACCAGTTTGAGCTATGGTATCAGCCTAAATATACCGCTGGAGATCATTCCCTGACCGGTTTTGAAGCATTATTACGCTGGCATCATCCAGAACGCGGCATGCTGCTGCCAGCCGAATTTCTTTCTGCGTTGGAAGATACGGGCCTGATTATTCCCGTTGGGAAATGGGTTATCCAGCAGGCATGCCTGCAGTTGCATCAATGGAAATTACAGGGAAATACAGAATGGACGCTCGCCGTTAACCTCTCACCCGCCCAGTTTGAACAGCATGATATTATTGATGTTGTTTGTAATGCCCTGGCGCAGTATCAACTGTCACCTGCCTGCCTCACGCTGGAACTCACTGAAAGCACCGCCCTTAAAAATTTGAAACGCAGTGTGGAAGTCCTGAATGCTTTTTCTGCTTTGGGGATCACCGTATCTATTGATGATTTCGGTACAGGTTATTCAAATATATTGATGCTGAAGTCTCTTCCGGCGCGCGAATTAAAAATTGACAGGATATTTGTCAAAGATATCAGCGAGAACAGCAAAAACACAAAAATTGTGTCTACCATTATTGACATAGCTCACTCCATGAATATGCGTGTGGTGGCAGAAGGAATAGAAACCCAGGAACAGGAAATACTCCTTACTCAGATGGGGTGTAGCATGCTGCAAGGTTTCTTGTTTGCAAAACCGCTGCCAGCACATAAGATTCATGAATTGATACAACAAGAAAACAGCATCAAGCAAAAGCCAGTTGTACCCCCCTTGTCTCACCGACAATCAATAACATTGTGAGACGTAATATCTAAAAATATTCGCCATTTAACAGGCAACACAGCAGATAAAAATAACGGGATTATCGATGAGCACAACCGAGCTGCATTCACTGGATTTATTAACCATTCCGGTGTGGATTGTTTTGCCACATACCGAAGAGCTGGTGTTCGCTAATAACGTTGCACGGGAGCTAATGCAGGGTCTCTGTTTTTCCCCGCTCCGCAAGGGAACATTTTCAACGCATGCTCAAAATGATTTAACTATGTATCTCAGCGACTTGAGAAATCATCACCATGTAGTGGAAATTCTCACGGTTTACCGCGACGGTGAAGAGATTGCGATGGCAAGTCGCCTTTCCATTAAACCCCTGCCAGGCATGGGTGAAGTCATCCTTTTCGAAGGCATTGAGACGCCTACTGCACAGGGTCTGAAAGCGAGCCGTTCAGCAACCTATCAGCGGAAAAAGCAGGGATTTTATGCACGCTTCTTCCAGACTAATTCCGCGCCAATGTTACTTATTGATCCGTCACGCGATGGGTTGATCGTGGATGCAAACCTCAGTGCGCTCAATTTTTATGGATACACTCATGATGTGATGTGTCAGAAACATACATGGGAAATCAATATGCTGGGCCGCCATATACTTCCGGTGATGCATGAAATCGCCCATCTGCCCGGCGGCCATAAACCTTTACATTTTGTCCATAAACTGGCTGATGGGACTTCCCGTCACGTGCAAACCTACGCCGGACCGATCGAAATTTACGGTAATAAACTGATGTTGTGCATTATTCATGACATTACCGAACAAAAGCGGCTGGAACAGGAGCTGGAGCGTGCGGCCCTGCGAGATGTTTTAACGGGATTACTTAACCGCCGACATTTTTATCAGGTAACCGAGCCGGAGCAGACGCAAGCGATATCATTGACGCAGGACTACAGCCTGTTGTTGATCGATACGGATCGCTTTAAAAGCATTAACGATCTGTTTGGCCATTTAAAAGGCGACGAAGTGCTTTGTGCTCTGGCACGCACCCTGGAATCCTGTGCGCGAAAAGACGATCTTATTTTTCGCTGGGGTGGTGAAGAATTTGTGCTGCTCCTGCCGCGAACGTCGCTGGATGTCGCTCTCAACCTCGCAGAAGTGATCCGTGCGACGGTGGCAAAGGTGACTCTCCCTGGCCTTCCCCGCTTTACCGTCAGCATTGGTGTAGCACGGCACGAAACAAATGAAAGTATCGATGAGTTATTCAAACGTGTTGACGACGCGTTGTACAAAGCCAAGAACGAAGGCAGGAACAGAGTGCTGGCCGCCTGATGTTTACGTCGTTCAGCGACTACGTTTAGCGTGACGCTCCCAGTTATCCTGTTTTGCCTGCGCGGTTTTACGCAATGCCACATAGCATGCCCCGCTGCCGCCGTGATGCGGCAGTGCGGCGCAGTATGCTTGCACGTCGTCAAATTCCGTCAACCAGCGCGCTACGTAGCTGCGAATAATATTGGCATGAGAATTATCGTCACGTCCCTTGCCGTGTATCACCAGCACATTACGCAACCCTTCTTGCTGCGCCTGCAGAATAAAGCTAAAGAGCATCTGACGACATGTTTCAACAGGTTGGCGAATAAGATTAAGACTCGCCTGCTGCGGATATTTTCCGTTTCGCAGCTTGTCAGTCACACCGTTCTGTAAACCTTCGCGACGAAACTCGAGCGGCACACTTAACGGGACAATATCGAGAAATCCCGTCGAGAGAAAATTATCCAGTTGAAGCGTATCGATACGCGCCGGAGTGCGAAGATTACGCATGGGCTGCCAGTGTACATCGGTATGGCTTTTCAGCGGTTGAACATCCCCCATAGCGTCAAGAAACAACGATGCATCATCAAGGTTCATGTTTCATCCTCCAGCGTATTGCGACGGGCATTATCATAACCGCGCACTATTATACCGACAACTATACCGGTAACGGTTTACGGTTATTTCCAATAATTAACCGGATCCGTCGCGCTGAACCGATCTACTCACAACAAGTTGATATCCATTTTTAGAGGTATAGCTGCGACGGTCACTGGCGTGATAATGTGTAGCCTCCCCTGAATGCTGTAATGAGAGAAACGGATGCTTAACTTACTGGAAGACACCATCGACACGCCGCTGGGCCCGCTGTGGGTTATTTGTGATGAGCAATTTCGCCTGCGCGCAGTGGAATGGGATCAGCACAGCGATCGCATGGAACAATTGCTGGATATTCATTACCGCACAGAAGGTTACCAGCGCATTACCGCCAAAAACCCAGGTGGATTAAGCGACAAACTCGCTGAGTATTTTGCCGGAAACCTCAGCATCATTGACACGCTGGAAACGGCAACCGCTGGGACGCCTTTCCAGCGTGAAGTCTGGCAAGCGTTACGCACTATCCCCTGCGGGCAGGTCATGCATTATGGTCAACTGGCCGAACAGTTGGGACGCCCCGGTGCTGCAAGAGCCGTCGGCGCAGCTAATGGCTCCAATCCAGTAAGCATTGTGGTCCCCTGTCATCGCGTCATTGGACGTAACGGCACCATGACCGGATATGCCGGTGGCGTACAACGAAAAGAGTGGTTATTGCGCCACGAAGGTTATTTGCTACTCTAGATTCCAGGCAATTAATGCCTTATCCATCACACTTCCGCATAATGTGACCCCAAATTAATTGTGGTTAATCAAGCAGATACAAACATTCACTCCAGTTATGCCTGAATTATTCTCTATTGGGAGTAGCTCAGGCTTACGTGCTCACCAAAAAGATGTTAAAATTGACAAATATCAATTACGGCTTGAGCAGACCTATGATCCCGGAAAAGCGAATTATACGGCGCATTCAGTCTGGCGGTTGTGCTATCCATTGCCAGGATTGCAGCATCAGCCAGCTTTGCATCCCGTTCACACTTAACGAGCATGAGCTTGACCAGCTCGATAACATCATCGAGCGCAAAAAGCCTATCCAAAAGGGGCAGACGCTCTTTAAAGCAGGTGATGAGCTTAAATCACTCTATGCTATCCGCTCCGGAACGATTAAAAGCTATACCATTACCGAACAAGGCGATGAGCAGATTACTGGCTTCCATCTGGCGGGCGATCTGGTCGGTTTTGACGCGATTGGCAGCGGACATCACCCGAGCTTTGCTCAGGCGCTGGAAACCTCAATGGTATGCGAAATTCCTTTCGAAACCCTTGATGACCTGTCCGGCAAAATGCCAAATCTGCGTCAGCAGATGATGCGTCTGATGAGTGGCGAAATCAAAGGCGACCAGGATATGATCCTGTTGTTGTCGAAGAAAAACGCTGAAGAGCGCCTGGCGGCCTTTATCTACAATTTGTCTCGTCGCTTTGCCCAGCGTGGATTCTCGCCTCGTGAATTCCGCCTGACCATGACCCGTGGTGACATCGGTAACTACCTCGGTCTGACGGTTGAAACCATCAGCCGCCTGCTGGGTCGTTTCCAGAAAAGCGGTATGCTGGCGGTGAAAGGCAAATACATCACTATTGAGAATAGCGACGCGCTGGCGGTTCTTGCTGGCCATACGCGTAACGTAGCGTAATCTTTCCGCAAGCATCTCTGTTATCCTTCTGTCAAATCGCTAAATTATCCCGATTTATTGATCTGGCAGGAGGTTATTCCCTGTTTCAAACCACATTATTGGGTTACTCTTTTAGTTACAAACTGCGATGACAGTTGTAAGGAGACCCTGTATGGCTATGTATAAAAATATGCTGGTCGTCATCGACCCGAACCAGGACGATCAACCAGCATTACGGCGAGCTGTTTATTTGCATCAACGGATTGGTGGCAAAATTAAAGCCTTTTTGCCGATCTATGACTTTTCCTATGAGATGACTACCCTGCTGTCGCCCGATGAGCGTACGGCAATGCGTCAGGGGGTTATCAGCCAGCGAACTGCATGGATACGTGAACAAGCGAAATACTATATCGAAGCAGGGATCCCTCTGGAGATTAAAGTGGTCTGGCATAACCGACCCTTTGAAGCCATCATTCAGGAAGTCATCAGTGCCAAGCATGACCTGGTCCTCAAGATGGCGCACCAACACGACCGCCTCGAAGCCGTAATATTTACGCCAACCGACTGGCATTTATTGCGTAAATGTCCAAGTCCGGTATGGATGGTGAAAGACCAGCCATGGCCTGAAGGGGGTAAAGCACTGGTTGCAGTAAACCTCGCCAGTGAAGAGGCTTATCACAACGCGCTCAATGAAAAACTGGTCAAAGAGACGCTACAGCTTGCAGAACAGGTTAACCATACCGAAGTGCATCTGGTAGGCGCCTACCCTGTTACGCCAATCAACATCGCGATTGAACTGCCTGAATTTGATCCCAGCGTTTATAACGACGCAATCCGTGGACAGCATCTGCTGGCCATGAAGGCGCTACGCCAGAAATTCAGTATTGATGAGAAAGTGACGCACGTTGAAAAAGGCTTACCTGAAGAGGTCATTCCTGATTTAGCCGAGCACCTACAGGCAGGTATTGTGGTATTGGGGACCGTCGGACGTACCGGTATTTCTGCCGCGTTCCTTGGTAATACCGCGGAACAGGTTATCGATCATCTACGCTGTGACCTGCTGGTCATCAAGCCAGATGAATATCAGACGCCAGTTGAACTGGACGACGAAGAAGACGATTAACCACATAATAAAATGCCGGATGGCGATATCATCCGGCATTTTAAACGCCTATTGTTGCTCCTCGCCGCCGAGGAAATAGATACCAAGCGGGATAGCCAACAGAATCGTAAACACCATGCTGTAGACACAAATCATTGCAGATTGAATGGCATACATTGAAGCGGTCCAGTCGGATAGCGGAATGTCATACTGTTCAATAACGCCGCCGATCGTCGCGCGCGTCACGACCGACGCTGCGATAATAAACACTCCAAGCAGGCACAACAGAAACTTCCGTCCCTTCGCTGTTTTCAGCTTAGCCATGATCATAGTACTGTCCTTTTGCAGATGAAAACCTTGTTACTTTGCGCTAACAATACCATGACATCAACTGACTGTCTGCTACATAAACCGCATACAGGGTTGACGTCAGCATTATTTCGCTGAAAATAACGCTGATTGCATTATTTATCTCTCCTTTTGATTAATGATCTGACCACCCTAACTGAGTAAAATATCCGGGGATTAAGATGTCAGATGATATTTAGATAACATGGAGTTGCCAGGAAGAATCATGATCGCTGAACTGTTTATGAATAATGCGTTTAATTTGACGGTAATTCTCAGTTGCTGTGCCGCGCTGGTCCTGATGAGCGTCTGGTATCATCGTGAAGAGCGTCGCTGCAAAGGATTCATATTTCATGCCGCACAATTTTTTGTCTATGCCATTATCATTGGGACGTTTGGCAGCATTGCTAATAACGTTATCGAAAGTTACAGCCTGAAATTTATCTCCCCCAGCGTGGTCGACTTTATCTGCACCTCATTGATTGCGTTAATCCTGACCATCAAACTTTTTCTGGTGATTAATCAGTTTGAAAAGACGCAGATTAATAAAGGTAGAGATATCACCAGCGCGAGGATCCTGTCGCGTATCATCAAGATTACCATCGTGGTTGCCATCATTTTACTGTATGGCGAACACTTCGGTATGAGCTTATCCGGCCTGTTAACCTTTGGCGGCATCGGCGGTATCGCTGTGGGTATGGCGGGGAAAGATATTCTGAGCAACTTCTTCTCAGGCATTATGCTCTATTTCGACAGACCGTTTAGCATCGGCGACTGGATCCGCTCCCCGGACCGCAATATTGAAGGCACTGTGGCCGAAATTGGCTGGCGAATGACTAAAATAAACACCTTCGACCATCGTCCGTTGTATGTGCCAAACTCGATTTTCTCCTCCATCAGCGTAGAAAATCCAGGGCGCATGACCAACCGGCGTATTAAAACGGTGATCGGGTTACGATATGAGGATGCCGATAAAGTCGGTGCTGTTGTCGAGTCGGTCAGAGAAATGCTGCAAAACCACCCAGGAATAGACCAGAAACAAACTCTGTTGGTCTATTTTAATGAATTTGCCGATTCATCGTTGAATATCATGGTGTATTGCTTCACGAAAACCACCGTCTGGAAGGAATGGCTCGCGGTACAGCAAGACGTTTATTTAAAGATTATCACGATAGTCCAGGCAAATGGCGCCGACTTTGCGTTCCCCAGCCAGACGCTGTATATGGATAATCCTGAAGCATCGCCGTCGACACACTAACAAAAAAAGACGCGGAAGTCCGCGTCTTTTTTGTACTTATTTCAATGAGGCAATATCAATTACAAAGCGGTATTTCACATCGCTTTTCAACATCCGCTGCCAGGCATGATTAATATCCTGAATATTGATCACTTCGACATCGGCGGTAATACCATGCTGACCGCAAAAATCGAGCATCTCTTGCGTTTCGGCAATACCGCCAATAACTGAACCCGCCACAGACCTACGTCCAAGGATCAGGGGAACCGTATTCAGAAACGGATCCAACGCACCGAGATAACCAACCAGCACCAGCGTACCGCTTAGTGCCAGGGTTGGGATATACGGGTTCAGGTCATGAACGTAGGGCACAGTATCGATAATCAGATCAAACTGATTCGCTGTCGCTTTCATCTGCTCACTGTCAGTGGAAAGCACAACATGACTGGCACCCAAACGTCTGGCATCAGCTTCTTTGCCCGGTGAACGCGTAAACAGCGTAACTTCCGCGCCCAGCGCATTTGCAAGTTTGATTGCCATATGCCCAAGTCCCCCCAGACCAACAACCGCGACTTTACTGCCCTCGCCTACCTGCCAGTGGCGCAGAGGCGACCATGTCGTGATCCCGGCGCAGAGCAGCGGTGCCGCACCGCGTAAATCGATCCCTTCAGGAACCTTCACCACAAACTTTTCAGTAACGACAATTTTGTCAGAATAGCCGCCGAAAGTGGGCAGACCGTCATGACGGTCGATATCGTTATACGTTAGCGTGTTGCCTTCTTCGCAATATTGTTCCTGCCCTTGTTCACAGGCGCTACAGTGTTGACATGAATCAACCATGCAGCCTACCCCTGCGAGATCGCCCACGTTGAATTTCGTTACCGATTTACCAACATGCACCACGCGGCCAATGATTTCATGCCCTGGTACCATCGGATATTTAGCACCGCCCCAATCGTTGTAGGCGTTGTGGATATCCGAGTGGCAAACACCGCTGTATAAAATATCGATAACCACATCATCTTCACGCGGGTCACGACGAACAAAACTATGGGGGACTAAATCTTCTTTCACCGCCAGAGCAGCATAACCCTTCACGTTCATGACCATTGAGATCTCCTCAGGGATTAGGTGTTACCAGAACCAGCATAGTTCAAGGCAGCAGGTTGTACTCAGCGTCGCTAACCGGTTCCAGCCATTCGTTCGACGCGCCAGGGGCCGGGATTTCCACGGCGATATGGGCAAACCAACTATCACGCGCAGCGCCATGCCAATGTTTCATTCCCGCCGGAATATGCACGACATCACCGGTTTCCAGCTCGCGCGCCGGTTGATTCCATTCCTGATACCAGCCTCTACCACCGGTCACCAGCAATATTTGTCCGCCCTCATGATGAACATGCCAGAAGTTACGACAACCCGGTTCAAATGCGACATTGCCAATTACCACACCTTCCATGGAGAGCATGGTCAGATAGCTATCACCAGTGAAATACTTCGCATAAGCATCATTTTTCTCGCCTCGCGGAAAGACGCTGTTACCATCAAATTGTTGATTCATAATCTCCGCGCTGGCGCTGGGCGCGGTATTCAGTTGATTTTGCATTTCGATTCTCCAAAACGGTGGCGGCATGCGCCACCGGATGCTGAAAACTATAAAAATTATAGAGACTCGACAGGCTGGTGATTAGAGGTGGAAAGAAGGACAAACTTATGAATCATGTTCATTAATAATAAGCGTACGATTTATCCCATGGCGCTTGCTTTAAGCCCTACGCCACAATTTCAATCAGGTTACCGTCCGGATCGCGTATCACCGCTTCGTAATAACCATCGCCCGTAGTGCGCGGACCTGAGACTAATATCCCCTGTTCCTGCGCTTGCATTGCAACGGCATCAACATTTTCATTGCCGCCAACAGAAATGGCGAGGTGTACCCATCCGCAACGATTATTGTCAGGTTGCTGCCCGACAAGACCCGGTTTGTTCATTAACTCAATTGCAATATCCTCGCCAATTTTGACAAAATAAGATTCAAACCCAGGGTTGGTTTTACTGCAGTATTTCTCGTTGATCTTACCGTCAAAAAATGAAACCCAGAAGCGAGCTTGCTGCTCGAGATCCTGTGTCCATAACGCCATATGCGCAATCTTCATAGCGAACCTCTTCCCGTTGTATCCAGAATAGTACGATCCCTGTAAGGGATGTTGACATCGTTAATCATAATGCACGATCATGCACTTTATTGCTCGATGTTTATTTTACCTGGAGTATCTATGCCCGATTACGCCGCATTCCCGGAACAGCGCCAGGCGCTTATCTATCAGATCCTGCAAGAAAACGGCAGAGTCATTTGTTCTGAACTCGCGAACCGATTAGGCGTTTCTGAACATACAATTCGTCGTGACTTGCATGAATTGAGCAAAGATGGCGTATGCAAGAAGGTCTATGGTGGCGCGGTAATTGCACTCCCTGAATCCGAAGACATTGCCGTGCGCAAGGGTATTAATGTGGCCAAAAAGAGCAACATCGCGCAGCGATGTGCCAGACTGGTCAAATCCGGAAGCTGTATTTTTATCGACACGGGTAGCACCAATCTGGCGATGGCAGAAGCTCTGCCCGCCGAACTGGCGTTAACCGTGGTGACAAATTCACCGGAGATTGCCGCCGTTTTGCTAAAAAAACCGCTGTTTGAGGTCATTATGCTGGGCGGCGCGGTACAGAGATCTTCAGGCGGGTGTGTGGGAGCTTCCGCCATCGCACAAGTGCAGGACATTTTATTCGATCAGGGATTTATTGGCGGCTGTGCGATGTCGCCTGAATCCGGCTTAACGGGGTTTGATTACGCGGATTGTGAGTTCAAAAAAGCGGTGATCAAACAATGTAATGAAACTATCGTCGCGCTAACCGCTGAAAAAATCCCAGCCATCGCCCGATATGTCGTTACCGAAAGCAGCAATATTGATGTAATTGTTGTAGAGGACAACATCAGCAAAGAGTACGCCACAGCATTCCAGGCGCACGACATTCGGATTTATACCGTCTAACCGCGGCAGGCTCTCTGAAAACTTACTGTGCTAAACGTCGCTCCTGGCGTCAGCGCGGTGATAGCTGACAGACAATCCAGACGGATTTTTTGCTGATTTTCAGATTGCCCCACTACCAGAAATTCTTCTTTTTCCACGGTGGTACACGTCGTCAACGCTTTAGCATCAAAACATGTGCCATCCGTTAGTTCAATGCGCAACCAATAGTGGTACATGCAGGCGATTTCCAGATAATCATGAAGATCGCAATCTATCGGGTGATACTCTTCGGTCGTGTTCATCGCGTTACCTTCCCCAACGTCTTGTATATTCGGGAAATCACCAACGCAACTTCCCGAACTATCCAGCTATTTCAACGCTTCAATGGGAGCGCCAAAATTAATATGCAGCACATTGCCGTCAATCACCAGCGCCGGAACAGATTTCACGCCAGCCACTTCAGCCTCGGCAACCCGATCAGGATGCTCTCCCAGATGAACCACATCGATTTCAACATCCGCAGACAAGTGCTGCAGAAGAGTTTGTTCTGCGGAAACACAAACCGGGCAACCTGCATGATAGAAACGAGCTTTAGTCATGATACATCTCCTATAAATTATAGTATCGATTCGATACTATAATTTATAGTACGTTGCTTTTATTCTTTGTCAATATAGTTTTTAATCGATACTATATGCCGAGGAGGATTTGTTATGCCCGACATGTCACTTTTCGACGTACTTGACCGGCTTTCCAGCCTGACACGGATGTGGTTTCGCCAGCATCCTTTACTGGTGGATCTTCAGCCAGTACAACTTAGTGCGTTAATGTATCTGGCCCGTTGTAACCGTTATTCCAATACGCCGCTTGGCGTGACAGACTACCTTGGTCTCACCAAAGGTACCGTGTCGCAATCGCTGAAGCTGTTGGAAAACAAAGGGTTGATTGTTCGCAAGCCGGATGACCGTGATAAACGTAGCGTCCATCTCCACTTAAGTGAGTCGGCCAATACCTTACTGGAAGCCCTGCTGCCCCCCACGTTTTTAGTGGAGGGTGAATCGGCAATGGGTGAACGGGCGAGCGTACTCAGAGAGCTGCTGTTAGAACTGTTACGCGGGATCCAGAGGACCAACAATGTGCCTGGCTTTGGTCTTTGCCATAGCTGTCGGTTCCACCAAAAAATCGATGGTCAGGGATTTTGTAATCTGACGAAAGAGAGATTAAGTGAAGAAGATTCGTTGCTGATTTGCCGTGAGCATCAACCGCCGGAAACGTAGAATGGCTGATGCAAAATCACACCAGCCATTATCTCTGTCAGTGCTTAACGATATACATTGTGCGGCTATAGGCCACATCTTCAGGGTTAGTAATCGGATACCCTTTCAGCCATGGTTTAATTAAACGCCCATTAGTGTACTGATAGATCGGCGCAATAGGTGCCTGTTCCATCAGAATCTTCTCCGCAGCGTTATAATCAGCATTGCGCGCTTTTTCTGTATTCTCCAGAGTAGCCTGGGTCAACACTTTATCGTATGCCGGATTATTAAAGCGGGAGATATTGCCCGTATGGGTCGATGTTAATAATGACAGGAACGTAGAAGGCTCATTGTAGTCGCCCACCCAGGAGGCACGGATCACATCAAAATTACCGGTATTACGGCTGTCGATATACGTTTTCCATTCCTGGTTCTGCAGTTTCACGTCAACACCGAGGTTTTTCTTCCACATAGAAGCCACTGCGATAGCAATCTTCTGATGATTTTCTGAGGTGTTGTACAGCAGCGTCAATTTAAGCGGTTTCTGTGGGCCATAACCCGCCGCACGCAGCAGCGTTTTCGCCTGCGCATTCAATTCTTCCTGACTCATTTGCTCAAACGGTGAAGGTTCCGGCACAAATCCTGCCGTTACATCCGGCGTAAAATGCCATGCAGGCTTCTCACCGGTACCCAGCACCTTCTCCGCCATCAGGCGACGGTCGATAGTCATGCTGAGCGCCAGACGCACGCGTGAATCGGCAGTCGGTCCCTTCTGGGTATTAAAGGCATAATAATAAGTACCAAGCTGCGGCGGGGTGTAAACCTGACCCGGGATATCCTTCAACAGTTTCTGGTACATATTTTTCGGGAAGGATTCCGTGATATCAATATCACCAGCAAGATAGCGCTTGGTCGCTGCCGATTCCTGGTTAATTGGCAGGAATGTGACTTTTTGCAGCACTGTTTTGGCGTTGTCCCAATAATGCGTGTTCGGGACAACTTCCAGTTTTTCGTTCACGACGCGATTTTTTAGCACATAGGCGCCGTTACCAATCAGGTTGCCCGGTTTGGTCCACTCTTTGCCGCTCTCAACGTTGGCTTTTTGTACCGGATAAAATGCAAAACTCGCCGTCAGATTGGCAAACCAGGGCAGCGGTTTATCCAGTTGAACTTTCAATGTCCGTGCATCGACAGCACTAACGCCAAGTTTATCAGGCGTGGCTTTGCCATCGATAATAGCCTGAGCATTATTAATGCCCGCCAGCGCAGCAAACCAGGCAAACGGCGACAGCGTTTTTGGATCAACCAGACGCTGCCAGCTGTAGACAAAATCCTGCGCCGTTACGGGCGTACCATCCGCCCATTGCGCATTGTCGCGCAGCGTAAACGTCCAGATGCGGTTATCGTTACTCTTCCACTGGGTAGCGACGCCAGGTACGATCTCACCCTTCTCATTCTGGTTGACCAGCCCTTCAAATAAATCACGAATTACCTGAATCTCAGGGAGCCCGACGGCCTTTGCCGGATCAAGCGACGCCGGTTCGTCTTTTATATGACGCACCAGTTCTTGTTTCTCTGCCAGTACCGTTCCGCTGGGAACATCAGCAGCCCAGGATAAAGAAATGCTGCTAACCAACAACGCACAACAGGTTACTGAAACAGAATGCTGCATAAGATACCCTCGATTCCGGCTACTAAGTGAATGTGTAATTATTTGTATCGCCAGCAGGAAATGCAATTAACTTCCGACAAGAAAGTGATATTACACCTGAAAAGATAAGTGTGTGAAAACGATTTGATTATCCATACATTTTGCACAACACTGCGAGTAACAATCCAAGCATTCAGAGATGACTATGACCGTTACCCGTCCCCGTGCCGAGCGCGGCGCATTCCCACCTGGAACCGAACATTACGGACGTTCATTGTTAGGCGCACCGCTAATCTGGTTTCCTGCACTGGCAGCCGATCGTGAAAGCGGCCTGATACTGGCGGGAACGCACGGCGACGAAAACTCCTCAGTCGTTACCCTTTCCTGCGCATTGCGTACGCTTAACCCTTCCTTGCGTCGCCATCATGTGGTGCTAGCCGTAAACCCTGACGGTTGCCAGCTTGGGCTGCGCGCAAATGCGAACGGCATCGATCTTAATCGTAACTTTCCCGCCGCAAACTGGAAAGCAGGCGAAACGGTGTATCGCTGGAACAGTAGCGCAGAAGAGCGTGATGTGGTGTTGTTGACCGGCGATCATCCGGGCTCGGAACCAGAAACCCAGGCATTGTGTCAGCTTATTCACCGAATTCATCCCGCCTGGGTAGTCTCTTTTCACGATCCACTGGCCTGTATTGAAGATCCCAGAAGCAGCGAGCTGGGCGCGTGGCTGGCACAATCGTTTGAATTGCCTCTGGTCACCAGTGTAGGTTATGAAACGCCCGGCTCTTTTGGTAGCTGGTGCGCAGACTTAAACTTACACTGTATAACCGCCGAATTTCCGCCCATTTCATCGGATGAAGCGAGCGAAAAATACCTGCTGGCCATGTCCAATCTCCTGCGCTGGCACCCTAGAGATGGAGCAGCCCGGTCGTAAAATGCAGGGCTGGCGCCGCATCGGTGGCAAGCCACGTTGGGCCATCAAGATCGGCAAAGCTAACCAGTGGCGTAAGGGGTAACGCCGCGCCGATCGCCCGGGAGGTACACAGCATGCAGCCCAGCATCAGCGCAAATCCCTGCTCGCGTGCTTCGGTTGCCAGCGCGAGCGCTTCCGTCAGACCGCCTGTTTTGTCCAGTTTGATATTGACCATTTCATAGCGTCCGTGCAGCGCTTTCAGACTGCTACGGGTGTGGCAGCTTTCATCTGCGCAGATGGGTAGCGGATGTACAAAATTCTCCAGCGCGGCATCATCCTGCGCCGGCAGCGGCTGCTCCAGCATCGCAACCCCTAAATCAGCCAGCAGCTGACAGCGTGCCGCAAGGCCTTCTGCCCGCCAGGATTCGTTGGCGTCGACAATAATCGTGGCGTCAGGAACAGCCGCACGAATGGCAACCATTCGCTCACTAATCAAGCGAGCATCCAGTTTAACTTTCAGCAATTTCGCGCCATTTTCCCACAGCGCAGCCGCGCTCGCAGCCATTTGTTCCGGCGAGCCAATCACTACGGTTTGCGCCGTAGTCACCACTTCCGCCAGTTCACTTCCCACTAATTCCGCCAGCGACTGCTGCTGTTGACGCGCGCTTAGATCCCACAACGCGCAATCCACGGCATTACGCGCTGCCCCCGCTGGCAGCTGCTTTTGCAGCTCTTCACGCGTCATTCCGTTTTCCAGTTGTGGCGCAATGCTCATAATTTGCGCCAGCACTGAGGCATCGCTTTCACCGTAGCGCGGGTACGGTGTGCACTCGCCTATACCTGTGACGCCGTTTTCTTCAACTTCGACAACCACCACATGCGCTTCGGTCCGGCTCCCACGGGCAATGACAAAGGGAGTGTGCAGCGGCCAGGCTTCCTCATATACCTTAACTGTTCTCATTTGTTTTCCTTAATGCAGTCCCTGAAGCGGATATCCGCAAATAGCGTTTGCCGTGTTAACTGCTGATGGCATAAACTAGCCTCGACGTTAACTATATGTAAACAGGAAGATAACCATGTCACAAACCGTTCATTTCCAGGGCAACCCGGTTGCAGTTGCCGGCTCTATTCCTCAGGCTGGAAGCAAAGCTCAGGCTTTTACCCTTGTGGCTAAAGACCTGTCTGACGTTACGCTGGGCCAGTTCGCAGGCAAGCGCAAAGTGCTGAATATTTTCCCAAGCATCGATACCGGCGTTTGCGCGGCATCGGTACGTAAGTTTAACCAACTGGCGACAGAAATCGACAATACCGTCGTACTGTGCATCTCAGCCGACCTGCCATTCGCCCACTCTCGTTTTTGCGGCGCGGAAGGTCTGAGCAACGTTATCACGCTGTCCACCCTGCGCAACGCAGAATTCCTGAAAAACTACGGTGTTGAAATCGCTGAAGGCCCGCTGAAAGGCCTGGCCGCACGTGCCGTGGTCGTTATTGACGAAAATGATAACGTTGTTTTCAGCCAGCTGGTCAATGAAATCACCAACGAACCAGACTACACTGCTGCGCTGGACGTACTGAAAGCGTAAGCTGCGTCTGCATACAAAAATGCCTCCGCATGGAGGCATTTTCATTTACGGCATTACTCTTCGCTTTTTTTCTGCTGGCTCAGTCCATACTCACGCAATTTGTTAGCAATCGCAGTATGCGAAACGCCGAGGCGCTTGGCCAGCTTGCGCGTGCTGGGATAATTCATATACAGCTGCGTCAACACGGAGCGTTCAAAGCGGCTGGTGATTTCATCCAGCGACCCTTCCATCACCTCTTCTCCGACAGCAACCGTTGCCGCATCGTAATCCGGCAGCAAAATATCCTGTGGTCGTAGCTCATAGCCTTCTAGCTGGGTCAGCGCCCGGTAGATCGCATTTTTAAGCTGACGCACGTTGCCCGGCCAACCATAACGAGTTAGTACCGTGCTGAGATCTGCAGACAGTTTCGGACGCGGCACGCCCTGCTCGTCGGCAAAACGCGCCACAAACAGTTCGGTAAGCGGCATAATATCTTGTGGGCAATCGCGCAGCGGCGGCAGGTTTAGCGTTAGTACATTAAGACGATAATAGAGGTCTTCACGGAAAAGTCCTTTCTGCACCAGTTCCACAAGGTTCTTTTGCGTTGCGCAAATCACGCGAACATCAACATGAACTTCGTGATCTTCTCCCACGCGACGGAATGTGCCGTCATTGAGAAAACGCAGCAATTTGGTCTGCATACGTGGCGACATTTCGCCAATTTCATCTAACAGAACCGAACCGCCATTCGCCTGCTCAAAGAAGCCTTTTTTACCTTCCGGCGCATGGCCAAACAGCTCGCTTTCAACCGCATCTTCAGGAATTGACGCGCAGTTCAGCGCCAGATACGGTTTTGACGCACGCGGACTTGCCAGGTGGCAGGCATGAGCAAAGAGATCTTTGCCGGTGCCGGTATTACCGGTAATCAGCAGCGGCGCGCTCAACGTCGCCAGCTTGCGCGCCTGTTCCACCACGTGTTTCATTTTGGCGCTGACGGCAATAATCTGGCTAAACGCGCTGAGATCCTGCGTAGTCATATTTTGCAGCTGGCGTCCCATTCGGATAGTGGAGCGCAACATCACCACCGCACCGGTCAGCATCTGCTCCTGATTTTCGCCCTGCAAATGGACAGGCGTAATTTCCATCAGGAAATTCTGTCCGTTAATTACGACATGTTCGCTCTGGGAATCCTGCGGATTGCTTTCCAGCCAGCGCTGGAAGTTAAACCCATTGATTAACTGGGCGGCGGTATGATTGCGCATCCGATCCTGCGTATGCGCGAAAAGCTGACAGCTCGCAGGGTTCGCCATCTCGACTTTGCTTTTCATATCCAGAGAAAGGACCGGTTCTGGCAACGCTTCAAGCAGCGCACTAAGCGCCAGATGTTCACGTTCGGAAGGCATCCAGGGTACGGTACGCACATCCGTAACCCCTGAAATACGGCGGATTTCAGCCATCAGACTGCTGAAGTTGGTGAACTCCAGCTCCGCAAAATTAAGGTAAATTCGCCCGATGGGGTCAATCTCGATACCGCGTAAATCAATGCTTCTCAGCACCAGTAAATCGAGCAGTTCGCGGGTCAGACCAAGACGGTCTTCACAAAAGACTTCCAAACGCATAGGAACCTTCACCTGGACAAGGGATTATGTGTTAAATGATAAGCCAGTATTTGGTTTGCAGGAAGAACTCTGTCAACAAATATTGACAGCGAGCTGGAAAATTGGGCGCCGGGGCGTAAAGTTAAACGATCGGCGCCTGTTTATAGCTAACTTTCGCGCGGAGATTTATTCTTTTGTAAGGTCTCTTTCACCTGACCAATCAGTTGGCGGCGGAAATCACCCAGCCGAGGCTTATCATCATCAATCCACGGTAGCGGTCGGCATAGTTCCATGGCTTTGATCCCCAGACGCGCCGTTAATAACCCCGCGCCAATGCCCTGAGCTGCACGTGTCGATAAGCGGGCGGCTAAATCCTGCGACATCCAGTCCATCCCTACTTCCCGCACCAGTTCACTGGCCCCGGCAAAAGCGATATTCAACAGCACCAGACGGAACAAACGCAGGCGGCTGTAATAACCCAGCTCAATGCCATACAGCGAAGCAATACGATTAATCAGCCGCAGATTGCGCCAGGCGATAAACGCCATATCCACCAGCGCCAGCGGGCTGACGGCAATCATCAGCGTGGACTCTGCCGCTGAACGACTAATCTCACGTCGGGCCTGCGCATCCAGTACCGGCTGCACCAGATGAGCATACAGGCTAACCACTTCACGAGCGTTCTGCGTTTCATGAATTGAGGCATACCAGCGCTGCAATGCGGGATGAGACTGATCGATGCCCGCCTGCTGCGCCAGCTTTTCACAAAATGCACGACCTTTTCCGGTTCCATGGCTGTGGAGCAGATCTCGCGCTTCATCGCGCTCGTGCGCGCGCTGACGCAATCGCCATAGCCGGCGCCATTCGGTCGCCACCGATCCAACCCCTGCACCGATAATCAATGCGCCTGCGGCACATCCTCCCAGCGCGACCCAGTCCTGAGTCTGCCAGGCATTCATGGTCCACTGCACCCCCTGAGCGACAACGCTCACGCCAAACAGCGCCAGGCCACCCATCACCATCTTACGCCACAGACTGCGTTTAGGGCGAAGGGCCGCATCAATAACGGCTTCTGCCTGACCTTCGTCTTCCAGTGGTTCATCCACTGTCGCCGGAGAAAAAGTCTGCGCCTCCGTTTCGTTAAACATCTGCTGCGCTTTAAACGCCGCATTTTGTTCCACATCCAGCGGACCTGAGAAATCGATACGCGGTTTTAACGGCTCGCTCATCGCAATTTATCTCCTATCAAAAACTCCAGCGCGGCATCAAGACGGATATGCGGTAAGGGCTTATCGACATCCATCACCTGCGGGCGAAACGCCTCAAACTGAAAGCCCTGGTTGTCCCAAAATGCCTGTCCAGGTAAACGCGCGGGCACTTCCCCCGGATAAACGGTTAGCGGTTCGCCATCGCTCAGACGATTACCACGCAGCGCGGGGATCTTTTCACCTTTCACATCGATCAGGCCGCTGGTGGTTGCCTGCACCGATGCCAGCCCCAGACAATCCATGCTGATACCTTCGAACGCAGCGTTTTGCCAGGCATCCTGAATTAACTGCTGCAATAGCGACACCATATTGGCGTGCTGATCGACGGTGACGTGGTCGGCTTTGGTGGCGGCAAACAGCAGTTTGTCGATCACCGGAGAAAACAGCCGACGAAACAGCGTGCGCTGTCCATAATGGAAACTTTGCATCAGTTGGGTCAGCGCCAGACGCATGTCGTTAAACGCCTGTGGCCCGCTGTTGAGCGGTTGCAGGCAATCGACCAGCACAATCTGACGATCAAAGCGCAGGAAGTGATTCTTATAAAATCCCTTTACGACTTTTTCACAGTAGTAATTAAACCTGTCGCGCAGCATGCCCGCATTGGTGTGTTTATCTGCCTGCGCCAGCTTCGATTCTCCCCAGGCATCAACGTCCGGCCACGGGAAGAATTGCAACGCAGGCGCGCCCGCCATATCTCCTGGCAGAACAAAACGGCCCGGCTGAATAAAGTGCAGTCCCTGCTGCTTGCATTGATGCAGATACTCCGTCCAGGCAGCAGCGATTTCCGCCAGACGGTTTTCGTCAGCAGGTGCCAGTGGATCGAGCCCGTGGCTTAACTGCCGCCATTTTGCCGACCATTCGCCACGCTGACCCTGTAATAATCCGGTCATTTGCCGCGACCAGCTCAAATAATCCTGGGCCAGCATCGGTAAATCGAGCAGCCACTCCCCCGGATAATCGACGATTTCCAGGTACAGCGTGGAGGTGTCTTTAAAGTGGCGCAGTAATGAGTCATTAGACTTGTAACGCAGCGCCAGACGAATTTCACTCACACCGCGCGTTGGTGTCGGCCAGGTCGGCGGAGAGCCATACAGCTGCGCCAGTCCTTCATCATAGGTAAAGCGCGGAATACCAAAATCGCGTTGTGGAACCCGTTTCACGCCAAGCAGACGCTCTTCGCGCACGCAACTGAGCAACGGCAAACGCGCCCCGGCATGAATATTGAGTAACTGATTTACCATTGCGGTGATAAACGCCGTCTTACCGCTCCGGCTAAGTCCGGTGACAGCCAGGCGTAAATGCCGGTCTACGCCACGATTAACCAGCGAATTGAATTCATTTTTAAGTCGCTTCATCGCCATCCCGTTTTGCTGAAGGAACCGAAGAAATTATAACAAACAGGAAGTAAAGATAGGGGTCAATTCTTACTTATCAACTACCTGAGCTGTATCAGGCGGTATAATTCTTACCGCCTGTAGCAGAAGGAATGCGAGCGGTTTATTTATTCTCTACTTTAGGAAGCGCTATCTGATTGATGCCACCTTCGTTGGTCACCTGCGTGTAGCCCATTTCAGTCAGCATATCTTTCGCCTGCCCTGATTGACGCCCGGAGTTGCAATAGAGCTTCACGGTATCGTTCTTATCTGGAACTTCAGTTACGATACGCGCCTTGATCTCTTTTAACGGGATGTTGACAGCCCCCTGAATATGCTGTTGTTGGTACTGTTCAGGAACGCGAACATCAATCCAGTGCTCGGCAGCATAAACCGGCATGCCAATAACCAGTGCCAACGCTAATACGCTTTTCTTCAACATAATATCTTCCTGACTGATAGTTGGATTTAACCCCTACACTATACGCCAGTTCTTAAGAAAATATTGCGACCGCATTATCATCGTCCGCACCCGTGGACGATTGTTCCTCAGCACGCACATAGTGCGGTTAGCCTTTTGATTTTTCTACTCGCATTCCGAGATTGTTGTCATTCGCCACTTAACTCCATAATATGTCCGCCATTGACTCTCGGACGGAGCTTGGGATCTATGTCTCCTACCATTTATGATATTGCACGAGCCGCAGGTGTATCAAAATCCACGGTATCGCGCGTGCTTAATAAGCAAACCAACATCTCGCCGGAGGCGCTTGAAAAGGTGCTGCGCGCAATTGATGAGTTACAGTATCAGCCGAATAAACTTGCTCGCGCGCTTACCTCTTCCGGGTTTGATGCAATAATGGTGATATCCACCCGTTCTGCAAAAACAACTGCCGGTAATCCGTTTTTCTCTGAAGTATTGCATGCAATTACTGCCAAGGCTGAAGAAGTCGGTTTTGATGTCATATTGCAGACGTCGCGAAGCACCGAAGATGATTTACAAAAATGTGAGAGCAAAATTAAGCAGAAGTTGATCAAAGGGATCATTATGCTGAGCTCTCCTGCCGATGAATCATTTTTTGCTCGGTTGGATAAATACAACGTCCCGGTTGTGGTTATCGGGAAGGTTGAAGGTGACTACACTAATGTCTATTCTGTAGACACCGATAATTATCGCGACAGTATTACGCTGACAAATGCGCTGATTGAGAGTGGCCACCGTAATATAGCCTGTTTGCATGCACCGCTTGACGTTCATGTTTCTATCGATCGCGTTAACGGTTATAAATCCAGCCTTCAGGCACATAACATTAAAATGCGCGATGAGTGGGTTATTGACGGGGGGTATACTCATGAAACCGCCCTACTTGCTTCTCGAAAATTACTTAGTCAGCAACCGTTACCCGATGCCGTATTTGCGACAGACAGCTTGAAGTTAATGAGTTTATATCGCGTAGCGGCCGAGAAAAATATTTCCATCCCAAAACAACTTGCCGTTGTAGGCTATAGTAATGAGCTACTTTCTTTTATGCTCACACCAGTTCCTGGTGGAATTGATGTACCTACTCAGCAGTTAGGTGAACAAAGTTGTAATTTATTATTTAATCTGATTGCAGGTGAAAAAGGATTACAGAATATCACGGTGAGCACGCAAATATCATTGGCGGACTCACTGGTGTAAAAACAGGGGCATAATAATGCCCCTGTTCATTTTTAGAATGCGTAGTTCACGCCTATGCCAGCATAATGGAACCTGTCGCTTTCACCTTCGTCATGATCTTCCCATTCATAAGCATACTCCAGAGACATTGATAAACCGTTCTGGAAATCATACGCATACAATAAACCGAGGCGATTGAAATCATGGCCTTCGCGTTCAGGATCATCCTGCCAGTCCCAGTTTGACCAGCGATCAAGCCCGATACGGGTATACGGCGTCAGGGTTGTATTGCCGAAGGACAGAGGCAGATAAGCCCGAATTTCCTGGGTTGAGAACTCACCATTATTACGCGAGTCCGCCAGATTAAAGCCGCGTTCAAGGTAATAGTTGACCGTTAATCCTACTGTTTCGTTAAACGTATAATTCAACCCGCTCTCACTTTCGACGCGGCTATCAGAGTAGCCGGTGGTGCTCAAATCATTAACGAATTGATACATCGCAAACCAGCCGCTAAAGCGCAGGTCATCAGTAAGTTTAACATCCCAATCTGGCTGCACTTTCCAGCGCTGCATATTAGCAGTGTCTTTTCCGGGTTCATTGACATAGTGATAACCGTAATTACGGAAGCCACCGGTCAGACCGAAATTAACATTTTCGCTTTCAAGGAATTGATAGCGGACTTCCAGTTCAGGGCGGTCAAACCATGTACCGCGCTTGCCCTCGCTGTAATCAACCGGTCCTTCCTGGTAATAGGCCAGCGATATTTTCCACGGCCCATTGGACGCATTAAAATAGACGGACGGCTCAGCCAGTCCATCCATATCTTCGCCCTGACCTTCAACGTTTTCTATTTCGTACATAGCACCGATATTAAAGTGCCAGTCATTCTTTTCAGCAGCCTGCGCGCAGGCCATTCCTGCGCTCATAATCAGCGCAGTCGCGGACAGTAGGGTTTTCATTATTATTCCTTGTTAAAATACTCGCAAAATGCCCCAAGGCTTGGGGGGGGATCCCCCCGAAATTTTATTGAATAGCAACTTCAGTTTCAGCATCAAAGAAATGGCATTTCGCCATATCAAAATGAATAGTGATATTTTCTCCTGAGTGATAATCATTCACTGCACCGGCATGGACCACCAACTCATGCCCCCCAACAATGGTATAAAGCATAAATTCAGCGCCAGTGAGTTCTGCAACGCTAATTTTTGCTGATACACTATTTTCATTATTAAGCTGCGGATGGATATCCTCAGGGCGAATACCCAGCGTGATCGCCTGATGTTCATAACCCTGCGTTTTTAATTGTGCTAATTTATTTTCTGGAATCGTTAATTTTAGTGTTTCAGTAACAAACTTATCACCGTCAATCGCGCCACGAATAAAGTTCATGGCCGGTGAGCCAATAAATCCTGCGACAAACATATTTGCTGGGTGGTTATAAACTGTTTTCGGCGCACCAACCTGCTGAACAATACCATCCTTCATAATCACAATACGCGTCGCCATCGTCATGGCTTCTGTTTGATCGTGGGTAACATATATCATGGTGGTATTGAGTTTCTGATGCAGCTTGCTGATTTCTGCCCGCATCTGTACGCGAAGTTTGGCATCGAGATTCGATAAGGGTTCATCCATCAGGAAGACCCCTGCCTCACGAACAATCGCACGCCCCAGTGCCACACGTTGACGCTGACCACCGGATAACGCACCCGGTTTACGTTGCAGATAATCGCGCAGGCCAAGGATTTGCGCCGCCCAGTTGACACGTTCCTCAATCACGGCAGGGGCAATTTTCTGCATTTTCAGGCCAAACGCCATGTTGTCATAGACTGTCATGTGCGGGTACAACGCGTAGTTCTGAAAGACCATCGCAATGTTGCGCGATTTCGCCGGCACATCGTTCATCCGTTTACCGTCAATCAGCAGATCGCCACCGCTGATCTCCTCCAGACCGGCGATCATGCGCAACGTCGTTGACTTCCCACAGCCTGAAGGGCCAACAAAAACAATAAACTCTTTGTCTTCAATTTCCAGATTGAAGTCTTTAACGACGTGTACCTGGTTGTCGTAAATTTTTTGAATGTGTTGCAACGAAAGCTGTGCCATGTTGAATCCTTTACTTGTCGTGTTGCCAGAGAGCCGATAAGCACGGCCACGTCAGAAATTCGGTTGAAGGAAGTTGCAAGCTTGCTCCGTTCAGCCCCGTACCAATGCCAACAGAGAGCATGCCGCAGGCGTTGATCGCATCAATACCCGCCTGAGCATCTTCTATGCCAATACACTGCCGCGGGTCAGCGCCAAGGCCCGCACAGGCTGCCAGAAAAATCTCCGGATCCGGTTTCGAGCGAGAAATTAGCGCGGCATCCGCACAGAAATCAAAATAAGATTTAAGATCAAGCGCTTGTAAAATCGCAGGGGCATTGAGCGACACAGAGGCCAGCCCCACCGGAATCCGCTCTTCCCGCAACGTCATCAGCAGCTCACGTATTCCCGGCAATACCGAGTTCACCGTCAACTGGCGCAAAAAATGGACATACAGTCTGTTTTTTCTCTCGGCCAATTGTGCGCAAACCTCAGGTGTAAACTCCCCCGCTTTCCCGCCATATTGCAAAATACGCTGTAGCGATTCGCCGCGACTAATCCCTTTCAGGCTGTCATTAAATGCCTCGTCAATCGCAATCCCTATTTCACCGGCTACCTGCCGCCAGGCGAGAAAATGCAGATGTGCAGTGTCGGTAATCACGCCATCTAAATCAAAAATGATGGCCTGTGGTTTGAGGATCATTCATCATCCCCTTCCGTGGAAGCGGTCCCATAAATGGGCGAAATAATGGCGTCATTGCAGATAACTATCTCCCCCTGAACAGAGATCTTTTCCCCTTTTACCCAAAGAGTAATCTGCTCGGCGCTGTTAATGCGGATTTCAGTTGCATTGATGGTTACCTGCAAATCGATACCCTGCCAGCGCAGTGGGAAAGACAGTTTTTGCCAATGTTCCGGTAATGCAGGGGCAAGATGTAACTCCCCATGGCGAACATTCACTCCGGCAAATCCCTGGATAGCCCCCAACCAGATTGCGCCCGTTGCCGCCGCATGAATACCATCATCGCAGCTGTGCGGGTCATCCCCGAGATCGATTAGCGAACCTTCGCGCCAAAACCGATACCCCTGGGCCGAATCACCACAACGCGCAGCCACAATCCCGTGAATCGCCTTACTCAAAGAGGAGTCGTGAATCGTACGTGGCTCGTAATAACGCAGATTAGCCAGACAGGTTTGCGGGCTAAATTGCTCCGGCAACATGTAGGTCAGCATCACGACATCAGCCTGTTTGAGAATTTGCATCTCATTGACTTCTGCACGGGAGTAATCGAGCAAAATGGTCTGCTTGCCCGCTTTGGCTTTGTACTGCGACAGATCGATAACCGGTTTGTTCAGGAAGGTATCATCCTGAGGAAGCACGCCATCGGGCTGCACTTCCGGTCGCCAAAGATACTGTAAAAAATGCTCTGCGCGATGAATAAACGTGCCATCGCCACAGCCCAACCGACGGGCAAAACCCAGCGCCTGCTCTACGTTGTACCAGGCCATGTAGTTGGTGAACGCATTGTTGTTCACATGCTCAGTGTATTCATCCGGGCCAATCACATCGTGGATCTCTAAACGATCGTTGACCATGACAGCCCTGCTAATCCAGAACTTCGCCGTTTCCAGCAGCAGCGTCATGCCCTCACGGGTCATGAAGTTTAGATCCCCTGTGGCATGCCAGTAATTGATTACCGCCCAGGCAACATCCGCCACGAGGTGATGTTCAGCCTGTGCGGAGGCCACTTTTTGTCGCAGCCCGGTACGGATGTTGATCGCCGCGAATTCAGGCGTTTCCTCATCACCGCTGCGAGCGCTTTCCCACGGGAACAGCGCGCCCTGCCAACCGTTACGGCGGGCTTTCTCACGCGCGCCCGGCAAATTATGCCAGCGGTAACGCAATAGACTTCTCGCGGTTTTCGGTTCGGTAAACAAGTGAAACGGTAACAAAAAGACCTCAGTATCCCAGAAGATGTGGCCTTTATACCCTTCACCCGTCAGACCTTTGGCCGCAATACTGCTGCGCTCATCATGGTCTGGGGTCATCACACGCAGATGATAAAGCGCATAGTCCAGCGCGCGCTGATCGCTAATATCAGAGCTGGTAACCTGAACGCGACGAGTTTGCCACCAGGCATGCCAGTTGGCGCTCGACTCAGCCAACAGAGCGTCATATCCCTGTTGCGAGCATGCTTCAATGTTACGCAGCGACTGGCGTCCCCAGGTCTCAAGCGACAGATTGCGTTCGCTCGTCCAGTCAACCCAACTCATTTTCGTCAGCGTGACACGCTGCCCGGCTTGCGCCTGCACGGTGTTGTGTTGTAACAACCGACGTTCTTTCGCGGTGAAGCAGCGCTGCGCTGCGCCGTCGACGTCACAATATGAAGTGATCGCGATATCGTTGCGATTGTCCTGGGTTGTGTAAATGCCCTGCAGAAGATGTTGACCAAATACTCTAATCTGTGTTTCATCCAGATGCTGACGACCATGATTGGTGATCGTGGCATCAATACCGGTTGAGATACCAATGCTGGCATCGGCATCCAGCGGCGTTACGACCACTTCCATAGCAAACAGCAGCAGCTTCTGTGCCGAGACAAATCGCCGACTCTCAATAGCGAAACGTGCCCCGCCAGGTGCACGCCAGATAAGCGCACGACGCAATTCCCCGCTGGCAAAATCCAGCTCGCGATGCCAGCTTTCAATCACGCCGCTGGTTAGCGAGAAAATCTCGCCATTAAGCGTGATCTCCACTCCGACTACATCAGGTAGATTAACCAGTTCATTAATTTCGCCTTTACCCGCACGGTGATACAACCCAGCCAGATACATGCCGCGAGTCTGTAAGGTGTAAGCTTCCTCGTGGCTGGCGCGAATTCCCATATACCCGTTACCGGTCGTCATGAGTGACGCATATTTATTCAGGCTATGTGGGCAAAAAGCCGGTTCAGTTAGCATTACTGGCTTCGTCATAAGTCTACGTAGGTCCCTGTTTCAGCCGATTGGTACAGTGCGGCAACCAGTTGTTGAATAACGACGCCCTGCTCTGCGTCAGCAATAGTGACAGGCTCGCCCTGGACATGGTTAACGAAGGCTTCCATGCTACGATAATGACGGTTGTCATCAGCCATCTCGCGCGCAAGCAGCACGTCAAGCGTACCATCACGGTCGGTGTAAACCTGGGCCGGGAATAACGTCGCCCCCGCCAAATCGCCGCAGAAATTAACGTTCATAATCGATTGTTCAGGAATATTCAGCGCGAAAGAGGTTTCCAGGCGCAGGATACCGCCGTTATGAAATTCAATCGTGCCGAACAAAGAATCCTCCACGGTATATGTGGTGGGATCCCATTTCCCAAACTGACCGCTGTTTTTAAGCGTGCCAATGCGCTGATAGCTGTGCGCGTTAACACGCTTTACCGCCGGGAACCCCAGCACATACATGGCGGCATCAAGCATATGAATACCAAGATCAATCAGCGGCCCGCCGCCCTGCAGTTCTTTGTTGGTAAACACTCCCCAGCCGGGCACGCCGCAGCGCCGCAAAGCGCGGACATTGGTGACATAGATTTCACCCAAAATACCGGCCATCACCTGCTCACGAAGCAGTTGCGTATCCAGTGCAAAACGATGATGAAAATCATAAGCCAGTACTTTTCCCACCCGACGCGCCGTTTTACACATCTCCAACGCCTCGCCTGGCGTCATTGCCGGAGGTTTCTCGCACATCACATGGCATCCAGCGTTCAATGCCAACATGGTGTGTTCATAATGAAAGCGATTGGGCGAGCAGATGCTGACGATATCTGGCTTAGCTTCGCGTAACATCGTTTGCGGATCGTCCCAAACCTGCGGATTACCGTATTTTTCTGCAAACAACCGCGCCTGTGACAGGCGGCTGTCGCAGACAGCCACCAGTTCCAGATCGTTGCGGGTGCAGTAGTACGAAGCATGAACTTTATCCGCCACCTGCCCGGCGCCAATAATGGCGACACGTAACGGAGCGCTTGTCAGTGCACTTTTCACGGAAATCCTCTTAGCAAGTACGCAGCCAGGTCAGTGACTGACGATACGCTTCCGGCAGATTCTCTGCTCGTACGCGCCCTTCGTACACAACGTAGCCCTGATAATTATCTTCACGTAACTGGTCAAACAGTGCAGCGAAATCCAGCGTACCGCTTCCCGGCTGATAACGATGGTTATCCGCAATATGGACGTGACCCAGCAGATCGCGATTGTCGTGCAGCGCCTGTGCCATATCGTCTTCTTCGATATTCATATGGTAAAAATCACCAATGATTTGCACATGCTTCAGATTATTTTCCACGATATAGCGACGGGCATCCGCCAGGGTGTTGATCATATGATCCTGATAGCGGTTGAGCGGTTCCAGATACACCACCGTACCCGTACGCTGGGCAACTTTATCAAGATAAATCAATGAATCACTGATAGCTTTACGATCGCCTTCCTGGCTACGCGGAGAGGTCATCGGCGGTAGGCGGAAGGTAAACATGCCCCATGCAGCAGGTACAATAATGCCTTGTCCACCAACTTCGGCCAGCGCTTCGAGAATGCGGGTAATCTGCCGCAACCCGTTTAAACGACGCTCTTCGATAAAATCACCGATCCAACCGTCATATCCTCCACAGGCAGTGGTAACAGGCAAACCTGTTTCTTTGATCGCCGCTTTTACTTCATCAAGGTTATTGACCAGCAACTTACCGTCAATTTCAAAACCGTCGAATCCCATCTCTTTGATATAACGGAATTTCTCGAGAATATTTTCCGGGAAAAAAGCCTGATTCTGTGTTCCAATTTTCATCTTCTGCATTCCTTAATTAAAACGTCACGCCCATTTTGATGCTTTTTTCCGGATGGCGATCGACATACTGCATATAGCTTTCCGGGCTGTTGGCGAAAGTCACTACCGGGTCAATGAGTTCTTCACAGTCCAGGTAACCGTTCATCAACAGTTCCCAGCAGGTCTCCTCAATACGCTTGCGGCTCCAGCGCGGATAATCTGGATTAGGTTCACTACCAGCACGTGAGAAGACAATTTTGGCATTGTTGAAGTGCGCTTCACGCCCCAGGTTGAAACCTTCAGCAAAAGGTTTCGCGAAAGCGACATAGGAAATGGTTCCACCATAGGCCAGACCGCGTAACGCCGACTGCAGCGCATCTGCATAGCCGCTGGTTTCGATGATCACATCTGCGCCCTGCTTACCGGTCAGCTTCTTAATTTCCATGCCTACATCGGTGCCAATCGGATTCAGGCAGAAATCCGCGCCATGGCGACGCGCGATATCGCAGCGATGGGCAATAGGATCGACGCCGATGACCACTGAGGCTCCCGCTTTCTTAGCCAGTTGCACGGCAATCTGGCCAATTGCGCCTAAGCCCACGACGACCACAAAGTCACCGACGCGCACATTGGCGTCGCGCACACCGCTCATGGCGAACTGTGCCGGGTCATAGCACACGGCATTTTTCCACGAACTGCCTTCAGGCATTTTGCGTAGTTTGTAGTTGTTCACCGCATTAAAAATAACCGTTTCTGCCAGAGGACCGTATCCGCAAACTGAATCGCCAACGGCGTATTCGGTCACATCGCTGCCACACTCAATAACATCGCCCACCACCATATTGCCAAGCTGGAATTTACCGAATTCGATCCCGCGCGGTGCCCCTTCCGGACGCGGCATGAACATTTGCCATTCGCCGTTAAAATCTTCGTCAATAAACGGGCTGGCCGCGCGAAAATCGACGACTTCCGTGCCATGTTTCGGCGCACCAAAGCGAACGCGAACTTTAACTTCATTGGCCGATACCGCTCTGTCTTCATATTCCACCAACGCCGCAACGCGCGGTTCTGTGGCAACTAACTTCTTCATTTACAACTCCTTAATTAAACTAGCCGCTTAGCCTTTCACGCCGCCTGCGGTCAAACCACTTTTAATAAAACGTTCGGAAAGCGCATACATAATGACCACCGGCAATGCAGTGACTAACGATGCAGCCATCATGCGTCCCCAGATGTAGTCAGGCGTACTGAACAGCGCGTTCAGACCGACCGGTAAGGTAAAATTGCTGGCGCTGGAAAGGAAAATCGAGGCAAACAGATAGTCATTCCACGCCACCATAAAGCAGTACACAAAGACCGAAACCAGACCAGACATTGCCAACGGCACGGTAATACGAAAGATGATCTGCAGACGGTTCAACCCATCCATCATCGCGGCTTCTTCGATCTCATCCGGAATGGTGTCGAAATAGCTTTTCAACATGAACACTGCGGTCGGCAGCGTCTGGGTGACCATAGTGATAATCAACGCCATTTCGGTGTCGTAGATGCCGAGTGCCGTAATGATCTTGAATAACGGCACCACCAGCAGGATCCCCGAAAACATATACACCGTGTAAAAACTGGCATTGATGGTCATTCGTCCCTTAAAACGCAGGCGGGAAAGCGCATACGCCCCGAGCACGCCCAGAAATACCGCCACCACCGAAGAAGTCACCGATACCACCAGGCTATTACGGAAGTAGTCAACAAACGGGAAAATCATCGGGTTGAAGATGTCGATGTAATGTTCCAGCGTCCATTGCTGCGGTAACAGCGTCGGATGCAGCGAAATCGCCTCTTTTGCGCTTTTAAATGAGGTCATCAGCATCACAAAAAATGGAAATAGCGTGATGCCCAGGAAAACAATTAATCCACAGTAAAAGCCAATGCGGCCAAGCGTGCGCTTATTTGTTGCCATTGAGGTTCACCCGTTTTCTGGTCAGCAGGATAACAGCGAAAATGATGACGAAGAGGACGACAGAGATCGCGGCCGCTTTGCCTAAGTCATTAAATGCAAACGCTGTTTTATAGAGATAGACCCCGAGAATATCGACTTTAGTGGTCAGCAGATAAACATCGGCGAACATATAAAACATCCAGATCGTACGCAGTGTGACTACGGTCGCCAGTACCGGCATGATCGCTGGCAGCGTGACGATGCGAAACCGTTGCCAGGCGTTCGCGCCATCCATTTCTGCAGCCTCATACAACGATTTATCAATAGTCTGTAAAATCGCCAGAAACGAGATAAAGGCATACGGGAAGTAGCGCCAGATGGCGAACAACACGACCAGCGCGAAGCTGCTACCGGGATTGTCGAACCACAGCGGAGCCTGATCGTAGAGATGCAACAGATCCACGCCGAGGTAGTTCACAATGCCGTAGCCGTTGTTGAACATGTATTTCCAGGCAAACACCAGCGAAATTGATGGCGTTACGTAAGAGAGGATGACCAGTGAGCGCGCCGTTTTCCGCAGACGAAACTCACGGTTAAAAAACATCGCCACTCCCAGCCCCAGCACCGTGCTCCCTGCCACAACCAGCGCGGTATACCAGACCGTCATCCACAGCGAATGCCAGAATCCGGGATCGGATAAGATACGGATATAGTTGCTCAGCCCGACAAACGTAGACTCAATTTGCGGATTAAGCGGCAAACGCATAAAGCTGATTTCGATGTTAGATATCATCGGCCACGCCACTAAACCGCCCAATAACAGCAAGCTGGGCGCCAGCAGCAGCATGGCAAATGGCATATCAGATCGACCTGAAAAGAACTTATTCATCACGGCTTTCCATTTCCCCATTAGCGCTGTTCAACGAGGTCATCCAGTTTTGTCTGGCTTGCCTTGATGGTCGATGAAAGGTCAGCTTTTCCTACCGTGACGTTGTGCACCATGGTACTCACGATGCCGGAGCCGGTTACGTCGCCCATGCGGGTAAAGTTCTTATCACCGACGGCGCCAAAGACCTGAATATTTGGCAGTTCGGCAATCAGTTGATCGGGTAATTCACCCAGCGCTTTGATAACAGCGTTATCTTTCCACGTCGAAGTATTCACCACCGCTTTGTTGACCGGCAGCGCCGCCCCTGGCGACATCATGACCCAGTCCGCAATGTTGTCTGCCTGCTCCATAAAGGTGACAAATTTCTCTGCCGCTTCTGTTTCTTCGGTTTTTTGACCTGCGGTAATGGTCAGCGACGTCAGCATGCCGTAAACAGCGGAATTTTTTTCCGTCGGCACCATAAAGCCAACATTATTAGGATCGCCCTCTTTGATCACCGCCGGGAGGATATAGGTGGAATAAATCGCCATTGGCGCCGTGCCGTTCATGAAAGCATCTTTGACTTCCATGATGTCGTTCGAGCCAGGCATAGTGTTCATGGCAAGTTGGCGGTAATACTGCAACGCCTGCGCCATTTCAGGTGTGTCGAGCGTAATCTTTCCCTGCGCATCAAAAACATTGGCCTGGTTAGAGAGCGCAAACTGGGAGAATGACTGTTCGGTCAAAACGCTTTCTGCCGTCGGCAGCGCAATGCCGTATTTCTTACTGCCAGGATTGTTGAGCTTCTGCGCCACGTTTAGCAATTGCTGCCAGTCTTTTGGCTCTTCCAGTCCGGCTTTTGCCAGCACATCTTTGCGGTACCAGATCCCGCCAATCCAGGCGCTGACCGGAACCCCGGTCCATGCACTACCGTCTTCAGTGCGTACAATACGCAGGACGCCATCATAAAAAGTACTCTCACCTACGCCGTTGATGACCTGCGCTACCGCTTTACGGTCAATGAGGGATTCTTTATCCATAACTTTCGCGTAGTCATGGCTGGTTTCGATAACTTCAGGTAGTGAACCGCTTCGCGCCAGAGTGATGACCTTGGTGTTGTAAGCATCTTCTTCCACAGGAACCTGTTTGACGCTGATGCCCGGGTTTTCTTTTTCAAAACGCTCAATCAGTTTTGCAATGACCGCCTGCCGCTCCTGCTCAACAGAAGAGTGCATAAATTCAATCGCGACAGAGGACTTTTTATCATCCTTACACCCAGAAACCAGGGCGCAGGAAACCAGTGCTGAAATCAGCACAATTTTAGCTTTAAGCATGAAATGTTCCTTTTTATTACTTAACCCACATAACCTGCCAGGCGTACAACGTTAATTCCTTACCGGAAATAGCTTTACCGCCAATCAAATCAACTCCATTTTCAATATCAATACGAATGGTTTGAGTATGACCGCTGACATTAAATAACCCGGTAATTTTCTCACCTGTTTCCGCCGTACGTTTAATTTGCATTACGGCCGGTGTAATACTGTTAATTTGAAAATCACTATCAGGATGAAATGCTTTATTATTACGACGTATTACAATTAGTCGGGATAACTCATGATAAATAGCGTGACGTAAACTGGTTTCATCTGCCAGCTCCGCTTCTATTTGTCTCACCTGATATTTTTTGCGGTTGATCGCGCGGTTATAACCGAACGTCTCAACACCTTTATAATCATTGCGTGAGCCAAGTATGCTTTGAATGTAAACCGCCGGCACGCCTGGAAAACTCAGCAAAATGGCATGTGCGAGAATAAAGCGAGAAAACCGTTCGGCATCGCTACAATTACCAGGGGTTAGCGCATCCATATATGTCACGTTAATTTCATACGGACTGCGACTGCCATCAGGGTTATTTTTCCAGTTAACCAGCGCACCTTCCTGTTGTAGTTCTGTCACCAGCCGCATGATCTCGTCTTCAGGCAACAAACCGCGTAATGGGTTGAGACCAATGCCATCATGCGATGCGAGAAAATTAAACCAGGTCGTCTCACCAGACGGCAGCTCCAGTGATTGCGCCCACTGGCACAATATCGACGTGTCCTGGCGTTGTACCGCATGCAGCACCAGCGGCGGCAGCGAGAACTGGTACACCATATGCGCTTCATCATGGCCATTACCGTAGTAGGACACGTTATCCTTATGCGGGACGTTGGTTTCGGTAATAATCGCCGTACCAGGCGCCACGCAGTCCGCAATAGCGCGGAATAGTTTGATAAGCTGATGCGTTTTTTCCAGATGAATACAGCTCGTTCCAAGCTCTTTCCACATAAAGCCAACCGCATCCAGGCGAACATAATCTGCGCCCTGCTCAAGATAGCTCAGCAGCACATCGACCATCGCCAGTAATACCACCGGGTTGGCATAGTTGAGATCGATCTGGTCATCGCTGAACGTCGTCCATAAATGGCGCACGGTGTTATCTTTTAGCGTAAATGGTGTCAGTAACGGTAATGCGCGTGGACGTGTGACGTTGCTCAGGTCCGTATCAGGATCCATTGCAATAAAGAAATTTTCATAACCGTCAAGCTGTTGCAAATAATTATTAAACCACTCGCTTTTAGCTGACATATGGTTACAAACAAAATCAAACATCAGTCGACTGGACTCACCTAATTCCTTAATATCATTCCAGTCACCGGTTTCTTCGGCAACCTGATGGTAATTAATCACGGAAAAACCATCATCCGATGACCACGGATAAAATGGCAGAAGATGCACATGAGAAAATGTCGACTTAAACCATTCATTATAAAACTGATTAAACGTCGGCAACGGTTTTTTACCAACCCCGTGGAATTGATCGGCGTAGGTAATAAGCACCACATCGCCCTCATCCCAATGCGCTTTACGGATTTTTTTAATTAATCCCTGTGATTTCTCTAAACGTGCAAACAGCGCTTCATAGTGGCATGAAGTAAATGTATGACCATAAACTTCTGTCAGGCATTTTTGGATTTTTTGGTTCACCTTCGATTCTCGTGGTAGCGGTCCCATGAACCAAGAGACTACTCTGCGTAAAATAAGCTGTCAATTAGCTGAGGTGGTCTGAAGGGGGGTAAAAAAAGAATTTTGGCAGCCAAAAAATCGTATTTGTGAGCTGCCGCAAATTAACTGAGGGAATGTTGATTAATTGTTGCTTGCTTTTACTGATTCAAATATCAGGTTCGATTACCGGAATATCGTTTCGACAATTTTGCCGCAGCCCGACTCAACACAGGTTCAAGAACCAACGCCAGCAGCATTTTTAGCGGGCGTCGGGCGACGGATTTCACCGCCCACCCTGCTACCCCCGCCGGGCCGTAGCGAAGCGCCGTTAAAAGCACCAGCTTACCTGCTATTTTAAAGCCCGGCTTAACCCTTTGCCCGGCACGTTGCCAGCGATTGTTCATTTCTAACCTCACAATTGGCGGAAACGACTACGTAAGGAAAAAGTATCGGACGTCACATAACGTTCCATTTCACGCAAACGCTTTTCACTAGCCGCCAGCTCGCGATCGACGGCATCCAACAGCTCACCGCTTGATGGCTGCTGCTCGCCGGAAACCACATTATCCGGCATCGGATCCAATACAAACGTCAGCACGATGTAAGCGACGAAGGTGAAAAAGGCCAGACCAAAAAAGACTGACAGCACCACCAGGATCCGTACCAGCTTCACAGGCACATCGAGATAATGCGCAATACCCGCACAAACCCCCTTAACCATGCCCTGCTGCGGAATACGCCACAGTTTTTTGTTCAGATTAACGCCTCCCATTAGCGGTCCCTCCAGTTTGGATGTTCAGCATCAAGGATGTCTTCCAGCGCCTGAATGCGCTCACGCATCCGCTGTGCGTCATCGTTGAGTTCGACCAGACGTTGCTGTTCACTTTGCGACAGTTCGCCACGACTGGAACGGTTGCTGTAATGCAGCCAGAGCCAAATCGGTAAAACAAACAGCACAAAGATGGTTAACGGGATAGCCAGAAATAGCGCGCTCATGAGTACTCCTTACAGGTGATGAGCGGCGGCGCGTTCGGGCGCCGCCAGATGTTATTATTGCTTGTCTTGCTGCATTTTGGCTTTAAGTTGCGCCAGCTGCTCGCTGATTTCATCATCTGCTTTCAGGTCAGCAAATTGCTGATCCAGGGACTTCTGTTTACCGAAATTATGGCTTTCAGCCTCAGCTTCCATCTGATCGATACGACGCTCGAAAGATTCAAAGCGCGCCATCGCTTCATCAAGTTTACCGCTGTCCAGCTGACGACGAACATCACGTGAAGAACTCGCTGCCTGATGACGTAGCATCAGCGCCTGCTGACGAGCACGGGTTTCACTGAGTTTATTTTCCAGCTCACCAATCTCTTTTTTCATACGCGCCAGCGTATCGTCAACCAGCGTGACCTCATGCTCCAGAGAGGCAATCAGGTCAGTCAATTTCTGTTTTTCGATTAACGCAGAACGCGCCAAATCTTCTTTCTCTTTGCGCAGCGCCAGCTCAGCTTTTTCTTGCCACTCTGCCTGTTGCGCGCTGGCCTGTTCGATACGACGAGATAATTGTTTCTTTTCTGCCAGAGCGCGTGCGGAGTTTGAACGCACCTCAACCAGCGTATCTTCCATTTCCTGGATCATTAACCGCACCAGCTTCTGCGGATCTTCAGCCTTTTCCAGCAACGCATTAATGTTGGCGTTCACGATGTCGGCAAAACGAGAAAAAATACCCATAATGTAATCCTCACTTACTGTTCTGATATCGGGCTAAGCCCTGCTGATTTCGTAATGCACTTGGCGTGCCAACTTTTTATCTCATTGATTTTAATAATTATATCTAATTTTACCTGGCGAGAGAATTAGGGTAAATTGGTGAATAACACTAACAAATGGTGAATTTCATCATGGCAGGATACAAAGATAATCTTCTGGGTGAAGCAAACAGCTTTATTGAAGTGCTGGAGCAGGTTTCTCATCTGGCGCCGCTGGATAAGCCTGTCCTGGTTATCGGTGAGCGAGGTACTGGGAAAGAGCTTATTGCCAACCGCCTGCACTATCTCTCCACCCGTTGGCAAGGCCCGTTTATTTCGCTTAACTGCGCAGCGCTCAACGAGAACTTGCTTGATTCCGAACTGTTTGGTCACGAAGCAGGTGCCTTTACCGGCGCTCAAAAACGCCATCCTGGACGTTTCGAACGCGCCGACGGCGGTACGCTGTTTCTCGATGAACTGGCAACCGCCCCGATGCTGGTGCAGGAAAAACTGCTGCGCGTTATTGAATATGGAGAGCTGGAACGTGTTGGCGGCAGCCAGCCATTGCAGGTTAACGTACGACTTGTTTGTGCAACCAATGCCGACTTACCTCGCATGGTCAACGAAGGTACTTTTCGCGCGGACCTGCTGGATCGTCTGGCCTTTGACGTAGTGCAACTCCCACCGTTACGCGAACGCCAAAGCGACATAATGTTAATGGCCGAGCATTTTGCCATTCAGATGTGTCGCGAGATCGGGTTACCACTGTTTCCAGGGTTTAGTGCCGAAGCCAGAGAAACGCTCCTCCACTACCGTTGGCCGGGCAATATTCGTGAACTGAAAAACGTCGTGGAGCGATCCGTTTATCGACATGGGACCAGTGATTACCCGCTGGATGAGATAATCATTGACCCCTTCCGCCGCCATGTCGTGGAATCTCAGGTGCAGGAAGCAAAACCAACATCTGTAGCATTACCGCTGGATCTGCGTGAATTCCAACAACAACAAGAGAAAGACTTTCTACAAACCAGCTTACAGCAGGCAAAATTTAATCAGAAAAAAGCCGCTGAATTACTGGGTCTGACTTATCATCAGCTACGCGCGTTGCTCAAAAAGCATCAAATTTAATGGCTTATCCGGATTGAACAACATGACTTCCATTTACTCAATCTAACCTTGAGAAGTTGCCCCATATGAGATTATTTTATTGATGAGTGTATCGCAGCCATCATCACGTACGGTAATTTTTGTCTGCGCCTCTTTGACGGTCTTGCGTATATGAGCCGATTCCACATTATCTGCACTTGCAAGCCTCTCATAGAGAGCACTTGCCGCAAGATAAGCAGGAAAGCGTTTTTCTAAGTAGAGTCGTTGGGCAAGCCAATCTATATAGGATGACTGGAAGTTCATTTGCAAAATGCAAATTGCCGCTAACCGTTCACCCTCCTTATTGCTCACCGTCAATTGAGGAAGTAAAAAAATAGCGGCTTGACCAAACTGTCTTATACGACTGGCAATTCCAGACATCCATTTTGTTCGTTGAATACTTGTCGGCATTTCAGTACGTACTCTGTCATAAGATGAGGCAAGATTTGCTATTGAATCCAGAACTATATCGGGTTTATCTTTTGGCACAAGAGTCGAAATAAGTTGTGCATTTTTTATTTCAGTGATTGTTGGTCGAACGGGTTCACCGCTTACAGGCAAATCAGGTATTGGATTGCTGGCAATGGCATTTAATACTTGATTTAAATTATTTAACTTACTATCTGAGTCAACAAATGCTTTTTGTAGAAATAAGCGCGTATAAAAGTAGCCATATAAAAAACCAACGGTCAAAAAACCCGTTAACAGCGCTAAGCCCACTGTTGGCGTCGTCATTGAATTACTTATTTTATGGCTAATTTCGCCGATTATATTCATAATTGATTCTGTATTGACCAAAGTTAATCCGACTATTATTTTTGTCAGCCAATCGGATATTTCTTCAAGGTTAGTATTTGGTCGAGAACTGCCCCCATTAGCAATGGCTTTCGGTTCACCCCCCATCGGGTTGCTAAAGCCACTTTTAGGTACGCCAAAGAGAAAGCCGACCGCAGTACCAAATGACATCGCCGCCATTGACCATAGCAGCATAGCGCCCACTTCATCCAGGTGAATAATTTTCAGCGCTTGCCCCAACATGCCAAGAAACCCCATCCAGAAAAAAGGCTTTAGCATTTTGAGTGACACCCGCAAATCTTCGCCAGAAAGCTTGCTGCTCCAGAATCCTGTGATGATGATTCTGTTGATATACTGTGTGAGTTTGTTAATCATATCTTTCTCAACATACAACGGTTATCGTCATTTGAGGATTAATGATATCGCACAAAAACAAACTAATGATAAAGTGGTAATTTCACACAATCTATTTGTTATTTCATATTAAACTTCTACACTATCAATATAAAAACAATCTAATCCTGTATGTTGTTGGAGGAATGATGTTTACTCATAAAACACATCAATTACCTGTTATTATCTTTATAATTAGCATTATAACAGGATGTTCAATAAAACTAGTATCTGATTACGACCAAAATATAGATAAAGGAATCAGTGACACACAAATAATGTTAACCAATATTATTTCAAAAATGCGTAGTTGCGCTCGAAATGATACGCGCAATCGTTTTACTGGCGTATCTCTACCAAAAGATCCGGCGCTCATTATTTGCAACAACCCTACCAGCACTTATTCTCCCGATGATTATGAGAAAATCCAGACGCAGATAGATACATTGATTATCAGATCTGAATCGATAGCACATAATAAAATCACAACAAACGCCTTAATAAATTTAAGCGAAGCTATTTTACAATACCCTTATCAATATACGTCAACATACGAGTCAAAACCAAATAAGCCGATAATGTCCATACAGGAACGTCAACAATTGTCCTCCCCCATTAGTCTGGCCGACTTGAATGCCTTAAAGATAACAACTGATAGCCTTGTAAAATCAATTTTAGTACCCGAACTGGCAAAAAAATCTGATGAAAAATCCTCTAGTGAATAGGTAGGTATATTATGGATTGGGGTAAAGTAGTACAAGACATGCTGAACGCGGCGAAAAAATCTGCAGGCAAAGACTGGGGAAAGCTACGTGACTACGCAGAAAATGAGTTCAAAAATCTCGCGACGGTTGCCAGTCAAATTGATGATCGTAAAAAGAAAGGAACCATTACAGAAATCAATGCAAGTTTTCTCATGGGTCAATATCAGGCTGCTTCGCGAGGGGTCATGTTCGCAATCGAATCACTCACTAATTTGGTCATCCAAAATGCCTGGAATGCAGCAATGTTAGTACTTTCTTCAGCCATCAATACAGCGATTGGTTGGGCTCTTTTGTAGCACAAATTTTTGCTGTAGTACGTTAAGTCAGACTGCTACCAGCCATCGTTGATAATGCAGCGTGCTGGCGTCGATAGTATTCAGGGAGCGGTGAATTTCCGCCCCCTGCACTCCTCTTTACCCCTCAGGCATGGCCGACGAATGGTGCGTCGAAATTTTCCACTCTTTCCCATCCCATGCGTAAGTGAACGTGTAGCGAGCCGAAACAGTAGATTTATCCGCGAAGGTAAACGTGTAGGTGCCGGTATCTATCGCTTTATTGCAGCCAAGACGAATGGTACGGGAATCAATTTTCCCGGTCGGCTTCTTCGCAAGGAAATGCTCAAAATAATCCACACGTTCAGCATCCGTTAAACGGGCTTTATTGGATACTGTGGGCAACAATACCGCATCGCTAAGATAGTTTTCAGAAACCGTCTGCGCGTTACCTGTTTTCAGCGACGCATTCCACTTATCAAAAAGCGCTTCAATTTGCGCTTTATTTACCTTCACGCAGTCTGGCGTCGACGCCGCGAAAACGGCCCCCGGCAGAAAGGTCAGTGGAACAACAAAGAACAGTAATTTATTCATATAAATCATTCCATTAGCGGTTATCTGGTAGCAGGAAAACCATTCATAACCAGGATAAAAGCCAAACTACATGTCATAACCAATGAAAATCATTACCATCTACCCAGTGCGAATAATAAAACCCCATGAATAAGGAAGACACTTAATATACTGAAATAATTATAGATTCCTTGGCTTTCACCACGTTTAAAACCTGTACAGTGTGCTGAATAATTATAGTTCAGCATCGCCTGGGTTACTGTAAAGGTCGCACCTCTGTTTCCGCGCCCCCTTCTGCACACTGGCATAATGTTGATCCTGCGTTTAAGCGAGTCAGATGGGTGATGAAAATGCTAAGATAGTTAATAGAGTATCTTCAAAGTGGATAGCAGGTATGAATTTTGACCATGCCGCGATATTGAATTCGCGGTTATCACTCTTGCAACCCCCAACACAAACGGTAATGGCAAATGTCATTAAGTATTAGTAAGATAGCCACTTTATATATAACCCTTTAAAATTATGCGCCTGGTTTTATCATCTCTGATCGTGATGGCTGGATTTCTGAGTGGTCAGGCTGCTGCTGCGCCTGAGCAAGCTTCGCACGCTGATATCCGTGACAGTGGGTTTGTCTATTGCGTCAGCGGGCAGGTCAATACGTTCAACCCGCAAAAAACGAGCAGTGGTCTCATTGTCGACACGTTAGCGGCCCAATTGTATGACCGACTGCTTGATGTAGATCCCTACACCTATCGACTGGTGCCTGAGCTGGCTGAAAGCTGGGAGGTGCTGGATAACGGCGCAACCTACCGCTTCCATCTGCGTCGTGACGTACAGTTTCAGAAGACTGCCTGGTTCACTCCCACCCGCAAACTGAATGCAGACGATGTGGTGTTTACCTTCGAGCGCATCTTTGATCGCCACCATCCGTGGCACAATGTGAACGGCAGCAATTTCCCCTACTTCGACAGCCTGCAGTTCGCCGATAACGTCCAAAGTGTGCGCAAAATGGACAACAACACCGTTGAATTCCGCTTAACTCAACCTGATGCCTCTTTTATGTGGCATCTTGCCACACACTATGCCTCCGTAATGTCGGCGGAATATGCGGCTAACCTGGCAAAACAGGATCGTCAGGAACTGCTCGACAGACAACCTGTCGGCACAGGACCGTACCAACTTTCGGAGAATCGTGCCGGCCAATATATTCGGTTGCAGCGGCATGAAAAATTCTGGCGTGGCACTCCTCTGATGCCGCAGGTGGTAGTGGACCTCGGTTCTGGCGGAACCGGACGGTTATCAAAGTTACTGACCGGCGAATGTGACGTTTTAGCCTGGCCTGCCGCCAGCCAGCTCAGCATATTGCGTGATGACCCTCGCCTGCGTCTGACGCTGCGCCCGGGGATGAACATTGCCTATCTGGCGTTCAACACCAATAAACCGCCGTTGAATAACCCTGCCGTGCGGCATGCGCTGGCGCTAGCGATCAACAACCAACGGTTAATGCAGTCTATCTACTACGGGACGGCAGAAACCGCGGCATCTATTTTGCCTCGCGCCTCGTGGGCTTATGATAACGAAGCTAAAATTACAGAGTACAACCCGGCAAAATCGCGCGAGCAGTTAAAAGCACTGGGGCTGGAGAATCTGACGTTACAACTTTGGGTCCCTACCAGCTCTCAGGCCTGGAACCCCAGTCCCCTGAAAACCGCAGAGCTGATTCAGGCAGATATGGCTCAGGTGGGTGTGAAAGTGAAGATCATCCCGGTAGAAGGCCGTTTTCAGGAGGCAAGATTAATGGATATGAACCATGATCTGACGTTATCCGGCTGGGCGACGGACAGTAACGATCCTGACAGTTTTTTCCGGCCGTTGCTCAGCTGTGCCGCCATCAATTCACAGACCAACTTTGCCCACTGGTGTAATCCGCAGTTTGACAGCATTCTGCGCAAAGCCCTCTCTTCGCAGCAGCTTTCATCGCGAATTGATGCCTATGACGAAGCGCAAAATATTCTTGCGCAAGAGTTACCGATCCTGCCGCTGGCCTCTTCACTGCGTCTACAGGCTTACCGCTACGACATCAAAGGGCTGGTGCTCAGTCCGTTCGGCAATTCCTCTTTTGCCGGGGTGTTCAGGGAAAAGAAAGATGAGGTGAAAAAACCATGATTATCTTCACCCTGCGTCGATTTTTGCTGCTACTGGTCACCCTGTTCTTCCTGACTTTTATTGGATTCAGCCTGAGCTATTTCACACCTCATGCGCCGTTACAGGGAGCATCGTTGTGGAACGCCTGGGTATTCTGGTTCAATGGTCTCATTCACTGGGATTTCGGCGTATCCAGTATCAACGGTCAGTTGATCTCAGAACAGCTGAAAGAGGTGTTCCCGGCCACAATGGAACTATGCATTCTTGCCTTTGGTTTTGCACTAATGGTCGGGATCCCCGTTGGTATGCTGGCAGGTATCACGCGCAACAAATGGCAGGATCGTTGCATCAGCGCATTGGCTCTGATGGGGTTTTCTATCCCCGTTTTTTGGCTGGCTCTGCTGCTGACATTACTCTTCTCACTGACCCTCGGCTGGTTACCCGTTTCCGGGCGTTTTGATCTTCTCTACGAGGTGAAACCCGTTACCGGTTTTGCCATTATTGATGCGTGGATCTCCGACTCACCCTGGCGCGATGAAATGCTGGTCAGCGCTATCCGTCATATGGTGCTTCCGGTGCTAACGCTCTCCGTTGCGCCCACCACCGAAGTCATCCGCCTGATGCGTATCAGCACCATTGAGGTCTTTGATCAGAACTACGTCAAAGCGGCGGCCACACGCGGTTTGTCACGCTTAACGATTCTGCGCCGTCACGTTCTGCACAACGCCCTCCCGCCGGTGATCCCACGCCTGGGCTTACAGTTTTCCACCATGCTGACGCTGGCGATGATCACCGAGATGGTCTTTAGCTGGCCTGGTCTTGGCCGTTGGTTGATTAACGCGATTCGCCAGCAGGATTACGCGGCGATTTCAGCGGGCGTTATGGTGATTGGCTCACTGGTTATCATCGTCAACGTTATCTCTGATATTTTGGGTGCTATGGCTAACCCTCTGAAACATAAGGAATGGTATGCCTTACGATAGCGTCTATAGCGAAAAACGCCCGCCAGGTACGTTGCGCACCGCATGGCGCAATTTCTATGGTGATGCAACTGCGATGATCGGCCTGTACGGCTGCGCGGGATTGGCTGTTTTGTGTATTTTTGGTGGTTGGTTTGCCCCTTACGGCATCGATCAGCAATTTCTCGGCTATCAGCTTTTACCGCCGTCATGGTCACGCTATGGCGAAGTCTCTTTCTTCCTCGGAACTGACGATCTGGGACGAGACGTTTTAAGTCGTCTGCTCAGCGGCGCGGCCCCGACCGTTGGAGGCGCGTTTGTCGTCACTCTTGCCGCCACACTGTGTGGCCTTGTATTGGGCGTAGTTGCCGGTGCGACGCACGGCTTGCGCTCCGCAGTGCTGAACCACATTCTGGACACCCTGCTGTCGATCCCTTCTCTGCTGCTGGCGATTATTGTGGTGGCCTTTGCCGGACCGCATCTGACACACGCCATGTTTGCGGTCTGGCTGGCGTTGCTGCCGCGCATGGTGCGCTCCGTTTACAGCATGGTGCATGACGAGCTGGAGAAAGAATACGTCATTGCCGCTCGCCTGGATGGTGCAACCACACTGAATATTCTGTGGTTTGCCGTTCTGCCGAATATTACCGCCGGTCTGATTACTGAAATCACCCGCGCACTGTCGATGGCGATTCTGGATATCGCCGCGCTGGGTTTTCTCGACCTTGGCGCACAGCTGCCATCCCCGGAATGGGGGGCCATGCTCGGTGACGCGCTGGAGCTGATTTATGTCGCACCGTGGACGGTCATGCTGCCAGGCGCAGCAATTATGATAAGCGTGCTGCTGGTTAACCTACTGGGTGACGGCGTGCGCCGCGCAATTATTGCGGGGGTGGAATAATGCCATTACTGGATATCCGCAACCTGACGATTGAATTCAGAACCGGTGACGACTGGGTTAAGGCAGTTGATCGCGTCAGCATGACCCTCAACGAGGGTGAAATCCGCGGGCTGGTCGGCGAGTCGGGTTCCGGCAAAAGTCTGATCGCTAAGGCCATTTGCGGCGTCGCTAAAGATAACTGGCGCGTAACCGCAGACCGTATGCGTTTTGATGATATCGATCTGCTACGCCTTTCCGCGCGTGAACGACGCAAACTGGTCGGTCATAACGTCTCCATGATCTTTCAGGAGCCACAGTCATGTCTCGATCCGTCTGAGCGGATCGGACGGCAGCTAATGCAAAATATTCCAGCCTGGACTTACAAGGGCCGCTGGTGGCAGCGCATCGGCTGGCGCAAACGCCGTGCGATTGAACTCTTACACCGCGTCGGGATAAAAGACCATAAAGATGCCATGCGCAGCTTCCCGTATGAGCTAACCGACGGCGAATGCCAAAAGGTCATGATCGCTATCGCATTGGCGAATCAGCCGCGTTTGCTGATTGCCGATGAACCGACGAACGCGATGGAGCCAACCACCCAGGCGCAAATTTTCCGTCTGCTAACCCGTCTGAATCAAAACAGCAATACCACCATTTTGTTGATAAGCCATGACCTGCAAATGCTCAGCCAGTGGGCTGACAAAATCAACGTGATGTACTGCGGACAAACGGTGGAAACCGCGCCAAGTAAAGATTTGGTGACCATTCCGCATCATCCTTATACTCAAGCGTTGATTCGCGCTATTCCTGATTTTGGTAGCGCAATGCCGCACAAAAGCCGCCTGAATACCATGCCAGGAGCAATTCCATTGCTGGAACAATTACCCATCGGCTGTCGTCTGGGGCCGCGCTGCCCTTATGCACAACGCGAATGTATTGAAACCCCAAGACTGACCGGAGCAAAGAATCATCTCTACGCCTGTCATTTCCCGCTGAACATGGAGAGAGAGTGAGATGGTAGAAACCCTGCTCGAAGTTCGTAATCTGAGCAAAACCTTTCGCTACCGGACAGGTTTATTTCGCCGCCAGACCGTTGAGGCCGTCAAGCCTCTGAGTTTCACCCTGCGCGAACGTCAGACTCTCGCCGTCATTGGTGAAAACGGTTCAGGGAAATCTACGCTGGCAAAAATGTTGGCGGGTATGATTGAACCTACCAGCGGTGAGCTGCTGATTGACGATCATCCGTTAAAATATGGTGATTATTCATTTCGTAGTCAGCGGATCCGTATGATTTTCCAGGATCCGTCAACATCGCTTAATCCTCGGCAACGTATCTCGCAGATCCTCGATTTTCCGCTACGTCTGAATACCGACCTCGAGCCTGAGCAGCGTCGTAAACAGATCGTGGAGACCATGCGTATGGTCGGACTGCTGCCGGATCACGTAAGCTATTACCCGCATATGTTAGCGCCGGGACAAAAACAGCGTCTGGGCCTTGCCCGTGCGCTCATTTTACGACCCAAAGTCATTATCGCCGACGAAGCCCTGGCTTCTCTGGACATGTCGATGCGTTCGCAGCTCATCAATCTGATGCTGGAATTACAGGAAAAACAAGGGATTTCATATATCTATGTGACTCAGCATATTGGCATGATGAAGCACATCAGCGACCAGGTATTAGTCATGCATCAGGGCGAAGTTGTTGAGCGCGGCAGTACAGCGGACGTTCTGGCCTCCCCGTTGCATGAACTTACCCGTCGCCTGATTGCAGGTCATTTCGGCGAAGCGCTTACCGCCGACGCCTGGCGGAAAGATCGCTAACAAACGACTGCCCCCTCAACCGGGGGGCATTCTGCCATCAGTGACACAACGTAGGTAAGAGCAGCGTATCAACTTCGGTAAACGTGACTGACGGATAAAGGGCACCCTGCATTGCCCAGACACCTGCAGCACTGGCCTCGTCGACAAGTTGTGCTGTTTCGACTCCCTTCACTACAACACGGTCGCAATATTCCCTGATATTTTTGATCAGCACCGGAAACATCGGTTTTTCTACCTGTTCCAGGAAAAAACCGCGATCCAGTTTAACAACGTCAAAATGACCGCAAACCAGCGGGCTGGCCCCTACGCTGCCGGAGCCAAGATCGCCTAACCACAATGCGTTTGGGCCGTCGCGAAGTGAATTAATCAACAGACTATTCAGGCACACTGTATTCGTCAGAAAACGTTCTGAAAGTTCCAGTGCAATAAATGGTAGTGCCTGTAAGGCCGACTTGATGGCTGGATCACCAATCGCCAGCAGCGCCATCTCGTCAATGAGTTTCAGAGTACAAATAAGGCTGTTGCGCTCAAACCAGTCACGCTTTTCGGCAATTAATCGAATTTGCTCGAGCATGAAATTACGCTTTTGTTCGCTATCCCACGCTGAAATGATGAAATCTGGATGCAACGGTTGAACCGTATCTGAAGTAAACCGGGCGTTCATCTCTACGCCCAGTAATTTATCTGTTGTGTCTCTCATCGTTTCCGCGATGAAATGGTAGTGCATAAGACCACTCCAATTGATCATAACATCCTGATAATGCACTTCTAATCACAATCAATCAATAATATCGATCAATGCATCGATATTGATCGATAAAAACAATATATCATAACAAGCTGAATATTGTCATATTTTTTGTTTTAAGAAAGTTCCTACCTTGCTATGTTTATTAACATCAGCTAGCAATGAAATAATACCATTTCAATGCCTTTGAAACCTTGCATTTTCTCTGCTTCACCGACGTTAAATGCCTGAACGAAGCATAACCTGTGGGGGATGATATACTCCCCACATGCAATGAAGTGACAGGTCACGTGAGGTTGATAACAATTCCTCAGGGAAAAGGCGTGGGATATAATTTCAGACCAATTTCGAGTGAGCTTAACGCGTCAATCATAATTCATTGATTGGTAAAAGATAAGTGTTAACAAAAAGGATTAAAGCCATGGGTTTTTTATCAGGTAAGCGTATTCTGGTGACAGGCCTTGCCAGTAAATTGTCTATCGCATGGGGAATCGCTCAGGCGATGCATCGCGAAGGTGCTGAACTGGCGTTCACCTACCAGAACGACAAGCTGAAAGGTCGTGTGGAAGAATTTGCAGCGCAATTAGGCTCCAACATTGTTTTGCAGTGTGATGTGGCTGAAGATGCCAGCATTGACGCCATGTTTGCTGAACTGAGCAAAACCTGGCCGAAATTCGACGGTTTCGTACACTCAATCGGCTTCGCACCTGCTGACCAACTGGATGGCGATTATGTGAACGCAGTTACCCGCGAAGGATTTAAAATTGCGCATGACATTAGCGCTTACAGCTTTGTTGCGATGGCAAAAGCATGTCGTTCCATGCTAAACCCTGGCTCTGCGCTACTGACGTTATCCTATCTGGGCGCAGAGCGTGCAATCCCTAACTATAACGTGATGGGCCTGGCGAAAGCCTCCCTGGAAGCGAACGTCCGTTATATGGCTAATGCGATGGGGCCTGAAGGCGTGCGTGTGAATGCCATTTCCGCAGGTCCAATCCGTACACTCGCCGCTTCTGGCATTAAAGATTTCCGTAAAATGCTGGCGCACTGTGAAGCAGTTACACCGATTCGCCGCACCGTTACCATTGAAGATGTGGGTAACTCCGCAGCATTTCTGTGCTCCGATCTCTCTGCCGGTATCTCTGGTGAAGTCGTACACGTTGACGGTGGCTTCAGCATCGCCGCAATGAACGAGCTGGAACTTAAATAATCCTAAGACCTAGATGGGCGGTCTTGCGCCGCCCATGACACTCCTCTCAGCTACCACATATGCCTTTCTGATATTTATTATCACGTAACAATCTTTCATCCCCTCATCTGCTTACGTCAGGATATTGCAGCGCAAACGATCCGGCGTAGTAGTATGACGACGAGTCCGGGTCGCCACTTTTAGACCAAGGAACGCCCATGGAACAACGCCGAATTGAAGGCAAAAGCCACTGGTATCATGAGACGCAATCCAGCACGTATCCGCAAGATGTTCTGCCGCTGGTCCCGGAAGCCGCTCATGTCGACGACAGTTTTTTACTGGATCTGACATTACCTGATGACGCTCTTTCGCCCTTTCAATCCTGGTTAACCCCTGCCCGTAAACTTGCCCAGACGCTCTTCCCGGCTCATGTAAACCTGAATCAGATGCATACGTTCAGCGCTTATGAACGGATGAGTACAGCCCTGACCGTCGCTCAGGTGTATGGTGTGCAGCGATTATGTAATCACTATGCCGCGCGTTTAACACCGCTTCCCGGTCCGGACTCCTCGCGGGAAAGTAACCATCGACTGGCACAAATCACCCAATATGCTCGCCAACTTGCCAGCTCTCCTGCCGTGATAGGCGAACGCGACCGTCAGCATCTGGAGGCGGTCGGACTGACCACCAGCGATAATATTCTGATGAATCAAATCATCGGCTTCGTCGGTTTTCAGGCCCGAACCGTGGCCCTGTTTCAGGCCTGGTCTGGTCATCCGGTACGCCGAATACCGGGGCTGGATATTCAGCAATTTGCTCACGCTTCGTTATTTAACGCCACAAAGACAACCTGGCATGCTGCACCATTCCCGATCGAAAAATATCCCCCCCATGATGAGAACGCTGCCAGAGGATATCCCGATGAACTGCAAGCGTTGGTGCCATTATTGATACATTCACCGGTCATTTTAGATTTACTCACGACGCTGATTTCCAGTGCCCGGCGCAGCGCTGTATCAGTACAGGCATTTTCACTGGCAGCGCTGATGACGTCACGAATTAACGGCAGCGTGGCCTGCTTTAACGAGCAGGCGTATACAGCAAATGAATTAGTCGACGTTATCGCCCTGCTTCGCCTGGATGAACGTGAATTACAACGTTGGGAACAACGACATCCGGTTGAGCGCGTTACCCTACAGGCGGTACAATGGCTGACCCGGGCGCCCGACCGCTTTAGCACCGCACTGTTAACGTCTTTGTTCGATCAGGGAATCTCTTCAGAGCAGGCCATTAACCTGCTAGCCTGGAGTGGATTGTGCGGATGGTTGAATCGCTTGAAAATCGCGCTGGGCGACACTGATTAACCGATCCACTTACTGAAAGAGCGCTTGCTGCCACTGGCAGAATCGCGTAAAACTGTCAGCCGCTCTTTTAGCCACGAAAATAGACAATTATGCTTCAGGACAACCCGCTGCTAGCGCAGCTTAAACAGCAACTACATTCCCAGACGCCACGTGCTGAAGGGGTGGTAAAAGCCACGGAAAAAGGCTTTGGCTTCCTGGAAGTCGATGCACAAAAAAGCTATTTCATTCCACCGCCGCAGATGAAAAAAGTGATGCATGGCGACCGCATTGTTGCGGTTATCCATACAGAAAAAGATCGTGAGTCTGCAGAGCCGGAAGAACTGATCGAACCCTTCCTGACGCGCTTCGTGGGTAAAGTTCAGGGCAAAAATGATCGTCTGTCCATCGTGCCGGATCATCCGTTACTGAAAGATGCTATTCCATGTCGTGCCACCCGCGGCGTTGAACATGAATTTAAAGAAGGCGACTGGGCGGTTGCAGAAATGCGCCGTCATCCGCTGAAAGGCGATCGCACCTTCTACGCCGAGTTAACCCAATTTATCACTTTTGCTGATGACCACTTTGTCCCGTGGTGGGTCACACTGGCACGCCATAATCTGGAAAAAGAAGCACCGGACGGCGTAGCAACCGAAATGCTGGACGAAGGCCTGGTTCGTGAAGATTTAACCGCCCTCAATTTCGTCACCATCGACAGCGCCAGCACCGAAGATATGGACGATGCGCTGTATGCTGAAGAACAAGCTGACGGCACGCTACAATTAACCGTCGCCATTGCCGACCCAACAGCCTGGATTGCAGAAGGCAGTAAGCTGGATAAAACGGCAAAAATTCGCGCGTTCACCAATTATTTACCGGGGTTCAATATCCCGATGTTGCCACGTGAATTGTCTGACGATCTCTGCTCTCTGCGCGCGAACGAAGTGCGCCCGGTTTTAGCTTGTCGTATGAGCATTACCGCCGATGGCACGATTGAAGACAACATCACTTTCTTCGCTGCGACAATTGAGTCAAAAGCGAAGCTGGCCTATGACAATGTTTCCGACTGGCTGGAAGGTACAGGCGAGTGGCAACCAGAAAACGACGCGATTGCGGAACAGATCCGTCTGCTGCATCGTATTTGCCTGAGCCGAGGAGAGTGGCGTCATAACCACGCGCTGGTCTTTAAAGATCGCCCGGATTACCGTTTCGTTCTCGGTGAAAAAGGTGAAGTACTGGACATCGTCGCTGAGCCACGCCGCATCGCAAACCGTATCGTGGAAGAATCCATGATTGCGGCAAATATTTGCGCCGCTCGTGTGCTTCGCGACAAACTGGGTTTCGGTATTTATAACGTCCATATGGGATTCGACCCGGCCAACGCCGACGCTCTGGCCGCGCTGCTGAAAACCCACGGTATGCACGTCGATGCCGAAGAAGTCCTGACTCTGGAAGGTTTCTGCAAACTGCGCCGCGAACTGGATGCTCAGCCATCCGGCTTCCTCGACAGCCGAATTCGCCGCTTCCAGTCTTACGCTGAAATAAGTATTGAGCCAGGTCCACACTTTGGGCTGGGTCTGGAGGCATATGCCACCTGGACTTCCCCAATCCGTAAGTATGGCGATATGATCAACCACCGTCTGCTTAAGGCCGTCATCAAAGGCGAAACCATCGCCCGACCTCAGGATGATACCACCGTGCAAATGGCAGAACGTCGTCGCCTGAACCGGATGGCTGAGCGTGACGTGGGTGACTGGCTATACGCCCGTTTCCTGAGTGATAAAGCCGGTACCGATACCCGCTTTGCGGCCGAGATCATTGACGTCAGCCGCGGTGGCATGCGCGTGCGCTTAGTTGATAATGGCGCTGTTGCATTTATTCCAGCACCGTTCCTGCACGCCGTTCGTGATGAACTGGTATGCAGCCAGGAAAGCGGCACCGTGCAAATTAAAGGTGAAGTTGTTTACAAAGTCACGGATGTGATTGACGTAACTATCGCTGAAGTACGGATGGAAACCCGCAGCGTTATCGCGCGTCCAGCCGCGTAACACGCATAAATCAAGCGACCTTTCTCATTTTTGAAAGGTCGTTTTCTTTTTACCTCCCAAATTTCAACCGCGCACTACACTTCTTTCATCCAGTCAAAAAATTTATTTACTATTTTTCAGTTCCGTTGGCTTTGCTTTTTACGGATTCTGGATTACACATAAATATATAAAAAAAACAATACGTTCAGCCATAATCACCCTGAATGAATCATGGCTACCCATACTTTTGAGGCTCTATGCGCTTTAAACGGGATAGTACACATCATGAAAGACGTCCGGGAGCTGATTACGTTGTATAGCTATGTGGGCACTAATAACCCTTACTGGCGTTTGTCAGAGGATTGCAACATCCTGCATTTCTCTGTCGAAGAAACGTCAGAGGCCGATCAGACCATCGAATTATCCCCGGAACAAGCCGAACGCATTCGCGAGATGACGGTAATTACGTCAAGTTTATTAATGACGTTACCGATTGAAGATGACAACATTCCCGTGCATCTGGTCGGCCGAAAAATCAATAAGCGTGAATGGGCCGGTAGCGCATCCGCCTGGGATGACACCCCTTCCGTCGCCCGTGACCTGGCTCACGGCCTCTCTTTTGCCGAACAGGTGGTTTCTGAAGCCAATTCAGTCATTGTCATTCTTGATCGCATGGGCAACATTCAGCGGTTTAATCGACTGTGCGAAGAGTATACCGGACTAAAAGAACGTGAAGTCATTGGCCAAAGTGTATTTACATTATTTATGAGTCGACGTGAAGCTGCCGCGTCACGACGCAATATCGAGGTCTTTTTTCGCGAAGGTAACTCATATGAAGTTGAACGCTGGGTGAAGACCTGCAAAGGACAGCGTCTGTTTTTATTTCGTAATAAATTTGTGCATAACGGTAGCGGCAAGAACGAAATATTTCTGATCTGTTCCGGGACCGATATCACTGAAGAACGCCGCGCCCAGGAGCGTTTGCGGGTGTTGGCGAATACCGACTCTATCACTGGATTACCCAATCGCAACGCTATTCATGATCTGATCAGCAATGCGATTGAGAACGCGGGCGATACTCAGGTCGGGATTGTGTACCTCGATCTGGATAACTTCAAAAAGGTAAACGATGCCTACGGGCATATGTTTGGCGATCAGCTTTTGCAAAGCGTATCGCTGGCAATACTCAGTTGCCTTAGCGAAAACCAGTTACTGGCACGGTTTGGCGGCGATGAGTTTATTGTCCTTGCCACCGAAACATCCCAGGGTTCACTGGAAGCCACCGCGTCGCGTATTCTGACACGCCTGCGTCAACCTTTTCGCATCGGCCTGATTGAAATCTATACCGGATGCTCTATTGGTATTTCCCTCGCTCCACAACATGGTCAGGACTGCGAGAGCGTCATTCGTAACGCCGATACGGCCATGTACACCGCGAAAGAAGGTGGCCGCGGACAGTTTTGTGTTTTCTCTCCGGAAATGAATCAGCGGGTATTTGAATATCTGTGGCTGGATACTAATCTGCGCAAGGCGCTGGAAAACGATCAACTGGTCATCCATTATCAGCCAAAGATAACCTGGCGAGGCGAAGTGCGCAGCCTGGAGGCGCTGGTTCGCTGGCAGTCTCCGGAACGTGGCCTCATTCCACCACTGGAATTTATCTCCTACGCCGAAGAATCAGGGCTTATCGTTCCTCTGGGTCGCTGGGTTATTCTGGACGTTGTGCGTCAGATAGCAAAATGGCGCGCAAAGGGAATCAATCTGCGCGTGGCGGTAAACGTTTCTGCCCGGCAGCTCGCCGATCAGACGCTATTTACCGATCTCAAGCAGGTGCTTCATGAACTCGACTTTGAATATTGCCCCATCGATGTCGAGTTAACGGAAAGCAGTTTAATTGAAAATGAGCAACTGGCACTGTCCGTCATTCAGCAGTTTAGCCAGATGGGGGCGCAAATCCATTTGGATGATTTTGGTACCGGTTATTCGTCACTGTCTCAACTGGCCCGGTTCCCACTTGATGCAATTAAACTGGATCAAACCTTTGTCAGGGATGTACACAAACAACCTGTTTCGCAGTCGCTGGTACGTGCCATTGTTGCGGTCGCACAGGCACTCAACCTACAGGTCATCGCCGAAGGTGTTGAAAGCGCGAAAGAGGATGCGTTTTTAACCAAAAATGGCGTCAACGAGCGTCAGGGTTTTTTGTTTGCCAAGCCAATGCCAGCAGTTGCATTTGAACGTTGGTATCGACGGCACCTGAATAAAAAAACACGCTAATGCAGTAGGATCAAACGTTGAGAATAGCCATAAATGGACATTACGTAACGATCCTATCTGCATGTAATCACAGAATATATAATATTCTTCTATCGTTGAAGTTAATACTATTTTTCCCTTCTCTTTTGCCATGAAATTCTGCATCATGAAATTCAAACTCTATTGCCATTAGGATGATAACCATGTCTGATATCGACGCTCAGCGTCTGGCCGAACGCATTGATACTGTGCTGGATATCCTCGTTGCAGGTGATTACCACTCAGCTATCCATAATCTCGAAATTCTGAAGGCTGAGCTGCTAAACATGACCAAAGAAGATGCCGAATCTTTGCCCAAAAAGCACAAGGCTCCCTGGGAGATCTGATGGCATTAACCCTTTAATGTCGCTGCTGTAAGCAAACTGCACGTGAGGCAGTTTCCGTTTAATTTCCGATACGATATCGCAATAAAATTAATATTATGAATTCCCGACAACAATCTATTTTGCAGATGGTGACTGATAAAGGTCAGATGAGCGTTGCCGAACTGGCAAAAATCACCGGTGTCTCAGAAGTGACGATTCGACAGGATCTGAACACACTGGAAAAACAGAGTTATTTACGCCGAGCGCACGGTTTTGCTGTTTCATTGAACAGCGATGATGTGGAAACGCGCATGATGACTAATTTTACGCTGAAGCGTGAGCTGGCTGAATTCGCCGCATCGCTGGTAAGCCCAGGCGAGTCCGTATTCATTGAAAACGGCAGTAGCAATGCGCTCTTAGCCAGAACGCTCGCGGAGCAAAAAGATGTCACCATCATTACCGTCAGCAGCTATATAGCCCATCTGCTGAAAGAAACCCCTTGCGAAGTGATTCTCCTTGGCGGCATCTATCAGAAAAAAAGCGAAAGTATGGTTGGGCCCTTAACTCGCCAGTTTATCCAGCAGGTACACTTCAGCAAGGCCTTTATCGGCATTGATGGCTGGCAGGCTGACACCGGCTTCACCGGACGCGACATGATGCGTTCTGATGTGGTTAACGCGGTGCTGGAAAAAGGTGCAGAAGTTATTGTGCTTACTGACAGCTCAAAATTCGAAGCCATTCACCCGTACACGCTGGGTCCATTAGAGCGATTCAGCCGCGTAGTCACGGACTCCAGACTTAGCGCCAGCGTACAAATGCAGCTTGAGCACTCCGGATTAACCGTCAATATCATTGATGCCCACGCGTAACATCTTCAGCAGATGATTTGTCAGTTGGCAAATCATCTCCTCTCTGAGAGTTATCTGACAGCCCAATTAAGACTTTTTACCTGTCGTTAACAGGATTAAGTCGTAAAATTAATGTTAGCGATATAACAGGAACGAACCTCCAACTTCAGGATAGTGTTTGTAATGCCTTCGCTAAACGGTTTCACGGAAATATCTTCGTTAGCCTAAATTTAGCGCTATTCTTAAAGAACACTGGATTCCGTGAATCAATAATTCAGGAGAAAGTATTATGTTAGTAACGAGCAAAAAAATGACCGCTGCCATTCTGGCGATTACTCTGGCAATGTCGCTGAGCGCTTGCTCTAACTGGTCCAAACGCGATCGTAACACCGCAATCGGTGCTGGTGCAGGTGCAATAGGTGGTGCAGTCCTGACTGACGGTAGCACGCTGGGTACGCTGGGTGGTGCTGCAGTAGGTGGTATCATTGGCCACCAGGTGGGTAAATAATCTACGGTTGAACGGCTCGATATAATAATACGTTTACTTTTTCAGGTCTGTATTATTAAAAAGCCACGGAAAAATTCCGTGGCTTTTTTTATTAACCGCCAGCCAGTTTAACTTTCATTCCTTTGGCTTCCAGCAGCGATTTAATCAGGTCGCGTTTATCACCCTGTATCTCAATCACGCCATCCTTCACTGCCCCGCCGCAACCACATTTTTTCTTCAGTTCCGCAGCTAATTTGGTCAGTTCGGCATCATTTTGATCAATACCGGTAATCAAACACACGCCCTTGCCTTTGCGGCCACTGGTCTGGCGCTGGATACGGACAATGCCATCGCCTTGTGGACGCACAGGAGCAGCTTTTGGTTCATCAATGCGCCCGGAGTCGGTTGAGTAGACCAGGCGAGAGTTTGAGTCGTTCATTTACGCACCTCGTTTCAGTGAGGCATTAATCATCTTCAGCGTCTGAGCCGGATCTGCCGACTGCGTGACCGGACGACCAATAACCATATAATCCACACCAGCTGACTGTGCTTGTTCCGGCGTCATAATGCGACGCTGGTCGCCCGCCTCGCTGCCTTCAGGACGAATACCCGGCGTAACCAATTTAAATGCCTGGCCAAACGCCTGCTTGAATCGCACCGCTTCCTGCGCGGAGCATACAACGCCATCCAAACCACAATGCTGGGTTAAGCGCGCCAGCCTTTCAGCATGTTCTGCAGGTGACAACGTCACGCCAAGATCAGCGAGGTCGCTGGCTTCCATACTGGTCAGAACCGTTACCGCAATCAGCAGCGGTGCGTCCTTGCCAAAAGATAATAAGGCTTCACGTGCGGCGGTCATCATACGCACCCCACCAGAAGCATGAACGTTAACCATCCACACGCCAAGCTCAGCCGCTGCCGCAACGGCATGCGCGGTAGTGTTGGGAATATCATGAAATTTCAAATCAAGAAAAACGTCAAAGCCACGCTGTTGTAAATCGCGAACCAACTGAGGTCCAAAAAGCGTGAACATCTCTTTGCCCACTTTCAAACGGCAATCACGAGGATCGATTCTGTCGACAAAAGCTAATGCTTTATCACGATTGGAATAATCGAGGGCGACAACGACAGGAGAATCAGTAACAGCACGAGAAGAAGATGAAGCAGTAAACGTCATGACCAGACCTTCTTGAGGATGGGCGCCGACAGTAGCGCGAAATGGGTAAACGGCGTGCATTCTACCTGCGGTAATAGAAAATTAACAGGCGCGATTCCATTTCTGCCAGGCGAATTTGGCCACGGCGGCTGAGGATGGCTTTGTTACTCATCATTAGTATGTTGTAACTAAAGTAAGATTTTTTTAAAAATTACAGCCCATCAAGTCCGCGAATAGGCTTAATGGTTGACCATGAGCGACAAGATGGGCAGTGCCAGTACAGTGTATATGCGGTAAATCCGCACTTCTGGCAACGATAGCGCGGCTTGCTGCGCACCTGCTCCCCGACCATATCGCGCAGAACCATCAGGCTCTCTTTCGCGCGCCCTTCTTCTGCTTCGTTAAGATGGTAATCCATTAATTTGTGGAACACGCGCATCGTAGGATGGCGTTGTAGTTGGCGGGTAATATAAACCTGAGCGGTATCAGTCCCCTCACGCGCTTCAAGAATATCGGCCAGCATCAGCTCGGCGGCGGCGCCAGTATTCTCTTCAACGGCCCGACGTAAAAACTCTGCCCACTCATCGGTTTTCCCCAGATGCTGGTAGCAGCTTTGCAGCATTTCCAGCGTTTCGCTGACCAGTTCTTTATCCTGAGAAATCACGCGTTGCAGACTTTCAACGGCCTTCGCGTACTCGCCTTTCACCATGTACACACGGCCCATCATGATGGAAACCCGGGCACTGTTTTTGTCTGCCGCAGCCCCTTTTTTCAACAGCGCCATGGCACGATCCATATCGTCGCTGCCCATCTGCTGTAAGGCCAGTTCGCAGTAGAAGTGGGCTATCTCAATACGCTGTTTATCTTTGCCTAGCTTCACCAGACGTTCTGCGACATCAATGGCTTTCTGCCAATCGCTGGTCGCCTGATAAATTTGCAGCAGTTGCTGTAATGCACCGACGCGAAAATCTGTTTCATCGGTAAGCTGATTGAACATGTCTTCCGCGCGGTCGTACAGACCTGCGGCCATGTAATCGCGCCCCAGCTGTTGTACGGCCAACAAACGCTGCTCGTAGGTCAGCGAAGCACTTTCCATTAACGTTTGATGGATGCGGATTGCGCGGTCGACTTCACCGCGCGAGCGAAACAGGTTTCCGAGAGTGAGATGAGCCTCAACGGTGCCCGTATCCTCTTTTAGCATATCGAGGAACAGATCCACCGCTTTGTCTTGTTGGTTGCTCAGGAGGAAGTTAACCCCGGCGACATAGTCACGGGAAAGACGGTTAGCTTCATCCTGCTTGGTTTGTTGCGCACTTCTGCGACCCATATACCACCCATAGGCAGCGGCTACAGGTAAAAGCAGAAACAACAACTCCAACATAAATAATTATTCCTTCACAACCGACGAATCGGCAGAAACCGCAACGTCGGTCGCAGGCGTAAGCTGGTTTTCCAGTCGTTTGATTTTACGTTCGGCGCGCGCAAGAGACACACGAACCTTCAGCCAGAAAAGGCCGCAAATTAACCAACCAATCGCAAAACCTGCGGCAAACAATACAGCAAGCAGCGTAGAGATACGATACTCACCCTGAGCCAGCAGGTAATTAAACGTAACCTGTTGATCGTTTTGCGCACCTAATGTCACCGAAATAACAAAAATCGCCAACACCAGTAAGAAAATGAGTAAATATTTCACATTACTTCCCGTTATGTGGTTTAAGCGAATAAATCGTGTACAACTTACCGCGTTGAGCCCTTTAAATTACCATTTTCACAACGAGTGCGAAATGGAAAAGCGCTTTCCGCTTTCTGATTTAAGGGCAAAATTTGAAAAATCAATCATAGCTAGCTTTCTTGCTCGCGTTGCGCGATTTCTTTTGCCTCCTGCACAGGCGGCGTAAGTGGTCCGCATACTCGCTGCGCGAGCCAGGTCGCCAGCGTTACCAGCAGCCATGAAATCAGCGTTGCAACGACCAAATCACGCGGCCAGTGCATGCCCAACAGCAAGCGGCTACCCATAACACTTGTCGCCCAGATAAGCAAAAACACAATCGTCAGCGTACGTCTGCGTGGCCATAACAGCCCTACTGCCAGTAAAGCCCAACTGGCAGCAAACATCGTATGTCCTGACGGAAAGGCAAAACCCGTTTCTTTTTGCCAGTGCTTACGTAGAAACGTCGGAATATCCTGTTGTTCGGCCAATTGCTCTTTAACTAAGTTGCCACGATCTTTACGTTTTAAAGTGTAGAACTCATCAACCGGGATATGGTGCGTTTTTTCCAGCCATACGACAAAGGGCCTAGGTTCCTGCACCCTGTCTTTAACCCAGGACTTCACACCCTGACCGACTAAAATTGCCGCGGCCAGGATCGCAAACAGCATTACCGCAGCTTTCAGACGAAAACGCAGACACCACAGAAACCATGCGCAGAGCACAACGTGAGTGATAATCCCCCACGGCTGCGTCACTGTTTCCGTTACCCAGTACAGAGATTTTAGCCACCAAACGTTGTGTCCCGGCTGCCAACTCCAGCCCGATACCCATACAGCAACCGGCATAATAAGTAGCAGCCCGGCCCCGACCGCAGTGCGCTTTGCAATTGACAGCATTGCCTCTCCTTTCGTCGATAAGTCTCACAATCATAACTGAAAAAAGTGCATGCCGGGAAAATTGACATTTTTGTGCCATTCCAAAGGCGAATCCGTTGTCGCGATTAGGTGAACATCGTTGCCTTATGGCAAAATAGTGCAATACAGAACAAGAAGCCAACAGGCGACGGCACGACAGTGCCAGCATAATCTGGAGAATTACATGCAGCTTAAACGTGTGGCAGAAGCCAAACTGCCAACCCCCTGGGGTGATTTCCTGATGGTGGGATTTGAAGAACTGGCAACCGGACACGATCACGTCGCACTGGTTTTTGGCGATATCACTGGTCAAACGCCTGTTCTGGCGCGTGTCCACTCCGAATGTCTGACTGGCGATGCATTGTTTAGCCTGCGTTGCGATTGCGGCTTCCAGCTCGAAGCGGCTCTCACCCACATTGCTGAAGAAGGGCGCGGTATCCTGCTTTATCATCGTCAGGAAGGACGCAATATCGGCCTGCTCAATAAAATCCGCGCCTACGCGTTGCAGGACCAGGGTTATGATACCGTTGAGGCTAACCATCAGTTGGGCTTTGCGGCAGATGAGCGTGATTTCACGCTGTGTGCGGATATGTTCAAGCTGCTGGGCGTGGACGAAGTTCGTTTGCTGACCAATAACCCGAAAAAAGTGGAAATTCTGACCGAAGCGGGAATCAATATTGTTGAACGCGTGCCGCTGATTGTGGGTCGTAACCCGAACAATGAACATTACCTGGACACCAAAGCCGCCAAGATGGGGCATTTGCTGGGCAAGTAATGGTTGTTACCGCCGATAAAAAAGCCTGCTCTCGCAGGCTTTATACATTTTAATTCAACATATTACGAATCACGTAGTGCAGAATACCATCGTTTTGGTAGTAAGTTAGCTCCGTCGCGGTATCGATACGGCAGCGGCATAAAATCACCTCTTTACGTCCATCTGAGCGAACCATATTCACCGGTACTGTTGCGCCCGGCTTGATGTTTTGCAGGTCCGTAATATCGATCGCTTCCTCACCTGTTAGCCCCAGCGTTTTGCGCGTGACGCCCTGCGGAAATTCCAGCGGCAAAATCCCCATACCAATCAGGTTAGAACGGTGAATTCGCTCAAAGGACTCAGCGATAACTACGCGAATCCCCAGCAAGCGCGGGCCTTTTGCCGCCCAGTCGCGACTGGAGCCAGAGCCATACTCTTTCCCGGCAATAACCGCCAGGGGGATATTCTCCTGTTGATATTGCATAGCCGCATCATAGATAGCCACTACCTCGGTTCCCGGCAAATGACGCGTCATCCCACCTTCCACGCCGGGTACCATCTCATTACGAATACGAATATTGGCAAAGGTACCGCGCATCATCACTTCATGATTCCCGCGGCGTGAACCATAGGAGTTAAAATCTTTACGCTCAACGCCGTGGCTTTGCAGATAACGACCTGCCGGGCTATCCGGCTTAATACTGCCGGCAGGAGAAATATGGTCGGTGGTGACGGAATCCCCAAGCATCGCGAGGATACGCGCACCATGAATGTCCTGGACCGGATCCGGCGTAGCCTGCATTCCATCGAAGAACGGCGACAAGCGGATATAAGTTGAGTCAGACTGCCAACCATAGGTATCAGCCCGATCAACCTGGATAGCTTTCCATTCTGGCGTGCCTTCAAAGACTTCAGCGTACTCTTTATGGAACATGGCGGTAGAAACCTGCTCCACGGCACGGGCAATTTCCTGAGCCGTCGGCCAGATATCTTTCAGATAAACGGGATCGCCCTTTTTGTCATGGCCTAACGGATCTTTCGTCAGATTGATATTCATATTCCCTGCTAGCGCATATGCCACCACCAGCGGCGGAGACGCCAACCAGTTGGTCTTCACGAGCGGATGGATACGCCCCTCAAAGTTTCGGTTGCCGGAAAGTACGGCGCCAACGGTGAGATCGCCTTTTTTGATGGCTGTCTCGATAGGATCGGGTAACGGACCCGAGTTACCAATACAGGTGGTACAGCCATAACCTACAAGGTTAAATCCCAGCTCATCAAGGTACGGCGTGAACCCAGCCTGCGCCAGATAATCAGACACCACCTTCGAACCTGGCGCCAGCGAGGCTTTCACCCAAGGCTGACGTTTCAGACCAAGTGTCACTGCTTTTTTCGCCAGCAGTCCCGCCGCCATTAATACGCTTGGGTTAGAGGTGTTGGTACAGGAAGTTATAGCTGCTATCACCACCGCACCGTCCGGCAGCTTATACTGCTGGCCGCTCATGGTGTAGTCCACGGGCTGACGGTCTTTCAGCGAGCTATTTACTTCGAGTTCATTGCTCGCCGAAAACGCTTTCGGAACATCAGCCAGTGCCACCCGATCCTGCGGGCGCTTCGGTCCGGCAAGGCTAGCTTCCACACTGCCCATATCCAGCTCCAGTGAACTGGTAAATACGGGTTCATCCCCTGGATTACGCCACATTCCCTGCGCTTTGGCATAGGCGCTGACCAACTCAACCTGCTCCTCACTGCGTCCACTCAGACGCATATATTCAAGAGTGATGCCATCGATCGGGAAGAAACCGCAGGTTGCGCCGTATTCCGGTGACATGTTCGCAATGGTTGCCCGATCGGCCAGCGGTAAGGTGTCGAGGCCATCACCATAGAATTCAACAAATTTACCGACCACGCCGTGCTTACGCAGCATCTGGGTAACGGTTAAAACCAGGTCGGTAGCGGTGATACCTTCCCGCAGTTTGCCCACTAGTTTAAAGCCTACGACATCCGGGATAAGCATAGAGACCGGTTGACCCAGCATTGCTGCTTCAGCCTCAATGCCTCCAACGCCCCATCCCAGCACACCGAGACCATTAATCATTGTCGTATGGGAATCGGTACCGACCAGCGTATCGGGATAAGCCACCCACTCACCGTCCTGTAACTCGCTCCAGACGGCTTTGCCAAGATATTCAAGGTTTACCTGGTGGCAAATCCCCGTTCCCGGCGGTACAACGCTGAAGCGACTAAATGCCTGCTGTCCCCATTTCAGGAACACATAACGTTCATGGTTACGTTCCATTTCCAGGCGAACGTTTTCTTCGAAAGCATCATCATCACCAAAACGGTCCACCGTTACCGAGTGGTCAATGACAAGGTCCACTGGCGAAAGCGGATTCACTTTTGCCGTATCTCCCCCCAGACGTTTCACAGCTTCGCGCATGGCGGCAAGATCGACCACCGCCGGCACGCCGGTAAAATCCTGCATCAGAACACGAGCGGGTCGATAGGCAATTTCACGATCGGCATGGGCGGTCTTCAGCCAATGCGCGAGAGCATGAATATCATCTTCGGTAACGGAATTGCCATCCTGCCAACGAAGCAGGTTTTCCAGCAACACTTTTAGCGATTTGGGTAGTCGGGTGATATCACCCAGTGATTTAGCAGCCAGAGGCAAACTGTAGTAGCGGTAGGTTTTATCTTTAACCTGCAATGTGTCCTTACTGGCTTCTCGTAGGGTCGACGACATAGCTCCTCCTTAAATGACAGGGTTGGATCCCCTGATTTTCCTCAGGGTTAGTATTAAAGATAACACAAACAAAATGTAACGCTTTGATAACAACTCAAAATGATAAAAGTAGCGGGCGATATAAAAGCGCGAACTGAGGTCGATGGTAAGGAGGAAGGTCTAGCCGTGTAGATTAATAGGATGAATATTCAGCAGGCAATAGAGCAATGGATAATACGTTGATTAGGTTGTTGATGACGATTACATGGATAAATGATTCGATATTCAAGGGCACAAGGTAATCGTTATTATTATAAAATACGTACGAATTATTGTTTCTGTTCATCATCATCAGTTAACAGATCAATAAACGCCCGTTGTTCAGGAGAAAGGTTCCAGGATTCGGGTACCTTCTGCCCCTTCTCTGCGACGGTTTTGCTCTCTTGTTCATGGTCATGAGGCGATAGCGTTTCGGTAGAGTGCTGCTCTGGTGCGGACATATTTACCCCCACACATTCCAGGCCACGAGTGCGACAATAATCCAGAATATCGCAGAACCAAGAAATACGGCGAACCAGGCTTTACGTTTCATCACCGGATCCCTGCGTGCTGGCTGGTTTCCTGAAGGCATCGCTAACCTCATACTATCGAAATCACTTATCATTTAGGCACCAAACAATCGGTACAATTAATCATCAGATAGGAGGAATCCTAATAAAAAAGGCGAAAAAAAGCCAGTTAATTTTCAGACTCGTCCTGATAAATAAATCGATTGTTTGATCGGTTATAAATATTTGAAAGGAATTTTTGGCAAGCTGACTAATTTGAAACTACTTTAGAGAACTTTTTCCATAAACTATATATGGTTAATTTATTCACGGTAAATTATCAATTAATTCAGTGTTTCCCGTCGGTATCGCTTTATGCTTATGGATACCGACGAGGTTACAGCCGTTATTATTTCTCAGGCAATTTAATATCTTTAAACATGGCTTCAATATCATCGTTGGAACGCAGCGCCACCGCCGTGTCCACCACATCACGCGTCAAATGCGGCGCGAAACGTTGAATGAAATCATACATGTAACTGCGTAAGAAGGTGCTGCGACGAAAACCAATTTTGGTGGTGCTATGGCTGAAGATATCGTGAGCATCCACGCGTACCAGGTCAGGATCGGAAACAGGATCAACCGCCATACTGGCAATTACACCCACGCCAAGGCCCAGACGAACATAGGTTTTAATGACATCAGCATCGGTCGCGGTAAAGACAATACGTGGCTCCAGACCCGCGCGGTTGAACGCGGTGTCCAGCTCCGAGCGTCCGGTAAAACCAAACGTGTAGGTCACCAGCGGATACTGTGCCAGTTCCTCAATAGAAACCGAAGATTTTCCCGCCAACGGATGATCCGGCGTGACGACGATTGAGCGGTTCCAGTGGTAGCAAGGTAACATCACTAGGTCGTCATACAGGTGCAAAGCTTCCGTCGCGATAGCAAAATCTGCATTTCCTTTCGAAACGGCTTCGGCGATTTGCGTCGGCGATCCCTGGTGCATATGCAATGAGACGCGAGGATAGCGCTCAATAAAACCTTTAATCACGTTCGGTAAAGCGTAACGCGCCTGAGTATGCGTAGTGGCGATATATAACGAGCCTTTGTCCGGCCAGGTATGTTCGCCAGCAACGGACTTAATGGCATCCACCTTCGACAGAACTTCTCGCGCAATACGAATAACTTCCTGCCCTGCTGGCGTAACCTGCGTCAGGTGCTTACCGCTACGGGCGAAAATCTGGATGCCAAGTTCATCTTCCAGCATACGAACTTGCTTACTGATACCGGGCTGCGAGGTATAAAGCCCTTCCGCTGTTGAGGAGACATTAAGGTTGTGGTTCACCACCTCAACAATGTAGCGAAGCTGCTGTAATTTCATGTTATGCCATCCCGATTCGCGCCATCAAATCATCGTTTCAGTGCAGGCTCGCGGGCGCTGCTAATACGATTTAATAATAAAAAGTCTGTTAACTATAACCACTATATCATTTCTATGTACGCTGTATAGGTATGACAAAAAATAATATGCGAGAAACAAAAAGGGCCGCTTACGCGACCCTTGAGGAGAAATTCAGCCGAAACGCTGTTATTTCTTCCCTTCTACCCATTTGCCGTCAACGAAGAACGCGGACCAGCCAGTCGCCTTACCGTCTTTCTCAGCGGCAACGTATTGCTGCTTGGTTTTACGGCTGAAACGAACCATGGACTTGTTACCATCCGGATCAGTTTGCGGCGCATCTGCCAGATAACGCAGTTTTTCCGGCAGGCGATCGCGGAAGCGGTACAACTCTTCCACCAACGGCGCACGAGTCTCACGTGATTTCGGGAACGTATTTGCAGCCAGGAAGATACCTGCAGCACCATCACGTAACACGAAATACGCGTCAGATTTTTCACACGGCAGTTCCGGCAACGGAACTGGGTCTTCTTTCGGCGGAGCGACCTCACCGTTACGCAGGATCTTACGGGTGTTTTTGCACTCGTCGTTAGTACACGCCATGTACTTGCCGAAACGTCCCATTTTCAGGTGCATTTCAGAACCACATTTTTCGCACTCGACGATAGGACCGTCATATCCCTTGATACGGAACTCGCCCTCTTCGATCTCGTAGCCGTCGCAGGTTGGGTTATTACCACACACATGCAATTTACGCTTAGGATCGATAAGATAACTGTCCATTGCCGTACCGCACTTCTGGCAGCGGCGTTTGGCGCGCAATGCGTTCGTTTCCGCGTCGTCGCCTTCCAGCACGTTCAATACTTCGTTTTCCGGCACCAGGTTAATGGTGGTTTTGCAACGCTCTTTCGGGGAAAGTGCGTAGCCGGAGCAACCAAGGAAAACGCCGGTACTGGCGGTACGAATACCCATTTTGCGTCCGCAGGTCGGGCAATCAATGCTGGTCAGCACCATCTGGTTCGGACGCATACCGCCTTCTTCAGGATCTTTCTCGGCTTTATCCAGTTGCTGAGTAAAATCAGTGAAGAAGTTGTCGAGTACGCCCTTCCATTCGGCTTCTTTATTCGCCACCTGGTCGAGGCTATCTTCCATCTGCGCGGTAAAATCGTAGTTCATCAGTTCGCGGAAGTTTTCTTCCAGCCGATCGGTGACGATTTCACCCATTTTTTCAGCGTAAAAGCGACGATTTTCAACGCGAACATAACCGCGATCCTGAATCGTAGAAATGATCGACGCATAGGTAGATGGGCGACCAATGCCACGCTTTTCAAGCTCTTTAACCAGCGAAGCTTCACTGAAGCGCGCAGGCGGTTTAGTAAAGTGCTGTGCTGGCGTCAGTTCGATAAGCGTCAGCGTATCGCCTTTGTCCACCGCCGGTAAGATGCGATCTTCATCGCCTTTACGCAACGCTGGCATCACTTTCGTCCAGCCATCGAAGCGCAGAATACGACCGCGCGCCTTCAGGCGGAAATCACCCGCACCCACGGTGAGCGTGGTGGAATCATATTTAGCTGGGGTCATCTGACAGGCAACAAACTGGCGCCAGATCAGCTGATACAGTTTTTGCGCATCAGCTTCCATATCTTTCAGCGATTCCGCCTGTACGGCGACATCAGAAGGACGGATAGCTTCGTGCGCTTCCTGCGAGTTCTCTTTGCTGGCGTACTGGTTCGCGCTCTCCGGCAGATATTTTTTACCAAAATTATCGCTGATGTAATCGCGAACCATGGTCACTGCATCCTGGCTCAGGTTGGTTGAGTCAGTACGCATGTAAGTGATGTAACCCGCTTCATACAAACGCTGCGCCATCATCATGGTTTTCTTCACACCGAAGCCGAGACGCGTGCTCGCAGCCTGCTGTAGCGTGGAGGTAATGAACGGTGCGCCCGGCTTGCTGCTGGTCGGTTTATCTTCACGTTCCAATACGCTATAGCGCGCTTTTTCCAACAGGCTAACAGCGGCAAGCGTTTGTTCCCGATTTACGGGACGGAACGGCTTATCATTTTGATGCGTCACCTCAAGCGGCAACGCGTCGCCGCCCGGCGTGGTCGTGTTAGCATCAATTTCCCAGAACTCTTCTGGAACAAATGCTTTGATTTCGCGTTCACGCTCAACCACCAGACGCACAGCCACAGACTGTACGCGACCAGCTGACAGACCGCGTGCAATTTTTTTCCACAGCAGTGGCGACACCATATAGCCCACAACACGGTCCATAAAGCGGCGCGCCTGTTGCGCATTAACACGATCGATGTTCAACTCGCCCGGTTTTTCAAACGCCTGGCGAATAGCATTTTTGGTAATTTCATTAAACACCACGCGGCTGTAGCGGGTGTCGTCGCCACCGATGACTTCCCGCAGGTGCCATGCAATGGCTTCCCCTTCGCGGTCAAGGTCAGTTGCGAGATAGATGTGGTCGGCTTTTTCAGCCAGTTGCTTCAGTTCAGAAACAACTTTCTCTTTACCAGGCAGCACTTCATAGCGCGCATCCCAGTTGTGCCACGGGTCAACACCCATACGGTTGACGAGAGCGCCACGTTCATCCTTTTTGGGCTTTTTAGCCGTTTTGGTGGAGGTTGAGTCGGCGCTCTTTTTAGTTGCTGAGCCACTGGTCGGCAAATCACGGATATGACCGACGCTGGATTTCACCACGTAGTCATTACCCAGATACTTGTTGATCGTTTTGGCTTTTGCCGGGGACTCAACGATGACAAGAGCTTTACCCATATTCACCTTTACCTAATTTGATTCTTCCAGAATGCGTCGCACGTTGATTCACCTTCCACTGGCGACGAGACATCGATATGGTCTCTGCGTCGGCGGATATCAACCCTTTAAACTGATTCGCGCTTGTAATGTAACTCTCATGTAACTGAGTTAACAGGATTTTTTTCTCACAAACGCTCTAGCACGACGAAGTATTGGTCGAATGTCAAGCAAATCTGTTGCCAGATTGACGAAAGCGTCACACTGTACCTGATAAAATGCGTTACGCAACTTTATTAGCATGCAAAAACAAATCTCGCCAGTTGTAACACTGTCGTAAAACCTTCATTTATGTCAGGGAATATTTGCCCATAAGACGGGCTCAGCGTAGACTAATGTCCTTGTTTAAGGAGTAAATCATGCATAAAGACACTCAACCCATCGATCGCGAAACACTGCTGATTGAAGCCAACAAAATCATTCGTGAGCATGAGGACACGCTGGCGGGGATTGTCGCCACCGGCGTTACGCAGCGAAACGGCGTGCTGGTTTTCAGCGGAGATTACTTTTTAGACGAGCAAGGGCTACCAACGCCCAAAAGTACGGCGGTGTTTAATATGTTTAAACACCTGGCGCACGTACTTTCCGAAAAGTATCACTTGATCGATTAACACGAGTAATAATTTGCCGGATGGCGGCATCGGCTTATCCAGCCTATATTGATGCATATTTGTAGGCCGGATAGGAGATATGTGAGCATCGCTATCCGGCAATGACAATTTTACATCAGTGGCTTCTGCCCCCGCTGCCACCAGCGCATCAGCAAACGATCGGCGCTCTCCGCCGCACTACCGGTGAAACGATCCATCAGCTTTTTACGCTGCAGATAGCGAACGTTCAACACTTCACGACCTTCCATCAGCCCGAGGATCACCTCATCGCTGGTATTGATCTCATCCACCAGCCCATTTGCCAGCGCCTGTTGACCAAACCAGTGTTCACCGGTGGCAACCTGCTCAATGTCCAGAGTCGGACGCATGCGCTGCACAAAATCTTTAAACAGATGATGCGTTTCGTTCAGATCTTCGCGGAATTTCTGCCGCCCTTCTTCCGTGTTTTCACCGAGTAAGGTCAACGTACGCTTATACTGTCCGGCGGTGTGCAGTTCGATATCAATATCTTTCCCTTTCAGGAAGCGGTTAAAGTTCGGGATCTGCGCCACCACGCCAATTGAGCCGACGATAGCAAACGGCGCCGAGACAATTTTATCCGCCACGCAGGCCATCATATATCCGCCGCTCGCAGCGACTTTATCTACCGTAACGGTCAGCGGGATCTGCTTATCGCGCAGACGTTGTAACTGGGACGCAGCCAGGCCATAACCATGTACCACACCACCCGGACTTTCCAGACGAACCACCACTTGATCCTGAGGTTTAACAACCGCCAGCACAGCCGTCACCTCTTCGCGTAATGCGCTGACCTCATGGGCATCCATACTGCCTTTAAAATCAAGCACCCATACACGAGGTTTATCTGATGACGTACTGTCACCCAGTTTCGCTTTTGCCTTAGCCGCTTTCGCCTCCAGCTTTTGTTTCTTTTTCTGCGCCTTATGCCAGAATTTTTGCTGATGCCCATCCAATAAGGCTAGCGACAGGTCTTCCTTCATCTCTTTATATTGATCGCTGAGGTTAATAACCCGCAATTCCCCACGCTGACGTTTGCGTTGTGTCGCGTTTACGATCAGCATCACCACCACTGCAATAGCCACCACGACAGTGACAATTTTTGCCAAAAACAACCCATATTCAGACAACAATTCCACGAGATCCACCTTGGTTAAACAACGCGACTTCCGCTCAGTGTACAACAGGCGTGTCACCTCGTCTTGCTTCATACATCCAGTGCTGAATCAGTAAAAAGCATGACAAAGCGTTCATTTTGCGGTGTTATTGCCTTTGGCTGATTGAAAAAGTACAGGGTTTAAGGCATAAAGCCCAAAAGTTATCGCGAACGAGATATCCAGGACGTCGCCGAGGAGTTGCCGTGCATTACCAACCTAAACAAGACCTTCTACAGGGCCGCATTATTCTTATCACCGGTGCCAGCGATGGTATCGGACGCGAGGCCGCGCAGACCTATGCACGCTATGGCGCGACAGTTATCCTGCATGGGCGTAACGAAGAAAAACTGCGTCAGGTTGCCCGCACTATCGCCGATGAAAACGGAACACAACCACAGTGGTTTACACTGGATCTACTGACCTGTACCTCTGAAGAATGTCACCAGCTTGCGCAGCGCATTGCTGCACATTTCCCGCGTCTGGATGGCGTACTGCATAACGCCGGATTACTCGGCGATATTTGTCCAATGAGTGAACAAAACCCGCAGATCTGGCAGGATGTGATGCAGGTAAATGTAAATGCCACTTTTATGCTGACTCAGGCATTGCTGCCGTTGTTACTCAAATCCGATGCCGGATCGCTGGTCTTTACCTCTTCCAGTGTCGGTCGCCAGGGACGCGCCAATTGGGGAGCATATGCCACCTCAAAATTTGCGACCGAAGGGATGATGCAGGTTCTGGCTGATGAGTATCAAAACCGTCATCTGCGCGTAAACTGTATCAATCCTGGTGGGACGCGAACTGGCATGCGAGCCAGCGCATTCCCAACGGAAGATCCGCAAAAATTGAAAACTCCCGCCGATATTATGCCGCTCTACCTGTGGCTGATGGGCGATGACAGCCGCCGTAAAACCGGTATGACTTTTGATGCCCAACCGGGCCGTAAACCAGGAATTGCCCAATGAGTGAAGAACGCTATCAGCAACGTCAACAGCGCGTAAAAGATCGGGTTGATGCACGCGTTGCCGCAGCGAAAGATGAGCGCGGAATTATCATCGTGTTCACCGGAAATGGTAAGGGTAAAACCACCGCCGCATTCGGTACCGCCACGCGCGCGGTGGGCCATGGTAAAAAAGTCGGCGTCGTACAATTTATTAAAGGTACGTGGCCAAACGGAGAACGTAACTTACTTGAACCCCACGGCGTAGAGTTTCAGGTTATGGCGACAGGATTTACCTGGGAAACGCAGAACCGCGAGTCTGACACCGCAGCCTGTATGGCCGTGTGGGAACATGGCAAGCGGATGCTGGCCGACGATGAACTGGATATGGTGATACTGGATGAGCTGACCTACATGGTGGCATACGACTATCTGCCGCTTGAAGAGGTCATCAATGCCCTGAACGCGCGCCCAGCCCATCAAACGGTCATTATCACCGGCCGTGGATGTCATCGCGATATTCTGGAGTTAGCAGATACAGTCAGCGAGCTGCGCCCGGTCAAGCATGCGTTTGAAGCGGGCGTGAAAGCCCAACCAGGGATCGATTATTGAGTGTAGGCCGGATAAGGCGTTTGCGCTGTATCCGGCTCCACGCTAACGCCTGATGGCGCTTTGTTTATCAGGTGGGGTTATGATTAACCGTTGTTGCTGCGACCACCCGGACGACGGCTGCTGCCAACCTGAGAGTGGCGCTTCACCGCACGACGGATCTGATTCGCCTTCATGCGACGGCGATCTTTCTCGACGGCCACTTTAGAAGTCGTTTCCGGCTTCAGCTCCACCAGTTCACGCAGATAGTTGGTCTGAGCAAGATCAAGCTCTGTCCAGCCACCACGCGGCAGGCCTTTCGGCAGCGGGATATCACCGTAACGGACACGAATCAGACGGCTTACCTGTACACCTACAGCTTCCCACAGGCGGCGGACTTCACGGTTACGCCCTTCGGTCAGCGTGACGTTATACCACTGGTTGATCCCTTCACCACCGCTGAACTTGATCGTTTTAAATGCCGCCGGACCATCTTCCAGCTGCACGCCACGACTCAGATCGCGCAGTTTTGCATCATCAACCTGACCAAACACACGTACCGCATATTCACGCTCAACTTCGCGGCTTGGGTGCATCAGACGGTTAGCCAATTCACCATCGGTGGTAAACAGCAGTAAACCGCAGGTATTCACGTCCAGACGCCCTACGGCAATCCAGCGCGCATCACGCAGTTTTGGTAAACGATCAAACACGGTCGGACGACCTTCTGGGTCGTTTCGGGTACACAGTTCGCCTTCTGGCTTGTAATAGGCCAGAACACGGCAGATTTGCTCCGCAGACTCTTTAACCGAAATCAGATGACCGTCGATACGGATTTTCAGACCCGGAGTGACTTCAACGCGATCGCCGAGCGTGGCAATTTTGCCATCAACGCTCACGCGACCCGCGGCAATAATAGATTCGATTTCACGGCGAGAACCGTGGCCAGCACGCGCCAGCACTTTTTGTAACTTTTCGCTCATAGAGCTTCCTTTAGGTGTCGCCTTCACAGGCGTCGATATATGATCAGCAAATCTTTATAAATCAATACATTAGCATGTTTAGATGAAAGCCATTATACGCGATGTTTACCACATTGTAACCTACTTTGTTGTACACCATGTGCATCACTTTAACCGTAGATGTTGATCATATTTTACGCAAAGAAAAAGGAGCGGAAGCTCCTTTGATATATCAACCACCAGTGCTACTTTGACCACTCATCATTGAAAGCGTAAGCGATTGCATGAAACTGGCTTGCGAACTTCTCGCCGTAAAATCCACATACTCACTCAAGCGACCTGTGTCAGATTGAATCGTTAGCGGTACTTCCGGCGCTACCGTTAGATTGAATACAGGGGAAAGGTTATAAGCTGGCGCATTACCGCTGCCAAGTAGCATTGCACTTTCACGTAGCGACTCACCAGACATGCTATATTGATTAACTGCTGTTCCTGCTTGCTGACTTCCAATACCCAGCCAATCCATAACCACTGGACCCACTGCACGGGTATCAAACCCAGTTCTATCAGCGATCCACTGTGCAGCATCATTGGCAGATCCAGTAACAGCGCCATCGTATAGAGCCTGGGCTGCTGGCTTTTGTGTATCAAAAAACCATTCAGGGAAGCGCTGGCGTAGAGCACTATTCAGATCAGCCACTACACCTGCGATCTCAGAAACAAACCCCGTCACCTGAGATGCCAGATTGCCCAGCCCCTCACCTAACAGCCCTGCATTCTGGTTAATCACCTGTGTATTTTTCACAAGTTCATCACCACTATCAGCAAAACCACGCATGAAGCCCGTAAACATCTGATTATCTACACCGTTGAGCAAATTCCCCATAGCCACAGATAAATCACCAAACTTGTAAGTAAGGGCTATCTGATCATCTGATAGTGTTTGCCCTGAATCGACAAGCCCTTTCAGGGTGGCATTAAACTGCTCGCCGTTGTTCTTGAAGAGGTCTATATAGTGCGCCCCATCGTCGAAGATGTTTTCCAGAAGGTGGGCTAACTCCCCGTCTTTCATTCCACGACGCTGACCTTCATTTACTACTGCCTGTAAAAAATCGAGTGGGTTCTCTTCATATTGGACAATATTGGACTTACTCCAACCAAACTTGTTAAGGATTTCTTCAGTGTTTGTGTTGCCGCCCTTCCATTTCCCAGACTTCTGATCAAATTGGCTATTCATAAGGGTTTCACTGATTTTCTCTCGGGTATCTTTCCCAAAACCATCGGTGATCTTGTCAACAGACGCACTGTCCACGCCATTTTGCTTCCCCCAGGTTACAATCGTTTTAACAGCATTCGGGTTTAGCCTGGTACGCTCAGACATTCGGATAAGTTCAAGATTTTCATTCCCTTTATCAATAATGCGTTGTCCCACGCCCAGAGATCCTGCTGTCAATACAACACTACCCAATATATTTCCCATTCCTAGGGAATGACTTGCTTTAGAATGTTTAAGCTTATCTGTTGCCGCTGCATACTGTGTACGCTGTGCTTGAACAACTTTAGCCTGTTGTGCAGCTTCTCTACGTAAAAGCGTAGTACGCTCGCGGATCAGAGCATTCATACGCTGTGAGCTAATATTGCCTTTTGCATACTCTTCTGTTTGCTTCTGGATGAAACGTAACGCTTCATAATGCTGTTTAGTGTTAAGTCCATATTTACCTTTAATACCGGACACCTGAAGACCTGCATGGCGTAGCTTGAGTTCTGCTGTCTCCTGACGCTTTTGTAGCTGTTGCTGTGCTCTCAGATTTGCTTTTTCATCCTTTGCTCTCTGCTTCTCTGCTGCACGTTGTGCTTTCAGTTCGGCAGTGTCACGGGGTTTATCATTAAAGCGTGCATCATCGACCTGCTGTCGGGCTTTCTGTCTGCGTTGTTTCTGAGTCTTGAGGCGAATTTTGGGATCTTTGATCTTAGAGAAATGACGTTGCAAGTTGTCTGCTGCTTTCTTTGCTTCGGCAATACTTTGCTTGTCAACGGTGAATGTCACCGTATTACGGATTTGGCTGACGTTCAGCTCAAGCATTATTCACCGCCTTACTTTTCTAAAAAATGATGGATAGCCTGTTCGACCGTTTCACCACGGAATATCCGTGATCTAACACCTGTATATGAAATATCAAGCAGATCGCAAAAAGATTTTAGTTTTAATAATCCTTCTGCATCATCAGCGCTGACTCGTACATGTAACCCACGATTGGATTTAATAATCATTTCCACTTAAATATCCTCATTATGATCTGGAAATAAAAAAGGGATGCCACCAGAGTCACATTAGCACTGTGGGTTAGTAAGCATCCCTCATTAAAAAGCCTGAATATTAAGCAGTGATAGTGATCTTCACCTGCATACCTAAACAGTGGTTAACAGGTAATGCGCTGTTTTCGTGCATAACGTGGTAAGCATCACCGCGCTCACTCAGGTAGCCCCAAGAGTAATATTCAGCAGGTGCAGCATCTATCAACGCGAAATTGCCAGAGGCAGCGCCGTAGATGTTCTGATATGCGTTTGTGCCTTTGCTGAATACAGGAACCGCCACCATATCGGCATCATCTGGCATCTGTGCGAGGATCAGCGGATCTGTGGTTTTAACTACATCGATAGGCGCACCAGGCAGGCTAAAAGTTGAAACGCCAGGTAGAAGCTCATGACGCTGGTAGAACAGATTACGCTCATCGTATGGTGCTACATACTGGAACACCTTAGACATACTGTCAGAGAAGCGGATCTGGCTGAATGCAGCAGGTTTGGCGAATACGATCACTCGTTCAATCTGTCCAGCCTGCCCACCTGCGGCAGCCTGAATCTTGTCCAGAATGGCATCAAAATCTTGTGCCGCCGTCGCTGTGCTCACACTGGCTGTCATTGGCACAACGCCAAACAGTTCAGCATAAGAGATCAGCAGGTCATCAGTTGCAGGGGTATACACTTCACCTTTGAACAGTGCACGGGCCAGGTAAGATTCACGGGTACGCAGATAAGCAATCTTATGTTTCCCGGTGTATTCGGTGTACAGGTCGGTAACGGTTTGTTCGTAGTCCGTTCCCTGCACTCTGCGGCCTTGTACATCTACAGGTTTAAACTCATCTTCCCTTGCAAACCAAGGGATCTCGATAAGGTATTCTTTGCCATTCTGACGGGCTGTAGTGTCGTGGTTTGAGGAATAACGGCTCTGTGGCATGTTAAACAGGCTGTAGTTATCATCAAGAAGCTGTGTTACTACCACTTTCGGACTCTGAACGCCTACCCCGTCGAAGAGGTCGAGGGCATTCATAAGGTAGTTCCGTTCTGGTAGAGCCTGGAAGATTGGCGCTAAGTCCACCATCTCACGCCCAATTGCGATTTTAGTCATTAGTGATCATCCTTGATTAAGAAGTGAAGAATGGACGGCATACGAACCCTTTGGATTCGAGCGCGGTGATAGCTGCGACGTGATTCGCAGCGTTCAGATTGTCGGCTTTCAGTGCTACGAAACTGCCAACGTTTGGCGCACGTAGGACATTCACGGTTTTACCGCCGCCAGCGCTGACGAAATCGGACACCACCACAAAGGCATCAGCGCCAGAGGTGTACAGAGCACCATCAGCGCCGATAACGTCACCACACTGAATATCCGCTGGCAGGTCGAAAACATGACCTTCGACGGCTGCAAAAGAATCCGTGGCGTAACTCACTACGTCGGTAAAACTTTTACGAATGAGGAAAAGTTCGGTTAGGTCTACAATCATTGTTGTTTTATTTCCTTTGATTTGATTGCGATCCGTTCCTGCATACTTATTTGAGTTGTATCCTCAGAAGGAAAACACTGTTCTACAGCTTTTTCTATTTCTTCTACGGTGCATCCTGCTATTTCAGCCACTTTAGCTATTAGTTCAGGATTAACTTGAATCACTTCAGATTTGTATTTCAGGACTCGGTCGCGATTATTTAATAGAAACATTATTGTTCCTTCGCATTTTTTCATACAACATTATTGCTGCACGATGAATAATAAAAAGAGGCGATTAACCCCATGGAGAGAATGATTTTGCTAGAAATCATTATTAACATCATTACCAATGAAGGAACGAGGTTAAGAATAAAATATAAAAAAGAACCCCCGTTTATTTATCTTAGGAGATTTAAAAGATCGGGGGTACTTTGCGTCTGTTAAACGTGAAGCCCTCACGCTGGCAATAACAGATCATTTATTTCATCATCTATATATTCTTTTAACAGATAATATAAAAAGTTATAAAAGCTTTAGTTGAAAACATCTGCTTTATTATCTGAAAGCGGAGATACGGCGGTGATTGTTCATAGCGCCAACACAAAGACGATATGACCGCTGTATTCCTTTGATAATAATAACAAAGAAAATAGCCAGAAAGTTTTCAGGGAGGGATCCCACAGTTCGGGAGAACAAAGCCCCACTTATTGGAGAATGGTGCTCCGAAAGAAGTTGCAACAACTTACACTATTTATCATTTTTTATTATACAACATTTTTGCTTTATTGTCAATATTTTTATTTATTAGATATGCATTTTTATGCAATAGGCTTCGTAAGTACCTCATTCCCAATCTCAAGCGAAAGATCCATAAGTTCCTGAGTTATCCACTGAAAGGAATAAGAAAGTTCCTTAAGATCGTTTTCTACACACCAGGCCTCTTCCTGTGTGATTGTGCTACCGTCATACTCCACCAGAAGCACTGTAACCCTCAGGAGATGCACCAGAGCGATTATCCCCTTCTCTGCCTGAGAAACAGCTCTCAGGAGCACCTGTGGCGTTCTTTCACGGTGTGTATCATTAACAAGCTGGAGAACAGGCATATGCCACGCATCGTGGAATGAGTTTAGCAATGCGGTAACAGTGCTCATTGTATTAGTCATTACTGATTATTTCCTTATTATCAAATAAAATATCAACGTCTTGAATATGACGGAATAAAGAATTTATGGTGATATAACCGACATAATCTGTGTAATGTTCAGCGAATAGTTGCCACCGTTTTAAATGGCTGCTATCGACAAGGTATTCTTTCCTACTGCGTGGTTTATAGAAGACATTCTCAGAAGAGGCTAAAATATCCTGCAATAGTTCAAACTCTGATCCGGTTGGAACCGTTGGAGGGTGTTCTATTACTTCTGTTATCCATTCACCTGGAATAGACTCTCGTGATTGTTCTTTCAGCTTATGACTGTATTTAGGGCTAACGCGTACTGTTTTTTCAATACGTATTAAGTTGTTTCTTCTTTTACCCATTATTCCTCTCAGGAGGAAATACCCATTTTCTTGTTAATATCCAGGTGGCATAGAATGCAAAGAACCAGTAGAAAGCAATAATCATATGTTATTTCCCGATTGTGTTATTTAGATTCGTGTTGCTGATCATTCATTTGAATAGATGATCTCATAATCCGAAACTATAGATTTTATAGTTACGTCGAAATACCCTGTTTCTTTAAAATCAATCATACCGAAAGATTTAAGGGAATGTAGCCAGAACATTACACCACCTTGCGAACATCCAGCGCGTTCGATAATGTCATCGTATCGGATTTTGGTTGGTTTGGATTTGTAGAAGTATTGCAATGTTTCTAATACACGCTTTCCAGCGTCGTTAATCTGAATACGGGTGATTCCGTTTTTTACTAAGGAAGGTGCGAATAAGCGGGGAAATTCTTCTCGGCTGACTCAGTCATTTCATTTCTTCATGTTTGAGCCGATTTT
>NZ_JAOWES010000087.1:0-1605 GCF_030334095.1 Citrobacter sp. Cf118 | reverse complement strand
TTTTATTATGGTGATCCCCTGGGCGAAATGCGCCTGGTAAGCAGAGTTTTTGAAATGTAAGGCCTTTGAATAAGACAAAACGCTGCCTCATCGCTAACTTTGCAACAGTGCCCCTAATCGTGTTCAGCAGAATAGCCGGAGGAAGTTTCCTACTGTCGATAAGAAAGGATTGGCACAGGGAGTGTGAATATCGAAACACCATCACAGAATAATGCCAGATAGAAATGCGATAGTAGGGGTGGATATTTAAATAAGGAGCATCCCGACTTAAAATGAATATGACTGCGTAACCAGGCGCAATAAAAAAAGCGAAAGAATCGCTTTTATTCTGGTTGTTTTTTCGAAGAGTGACCGTTTTCTGAGATGACAAGAAATAAGGAAGTCCTATGATCGCTAGCGGAATAGTTCAAAAACTGAATGCGCAAATGAATCAGGAGTTTTATACCTCAAATTTGTATCTTCAGCTCAGCCAGAGGTGCAGCGAGAATAGCCTTAATGGCACCGCACTATTTTTGCGTCATCAGGCGCAAAATACGGTGACGCAAATGATGCGCATGTACGAATACATCAAACAGAGCGGCGCCACGCCGGTGTTACAGGAGCAACACGCCCGGTGCGGTGAATTTTCCACGCTGGAAGATCTGTTTGAGCAGACGGTAAGCGATTACCAGAAGCGCATTAATGCGCTGACCTCTTTGACGGAAGACGCCCAGGCAGCAAACGATAAGTCAGCGATTAACTTCCTGAAGCGATACAGAAAAGAGGAAATCGTGGACGGGACGCTGTTGCAAATCATTCTGGATGAAGTCCGCAGCGCTAAAAAAGCGGGCATCAACATGCAGCAAACCGACCACTATCTGGTTGGCGTGATCGATCGCTATCACTAAATCAATTTCGCAGTACGAGGAGGTTTTACGCCTCCTCAGAAAATCTGTTTTACATCAGAAACAGAGGTTTATGCCAGTGAACATTTGATACCCAACACGTCATAGTGATTTTTTAACTTAGCGTTTTTATATCGTGCCAAAAATGTCTCTGCTTGTGTCTTTATATTAAGGAAGGTGCGAATAAGCAGGTCATTTCTTCCCAAGCTGACTCGCTGATTAAAATTTCGCGGATCTGGGCCGATTTTTTTCCCGCAAACACATCGAATCAGCCTATTTAGGCTATTTTTTCCACCATTTCTGGCGTTATTTCCGGTTTTTACTGAGATCTCTCCCACTGACGTATCATTTGGTCCACCCGAAACAGGTTGGCCAGGGTGAATAACATCGCCAGTTGGTTATCGTTTTTCAGCAGCCCCTTGTATCTGGCTTTCACGAAGCCGAACTGCCGCTTGATGATGCGAAACGGGTGCTCCACCCTGGCACGGATGCTGGCTTTCATGTATTCGATGTTGATGGCCGTTTTGTTCTTGCGCGGATGCTGCTTCAAGGTTTTTACCTTGCCGGGACGCTCGGCGATCAGCCAGTCCACATCCACCTCGGCCAGCTCCTCGCGCTGTGGCGCTCCTTGGTAGCCGGCATCGGCTGAGACAAATTGCTCCTCTCCATGAAGCAGATTACCCAGCTGATTGAGGTCATGCTCGTTGGCCGCGGTGGTGAC
>NZ_JAOWES010000086.1:86582-267991 GCF_030334095.1 Citrobacter sp. Cf118 | reverse complement strand
CCCCGCTGACCCGGCGGCTTGTAATCCGTTGTTCCGTGTCAGTGGAGGCGCATTATAGGGAGTTATTTCAGGCTGACAAGTTAAAAATATAAAAAACTTATCAAGCGATTAATTTTCAATCAATACGTCTATTTTCGCCTGAATTTTAAACAAAAACGAGCCCCGCAGGGCCCGTTTATTGTTGTTTTGTGACTTACTGCACTGCCACGATGCGATCGTCATTCACTTCCAGACGAATCGTTTTGCCCGGAATCAGTTCACCAGACAGAATTTGCTGCGCCAGCGGGTTTTCGATCTGCTGCTGGATAGCACGTTTCAATGGACGTGCGCCATACACCGGATCGTAACCATTCGCGCTCAGCAGTTTAAGCGCCTCGTCAGAAATGTGGATTTCATAGCCACGCTCTTCCAGACGTTTGTACAGACGCTGCAGCTGGATCTGAGCAATAGAAGCAATGTGCTGCTCACCCAACGGATGGAATACAACAACCTCATCTATACGGTTGATGAATTCCGGGCGGAAGTTATGGCTCACGACGCCCAGCACCATATCTTTCATGTGGCCGTAATCCAGCTCACCAAAGCGTTCCTGGATTAGATCGGAGCCCAGGTTCGAGGTCATGATGACAACCGTATTACGGAAGTCGACCGTTCTTCCCTGTCCGTCAGTCAGACGACCATCGTCAAGCACCTGCAGCAGAATGTTGAACACATCCGGGTGCGCTTTCTCCACTTCATCCAGCAGGATGACAGAGTAAGGACGACGACGTACTGCTTCCGTCAGATACCCACCTTCTTCATAACCGACATATCCCGGAGGTGCCCCAACCAAGCGAGACACCGAGTGTTTCTCCATAAACTCGGACATATCGATACGCACCATTGCGTCGTCACTGTCGAACATAAAGTTTGCCAGCGCTTTGCACAGTTCGGTTTTACCGACCCCGGTTGGACCAAGGAACAAGAATGAACCAATCGGACGATTCGGATCGGACAAGCCCGCGCGGCTACGACGGATGGCGTTAGAAACGGCTTCCACCGCTTCGTTCTGACCAATCACACGGCTGTGCAGCTCCTGTTCCATACGCAACAGTTTTTCCCGTTCGCCTTCCAGCATGCGAGCAACCGGGATCCCGGTCCAGCGCGCCAGCACCTCAGCAATTTCCGCATCCGTGACTTTATTACGCAGCAGACGCATGGTTTTGCCTTCAGACTGGGTGGCTGCTTCCAGCTGTTTTTCCAGTTCAGGAATTTTGCCGTACTGCAGTTCAGACATCCGCGCCAGGTCGCCAACGCGGCGCGCCTGTTCGATGGCGATTTTTGCCTGCTCCAGCTCAGCCTTGATAGTTTGCGTTCCCGAGAGGGAGGCTTTTTCAGCTTTCCACTCTTCCTCTAACTCCGAATACTGGCGCTCTTTGTCGTCCAGCTCTTCGTTGAGCATATCGAGACGTTTTTTACTTGCCTCATCAGACTCTTTCATTAATGCCTGCTGTTCCAGTTTGAGCTGGATAATACGGCGGTCGAGTCTGTCGAGTTCCTCCGGCTTGGAGTCAATCTGCATACGAATGCTGGATGCCGCTTCGTCAATAAGGTCGATAGCTTTATCCGGTAACTGACGATCGGCAATATAACGATGAGACAACGTAGCTGCCGCAACAATCGCCGGGTCAGTAATCTGCACATGATGGTGCAGCTCATAACGTTCTTTCAGGCCACGCAAGATTGCGATGGTGTCTTCCACTGAAGGTTCAGCCACAAACACTTTCTGGAAACGACGTTCCAGCGCCGCATCTTTTTCGATGTACTGGCGATATTCATCAAGCGTTGTGGCGCCTACACAGTGCAGTTCCCCGCGAGCCAGCGCTGGTTTCAGCATGTTCCCGGCGTCCATCGCGCCATCGGCTTTACCCGCCCCAACCATGGTATGCAATTCGTCGATAAACAGAATGACGTTGCCTTCCTGTTTCGAGAGATCGTTCAGCACGCCTTTTAAGCGTTCTTCAAACTCACCGCGATATTTGGCCCCAGCCACCAGCGCGCCCATATCCAGCGCCAGTACACGACGGCCTTTTAAGCCCTCCGGCACTTCACCATTGATGATGCGTTGGGCCAGCCCTTCAACAATGGCTGTTTTACCGACACCGGGTTCACCGATTAACACTGGGTTATTTTTAGTACGACGTTGCAGCACCTGAATGGTACGGCGAATTTCTTCATCACGGCCGATAACTGGATCGAGTTTGCCCTGTTCAGCACGTTCAGTCAGATCGACGGTATATTTTTTCAAGGCCTGACGTTGGTCTTCAGCCCCCTGGTCATTCACGCTTTCACCTCCACGCATTTGTTCAATTGCCTGAGTGATATTGGCGGTCGTCGCCCCTGCTGATTTTAATAAGTCGGTCAGCGTACCGCGTGACTCAAGCACCGCCAGAACGAACAGTTCTGACGAAATAAAGTTGTCCCCACGTTTTTGCGCCAGCTTGTCGCAAAGATTCAGTACACGCACCAGTTCCTGAGAAGGCTGCACATCACCGCCGGTACCTTCTACCTGCGGCAAACGGCTCAACGCCTGGTCAATGGCTGTACGTAACTGGCCAGCATTAATGCCAGCAGACGTTAATAAAGGACGTACCGATCCCCCTTCCTGATTCAGCAAGGCGCTCATTAGATGAAGTGGTTCAATGAATTGATTGTCGTGCCCCAATGCGAGTGACTGGGCATCGGCAAGAGCAAGCTGGAATTTATTGGTAAGACGATCCAGACGCATAACTCCTCCCATAACAGGTCAAAATTGCTACTGGAGATTAAATGAGGTCATCCCTCAATTATTCAAGGTGAATGACCTGAATTATGTGAAAAGAAAATTACACGTACCGGATCGTCTTGATTCTTTAGGTTATATCAGCCAAATAAAACTTGCCATACGACCCGTGGTATTGTCGCGACGATAAGAGAAGAACGTCTCACTTTCACTAAAGGTGCAACGGTCGCCGCCGTGGATGTTCTCCACGCCGACATTTGCCAGCCGCTGACGGGCAAGCTGGTAGATATCCGCCAGATACTTGTCGCCGCGCGGTACAAATGCGAGGTCCGCTTGCGGATCTTTCGTCATGAATGCCTCGCGAACTTCTGCTCCCACTTCAAAGGCGTTTGGGCCTATCGCCGGGCCTAGCCAGGCAATAATGTTTTCAGGTTCGTCGGCAAAACACGCCACCGTCTCTTCCAGCACGCCAGCGCATAATCCTCGCCAACCCGCATGGGCCGCAGCCACTTCCGTCCCGGCGCGATTGCAAAACAGCACCGGCAGACAATCAGCGATCATTACCGCACACACTGTGCCCGGCGTGTTGCTATACGACGCATCTGCGCGTTTGGAGGCGTAAGGCCCGCCTGTCAGTTTCAGGACATCCTTACCGTGGACCTGCTCCAGCCAGACCGGCTTTGACGGCAGATTGCCCGCAGCAAACAGTCGTTTGCGGTTCTCTTCAACATGTTCCGGGTTATCGCCACAATGGGCGCCCAGATTCAGCGAATCGTAAGGCGGCATACTGACTCCGCCAATACGGGTAGAACTACACGCCGCGACACCTTGCGGTATCGGCCACTGCGGAACAATTAGCTTACTCATAGCCAGGCAATATCATCCTTATGTTCTTCGAAATCAGCGCGCATCACTTCAATCAATTGCACCATATCTTGTGGGATCGGCGCATGCCATTCCATTTCGATACCGGAAATCGGGTGATACAAACGCAACATGGTCGCATGTAGCGCCTGGCGGTCGAACTTACGCAGTACGGAGATAAATTCGTCAGAAGCGCCTTTCGGTGGACGTGGACGACCGCCGTAGACCTGATCGCCCACCAGCGGATGAGTGATATGTGCCATGTGCACGCGGATCTGGTGCGTACGTCCGGTTTCCAGACGCAACCGCAGACGCGTGTGCACACGGAAGTGTTCCATAATGCGATAGTGCGTTACCGCCGGTTTCCCCATTGGGTGTACCGCCATGTGCGTACGCTTGGTCGGGTGACGGCTAATCGGTTCCTCAACGGTTCCGCCAGCAGTCATGTGACCAATTGCTACGGCTTCGTACTCACGGGTAATTTCGCGCAGCTGCAATGACTCAACCAGACGTGTTTGTGCCGGAACAGTTTTTGCCACCACCATTAATCCGGTCGTGTCTTTATCCAGACGGTGTACGATACCGGCACGAGGAACATCCGCGATTGGCGGGTAGTAATACAGTAACGCATTCAATACCGTACCATCAGGATTCCCGGCGCCTGGATGCACTACAAGGTCACGGGGTTTGTTGATGACAAGAATATCATCATCTTCATAAACGATATCCAGTGGGATATCCTGAGGTTCAAAACGAACCTCTTCATCAATTTCTGCATTGATGGAGACACGCTCTCCACCCAACACTTTTTCTTTCGGTTTATCGCAAAGATTGCCATTTACCAGCACGCGCTGGTCGAGGATCCATTCTTTTATGCGCGATCGCGAATAATCAGGGAACAATTCGGCCAAAGCCTGATCTAAGCGTTGACCGAGCTGATTTTCGGAGACTGTTGCGGTGAGTTCTACTCGTTGTGCCATAAACTGCTTCTTCGTTTAACGTTGGGTTTTACGGCTTTGCCGTTTAATATAGTGTGCTATTGTAGCTGGTCTTAACCGGGAGCAGGAACAGAGAATCTCCCGTATTACATTTTGAGGAAAGTCAAAACGTCATGACGCGCATGAAATATCTGGTGGCAGCAGCCACGTTGAGCCTGTTTTTGGCGGGTTGCTCTGGTTCAAAGGAAGAGGTGCCCGATAATCCGCCAAATGAAATCTACGCGACTGCTCAGCAAAAGCTGCAGGACGGTAACTGGAAACAGGCAATAACGCAATTGGAAGCGTTGGATAACCGTTATCCATTTGGACCGTATTCTCAGCAGGTGCAATTAGATCTCATCTACGCCTACTACAAAAACGCCGATCTGCCACTTGCTCAGGCTGCTATCGATCGTTTTATCCGTCTTAACCCGACACACCCTAACATTGATTATGTCATGTATATGCGTGGCCTGACCAATATGGCGTTGGATGATAGCGCACTGCAAGGATTCTTTGGTGTTGATCGCAGCGATCGCGATCCGCAACACGCCCGAGCTGCGTTTAATGACTTTTCCAAACTGGTACGTGGCTATCCGAACAGCCAGTACACCACTGATGCCACCAAACGTCTGGTGTTCCTGAAAGATCGTCTGGCGAAGTATGAATATTCCGTTGCGGAATACTACACTGCCCGCGGTGCATGGGTTGCCGTGGTAAACCGTGTAGAAGGCATGCTGCGCGACTACCCTGATACTCAGGCAACACGTGATGCTCTGCCATTAATGGAAAAAGCTTATCGCCAGATGCAGATGAATGCGCAGGCAGAAAAAGTAGCGAAAATCATTGCCGCTAACAGCAGTAATACCTGATTTGCCTCAGAATGCAAAACGGCAGCCCAAGGGCTGCCGTTTTTTTAACCGTTAACGCTACAACTGAAGCGGTTTAGCTCCGACGCATCCCATCAAATATGGCCTGCTTTCAGGTATTCCTCAAGTAAAAAATCGCCTGTTCCTGCGGTGCCTCACAAAAAGGTTTTCTTGACAAAAAGCGACAAAAAAATGTGATTTAGATCACGCATTTTGACATTGGGAACGGTATGCTGGAATCACCAAGACGGGAAAGACAAGAGGTAAAATTTATGACAATGAACATTACCAGTAAACAAATGGAAATTACTCCGGCAATTCGCCAGCATGTCGCAGACCGTCTCGCCAAACTAGAAAAATGGCAAACTCATCTGATTAATCCACATATCATTCTGTCTAAGGAGCCACAGGGTTTCATTGCTGATGCCACCATCAATACACCGAACGGACATCTGGTCGCCAGCGCAAAACACGAGGATATGTACACCGCAATTAACGATTTGATCAACAAGCTGGAACGGCAGCTCAATAAAGTGCAGCACAAAGGCGAAGCCCGTCGTGCAACAACTTCAGTCAAAGACGCCAACTTCGTCGAAGCAGAAGAAGAGTAGTCCCTTACATTGAGTGTATCGCCAACGCGCCTTCGGGCGCGTTTTTTGTTGACAGGGTGAAAACAGTACGGGTACTTTACTGACGTAGCCAAAGGAAAATTACATGAAACTTGTCCCGTTCTTCTTCGCATTCTTTTTTACCTTCCCCTGAATGGGAGGCGTTTCGTCGTGTGATAAAGAATGCGAAGACGAACAATAAGGCCTCCCACAACGGGGGGCCTTTTTTATTGATAACAAGAAAGGCAACACTATGACATCGGAAAACCCATTGCTGGCGCTGCGCGATAAGATCAGCACGCTGGATGAAAAATTACTGGCCCTGCTGGCTGAGCGACGTGGACTGGCCGTAGAAGTTGGTAAAGCTAAACTGCTTTCACATCGTCCGGTACGAGATATCGACCGTGAACGTGACCTGTTGGATCGCCTGATTCAGTTGGGCAAAGCACATCATCTCGATGCTCACTACATTACCCGCCTGTTCCAGCTCATAATCGAAGACTCCGTCCTGACTCAACAGGCTCTGCTCCAGCAGCACCTGAACAAAATTAACCCACACTCCGCGCGCGTGGCCTTCCTTGGGCCAAAAGGATCATATTCCCATCTGGCAGCACGTCAGTACGCCGCCCGCCATTTTGAACAATTTATTGAAAGCGGCTGCGCAAAATTTGCCGATATCTTTAATCAGGTCGAAACCGGACAGGCTGACTATGCTGTGGTTCCGATTGAAAACACCAGCTCCGGTGGGATTAACGACGTTTACGACCTGCTACAGCACACCAGCCTGTCTATTGTTGGCGAGATGACCATTACGATAGACCACTGTGTACTGGTGTCCGGCACGACGGATCTTGAGACCATTGAAACGGTATACAGCCATCCACAGCCGTTCCAGCAGTGCAGCAAGTTCCTGAATCGCTACCCGCACTGGAAGATTGAGTACACTGAAAGCACCTCTGCGGCAATGGAAAAAGTTGCGCAGGCTAACTCACCGCATGTGGCGGCCCTGGGGAGCGAAGCCGGAGGCGTACTGTATGGTTTGCAGGTTCTCGAGCATATTGAGGCTAACCAGTCGCAAAACATCACCCGCTTCGTGGTGCTGGCACGTAAAGCAATCAATGTATCCGACCAGGTTCCGGCAAAAACCACGTTGCTGATGGCAACAGGACAACAGGCCGGTGCTCTGGTAGAAGCATTGCTGGTGCTGCGTAACCATAATCTGATTATGACTAAACTGGAGTCACGCCCGATTCACGGCAATCCGTGGGAAGAGATGTTTTATCTTGATATCCAGGCCAATCTGGAATCGCCCCAAATGCAAAAAGCATTGAAAGAGCTGGGTGAGATTACACGTTCGATGAAAGTACTGGGATGCTATCCGAGTGAGAACGTGGTGCCGGTCGATCCGAGCTAACGTTTGACAGTGCCGGATGGCACTACGCTTATCCGGCCTACAATTCATGCGATTTTTGTAGGCCGGATAAGACGAAGCCGCCATCCGGCATCTTAATTAAGGACGGCTGTCATTCGCCTGGCGTAACAAAGTACGGCTTTCACTCTGGAAGCGTTTCGCATAATCGCCAAACCAATGCTCGACCTTACGGAAACTGTCGATAAACGCTTGCTTATCGCCCTGTTCCAGTAAACCAATCGCCTCACCAAAACGTTGGTAGTAGCGTTTGATCAGCGCAAGGTTGCTCTCAGACGACATAATAATATCGGCATAGAGCTGCGGATCCTGGGCAAACAGACGGCCAACCATCGCCAGTTCAAGACGGTAAATCGGCGAAGAGAGCGCCAGCAGCTGCTCCAGTTGAACATTCTCTTCCGCTAAATGCAGACCGTAAGCAAAGGTCGCAAAGTGACGCAATGCCTGAATAAACGCCATGTTCTGATCGTGTTCAACGGCGCTGATCCGATGTAGTCGTGCACCCCATACCTGAATCTGTTCCAGAAACCACTGATAGGCTTCCGGCTGACGTCCATCACACCAGACGACGACCTGCTTTGCCAGACTGCCGCTGTCCGGACCAAACATTGGGTGTAAACCCACCACCGGGCCATCATGTGCAGCCAGCATCGCCTGCAAAGGACCATTTTTCACTGAAGCCAGATCCACCAGGATGCAGTCAGATGGCAGACGCGGTAGTTTGGCGATCACCTGCTCGGTGACGTGGATCGGCACACTGACGATCACCATGCCCGCATCAGAGACGATCTCCGGCGCGCGATCCCAATCCTGCTGTTCCAGGATCCGCACCTGGTAACCTGACAGGGTGAGCATTTTTTCAAACAGACGCCCCATCTGACCGCCGCCGCCGACGATCACCACCGGCCGCAGAGAAGGACAAAGCGTTTTAAACCCTTTGTCGTTCTCACTGGAATAGGACTCACGCATAACGCGGCGTAGCACATCTTCAATCAGGTCCGGCGGCACGCCAAGGGCTTCCGCTTCTGCCCGGCGAGAGGCAAGCATAGAGGCTTCCCGTTCCGGCACGTAAATCGGCAACCCAAAACGGCTTTTTACTTCACCAACTTCGGCAACCAGCTCCAGGCGGCGTGCCAGTAAATCCAGCAGCGCCTTGTCGACTTCATCAATTTGATCGCGTAATGCGGTCAATTCAGCAACCATAACCAACCTCTTATGCTACACGCGCCGACAGCTGACCGTTTAAATCTTGACTAATTTCACGCAGCAGCGCATCCGTCATTTCCCAGCTAATGCAGGCATCGGTTACGGACACGCCGTATTTCATTTCGCTGCGCGGCTGTTCAGAAGACTGGTTGCCTTCGTGAATATTACTTTCAATCATCAAACCAATGATCGAGCGATTGCCATCTTTGATTTGTGCAATTACGGATTCAGCCACGGCAGGCTGACGGCGGTAATCTTTATTGGAATTACCATGACTGCAATCTACCATCAGAGAAGGTCGTAGTCCCGCCTGCTCCATCTCTTTTTCGCACTGGGCGACATCTGCCGGGCTGTAGTTTGGCGCTTTACCCCCGCGCAGGATCACGTGGCCATCCGGATTCCCCTGAGTTTGCAACAGCGCAACCTGCCCGGCCTGATTAATACCAACAAAGCGGTGCGACTGCGCAGCCGCACGCATGGCATTAATGGCGGTCGCCAGACTACCGTCAGTACCATTCTTAAAGCCGACCGGCATGGAAAGACCGGAAGCCATTTCGCGGTGTGTCTGCGATTCCGTGGTTCGGGCTCCGATTGCGGACCAGCTAAACAGATCGCCCAGGTATTGCGGGCTATTTGGATCCAGCGCTTCAGTTGCCAGCGGCAGTCCCATATTTACCAGTTCAAGCAGCAGCTGACGCGCAATTTTCAGACCTGCTTCAACATCAAAAGAGCCATCCATATGAGGATCGTTAATTAACCCTTTCCAGCCAACGGTGGTACGGGGTTTTTCAAAATAGACGCGCATCACCAGGTAGAGGCTATCGCTGACCTCTGCGGCAAGGGCTTTAAATCGACGAGCATATTCAATAGCCATTTCAGGATCGTGAATGGAGCATGGGCCACATACGACCAGCAGGCGCGGATCGCGACCGGAGATAATATCTGAGATGGTTTTACGCGACTGGGCGATTTGCGCTTCTTGCTCCTGGCTCAGCGGAAATTCAGCTTTCAGCTGCTCCGGGGTCATCAGAACCTGTTCGTCGGTAATATGTACGTTGTTCAGCGCGTCTTTTTGCATGATGGTGATCCTGTTTAGCTCGTTTGCGATAGTTGATCCTCAGCGAGGAGGAAATAACGATACCATAACAGGTAAAGATTTCAATCCACAATCCGTAAATTTTAATTTACACGTCGTTATTTTAAGGCAAAAAACAGCTCTTATAGATGTACATTTAAATTTACACCACGAATTTTCAGATCCGCTATGCTTAAAAAAACAAGGGAGTACAGGCAATGAAGCAACTCATCAGCATCTTATTTCTATTCCTTCTTAGCGGATGTCAGATAGATCCCTATACCCATGCCCCCACCTGGACTGGTACTGACTGGTATGACGCCGGGATACAAGATGCCATTTCGGGCTATGCCGTTAAAGATAATGAAACTCTTGCCGACAACTTCAATGATCCTGAAGTCGATCGTACGAAATATCTTAAGGGTTACGCCGAAGGGCAACGCAAAATCTGCCAGCAAGATTTTGTTTACGCCAGAGGTCTGACCGGGAAAACCTTTCCTCCAAGTTGTGATACGGTCGAAAATATTGACCAGTTACACGATGCCTGGAAAAAAGGAGCAAACGAAGGTGCTGCCTCAATAAGATTAAACTAAACAATGGTTTAAATATTACAGCCAACTAGGATTTAACTCAAATCGCCATCAGCTTTACCCCTGGAATAATGACGACTTAGGAAAATAATGTTATTTTGTCTTAAACAATCTTGAATGTATTTCGACGCTTTACGGCAAACGCTGGTAGGTAACTATTCATGAGCTATTCTTACCGACTCATACTTCTACTGGCACTGCTCCTGACCGGGTTACCGCTGTACGCCCAAAGCGTTACAGAAGAAGCAAAATCTGTACGTGCTATGGTTTCCGGCATCGTCAGTTATACACGCTGGCCAGCACTTTCCGGGCCACCCAAACTGTGTATTTTCTCTTCATCGCGTTTTTCCAGTGTTCTGGAAGATACCAGTACTGGGGCATTACCCTATCTTCCCGTCATCATTCGTACGGAACAAGAAATATTAGTTTCGCAATGTGACGGTTTTTATTTTGGAAAAGAATCACCTACTTATCAGGTGGAATTAAAGAATAAATATCCGACTAAGGCATTGCTATTAATTGCAGAACAAAATCCCGAATGCGTTATTGGCAGCGCCTTTTGCCTCATAATTAAAGATGAAGATGTGAGATTTTCCGTAAATATGGATTCCCTTTCACGCAGCGGCGTAAGGGTAAGTCCTGACGTATTGATGCTTGCACGGAATAATAAGCATGGATAAGGGCCATTCTCCTGTAACACGCCCAACGTTTAAACGGACATTACGGCGTATCAGCATAATCAGCGTCCTGGTGACGATGACGTTGATCTGGCTGTTGCTCAGCATTTCTTCCGTGCTGGCATTAAGACAGTATGCGCAAAAGAATCTGGATCTGACTGCCGCGACCATGACCCGCACGCTTGAAGCTGCATTAGTCTTTTCTGATAGTGTTGCAGCAACTGAAACACTGGCGGCACTGGGCCAGCAAGGGCAATTTTCCGTTGCGGAAGTTCGTAATAAACACCAGAAGGTGATCGCCACCTGGCGCTATAACGCGCAAGACACCACGGAGAAGATCAGCGGACTGATCAGCCACTGGCTGTTCCCACAACCGGTCACTCAGCCTATTTTGCATAATGGCAACGTCATCGGCGAAGTACGATTGACTGCACGCGATAGCGTTATCAGCCGTTTCATCTATTTGTCGCTGGCCGTTCTTACCGGGTGCATTTTGTTGGCATCAGGCATAGCATTAATGCTCACCCGCTATTTACACAATGGCGTCGTGGAAGCCCTGCAAAATATAACCGAGGTGGTACATGATGTACGTACCAACCGTAACTTTTCGCGACGCGTTTCCGAGGAACGCATTGAGGAGTTTCATCTTTTTGCCCAGGACTTTAATAGTCTGCTGGACGAGATGGAGGAGTGGCAACTTCGGCTGCAGGCAAAGAACGCTCAACTTTTGCGTACCGCGCTACATGATCCTCTGACGGGCCTGGCAAATCGCGCCGCTTTTCGTAGCAGTATTAACGCGCTGATGAATGACGATGCCGCCCACAGCAGCTCCGCTTTGTTATTCCTTGATGGTGATAATTTTAAATTTATCAATGATACCTGGGGCCACGCTGCGGGGGATCGGGTTCTGATTGAAGTCGCTAAAAGGCTGTCCGAATTTGGCGGTAATCGACATTCGCCATACAGACTTGGCGGCGACGAGTTCGCGATGGTGCTGTATAGCGTTCATTCTGAATATGAGGTTCAGCGAATCTGCGCGGCACTGTCACAAGAGTTTAACCGACCTTTTGACCTGCATAATGGTCATCTGGCAAGCATGACACTCAGCATTGGGTTTGCGCTGACGTGGGAACATGCCTCTGCCGAAAAATTACAAGAACTTGCCGATCAAAATATGTATCAGGCTAAACATTTGCGTTCTGAACGCATTATTAAAAAATAAGGAATTACACACATGCTAAAACGTTTATTATCCCCGTTTCTTCTGCTTTTACTGATTCTGGCAGGCTGTCAGGCACCTCAGGGAAAATTTACCCCAGAGCAAATTGCAGCCATGAAATCATACGGATTTACTGAAGTCTCAGGAGACTGGTCTCTCGGCCTGTCTGACAGCATCCTGTTTGACAAAAATGACTATAAACTTCGTCCTGAAAGTGAAAAACAGATCAAGGAAATGGCATCCAAACTGGCAGCTACCGGGCTAAATCATGCTCGCCTGGATGGTCATACTGATAACTACGGTGAAGACAGCTATAACGAAGCTCTGTCGCTCAAACGCGCGAATGTGGTTGCCGATGCCTGGGCGCAGGGCGCCAACATTCCCCGCACCAACCTGACGACTCAGGGACTCGGGAAGAAATATCCCATTGCCAGCAACCAGACATCAAAAGGTCGTGCTGAAAATCGTCGCGTGGCGGTAGTGATCACGACGCCATAATTATCCCCCAACTGGCTGCGCGCCGCGCAGTCATTCCATTGCCATAAAGAACAACAGAGCAAACGTCGGGATAAAAAAAGGGCCAGCCTTTCGGCCAGCCCTTTTCTAACAGGATGTCGCTTGCGCGAATCTTAGTTAAGACGCTCTTTGATACGAGCAGACTTACCAGTGCGCTCACGCAGGTAGTACAGTTTAGCTTTACGAACAGCACCACGACGTTTAACAGCAATGCTGTCAACTACCGGAGAGTGAGTCTGGAAGACACGCTCAACGCCTTCGCCGTTGGAAATTTTACGAACAGTGAATGCAGAGTGCAGACCGCGGTTACGAATAGCGATAACCACGCCCTCGAATGCCTGCAGACGTTTTTTGGAACCTTCAACAACCCATACTTTCACTTCCACGGTATCACCCGGACGGAAGGAAGGTACGTCCTGCTTCATCTGTTCTTGTTCAAGTTGCTTAATAATGTTGCTCATAATTTAATCTCTTATCCTGGGTAAACTGATATTGGGGGCTTACGCCTGCCCATCATGTTTATGTTGCTGTTGTGCGTGTTCCTTTTTGAACTCCGCCAGCAACCTTGCTTGCTCTTCAGTCAGAGCCAGGTTTTCCAGAAGTTCAGGTCTTCTAAGCCAGGTCCGGCCCAGCGACTGTTTCAAACGCCAGCGACGTATCTCAGCGTGGTTTCCTGACAGTAACACTGCCGGTACTTCCATCTGCTCTAACACTTCAGGTCGGGTATAGTGCGGGCAATCCAGCAATCCATCAGCAAACGAATCTTCGATTGCTGAAGCTTCATGACCCAGAACTCCCGGAATAAACCGGGAAACGGAGTCGATCAGCGTCATTGCCGGTAACTCACCACCGCTGAGTACGTAATCGCCGATTGACCATTCTTCATCAATTTCGGTTTGAATCACGCGCTCATCTATTCCTTCATAGCGACCACATACCAGAATCAGCTTTTGATTCGTGGCCAGTTCGCTAACGCCCGCTTGATCAAGCTTGCGTCCCTGAGGTGACAAATAAATCACCTTTGCGCCTTCACCAGCCGCAGCTTTTGCTGCATGAATGGCGTCCCGTAAAGGTTGCACCATCATTAACATCCCCGGTCCGCCGCCGTACGGACGATCGTCCACGGTACGGTGCCGGTCATGAGTAAAGTCACGAGGACTCCAACTCTGGATGTTCAGCAGGCCATTTTTTACTGCCCGGCCAGTTACCCCGTAATCGGTAATTGCGCGGAACATTTCTGGAAACAGGCTAACGATACCTATAAACACAAGCCAATCCCCATAACGCCGACTTTTACCGTTTATCCGGTGGTTTAAAAACCAGGATCCCAATCTACTTCGATAGTACGAGTAGCGAGATCGACTTTCTTGATAACCTGCCCATCGAGGAACGGCACAAGACGTTCCTTGATACCAAACGCATCTTTCAGGTTTGCCTTGATGACGATGACGTCATTCGAACCGGTTTCCATCATATCGACGACTTTACCGAGATCGTAGCCTTCAGTGGTCACTACCTGGCAGCCCATAAGGTCTTTCCAGTAGTAGGAACCATCTTCCAGCGCTGGCAACTGCGAGGAATCCACGACAATTTCGCAATTAGTCAGTAGATTCGCCGAATCACGATCGTCAACGCCTTTCAGCTTGATGATCAGATCCTGATTGTGGTGCTTCCAGCTTTCCAGCTGTACTTGCTGCCACTGACCCGCCTTCTGGATAAACCAGGGCTGATAGTCAAAAATGCTTTCGGCGTCTTCAGTGGAAGAAAACACTCTGAGCCAACCACGGATACCGTAAGAAGACCCCATTTTCCCCAAAACGATGGGTTCTACAGGAGCCTGTGCGGCGAGTTGCTTGCTCATCATGACCACCGTGACAGATTAAGCTGCTTTGTTTGCTGCTTTGATCAGCGTAGCTACGCGATCAGAAATAGTCGCGCCCTGGCCAACCCAGTGAGCGATGCGATCCAGATCCAGGCGAGTGCCTTCTTCTTTTTCGCTAGCGATTGGGTTAAAGAAGCCAACGCGCTCGATGAAGCGACCGTTGCGTGCATTACGGCTGTCGGTAACAACAACCTGGTAGAACGGACGCTTTTTAGCGCCGTGACGAGCTAAACGAATAGTAACCATAACATCCTCTTGTGTGAATAAAACACCCAGGCCCCATCGAGGAACGGAGCCCGGGTGTCATATTAAAAGCCCGAAAATTTTACTGATTTCTGGGAAAAAAGCAATCAACATGTGATGAAGCTTTATACCAGGGCGTTACCGTTGCAGCCAGTTTGGCGTCGGCGCGCGCGCAGAAAGCGGAGCGTACACGCAGTACGTGAGCATTTCGAGCACACTCCGGCGTCAAAATGGCAAATAAGGTAGCCCGATATATTTATCTACCGGGGAAGCCGGGCGGCATCATCCCCTTCATACCACGCATCATCTTCGCCATACCGCCCTTCTTCATTTTCTTCATCATGCGCTGCATGTCGTCGAACTGTTTCAGAAGGCGGTTTACGTCCTGTACCTGCATACCGCAACCGGCAGCGATACGGCGTTTACGGGAACCTTTGATAATTTCCGGCTTAGCGCGTTCTTTCATCGTCATCGAATTGATGATGGCTTCCATACGCACCAGAACTTTATCGTCCATCTGCGATTTCACATTGTCAGGGATCTGACCCATGCCCGGCAGCTTGCCCATCAGGCTTGCCATACCGCCCATGTTTTTCATCTGGTTGAGCTGTTCAAGGAAATCATTGAGATCGAAGCCATCGCCTTTTTTCAGCTTGCTGGCTAATTTTTCTGCCTGCGCGCGGTCAACCTTGCTTTCGATATCTTCGATCAGCGACAGCACGTCGCCCATGCCGAGAATACGCGAAGCAATCCTGTCCGGGTGGAACGGCTCCAGCGCTTCGGTTTTCTCGCCGACGCCGAGGAATTTAATTGGCTTACCGGTAATATGACGAATAGAAAGCGCCGCACCGCCACGGGCATCACCATCAACTTTTGTCAGTACTACGCCGGTTAACGGTAGCGCTTCGTTAAAGGCTTTTGCGGTATTCGCGGCATCCTGACCGGTCATGGCGTCGACCACAAACAGCGTTTCTACCGGCTTGATAGAAGCGTGGACCTGTTTGATTTCGTCCATCATCGCTTCGTCAACGTGCAGACGACCGGCGGTATCCACCAGCAGCACGTCATAGAATTTGAGTTTGGCTTCTTTCAGCGCGGCGTTAACGATATCGACCGGCTTCTGGCCAACATCCGACGGGAAGAAGTCCACGCCGACCTGCTCGGCCAGAGTCTCCAACTGTTTGATCGCCGCCGGGCGATAAACGTCCGCGGAGACCACCAGCACTTTTTTCTTGTGCTTCTCGCGCAGGAATTTACCCAGCTTACCAACGCTGGTCGTTTTACCCGCACCCTGCAGGCCCGCCATAAGCACCACGGCTGGCGGCTGTGCAGCCAGATTCAGGGTCTGGTTTTCTTCGCCCATTGCCGCAACCAGTTCGTTACGAACAATCTTGACGAATTCCTGACCCGGCGTCAGGCTTTTGTTAACTTCATGACCAACCGCTTTCTCTTTTACGCGATTGATAAACTCACGCACTACCGGCAGCGCTACGTCAGCCTCCAGCAGCGCCATGCGCACTTCGCGCAGCGTCTCTTTAACGTTGTCTTCAGTAAGGCGTCCACGGCCACTGATATTGCGCAGCGTGCGCGACAAACGATCGGTTAAATTATCAAACATTGTCTCTCGCCTGGGGTGGAAACGGTCGGTCGCGACAGCGACACATCAACAGAAATTTGTCGCAGTATAACATGAAGCCGCCTTTGTTGTTATGCAACGGTTGGAGCAGCGGTCACGTAACGCTATACTGCTTTTCTTTATCACTGGCCAATTGTCGACACCTATATGCCCGTTTTTGCTCTGCTTGCTCTTGTCGCCTACTCAGTCAGCCTCGCGCTGATTATTCCCGCTCTGCTGCAAAAAAACAGCGGCTGGCGGCGTATGGCTATTCTCTCTGCGGTTGTCGCGCTGGTAAGCCATGCTATCGCCCTGGAAGCGCGTATTCTGCCCGGCGGTGAAAGCGGACAAAACCTGAGTCTGTTGAACGTCGGCTCGCTGGTGAGCCTGATGATCTGTACGGTAATGACCATTGTCGCTTCCCGCAATCGTGGCTGGCTATTGCTGCCCATTGTCTACGCCTTTGCGCTGATAAACCTGGCCTTCGCCACGTTTATGCCGAACGAGTTCATCACCCATCTCGAAGCTACGCCGGGCATGATGATCCATATCGGGCTTTCGCTTTTCGCTTACGCCACGCTGATTATCGCCGCACTCTATGCGCTACAGCTTGCGTGGATTGACTACCAACTGAAAAACAAAAAACTGGCTTTCAGCAATGAGATGCCGCCGCTGATGAGTATTGAGCGGAAAATGTTTCATATCACCCAAATTGGCGTGGTTCTGCTGACACTCACCCTGTGCACAGGCCTGTTTTACATGCATAACCTGTTCAGTACCGAGAACATTGATAAAGCCGTTCTCTCTATCGTGGCATGGTTTGTCTATATCGTTCTGTTGTGGGGGCATTACCATGAAGGTTGGCGCGGACGTCGCGTCGTATGGTTTAACGTCGCAGGCGCAGGCATTCTGACACTGGCCTATTTCGGCAGTCGTATTCTGCAGCAGTTCGTGAGTTAAATCTTTAAGGAATCCTACGTGGAACACATCTCCACCACCACGCTCATTGTCACGCTCCTCATCATGGTGGTCATTTCCGCCTATTTTTCCGGTTCTGAAACCGGAATGATGACCCTGAATCGCTATCGTCTACGTCATCGGGCCAAGCAGGGAAATCGACAGGCAAAACGCGTTGAAAAGTTACTTCGCAAGCCGGATCGTCTGATAAGCCTGGTGCTCATCGGCAATAATCTGGTGAATATTCTGGCCTCCGCGCTCGGTACTATTGTCGGTATGCGCCTGTATGGCGATGCGGGCGTCGCCATTGCCACTGGGGTACTGACGTTTGTGGTACTGGTTTTTGCCGAAGTACTGCCAAAGACGATTGCCGCACTATATCCGGAAAAAGTCGCCTATCCGAGCAGCGTCCTGCTGGCTCCCCTGCAGATTCTGATGATGCCGTTGGTATGGCTACTCAACACCATCACGCGGCTGCTGATGCGCATGATGGGCATCAAAACGGATATCGTAGTGAGCGGTTCGCTGAGCAAAGATGAACTGCGAACGCTGGTGAATGAATCACGCTCGCAAATCTCACGCCGTAACCAGGATATGCTGCTGTCAGTGCTGGATCTGGAAAAAGTCAGCGTCGATGACATCATGATCCCGCGTAATGAAATTATCGGCATTGATATCAACGATGACTGGAAATCAATCGTGCGTCAGCTTTCGCACTCTCCGCACGGTCGTATTGTGCTGTATCGTGACTCGCTGGACGACGCTATCAGTATGCTACGCGTACGTGAAGCCTGGCGATTGATGGCCGAGAAAAAAGAGTTCACCAAAGAGACCATGTTACGCGCCGCCGACGAAATTTATTACGTTCCGGAAGGCACGCCACTCAGCACCCAGCTCATTAAATTTCAGCGTAATAAGAAGAAAGTGGGCCTGGTCGTCAATGAATATGGTGATATTCAGGGACTGGTTACGGTCGAGGATATCCTGGAAGAGATTGTTGGTGACTTCACGACCTCAATGTCACCGACGCTTGCCGAAGAAGTCACACCGCAGAATGACGGTTCGGTGATCATTGACGGTAGCGCCAACGTTCGTGAAATCAATAAGGCGTTTAACTGGCACCTGCCGGAAGATGATGCACGTACCGTGAACGGTATTATTCTTGAAGCACTGGAAGAAATCCCGGTTGCCGGCACACGTGTGCGTATTGGGCAGTACGATATCGATATTCTCGACGTGCAGGACAATATGATTAAACAGGTGCAGGTGTTGCCCGTCAAACCGCTGCGGGAAAGCGTATCGGACCAGTGAGAGTAATCCAGACCGGGTAGCGCATCAGCATTACCCGGTCTGAGGCTGATTAGCCTTTGGCTTTCGCCACAGAGACCATCGCCGCACGGATGGTACGTCCGTTCAGGGTATAGCCTTTCTGCATAACCATCAGCACATTACCGGCAGCAACGTCGTCAGACTCTACCATGGCAATCGCCTGATGCACGTTCGGGTCCATCGGCACGTCGATATCCGCAACCACTTGTACGCCAAACTTCGCCACAACATCCAGCATTGACTTACGGGTCAGCTCAATACCTTCAACCATCGCCGCCATCGCGTCATTATCTTTGTCCGCAACTTCCAGCGCACGGTCCAGGCTATCCAGCACCGGCAGCAGCTCGTTGACGAATTTTTCCAGTGCAAACTTATGCGCTTTTTCTACGTCCAGTTCGGTACGACGACGCAGGTTTTCCATTTCCGCTTTGATACGCAACACGCTGTCGCGCTCGCGAGTTTCGGCTTCAGCAAGCTGAGCTTCCAGATTCGCAATTTTTTCATCGCGCGGATCCACCTGTTCAGCAGAAGCGTCTGATTCAACCGCCTCAACTTCTTCGTGCTGATCCATGATAATTTCTTCCGGGGCTTGCCCCTCAGGCGTTTTCTGTTCTTTACTACTCATGAATTTCTCCGCGTTTTTTTCGCATTCATCTCGCTAACCTGGATTATTATGGGGATAAGATTCAGGGTTTCAAGGGAAGTACTCACATTGTCACTAATCTTCGTTACAAGGACCTCGAGAAAATGAACAAACATTTCAAGTGTATTGGCATTGTGGGGCATCCACGTCACCCCACTGCACTGACCACACATGAAATGCTCTACCGTTGGCTGTGCGCCAAAGGTTATGAGGTAATCGTTGAGCAACAAATCGCCCACGAGCTGCAGCTGAAAAATGTGAAAACCGGTACGCTCGCAGAGATTGGCCAGCAGGCAGACCTCGCCGTGGTTGTCGGTGGCGACGGCAATATGCTGGGCGCCGCACGCACCCTGGCACGTTATGACATCAAGGTTATTGGCATTAACCGCGGCAACCTCGGTTTCCTGACCGACCTTGACCCAGACAATGCACAACAACAGTTAGCTGACGTGCTGGAAGGCCACTACATCAGCGAAAAGCGCTTTTTACTCGAAGCCCAGGTGTGCCAACTGGACTGCCAGAAGCGTATTAGCACTGCGATCAATGAAGTCGTGTTGCACCCCGGAAAAGTGGCGCACATGATTGAATTTGAAGTCTATATCGATGAAATTTTTGCCTTCTCCCAGCGTTCAGACGGCTTGATTATTTCCACACCGACCGGCTCTACCGCCTACTCACTCTCTGCCGGAGGCCCGATACTGACGCCTTCGCTGGATGCCATTACGCTAGTCCCGATGTTCCCACATACGCTCTCCGCACGACCGCTGGTGATCAACAGTAGCAGCACCATTCGCCTGCGCTTCTCTCATCGCCGTAACGATCTGGAAATCAGCTGTGACAGCCAGATCGCCCTGCCTATACAGGAAGGTGAAGACGTATTAATTCGCCGCTGTGATTATCATCTGAACCTGATACACCCAAAAGATTACAGCTATTTCAACACATTAAGCACTAAGCTAGGCTGGTCAAAAAAATTATTCTAATTTAACGCCAACCTCTTTACTGTATAAAAAACCAGTTTATACTGTATGTAATTACAGTCATGGTTTTTCATACAGGAAAACAGCTATGTTGGCACAACTGACCATCAGCAATTTTGCTATCGTTCGTGAACTTGAGATCGATTTCCAGAACGGAATGACCGTTATTACCGGTGAAACCGGTGCGGGTAAGTCCATTGCCATTGATGCTCTCGGTTTGTGCCTGGGCGGACGCGCAGATGCCGACATGGTACGTGCAGGCGCCACGCGAGCCGACCTCTGCGCCCGCTTCACCTTAAAAGACACCCCCGCGGCCCTGCGCTGGCTGGAAGAAAACCAGCTTGAGGAAGGCCGTGAGTGTTTGCTACGTCGCGTTATCAGCAGCGACGGACGTTCACGTGGCTTCATTAACGGCACTGCCGTACCACTGTCACAGCTGCGCGAGTTGGGCCAGTTGCTTATTCAAATCCACGGTCAGCATGCGCATCAGCTCCTGACAAAATCAGAACACCAAAAATCCCTGCTTGATGGCTACGCCAATGAAGCGTCCCTGACTCAGGAAATGGCTGTGCGCTACCAACTGTGGCACCAAAGCTGCCGTGACCTGGCACATCATCAACAACAGAGTCAGGAACGCGCAGCCCGGGCAGAGCTATTGCAATACCAGTTAAAAGAACTGAACGAATTCAACCCACAACCGGGCGAGTTTGAGCAAATTGATGAAGAGTACAAGCGTCTGGCTAACAGCGGGCAATTGCTCACCACCAGCCAACAGGCACTGGCTATCATGGCAGACGGCGAAGACGTTAATCTGCAAAGCCAGCTGTACACGGCAAAACAGTTGGTTAGTGAACTGGCAGGAATGGACGGTAAGCTCTCCGGTATTCTGGACATGCTGGAAGAGGCCACTATCCAGCTCAGCGAAGCCAGCGACGAGCTGCGCCACTATTGCGATCGTCTGGATTTAGACCCTAACCGTTTGTTCGAACTTGAGCAGCGTATTTCCAAACAAATCTCATTGGCGCGAAAGCATCATGTTGCCCCTGAAGCGCTGCCACAGTTCTATCAGTCATTGCTGGATGAACAACAGCAGTTAGACGATCAGGCCGACTCTCTCGAAACCTTAACCCTGGCGGTGAACAATCACCACCAGCAGGCACTGGAAACGGCAAAAATGCTGCACCAACAGCGCCAGCATTATGCTCAGGAACTGGGACAGCTTATTACAGAGAGCATGCATACTCTCTCAATGCCGCACGGTGTCTTTTGCATTGATGTGAAATTTGAGGAACATCATTTGAGCTCAGACGGTGCCGATCGCGTAGAGTTTAAAGTGACCACTAACCCAGGCCAGCCGTTGCAGCCGATTGCGAAAGTCGCTTCCGGTGGGGAACTGTCGCGCATTGCGCTGGCTATTCAGGTTATTACCGCACGTAAAATGGAAACACCGGCGCTGATTTTCGATGAAGTAGATGTCGGCATCAGCGGCCCGACTGCTGCGGTGGTGGGAAAAATGCTGCGTCAGTTGGGCGAGTCAACCCAGGTAATGTGTGTTACTCACCTGCCGCAGGTTGCTGGCTGCGGTCATCAACATTTCTATGTCAGCAAAGAAACTGACGGCGCGATGACCGAAACACACATGCAGCCACTTGATAAACGCGCTCGTCTGCAGGAATTAGCCCGCTTACTCGGAGGTAGCGAAGTAACGCGCAATACCCTCGCAAATGCAAAAGAACTGCTGGCGGCATAAACTTTTTTACCTTGTTAAGGTCTGAGTTCAACATAAAATCGCCGACCGACCCGACAGCAAAAGGTTTTAAAGTGGTGAAAGGTCTATTATCATCGGCATATTACATATGAGCCGCGTACTGCTCGGGCCCGAAAAGGAATCAAATCACTATGCGCTGTAAAACGCTGACTGCTGCTGCAGCAGTACTACTGATGTTGACTGCAGGCTGTTCCACTCTGGAGCGAGTGGTTTACCGCCCTGACATCAACCAGGGAAATTATCTGACACCTACCGATGTCGCCAAAGTGCGCACGGGTATGACGCAACAGCAGGTTGCTTATGCTCTGGGTACACCAATGATGTCCGATCCTTTTGGCACTAACACCTGGTTTTATGTGTTCCGTCAGCAACCTGGTCATGAAGGCGTAACCCAGCAAACACTGACGCTGACTTTTAACAGCAGCGGCGTTTTGACCAACATTGATAATAAACCTACGTTGACCGACAACAAGTAGGATTAACAGATCAAAAAAAGGTGCTCAATGAGCACCTTTTTTATTGTCTGCTATTTTTTAGCGGATTTCTCTGCTCGCTGTCTGCGCAGCTCTTTCGGATCAGCAATCAGTGGCCGGTATATTTCCACCCGATCGCCGTCATGCAGAACATCAGCAAGCTTTACCGGACGGCTGTATATCCCGACTTTATTTTTGCTGAGATCGATATCGGTACGTAATTCCAGCAGCCCGGAAGCGCGGATAGCCTCTTCCACCGTAGCACCCTGTTGCAGCGTTACACGCTGTAGATACTGTTTCTCGGGCAGCGCATACGCCACTTCAACGACAATTTTAGCCGACGCTGACACTGTAAACCTCTTTCGCGCGAACCGTGAAGGCCTGCACCATGTTTGAAGCCAGTTCTTTAAAGATACGACCAAACGCCAGCTCGATTAACTTATTGGTAAACTCAAAATCGAGATGAAATTCAATACGACATGCTTCATGACTCAGTGGCGTAAACTTCCATCCGCCAATGAGTTTCTTGAACGGGCCGTCGACCAGATGCATCAGGATGCTCTGGTTACTGGTCAATTGATTGCGCGTGGTGAACGTTTTGCTAATCCCTGCTTTCGAGACATCCACAGCCGCGGTCATCTGTCCCGGAGTTGACTCCAGCACACGGCTACCGGTGCAACCCGGTAAAAACTGGGGATAGGATTTAACATCATTCACTAGCTGATACATCTGTTCCGCACTGTAAGGTACTAAAGCGGTCCGGCTAATCTGAGGCATAACAATTTCCATCAATATCAATCACACAAATAATACCATTTATCCCCCGCTAAAAAAAACGCTATAGCCTAACTCGTGCTAAGATAGCGCCTTGCGCCCCGCTGGATGAAATGGGGTGTTTTTCGATTCCAGATTACCTATACTGAGCGGCATTATGACGAAGAAAAAAGCACACAAACCTGGCTCAGCCACAATCGCGCTTAACAAGCGCGCACGACACGAATACTTTATTGAAGAAGAGTTCGAAGCAGGACTCGCTCTGCAAGGTTGGGAAGTCAAATCTCTGCGCGCAGGTAAAGCTAACATCGGCGATAGCTATGTCATCCTTAAAGACGGCGAAGCGTTCCTGTTTGGCGCCAACTTCACGCCAATGGCTGTTGCCTCAACGCATGTGGTATGTGATCCCACCCGTACCCGTAAGCTGTTGTTAAACCAGCGTGAACTCGACTCCCTGTATGGTCGTATGAATCGTGACGGTTATACCGTCGTTGCGCTTTCACTGTACTGGAAAAATGCCTGGTGCAAAGTGAAAATTGGCGTCGCAAAAGGTAAGAAACAGCACGACAAGCGCTCCGATGTGAAAGAACGCGAATGGCAGTTAGATAAAGCGCGCATTATGAAAAATGCTGGTCGCTAAACGCTACTCCTCTGTGACCAGTCTCTCACCCTGAGACTGGTTCTTATTTTTTAGTTATTGAAACCCACCCAATACATTCATCAAATTTATGGTTTATTTGTGCTGAATCGTTCAGGTATGAAATAAACTCCCATGGCATTACCGTAGCGACCCATAGTCTAATAAAATAAAACTTCAAGACCATATTGCCTATATTTAGATTTATTTTATAACACTATTATTACTGTTGTTTATTATATCCCCCACATTTCAATTTAAATAAAAAGCATTAAAATACAATAAGTTAACAAAAAACAAATCATTAAATACGCACCGGAAAGTATCCTTTTCAATTAGACAAATATATTTTTAATATGGATAAGTTGCAGAATACTTTCTTTCTGACTATATCATCTAATACGAAAGAACTATTCAGTCGGCAGGTCCCGAACGTATTTACTAAGTAAACGAACACCTGCATGACCTAATCAATGTAATTACATGTGTAAATTCATCTTTATGATGAACGGGGCCCCTGTCTGCTCATTTTCCCAGCGCGCTGTTGCGGATTAATACTCCCGACATGCCATCAGGAGTGAACATATGCGTCTACTCGCCGTTGTATCAAAATTAACTGGCGTTTCCACAAATGTTGAATCCTCTGAAGTTACGCTCAGTTCGCCTTCTATCGTGAAACTGTCGGTGTCGCGTGAGGAGGTAAGTCAACTAACACGCGTTAATCAGGATCTGGTTGTCACACTCCACTCGGGTGAAACCATCACCATTAAAAACTTCTACGTCGGAAAAGGTGATGCGCAAAACCAGCTTGTTCTGGAAGACAGCAATGGCGCGCTGTGGTGGGTTCAGGATACTGATGGAGCGTTCCACTTCCAGCATTTAGACGATCTCACTCCGCTAATGACTGCCGAGGGAAGCCATGAAGGCGGCGCCGTCTGGCCGTGGGTTCTTGGCGGGATCGCGGTTGCTGGCGGAATTGGCCTTGCCGCAGGTGGCGGCGGTGGAGGTGGCGGCGGTGGGAGCGATAACAACGCCGGAAGCGGTAATGGCAACAGTAACGGCGATGGTGGTGGAAACGGTAATGACGATGGCGATGGTGGCGATCCGCCAACGACAACACCTAACGCACCAGATGTGCCGATTATTACCAGTGTAATCGATGACCAGGAGCTAATTACTGGTCCTGTTAATCAGCAGGAATCCACCAACGATAATACGCCCACTCTCCAGGGTACCGGCCCCGCAAATGCTACATTGCATATTTTTGATAACGGCGTAGAAATCGGCCAAGTCGCTATCGATGCCAACGGCAACTGGTCGTTTACGCCATCCTCTCCACTCGCAGACGGTACCCACAAGTTTACCGTCAGTGCATCAGACGGTACAGGCAGCAGCGGCATGTCAGACAGTTGGGAGATTATTGTCGATACGCTTGCCCCCGACGCCCCAGTGGTCACAGAAGTAACTGACGATTCCGGTTCCATTAAAGGCTTGATCGGTATTAACGGCGTAACCGACGATGCCACGCCAACGCTCACAGGCACTGGCGAAGCCGGTTCTTACATCAGCATTTCTGATAACGGCATTCTGATTGGTATGGTCCAGGTGGATGGCAATGGCAACTGGACGTTTACACCGGACACACCGCTTAGCGACGGTGTTCACAATCTGACGCTGACGCAAACTGACGATGCGGGTAACGTGAGCTCGGAAACGAGCGTACCTACATTCACCGTCGATACTACCCCGCCTGAAGGCGCGGTCATTTCCTCCGTTAATCCGGAAGGCACTGAGGTAACCGGTAGTGCTGAGGCTGGAAGCCTGGTGATGATCATCGGTAGCAATAATCAGGTTCTGGGTTCAATAGCGGTCGGCCAAACCGGCAATTTCGTCATCACGATTTCACCTTCACAGACGCACGGTGAAGCGCTAATCGCGAAGATTCAGGACCAGGCCGGTAACATCGGGCCAGATACCCCATTCAATGCGACGAACTCGGGCTATCCTGGCGTACCGGTTATCGTCAGCGTGATGGATGACTTCTCCCCATCAACCGGGCCATTGAGCAACAATCAGGCCACCAACGATAATACCCCCACGCTCTCTGGCACTGCCGATGCCAACAGCACAGTGACTATTTACGACAACGGCACAATTATCGTCAGCGTACTGGCTGACGGTAACGGTAACTGGACATGGACTTCCAGCTCCCCGTTATCAGATGAGTTACACGCCTTCACCGCCACCGCGACAAACCAGTCAGGTACAGGAGGCATGTCACCAGCGTTCAATATCAACATCGACACCCAACCACCGTCGCCACCTGATGATCTCAACGTATCTGCGGATGGGACTGTCGTCACCGGAACGACCGAGCCAGGCAATACCGTAGTTATCACCAGCAGTAGCGGAACTCAGATCGGCAGCGGAGTCGCCGGGCCGGATGGCTCATTTACCATCACCATTAACCCACCACAGACCAATGGCGAAACCATTGAAGCCATCGCAACCGATCCGGCAGGAAACCCAAGCCTGCCAGAAACTGCGCTTGCACCAGACATTACCGCGCCACAGCCCCCAACAAACCTGCTAGTTAATGGCACTGGAGACCAGGTCACCGGCAAGGCCGAACCCAACAGTACGGTCAATATTCTGGATCCGGATGGCAATATCATTGGAACAGCAACTGCCGATACAAATGGGGATTTCACCGCAACGTTGGTTCCGCCACAAACCAACGGCGAGACCCTTACGGCAAATGCGACCGACACCGCAGGCAACAAGGGCGACGACGCCTCTGTCAACGCACCGGACACCACCGCACCTGATGCGCCGACAGGCGTCACAGTTGCAGGAAATGGTGGAGCGGTTAGCGGTCACGCCGAAGCCGGAAGTACCATCACCGTCAAAGACAGCAACGGGGCTCCTATTGGCGTGGGTCAGGCTGACAGCGGCGGCAATTTCACCGTCCAGATCACCCCGTCGAAAATCAACAATGAAACAGTAAACGTCACCGCAACGGACAGCACTGGTAACGAAAGCCTGCCAACTTCAGCTGTTGCCCCGGATCTCACCGCGCCAAACCAACCCGTTATCATTGCCGTTACTGATGACGTCGCCGATATCACAGGCCCCATCAATAACAATGGGTTAACCAACGACGATAAACCGAAAATTGAGGGCAAAGCAGAGGCCGGCTCTCAGGTCAAAATTTACGATAACGGAACTCTGCTTACGACCATTACCGCTGATATCAACGGTGACTGGAACTATACGCCCACCTCGGCATTGGGCCAGGGGGCACACGTATTTACAGTGACGGCAACCGATGCCGCTAATAACACCAGCACCGCCGCCAGTTGGAAAATCATTGTCGACAGCATCGCCCCCAGCGTACCGGTTATTACGCTTATCTACGATGACGTTGGCAGCATCACCGGCAACGTCGCGAACAACGGATTCACCAACGACAAAACGCCAACAATCTCAGGAACCGGTGAACCCGGTTCGCTGGTGACGCTGTATGATAATGGTCTGCAAATGGCAGTCTTTTTTATCGACAGAACAGGCACCTGGAGCCATAACGTTACAACCGATGAGGCCCTCGCCGAAGGCACTCACCGTTTTACGGTGACCGCAACGGATGCCGCCGGGAACGTCGTCACTTCCCCCAATCCTGTCATCGTGACCGTTGATACCCTGGCACCCGCAGCGCCCGTTATTGTGAGCGCCACGGACGACGTCGGGAATGCACCAACCGATCTGCCCACCGGCAGCCGTTCAAACGATACCCTGCCGCTGCTGAAGGGAACCGGGACCGTCGACTCCACCATCACTATCTATGATGGCGCCACGCCAATAGGCACCACCACGGTCCTGGCCGGGGGCACCTGGAGTTTCCAGGTCACTCAACCGCTGAGTGAAGGTCCACATGCGCTGTCGGCTATCGCAACCGACGCGGCGGGTAACGCCAGCAGCGCCGGGAACTTCACGCTGACCATCGATACCACCCCACCCGCCGCCCCTGTCATCTCATCGGCGGAAGGCCTGGTTGGCAGCAGCACACAAACGCTGATTAACGGTGGCAGCACGAAAAGCGCCGAACCCACACTGTCGGGAACCGGTGAACCGGGTGCGACTATTACTATTTATGATAATAGCGCCCCGATTGGCAGCGCCCTCGTACAGCCAAATGGGACCTGGACATTTATCCCAGACACTCCGCTTCTGGATGGCCCGCACAAATTCACCGCCACGGCGACTGACGTAGCAGGCAACGTGGGGATCCCATCCGCTGGCTTTACGCTGACGGTGGATAATCTACCACCAGTGAAACCCGAACCACCAACCATCACTGACGACGCCAATCCGATCACGGGGATCGTCACTAACGGTATCACCAACGATACCACGCCAACCTTTAGCGGTACGGGAAGCGCCGGCGATCTGATTACCATTTATCTTAGCGGTACTCCGCCATTGCAAGGTACGGCAACGGTTGGCGCAGACGGCACCTGGAGCTTTACGCCACCCGCCCCTGTCGCCCCAGGCAGTTACCAGATAACCGTCACCGCAACCGATCCGGCTGGCAACGTTAGCCAGCCATCAGTGGCGACTAACCTGGAAATCGACACTACGCCATCTGCTCCTCCGGTTATTATCGCCGCCAATGATAACGTCGGCGGTTTCCAGGGCGACCTCGCCCCCAACGCGGTAACCGACGACACAACCCCGACTATTCGCGGAACCGGCACAGACGGTGATACCATCACCTTGTACAACGGCAGTACGGTGATCGGCACCACAACGGTCGTTGGCGGCGTCTGGAGTATTACTCCCGGAACGGCACTGGCAAACGGCAGCTACACGCTGACCGCCACCGCCACCGATCCGGCAGGTAATACCAGCGGCAGCTCAAACAGCGTCTCGTTTACGGTTAACACCACAACGCTGACCCAGCCGCAGGTAACGGATATTCAGGATAACGTCGGGATCATTACCGGCTCACTGACCAACAACAGCGTGACGGACGATACCACCCCGACGATAAGCGGGACCGGCACGCCGGGCAGTACCGTGCTCATTTATGAGGGTGGCAATCCTGTTGCAATTGCCACGGCCACCGTTGCCGCGAACGGCACCTGGAGTGTGGATGTTCCTCTGACACCAAATGCCACCCATACGCTAACGTTCGGTGCCAAAGATGCCGCGGGTAACGTGCTGGCGGCAGGCAATCCGGTGATATTGAAGATTGATACGCTGCCTCCCGGCGACCCAATTGTTACTAGCGTTAACCCTGATGGCACACAGGTTAGTGGTACGGCCGAAGAAGGCAGCACCGTCATTATTCGCAGCGGAACAACGGTTCTCGGTCAGGGGATCGCAGACGGTTCAGGAAATTACGTCATCACGATTTCACCAGCGCAAACGGCTGGTCAGGCACTGAATGCCATCGCCCAGGATCCCGCGGGTAACCAGAGCAATCCCACCCCGTTTACCGCTGCCACCTCCAGCGTTCCACATCCGCCAACTCTTGAGATCGTGGATGACGTAGCCCCCGGCATGGGCGAAATCGGCAGCGGTAAAACCACTAACGATACCTTACCGTTGTTGCAAGGAACCGCCACGGCTGGGGCTACAGTGACTATCTATCAAAATGGCGCGTCTATCGCCACGGTCACCGCCGATGCGGTTTCCGGCGCCTGGAGTTATCAGTTGCTCACCCCGCTAACTAACGGCACAACCTATAACTTCGCAGTGTCACAAACCGTCAACTCAATACCCAGCGGGCAGTCACCCAATTATGCCATTACCATCGACACCACCGCGCCGCTGGCACCGCTCATCACCAGCATTATCGATGACGTTTCGCCCGGCAGTGGGCCGCTGGATAAAGGACAAATTACCAATGACTCACGCCCGACCTTAAACGGAACCGGCGAAGCGGGAGCAACCATCACCCTCTACGATAACGGTATCGCTTATGCCACAACCACAGTAAACAGCAACGGATTCTGGAGCTTTACCCCGACAGACGCGCTGGGAGAAGGCAATCACCTCTTTACCGCTCGCGCAACCGATGCTGCTGGCAACCAAGGCGATGCCTCCGCTGATTTTCTGATCATTGTTGATACTTTAATTCCGAATGCCCCCACCATTGTCACAGTCACAGACAACGTTGGCACCATTCAAAACCTGACGTCCGGACAGTCAACCAACGATAACACCCCGACGCTTGCTGGCGTCACTGAAGCGGACTCTGTGGTCACTATTCGCGATAATGGCGCGGTGATCGGCACGGCGATCAGCGACGGAAGTGGCAACTGGAGCTTTACGCCAGCTCCTGCGCTCAGTGAAGGCAGCCACTCGCTGACTGCAACCGTCACGGATGGCGCAGGTAACATCAGCCCTGCGACACCACCGTTCACACTGGTCGTCGATACGCTACCGCCCGCAGCCCCGGTCATCACCTCAGTCATTGACGATCAGCCAGGCAATACATCGCTGGCAAACGGGCAACTGACCAACGACGCGCAGCCTACGCTGAACGGCACAGGGGAAGTGGGTGCCATCATCACCATTAAAGATAAAGGTGTCGACATCGGTACTGCGCAAGTAGATGGCTCAGGCAACTGGACCTTTACACCGGGAAGCGCACTAGGCCAGGGTCAGCATGTCTTTACTGCGGTGGCTACTGACCAGGCCGGTAACACCGGGGGAGCCTCTTCATCCTTTACCCTCGAACTGGATTCTATTGCTCCCGTAGCGCCGGTCATCAGTACGGTGCAAGACAACACTGCTCCCACCACCGGGCCGATCGGTAACGGTCAGACGACGAACGAAACCCGCCCGGCACTGAGCGGCAGCGGTGAAGTTGGCGCAACCATCACCGTTCTGAGTGACGGCTTGCCGATTGGCACCACCACCGTCGGCGCTGGCGGCACCTGGAGTTTTACCCCAACAGATGCGCTGGGTAACGGTACGCATACGCTGACCGTCACCGCCACCGACAGCGCGGGCAATACCAGCCCTGCCTCCAACGGCTTTACGCTCACGGTTGATTCCGTATCGCCGAACGCACCGCTCATAACTCAGGTCACCGATGATGTCGGCCCGCTGACCGGAAATCTGAACAACGGCCAGGCGACAAACGATGCGCGCCCTACCCTCAGCGGCACGGCAGAGGCCAATTCAACGGTTAAAATTTACGACAACGGCACGCTGATCGATACCGTTTCGGCAGACGGGGGCGGTGCATGGATTTTCACGCCGGGAACAGCGCTGAGCAACGGCAACCACACGCTGACGGTGACAGCAACCGACGCAGCCGGAAACGTTAGCTCAACGTCCGCTGGATTTAACATCGTTGTTGATACTGTTGCCCCGCTTGCGCCAACGATTATCCAGGCTTTTGATGACGTGGTGCCGGGAACCGGAACGCTGTCGAACGGCGCTTACACCAATGATACTCGCCCCGTACTGAACGGCTCGGCGGAAGCCGGTGCCCGGGTAGCCATCTACGATAATGGCACGCTGCTGGCGACGGTGACAGCGGCAATAGATGGCACCTGGGAATATCTGCCTGCCACACTGGGCAACGGCCCGCATGTCTTTACCGCCATTGCCACGGATGCCGCCGGGAACGTCAGCCCCACCTCAAGCGAATTTATTATCAACGTTGACACGATCGCGCCGTCAGCGCCGCTCCTGACCTCGGTGGTGGATGACGTCGCAGGCGGTGTGTTCAACGCGGGACTTAGCAACGGGCAACTGACTAACGATGCCCGACCAACGCTCAACGGTACCGCCGAAGCAGGCAGCACCGTCAGCATCTATGACGGCAGCACCCTGCTGGGCACGGCGCTGGTACATAGTAATAACAGCTGGACGTTTACCCCAACCACGCCGCTGGCGAATGGATCGCACACCTTCACCGTCACCGCCACCGATGCGGCGGGCAACACCAGCGGCGCAACGGCAGGCTTTAGCGTAGTGGTCGACACCACGGCACCAACGCAGCCTTCAATCAGCAGCATTATTGACGATGTCGGACCAAACACCGGGGTGATTGGCAATAATCAGCCAACCAACGACGCACGCCCAACGTTAAACGGCACCACGGAAGCCAACGCTCGGGTCGATATTTATGATAACGGCACCTTTGTAACCAGCGTAACGGCGGACGGCAGCGGCAGCTGGAATTACACGCCACCTACGGCGTTGGGTCAGGGGACGCATTCCTTCACCATCACAGCAACAGACACCGCAGGTAATACCAGCGGGCTATCGTCTGCCTCCGCAATTGTGGTCGATACCGTCGCACCGGGTATTCCAACCGGTCTGGCGGTCAACGCCAACGGCACCACGTTGACCGGCGTTGCCGAAGCGAACAGTACGGTGATCATCACCTCCAGCAGCGGAACCGTACTTGGTACCGCAACAGCCAACGCCTCCGGTAATTTCACCTTCACGCTGAGCCCACCGCAAATCAGTGGGCAAACGCTGCTGGTCAGCGCACAGGATGCCGCAGGCAACATCGGCACAGCGGGTAACGTGCTGGCACCGTTTACTGGCGTACCGCCTGCGCCGGTTATTGCCAGCGTATTTGACGACGTGGGCACAATTACAGGTCTGGTCGCGGCAGGTAAAACCACCAATGATACCCGTCCAGCCCTTAGCGGAACGGCGCAGGCTAACGCCATCATCAATCTGTACAACAACGGCGTACTCATGGGTAGTACGACCGCAGATAGTAACGGGCTCTGGAACTTTACCCCATCCGGCGCGCTCAGCGAAGGTAACCACACGTTTACCGCCACGGCAACAAACGCCAACGGCGTAAGCGGGGTGTCCGGCTCGTTCAGCGTGATTGTGGATACCACGCCGCCGACCGCACCAACGATACTGATCAGCGCCGATGGCGGTACCATCAGCGGCGTCGCCGAAGCGGGAAGCACGGTTACCATCTCTCTGCCCGGCGGCACCAGCGTGACGGCAATCGCCAACAGCAGCGGTGTCTACAGCGTCAACCTGCCGGTTCGCCAGATTGAGGGGCAGTCGCTGTCCGCCACGGCGACCGATGCGGCGGGAAATACCTCATTGCCAACAAGCGCTATCGCGCCGGTATTGCCGCTGCTGGCTGAAGACAATGTCACCAGTCTGCCTCTACAAACCGATGTCACCGTCAGCACCGAGCATCAAAGCGATTATGGTTTCCTGTTGGTCAATGCGCTGGGAAATGTCGCCAACGTGCTGGGGAACGATACAGCAAGCGTCAATTTCAGCATCGCTTCTGGCGGCAGCGGATCCATTACGATCAATGCCGCAGCGACCGGCGTGGTGCTGTCGCTATTAAACACGCTTGAAGTCGTCATCCAGCGCTTTGACACCGGGCTGAATGCCTGGGTAACGGTGGTGGATACCGGGAAACCAGACTTTGCCAGCCTGCTCACCCTGGGCGCCTCGGGCGTAACGCTCAATTACAGCGGACTGACTGGCGGGGATTACCGCGTGGTCAGCTACAACACCAACCTACTGGCGACAGGGGCATACACCAGCCTTGATGTCTCGGTGGTAAAAGCCAGCGCAGGGACCATCACCGGTGGTACTACCGAGTCTGGCAATATCATCACCGATACCGATCCCGCCAATGGGCAGGATAACGCCCCTTCCGGCACGCTGGTCACCACCATCACTGACGGTAACGGCAACGTGGTGAACATCCCGGCGGGCGGCATTGATATACAGGGAAAATACGGCACCCTGCATATCAATCAGAATGGTAGCTACACCTATACTCTGACCAATACGTCAATCTCAGTGTATGGACGTTCCGAAAGCTTCACCTACACGCTAACGCATGGCAGCGATCACTCCTCGGCAAAACTGGTGGTCACGCTGGGTCAGGCCCCAACCACCAGCACGGTAACGGCGGCAGACGATGTGGCTGCGCTGACTTACGGGACGCAGGTCATCGCAGTCGACAACCATCCATCACAACAAACCGGCTTCACGCTCGCCAGCGTTGGTTTGGGACAATTGTTGGATGTCAGCCTGGTCAACGGTTTGACCAATCCGATTAAATTCAATGTTGATGACGGCGCGACACGAACGATCACGGTTCAGGCCAACGTACTTGGCGTAACGCTGGGCGGCTTTGATCTCTATGTCTACCGCTTCAACGAGTCTATTCAGCAGTATGAGCAGTACCGGGTACAGCCGAACTGGGTCACCGCCCTGCTGGGCGGCAGTTCATCGGCGTATACCATTACGCTGCCGGGCGGTGACTATCTGTTCCTGCTTAACGCTTCCGGCGGCCTGACGCTGTTGACCAGCTATACCCTGAATATTCAGGCCGATCACACCTACGCCGTCGACAGTCTGAGTGCAGCAACCAATGGAAATCTGCTGGCCAACGACTCGGCTCCGGCTAATACCGTTATCACCGAAGTTAACGGTGTCACCGTTAACACAACGGGCACTACCACCATTAACGGACAGTACGGCACGCTGACTATTGATGCGAAAGGGAACTACACCTACACGCTGAGAAGCGGACTGGGCGCAGACGGTATCAATACGCCGGACAGCTTCGTGTATAAGGTCAAAGCACCAAACGGCGATACCGGCAGCGCGTCGCTGAACATTACGGCAACCCCACAGGCGCTGGATGCCGTAAACGACATCAGCAGCCAGATGGCGGTCACCACCCAGGCCGATACATCCAGGTCGTTTACCGACAACAGCGTTGGCAACGCCAGCTGGAGCGCCCAACTCCTTTCACCCACCTCACAAAATGGTACTGGCGTCATTGAAGTCGCGACGGGAACGGCGGTGCAAAACGCCATACTGCATTTTAACGTCGCTTCAGGTCTGACGCTGGGCGGACTGACCGTCACCTGGGCGCTGTATGACAGCAACAACGTCAAGATTGCCGGTAACTCATTCAATGGCGGATTGCTGATTGGCGGCAATATTGATATTGCCCTCAGCGGGGTAGTACTGCACCCCGGCAACTATCGCCTCGACTATACCGGCAGCGTCGGGGCTCTGGGGCTGGGGAATATCACCATCACCCCCAGCGTGAAAGGCACGATAATCGACCTGCAAAACTTCGAGACTTCCACAGCGAATAGCGTCACCGGCAATATTTATGACGGAGACCATATTGCCAGCGTGCATACCTTGCTAACGGTGAATGGCACGGGCGGCAGCGCCGCCACGCTGGATCCGCTGAGCAGCACGACCAGCGCCATCATTAACGGGTTGTACGGCAAACTGACCATTGGCATTGATGGTCATTACACCTATGCCCTCAACAGCGATGTCTCGCTCTCCACCATCGTCACCAAAGAGACATTTACCTACACCCTTAACGACCTGAATGGCCATACCGATACCGCTACGCTGACCATCAATATGAATCCGCAAGTGGTGAGTACCGTCGATGCCGATCGCCTGACTGGCAGCGCCTACGGCGATACGCTGATTTATCACCTGCTCAATGCCAACGACGCTACCGGCGGTAACGGAACAGCGGACACCTGGACCAACTTCTCGCTGGCCCAGGGTGACAAAATCGATATCGGTGACCTGCTGGTGGGCTGGAACGGGCAGAACGCGACGCTCGGCAACTACCTCACCGTTACCACCAGCGGTAACAACACGGTTATTGCCATCGACCGTGACGGTACGGGCAACACTTATCACTCAACCAATCTCATCACGCTGGAGAACGTACACACCACGCTCGACGAGCTGGTACAACAAAATCACATTGTGCCCTGAAGTGAACATATAGCGTTAAAGCGCCATAACTACAGCCCCGGATGCGATGACATCCGGGGCAATAACAGTCGTCGCTGCCGTATTTTGTAAGGGATAATCTATGAGAAATGTCGCGCCTGTTGCCTTACTGCTGGCATTAACGCTCTGTACCCTGCGGGTGAATGCCGAAGATGAACCGCAAATTATTACGCCGGAAGGACTGGCCACTAGCCAGATGCTTCCCTCGCTTGACGGCGCGGTTGCCGATCTGCCGCTGAGCGCTGCCGCTCCCGGTAGCCTGACGCTCAACGACGCGGTGAGTCGTGCCGTGAGCTGGCATCCTTCTATTCGTGAATCCATCGGCAAACTGCTCTCACAAAACGAGCAAATCGACGTGGCGAAGTCAAAATATTACCCGCAGGTTTCTGCCGGAATGAACAACGGTTACAGCAATACCTACACCGACCACGGCTTTAGCCCGGCGCTGGTGATTTCGGTATCGCAAATGCTGTACGACTTCGGCAAAGTGGCAAGCCAGGTCCGCGCCGAGACCGCCGGAGCCGCACAACAGCAGGCGAATGTGTTACTCAGTATTGATACCATCGCCCACGCCACCGCCAACGCGATAGTCCAGGTGCAGACGTGGCAGCAAATGGTGGACGCCGCCGAAGAGCAGCTCACCGCCTTAAACGGCATTGGTCGACTGACCCGTCAACGCAATGATGAAGGGGCAACCTCGCTGTCAGACGTGGTGCAAACCGATGCGCGTATCGAGTCTGCACGTTCTCAGTTGGCGCAGTATCAGGCCAATCTCGACAGCAGCAAGGCAACGCTGATGAGCTTCCTCGGCTGGAACTCGCTTAACGGCATCAGCAATGAATTCCCGGTCAAACTGGACAGCAGTTGTGATGTGGTCAAACCGGACGATAAACTGGTTCCCGCGGTCCTGGCGGCCTGGGCACAAGCGAATGTAGCGCAGGCAAATCTCGACTACGCCAACGCGCAGATGACGCCCACCATCTCTCTGGAACCGTCGGTTCAGCACTATCTCAACGACAAATACCCCAGCCATGAGGTACTCGACAAAACCCAGTATTCTGCATGGGTAAAAGTTGAGATGCCGCTGTATCAGGGAGGCGGACTCACCGCCAGACGCAACGCCGCCAGCCATGCGGTAGAATCTGCACAATACTCCATCCAGCGCACCCGACTCGAAGTACGGCAGAAATTACTGGAGTCCCGCAGCCAGGCGATGAGCCTCGCCACCGCCCTGCAAATTCTACGTCGCCAACAGCGGCTGAGCGAACAAACGCGCGAGCTTTATCAACAGCAATATCTTGACCTTGGCTCGCGCCCGCTGCTCGACGTGCTTAACGCCGAGCAAGAGGTGTATCAGGCCCGTTTTGCTGAACTCCAGACTCAAAACCAGCTGCGCCAGCTCCAGTTGAACTGTCTCTATAACACCGGCTCGCTTCGCCAGGCGTTCGCCTTAAATAATCGCAGCATTCAATCGGTGGAGATCAAGCTATGAGCAACCTCGATTCACATGCGGATGATGTAATTGGCGAACACGCCCTGAGCCAGTGGGCGCAGGCGATGACGCATATTGCCAATCACTATCGCGTGGCCTGTTCTCCTGGCGCAATCCAGGCCAACGCCCCATGGTTTGCGGGAAAAAGCCGGGCCACGGCCCTGTCGCAACTGGCGCGTCAGGCGGGACTGTCATTTCATGCGCTGAATACCGCCGCGCAGGCGTTCGGTCAATGGCGCCTGCCAGTGGTGGCGGAACTGCGCGACGGCCAACTGATGGTAATAGAACATTTCAACGGCGAAGATACGTTAGATGTTTTCATCATCGCCGAAGAGGGCCAGCGTAACAGGTTAACGATTGCAGAACTTCTGCCGGAGATCGTGAGCATTACCGCGCTGCGCCCGCTGTCGGCGCTGAAGGACAGTCGGGTAGACCGCTATATTTCGCGCTTCAAGCCCGACTGGATGCGCGAACTGGTGTTAAAGGACATCCGCCCTTACCTGCCGGTCATGATTGCCGCCTTTCTGATTAACGTCCTGTCGCTCGCCGGGATTATCTTTTCCATGCAGGTCTATGACCGGGTGATCCCCGCCCAGTCTTATCCAACGCTGTATGTTCTCTCTACCGGTGTTCTGGTGGCGGTGCTGTTTGGCTTTTTGCTGCGCGAAGCGCGTACCCACATAATGGATCTGCTTGGCAAACGCGCCGATATGCGCATTTCCGATCGCGTGTTTAGCCACGCATTGCGGCTGCGCAACAGCGCCGTCCCCCGCTCGACGGGGAGCTTTATTTCTCAACTGCGCGAGCTGGAACAAGTTCGCGAGATGATCACCTCTTCGACCATGTCGACCATTGTCGATCTGCCGTTTTTCTTTCTGTTTATCGTGGTGCTGGCATTTATCGCCCCGCCGCTGGCGTGGATTGCCCCCGTCGCGGCCCTGCTGATGATCCTGCCTGGCTTGCTGTTACAGAAGAAGCTGGCGGTGCTCGCCAACCAGGCTGCCCATGAATCCACCCTGCGCAACGCGGTGCTGGTCGAAAGCGTCCAGGGGCTGGAAGACATCAAGCTGATGCAGGCGGAAAACCGCTTTTTACAGCAGTGGAACAGCTATATCCGTATTACCGGAGAGTCAGGGCTACGCACGCGTAAGCTGACTCAAGGGCTGATTGGCTGGGGCATGTCGGTACAAAGCCTGGTCTACGCCGCCATCATTATGTTTGGCGCGCCGATGGTCATTGAAGGCACGATGACCACCGGCGCCGTGGTGGCGGCTTCAATGCTCGGTTCCAGAATGATTGCCCCGATGGCTAATCTGTGCGGCGTGCTGGCCCGCTGGCAACAGGTTAAGGCGGCGAAGATGGGATTAGACAGCATCATGCAGCTTCCCACCGAAACGCAGTACGACGAAGACCGGGTGCATCAGGAGATTTTTCACGGCCATTATCTTTTTGAAAACGCACACTTTCGCTACCACAGCGACGATCAGCGCGTTCCACTGCGGATCACGCGTCTGGAAGTCATGCCCGGCGAACGGGTGGCGATCCTCGGGCGTAACGGTGCCGGAAAATCAACGCTGCTACAGGCCATGGCCGGCGGCGTGGAGATTATCCAGGGCGATGTCCGGCTCGATAACCTGAGTCTGGCGCAAATTGATATGGCCGATTTACGCCGCAATATCGGTTTTCTCAGCCAGAATGCGCGACTGTTTTTCGGCACCCTACGCGAGAACCTGACCCTCGGCGCACCGCACGCCAGCGACGCGCAGATCTTCGAAGCGCTGGAGGTCAGCGGCGCGGCTGCTTTCGTTAAACAGCTCGCCAAAGGGCTGGCGCATCCCATTATGGAAGGCGGCAACGGTTTGTCCGGTGGACAACGGCAGTCGATCCTGCTGGCTAGAATGCTGCTGCGATCGCCCAATATCGTGCTGCTCGATGAACCCAGCGCCTCGCTGGATGAACATACCGAGCGGGAGTTTATTCAGCGCCTCAACCAGTGGTTGGGTAACCGCACATTGATTGTCGCCACCCATCGCGTACCGGTTCTGGAACTGGTCGAGCGTGTGGTGGTGTTGAAAGAAGGTCAACTGGTCATGGATGCCCCGAAAGCGCAGGCGTTGAATGCGAGCCGGGCACCTGCCCCAACTCACGGTCGGGAGTGGAAAAATGAAAACCAATCCGCATGATGCCGCCATGGACGACCTCGATATCCGCCGCGAGCACCGTTTTTCCGGGGCCAGCCGCATTATTCTGCTCAGCACGCTGCTGTTTGCCGTCCTGGGTATCTGGGCATATTTCGGCAAGCTGGATGAAGTCTCAACCGGCAGCGGGAAAGTGATCCCCAGCTCGCGAGAGCAAGTCTTGCAATCACTGGATGGCGGTATTCTCGCCGAACTGACGGTCCGCGAGGGAGATAAAGTCCAGGCTAATCAAATTGTTGCTCGCCTCGACCCCACCCGTTCAGAGTCCAACGTTGGGGAGAGCGCCGCCCGTTATCGCGCCTCACTGGCCTCCAGCGCAAGGCTCAATGCCGAAGTTAACGATCTACCGCTGGTCTTTCCCGATTCGCTGCGCGCCTGGCCGGATCTCATCGCCTCCGAAACTCGCCTGTATAAAAGCCGCCGCGCGCAGCTTGCGGATTCAATGGCGGAACTGCAGGATGCGCTGGTCTCGGTAAATAAAGAATTGGTCATTACTCAGCGACTGGAGAAAAGCGGTGCCGCCAGCCACGTAGAAGTGCTGCGCCTGCAACGCCAAAAAAGCGATCTGGGATTAAAAATCACCGACCTGCGCTCGCAATATTTCGTGCAGGCGCGGGAAGCGCTGTCAAAAGCCAACGCCGAAGTGGATATGCTGGCGGCTATTTTAAAAGGACGCGAGGATTCCGTCACCCGCCTGACCGTACGCGCGCCGATGCGTGGTATTGTGAAAAATATCCAGGTCACCACCATTGGCGGCGTTATTCCGCCCAACGGCGAGATGATGGAGATTGTGCCGCTGGACGATCATCTGCTGATCGAAACCCGCCTGTCGCCGCGTGATATCGCGTTCATCCATCCTGGCCAGCGGGCGCTGGTGAAGATAACCGCCTATGACTACGCCATTTACGGCGGTCTGGAAGGCGTAGTCGAAACCATCTCACCGGACACCATTCAGGATAAAGTGAAACCGGAAATCTTCTATTACCGCGTGTTTATCCGCACCCATCAGGACTTCTTACAGAACAAACTGGGACGCCATTTCTCCATCGTACCGGGCATGATTGCCACAGTGGATATAAAAACAGGTGAAAAAACCATCGTCGACTATTTAATCAAACCGTTTAATCGCGCAAAAGAAGCGCTGCGTGAGCGCTAAATCCTTGAGGATTAGGGGTTGCGGGGGCTGGTCACGCGTGTCACAAGTCTGTTATACTTGTCCTAACACATTGGGGCTGATTCTGGATTCGACGGGATTCGCGAAACCCAAGGTGCATGCCGAGGGGCGGTTGGCCTCGTAAAAAGCCGCAAAAAAATAGTCGCAAACGACGAAAACTACGCTTTAGCAGCTTAATAACCTGCTCTGAGCCCTCTCTCCCTAGCTTCCGCTCTTAAGACGGGGATCAAAGAGAGGTCAAATCCAAAAGAGATCGCGTGGATGCCCTGCCTGGGGTTGAAGCGTTAAATCTAATCAGGCTAGTCTGGTAGTGGCGTGTCTGTCCGCAGGTGCCAGGCGAATGTAAAGACTGACTAAGCATGTAGTACCGAGGATGTAGGAATTTCGGACGCGGGTTCAACTCCCGCCAGCTCCACCAAAATTTTCCATCGGTGATTACCAGAGTCATCCGATGAAGTCCTAAGAGCCCGCACGGCACAAGCCCTGCGGGCTTTTTTGTGCCCTCAATTTGTCCCGCGAAGTCCGAAGATAACTAATTAAATCCGAACCTTTTAGGCCCATTGATAGGCCCAACGAAAAGCTCTATTGTTTTCGTTGGGCCTAAACGCATGGAGACTCCCATGGCAAGAAAAACCAAGCCGTTAACCGATACGGAAATCAAAGCCGCCAAACCTAAAGATGCCGATTACCAGCTGTATGATGGTGACGGGCTTACTCTGCTAATCAAGTCCAGCGGTAGTAAGCTCTGGCAGTTCCGTTACTATCGACCTCTGACAAAACAGCGAACCAAGCAAAGCTTCGGAGCCTACCCTGCTGTCTCCCTTTCTGATGCGCGTAAACTCAGAGCTGAATCTCGAGTTTTGTTGGCGAAAGACATTGATCCTCAGGAACATCAGAAAGAACAGGTAAGAAATTCTCAAGAGGCTAAAACCAACACTTTCTTGCTAGTTGCCCAGCGTTGGTGGAATGTGAAGAAAGCCAGCGTAACAGAAGACTATGCCGACGATATCTGGCGCTCACTTGAGAGAGATATTTTTCCAGCAATCGGTGATATCAGTGTCACTGAGATTAAGGCTCATACTCTGGTTAAAGCAGTGCAGCCGGTCCAGGCCAGAGGTGCATTAGAGACAGTCCGACGCCTTTGTCAGCGTATTAACGAAGTCATGATTTATGCGCAGAACACAGGCCTGATTGATGCAGTTCCCAGTGTAAATATCGGAAAAGCGTTCGAGAAACCGCAAAAGAAAAACATGCCAAGTATCCGTCCGGATCAGCTTCCACAGTTAATGCAAACAATGCGTACAGCAAGTATCAGTGTGTCAACGCGGTGCTTGTTCATGTGGCAGCTTCTCACCATTACCCGCCCTGCCGAAGCTGCTGAGGCTCGATGGGATGAGATCGATTTCAATGCTAGCGAATGGAAAATTCCTGCAGCTCGAATGAAGATGAACCGGGACCATACGGTTCCACTATCCGATGAGGCTCTCTCTATTCTGGAAATGATGAAGTCACTCAGTGGTGGCCGAGAATTTATCTTTCCCAGTCGCATCAAACCAACCCAGCCAATGAACAGCCAAACAGTTAATGCCGCACTGAAGCGTGCTGGCTTAGGAGGCGTACTCGTTTCACACGGCTTACGTTCTATCGCCAGTACGGCACTCAATGAGAAAGGATTTCCGCCTGATGTCATTGAAGCAGCACTGGCTCATGTGGACAAAAATGAGGTACGTCGCGCTTACAACCGCAGTGATTACCTTGAGCAACGTCGTCCGATGATGCAGTGGTGGGCTTACTTTGTGAAAAAGGCAGATAGTGGCAGTCTCACTGACGTTGAATTAACAACATTAAAGCTAACTGGATAAGACCAATTCTTAATCCACACAAGCGAAAAACAGGAGTGTGCGGTAATGGCGCAATCCTGTTATATAAAGTCTAACTCCCTAGGCTTCACGTATGATTCGACCGGACAGCATTGACTCATACTACGCAGAATAAATCCTAAGGAGCCTGCCATTGGTACGTATGCTTATAAACACTCGTATGCTAAATCAGGGGGATAATATTGTTTACCATTGAGACTGCACGTGAAGAGGCGAATAGGTTTCGAAAGATACTCGAAACATGTGATCCGTCAACAACCTACCTTGTACCTCACGGCTTCCCGGTAATGAGTTGCAAGCTTTGCTCAATGTTACTTTCCTTCCACTTTCTGCAATTATGGCCCGAACTGGAATTGAAAGGGGTCACTGGAGTCACCGGTAAAAATGGCGCAATAACTCACTTCTGGCTGGAAGTGGAAGATTACGTTATTGATATCACCGGAGATCAATACAACATCATCAACGCCAGTAAACTAAACGAAAATATCGTAAGAAACAGGCCCTTTATGCCTGTTCACGTCGCTAACCAAAAGGATAGCTATCTCTATAATTTATTTGAAATTAAAGGGAAAGAGCATTTGAGCTATGGCTTTCCGACAATCGGTGATGATTTCATCGATGAGATGGAATGTGATTATCGCCAGCTTGTCAGGTGATGGTGGAAATAGAATCAAGAAATAGATGCAGACCTGCGCTTTTATCGGCAAGTCTGCATCATAAGCTCTAAAGGCCTCTCAGCTGCCGTCATATTAACTGGCTAGTGCCAAAGTTACGATAGCCGTCATGGGAATCTTTACTGTACGTTTTTGCCAGGTAAGCAACACGTAGCAGGAAGTCGTAATAATCGGGGCTTAACGTTAACGCATCCTGCCGGGTGAACCAGCCGCTGTGATTTTTCGGGAATTCAACCCGACTGGCATAGTAAGGATAACTTAGCCCTATCGCACTGCACCAAGCTTTCTGAATACGGGTCCCCATATTATCAGCGTCAGGCTTTGTATAATCTCCCAGATAACCATAAACGTCTTTGTTGAATAGCAGAACCAGATGGTAGTGAGGGCGTTCCCCGGTAACACGTTCCCTGGCCCAGATATAGCCGAGTGGTGTAGGCTCACCAGCCCTGCCAGAGCGCTTGTGCTCTTCCCGTAGCTGGCTTTTCAGGGATTCTATAGCCCGAGTAATGGCTTTCTCATCATCTTTCTGAAAGCATATCGGCATATCTGGCTCTCCAGGCACATGGGACTGAGCAAACCGAAAGTCGGCCCGTAACGTGAACATCCGGTCATGTTTCTCTGAAAAATTAGATGTCACGTCATATGCTCTACGGAGCATATAGCTTGATATAAGGGAGTTATATTTTTCCGCTGCTTCCTGTTGCAGGAACTTAAACTGCTTTTCAGTTAATTTATACGGTGATTTCATAATATGAGTTCACTGAGTAATGGGTAGCCGATAACTACCCAGGTTATTGTGGGATGGTTTAAGCTAAGGTTACGATGCCCTTTTACAGTAGACTCACCTTGACTACTGACATGTTCTACTATGTTTTATATGCTTATTCATGATTGATATAGATACCTATACAATGCAGATATATATTACATATACCGGACCTTTCTAGGTGCCCAAGGCAACTACGTGGTGATGAGGGAAGCCGCAGTATGCTTGGGTAAAAAATATATCTAACTAGCTGATATAAAATCAAAATAACTCTGAAGTTATTCTGGTCGAGCTAACTTACTCAGTGTCAGCGAGCCAGTCTGGTGTATTGGCGTGTTGGTCCTCGCTGCCAGTTCGACAGGGTTCATTGTTGAACCGATAAATTTGACATAATTGATACCTGCCTCTTCGAATAGCTGCACCATTCCTTTTGATTCAAGCTTTTCCAATGCTGGCATAAGCCGCTCAGAGCATCTTATGGATCTTGGACCCTTTTTGATAATGTCATTTCTTCTGAAATCGTAGGAACCATTTTCGACAAGTTGCGATTCCATCCAGAATAATATTTTCTCTTCATCACTAAGCTCTCTTGTAGAATCAATTTTTGCGATTGCATGATTGACAAACCAATCCATCAAATTCAAAGCTGATAACAAATTTTCCTCTGTTATTATTGTCGAACCGGGTTCACCAGAAACCTGAAAAATGCCTGCCATTCTGAGTCCCTGCTCGATAATCCGGGCACCTACATCATCGTAGTGATACAAGGAACCTCCAGGTTTCATCTTTTGCTGCAAACTTAACGATGTTTTATCCAGCAGTTCCTGGGCATCCGGGGCCAGAGTAAGTGTTATTAGTTCATCACCATTTTCTCTTCGCTTCACCCCCGCTTTTATATGCCGCGTTATCACTGAGTACAATTCAGAAAGCACCGCCTCGCTATGAGTGTAATGACCATTGATGATGCACGGTTCAGTAATCTGCTCCATGTCTATCATCTGTGTACGTGCCTGCAATCCAGTCTCTCTCATGTTTGCTTTTTTCTGTCTGCTGGTATTGTCATATGGTTGAGGCTGCATCGCTAAAAAAAATGAAAATACATAATTTTCAATAACAAAGCTTTCAGTGGCAGCCCTGTCTATTGTAACTTTGTCTCCACACCAGTATGTATTGAGAAGCGCGGGATTGTTGAACACACTCCCCTTGAACACTGCGGTTGCCTCGTCATTAAAAAGCGCCTTATTTTGATACCCCAGCCCAATTGATTTTGCGAGCGCTTCGCTTGTCGGATTCGTTGTGATAATGACCTTTCTTACTGGCGCTTTCGGTTGTCGGCCAATACATTCTTCAATTTTCTTACTCGTTTCGGTAGTATCTTCCCCCTTGCTCAGAGACTTTTTATAAAGCCTTTTTAGTACTTTAAACTCTGCCTCCCAAAGAATATTTATTCGCTCAAATGCTTTAAGCTCAGCACGATAAGCATCTTCAAACTCCCGCTCTTGTTGTGCAAAGGGGGCCTTCAACAATCTGAATATTGTTGATTTTCCACTGCCAGATCTTGAAAGCAGCAACAGGTATAAGGCCAGAAGGGATCGCTGCTTGTTCTTTAACTGAACACAGTACAAATCCTGACAGGCCAGCCCTAAAAAGGCTAATAACGTAACAATGATTATCTCAATAGCCACTCCAGTTATGTATTGCAAATGCGAAGCCCAATGCCTGATATGACGTGGCAGAATGTCAAATTTCAGGTTAAGCTCATGATTAATTTTGTTTTTATTTCTCATTGCATCATCCTTTATTTTTTTGCAAAAAATTAAACGGTTCGGGAAGCGATCCACTCGTCAATAGCAGTAGATCGCCATCCTACGGATGCGGCCCCTAGTCGGACCGGTTTAGGAAACTCGGCATCGTAATACTTGGATTTTGGATTCAGTTTTTCGTAGATGCTTGAGCGAGATATCCCAAGCATCATGGTCAGCTCAGTCATGCGCAGGATGCGCAGCGGGTGTGCTTTTTGTTCACTAGTGTTCGGCATTTTCACTTCTCCTGTTGGACCTCTTTAGCTGGATTCGACTTTCTCACACCATCTGAGATACTGTCCCCGTCAAAAAACGGAAACCAACCGGAGGGAACGTGGGGACTCATGCTTTTGCTGATATGATGTATCGTCTTTACCAGTGCTTTGGCCTGTTTGAAAAAGATGACGAACGGCGTGAAGTGCGTGGAAACAGCAGTTTTTCCTTTCATCAGAATTTTTTTGATCAAGGCTATAACGATTTAATAAGAATAATTGACAGCAATGAAGTCTTCAGCCTCGAAGAAAGACGCGAAGTTTTTTACAAATACGAGCAACTATATAACGCGCTAATGCATATTCCGGTCTTTTCTCATCTAAATAATAGCCAAATCACAAAGCGATACCTTCAGATCGCATTGCCTCCCATAGTAGCATTAGACGTCTATAATTCTCTTCCCCCCGATGATGAAATGCATTTCTATTACCATATTCATCGTTTTTTAATCAGCATACACTGCCCACACGGAAGCGCTGATAAAAGAAAGATTTATTCAGGAGTAAAGGCATATCTTCGAGAATATATTCGCACACTTGAGTTTCACTACACGGATCATCTGGCATCACTAATTAGTTTCATTAATGACATTAAAGCAAGTAGTGGACAGAAGGAAGCGACTATAAAGAGAATAATAAAAGATTGCCGTTTAGAGTATGATGAAAGTTACATCTCTGAAAAGAACATCAAACTCAATTTTCTGAATTTAAATAAAATTGAAAAAGCTTATCTTTCACTTAACGTGTTACTTGCATTTGAACGCAAGACCTCTGCTGTCACAGCAATATCCATGCATTACCGACAAACGGTGAGCAATGGCGTTAATTACAACACTAGCTTTGGCATTCTATGTCGATATCTTTATTCCAAAGGGTATGATGAACGACTATTACACTATATTACACTCCCATTTTATAACGAAGCAGTCCGACCGATTTCGGTAATGATAGAGGAGAAACCGTATCGCTACGTTCACGAATTAAAATGGCTTATTTTCAACATTAGTGAAGGCAACAAATACACTAAGTGGGATTTAGCCGAAATGGAATCCAGTCTCAATGCCGCCACTAACTCAGATGTACTAAAGCCTTACTCCCAACTTTTGCAAATCATCACTTTTCTCAGTCAAAATAAAATATACGAAGCCTTCTGTCTTGTAAACAAAATCCCATTAGATAGCTTACCTATTGGTTATCTGCCTTCAGCCTTTTCAGTTATCAAAATGGCATTAAAAGTAAAACTGGAAAGAAAAAAAATAAGAAACAAAACATTACTATCCGCGATAAACAGTACTTTGAGTAATCAAGGTACCCTTACTGAGTTTATACCTGTAACTACAGGAGAAACTGATAGTAATGTTGTACTATCTGCAGATAACATGACGATCATGCGTGCAATAAAAATGTACAACCACATGATAAGAAAGGTAAGTTACTTATCTGAGGATTCACCGTCTGATGTCTGTCCGCAATCTATATTCGGGCTTCTTAATGAAATAGAATTTGCGCTGGGTAAGCTAAATGCCCTGGTTTGCGAAACAGGTGATAGTATTGATAGTAATGAACTGGCCGGGTTTATAGTAAAAAATAAAACACTAACAGCTCGCGAATTGAATGAAAACCTGGTTGGCGTACTTGATAAATGCACACTTTATAATTTCCTGAGTAGCATCAATGTTTTTATTAGTTATTTGAGATGCCCTGGAGAAGAACTAGGACACATTAGGATATTTGCCGGAGTAACAGAGAAGCCAAAACGTCTTCGGGAAAAGGTATGTGAGGCTTTGAGAATTGCATCAGAAAAACGTAGATAGGGAAAATTATGGAAAAGGGAAACGTATCCATACGTCAACAGAGAAGTACTGGTTCAGTCAGAAAAAGTAAATAACGCTTTATGTTTCCCCTGCTACAGCTGCTACGTGTAGCAGCTGTAGCAGGGGTCAGAGATAGATGAGTATGTTATTTATTTCAGCTCACGGATCGATCATATTTCATGCCTACTGGCGTTTCCTGATTCGACTGGCGTATCTGGCGTAAACCAGTACCAAGAATATTTACAGCGATTACCGTAATTTTGGCACAAGCCAGTGTTCACGCTTAGGCGGATTAGCCTGTTAATAGCACTCTGAGTGAGGTATTTATCCTCACTCAGAGTGCTATTAACATAATTGACACATTTCTCCATGAAATTTCTGTAGTCTGCATCGGTACCCTGCTACAACTTGCTACATGTAGCCGGTTGTAACAATCCCTACAAAATTAAGATATGTTTTTCGCTCAATTATCGGGTTCGTCACAATATACCTCTAAAAGAGGTATTAGCCTCATGGTAATATAGAGATCCGAATTCTTCCTTTGTCGTTAACCTAGGAAAAGTCTATGAGCGAAGTAGCTAATTATACGGATATCTTTCAAAGTTGGCAGGATCACCGATTTAATTTCAGTCTTGCAGTACCCTTGACCAACACTCCGGGTCTACGTAAGCCTCAATTAGCTGCTATTTATGCAACGCTGGGGCATCTGGTGGTTGACCCTTCCTCCCCGGCAACGGTCGTAATGCCTACGGGTACAGGAAAAACTGACACAATGCTTGCCCTGCTCATTGCAGGCAAAATGTCTAGAACCTTAATTCTGGTTCCATCAGATGCTCTGAGGACTCAAATATCTGGTAAATGCGAAAAATTCGTAACACTTCGCACTGTGGGAGCCATATCTGATACGGCTTTAAACCCTGTAGTCGAAGTAATCAACTCGAGAATGTCTGAACAAGAAGTTCTTCAGCTTGCTAAAGCAAATGTTATTGTAGCTACTCCGCAAGCCCTCCAACTATTCGATAAGGATGCACTGCAAGCTTTGGTAGGAATCTGTAGTCACCTTCTAATAGATGAAGCCCATCACGTTGCAGCAACAAGTTGGGGCCGTATCAAAAAATCTTTCAACGGGAAACCATGTATTCAGTTTACCGCAACTCCATTTCGAGAAGATGGTTTAGCATTAGAAGGAAAAATTATTTATAACTACCCTCTTCGCGATGCTCAAAATGATGGCTATTTCAAAAGCATCGAATTTCACCCAGTACGGGAATACAATTTAGACCGCTCTGACCAAGCTATAGCAGATCAGGCTGTAGAGCTATTGAGAAAAGATATACAAGCGGGCTATAACCATCTGATGTTAGTGCGGGCTAAATCACAAAAACGAGCTGAAGCCCTCTTCGAAATTTACAGGACTCATGCGGATCTTAACCCGGTATTAATACATAGCAAAGTTCCAAACCAAGCTAGAATTTTCGAAGAGATTGTCCTGAAAAAATACCGAATCATCGTTTGTGTGGACATGCTAGGGGAAGGTTTTGATTTGCCTGAACTTAAAATCGCCGCTATTCATGATCAGCACAGAAGCCCTGCAGTCACATTACAGTTTATTGGCCGGTTAACTAGGGTTGATAATTCTCTTGGGAACGCAAAATTTGTTGCCAACATTGCAAACCAAAAGACTGATCACCAAATGTCAGAGCTCTATAAAGAGAGTGCTGACTGGGGTTCTGTGATCCGGGATGTTAGTCAAGAAAAAGTTAGTAAGGAAATAGAAAAAGAGTCATTCAGTGCGCAGTTTTCAGATGAGAAAGACGCAGATACTATCTTTGGGTTGAATCCGAATCCAAAGATTAGTGCAACAGCCTATCATCTTTCCCCCAAGAACTGGATGCCAGAAAGAGCAAATGAAATGTCTGGCAACAGAGAGAAGCTGCAATATATTTCCATTAATGATGAAGCAGATACAGTCATCGTAGTAACAAAACGGGAAACACTTGTTGGATGGGCTCAAACTGAAGCTATTTTCGACACCAACTGGCTCTTATATCTGGCATTTTACAACAAACCCGAGAACACACTTTTTATTCACACATCGGGTGATGACATGCAGTCTAACCGATTCCTTAATTTAGTGGCTAAAGAACCTGTACGTATTAATGGTGAACCGACATTTCGCTCGCTCCACAATATTAAGTTAATGAAATTGCAAAACGTAGGCTTATCTCGTGCCCGAAAGGATCTCCGATTTACGATGCATGTAGGTCACGACATCAATCAAGTAATCAGTGAGATTGAAAAAGGTAGTGCAAAGAAATCCAACGTTTTTGCAACTGGTTTCGAACAAGGTGATAGAACTACAGTTGGTTGCTCGCACAAAGGTAAAATTTGGGAGATGAACTCATCACCAATTAATTATTGGGTCGAATGGTGTAAAAATATCTCTAAGAAACTTAATGATAAAACAATAGACCCAAGTGATTTATTGAAAAATGTCATGCGAGCAGAGAAAATTGAGCAAAAATGGCCTGATGGCCTTTTTTACTCAGACTGGCCTGAGTCCATAGCAATCGAGAATGAACAAAAAAGATCTCTTATTTTTCAGGGAGAGAGGTTTAACCTTCTTGATATTGTTCTGGGCAAGCCAAATTATGATGATGACCTAACTTTAAGTATTCCTGTGTACGTCGCAGATACAGATGGATTGGAACATCTAATTACAAAGATCAATATTAAGCTATTGGAAGATGGTTACAAAACACACTGCCCCGGTTTGAAAATTTCATTATCTCAAGAGGTTCCGTTAGATGAATACTTGGATAGCGAACCACTGGTGCTACTAAGTGTCGATGGGTCAATGCTTCTAGGTAATTATCGTTATTTCTCGCCCAACAGTGTAGATATAAAATTGCCAATCTCTCTACTTGAGGTATGGGATTGGGGGACAACTAAAATTCATCAGGAATCAATGCGTGCAGAAAAACGCTTTGATAGTGTACAGGGATTTACTTACAACAAGATTGCTGATGATTACAGTATAGTATTCAATGATGATGGTGCAGGTGAAATCGCCGATCTCGTTGCAATTCGTGAAAGTAAAAATGTCATTCATATTGATTTATTTCACTGCAAATATTGTTCCTTGACTGATGGAGTGGCTATACCAGGAGCCCGCGTGAACGATGTTTACGAAGTGTGTGGTCAGGCATCCAGATCTGTAAAATGGTTATATACGGGTGAGAAGTTTTTTGATCGTTTGATGGAGCGTTATCAAAAGTCGCTTCCAATCGGTTTTGATAGAATCCTAAAAGGACTCCCAGAACAACTCGAGATATTGCGAAATAAGTGTCATGATCACGAACTGGTTTTCAAGTTTGCTATAGTACAACCTGCTATTTCAGCTACAAAAATTTCTAGCGGTCAGTTAGCAGTGCTTGGAACGAGTTACTCATACATTAAAAGTATTTCCGGATCGGATATAAGAGTTATCGTTAGCCCTTAAACTTAAAAATATATTATATTTTGGGACTAAGTGGTCAGTTCCATCAGATCTGACCACTTAGTCCCAAAAGCTGACACTGTTCACATATTTAAAGTTAATTATTGCAACATTGCTCGCTTCCATTGATAATTTTCACAACATCAATAATATTGATGCTGAGAGTCTTTCTCTTAAATTTCAAAAGAAAAACTATCATGGGTCTAAACCCAGGTCCAAAGCCAATTGCTAAATCGACAGGAAAACCGGATCAACGTCGACGTGATAATAAAGATACACCTGGCAACACCCCGGGGTTGAAGCCTAGCAAATCAACAGGTAAATAAATTTAGGATATAGTTAACTTATTTAAGCCCTAAATACAACATTATATTACTAAAGATTTTTTTGCAGCCAGATGCGTGTACCTGCTATATCATACGCTTTTTCCCCAAATCCCTTCGCAAGAAGGGACTCTGGTAAATAATCATCATATTTATCCAAGTACTTTTCTGGAACATCTGTAGCAAGATCAAATGCAGATGGCAAGCCTGACAACAGTATTTCTTTAAGCGCGTGCTGAACGGAAGCTACACTTGAATTATCGATTTCTATAACACCAGCAAACGAATTTGCTTTATAACCACAGCGTAGGAGCAAGGCTGTAATCGTATTCACCACTTTATCCCCCATCCAGGGAATTACGTAACAGTGTTGACCGCTCGTAATAAAATATTCATTTTGCAGGTCATAACGCCGAAAGTTACTACAGCCTTCAGCAAATAGATTTCTGGCGGCAGAATCGGCATAATCTACTCTCTTGCTACCTATCGCTATGCGGTAATCACTTTCCTTATAGATAGCGAGCATTTCCTGACGTACGGCATCATGAACAGACATTCCTCCACCACTAAATTGTGGTGGCTGACCGCCTTTGGTCGCCTCTACATAGATAACTTTTTTCTCTGTCTCGATCTCTGTCACTTTCCAGCGCCGCCCACCGAAGATGATATGTTGGTCTGGTAGCAGTGGGGAGTCCACAGGCACTGTTCCAAGGGTTCTGTTTCCGGTGACAATGCGGAACTCTTCCGGTGTATTGAACACGGCATAAAACGTGTAATGGTTAGTCAGTTTCTCACCCTCTGCCCCAACAACCATTTCGCCGCTAGCAAGTTGAGTGAGCAGGCCACAGGTTCCCATATGTTTAAGCAGACTTTTGAAATCGTTTAAATCTACATTTCTAAACGGCCCTGTCTGGCATAGTTGTGACCAGAGCTGGTCGGCACGAACTCCGCCCCATTGTGCCGTAATAGCAAGAATCTGGTGCAACAGCGTGGAATAATGCATCTGTCGAGCATCTGCTGGTTCAAACCATTGTTTAGAGATCATCAATCTGATCATTGCCATCGACTGGACCAACTGCAGCCGTAGGTGGTCAACGATACTGCTAGTTACAGTAAGCTCATTTTCTGTAATTAGCATTCTTAGAACTGATGGGGAGTCGCGTCGCCCAGAACGTCCCATACGCTGACGTAGACTGGAAACAGAATGCGGAGGCGTAACTTGGATAACCGACTTAACCTTACCGATATCAATTCCCAACTCAAGCGTCATTGTACAAACAGCAGTTGTGGGCAAATTACCTTTCTGAAGACGAGATTCAAGCGCCTCACGTAATTCCTTGGCAAGGGAACCATGGTGGGGGAAAAATTCATTCGGAACAATTTGTTCCTCACACATGTCGCTCAGCGTTGCCGCAATACTTTCAGTGCGCTTTCGGCTGTTTGCAAAGACCAAATGAGAATCGCCACGGCAAAGTCTAAAAATGTCAGCGCAAACGTCATGTTCAGCTGAACTCTGAAGTTCTTCCTCTTTTTGGATCACTCGCTCCAGGTACCCTTTGACCTGTACCTGAAGAGTGGCCGTGCTATTACTATCTGTAACAGTTACGCAGGGGAGTCGTTTGTCCGGGCGCAACATTTCGGGCACTTTCTCCAGTTCCCCTAACGTGGCACTCAACGCAACGCGGGGAATTGGATTTACCTGGCGTCCTAGCACATGGTCAATTCTATTGAGTAGAGAAAGCAGCTGTACACCACGCTCTGAGCCAATAAAAGCATGAAACTCATCAATAACGATGTATGCGACTGAAGAAAACGCCTGTTTGAGCCAGCCCATTGAGTTTATGAGCAAAGACTCAAGTGACTCAGGTGTAATCAGTAAAATGCCAGCAGGGTTTGTCCGAGCCTTCTTCTTTTTGCTTTGTGGCACATCCCCGTGCCAGGGAGTCACTGGCATTTCCAATGCATCTCCAAGGCTCTCAAGACGACGGTACTGATCGTTAATCAATGCCTTCAACGGACTGATATAGACGATGCCAAATCCATTAGTGAGATCTGCAACTGCCGAACAGGCAGGAAGAAAGAAAGCCTCTGTTTTACCCGCTGCTGTGCCTGCACTGATTAGCACGTCTCGATCACGGGCTAAAATTGCCGGGATAGAACTCTCCTGCAAGGGCCTTAATGTAGACCACCCCTGCTTGTAAACCCACTTACGGACGCGGGGATCGAGACTATCATAGGCACTGCTCATAGTTTGAAGTTCGCCAGTCCGTCATCGTCATCGCTTTCCTCTACAATGGCGTCATCCATATCGCTGGGCCTGTCCTCTTCAATCGCCACACCCTCGATTAGTGTTTGCCAATTCATCGTTCTGTTTTGTTCCAGCACGGCCAGCATGTCCAGGAAACCTTTTATGGTATTACGGGGGGTACGGAAGTAAGCATCTCCAATGGTTTTACTACAGTGATGCAGAAATCCAGTCAGTGCCTCATCTGGAATCAGATAATTCTCTGGATCTCCGCCTGCATAAACATGGCGAAGATTTCTCAGTAAAATATACAGTTCCTCAGGGGTGAGGCTGGCAAGATGCAAAGTAGGAGACGAGTAGTCAATCACTCCTGCTTTTTGCGCGAACCGATTTTCCGCCAGACGTGATTGGAGCGCCTCATAGCTGTAAAGACCTTTGCGCGGATCGAAAAGGAACTCTGGCGTCCCCCCGAGGATAAAACCAATGTTCTCGGCTGAGCCTTGCAGGCAGTCATTCAGGATCCGCAAAATCTGTTCGTAGTTTGCTGTTCTTGCTTGCGTATTACTCAGTTTAAAGAGGTTCACCATTTCGTCGAGGCTGACCAAAAGACCGGCATAGCCAGCCTGGCGGACAAAAAGGCTCATCAGCTTCAAAGAGTCATAGAATGAAGCGTCTGAGATAATAGTCCGAACGTCGAGATCGTGACGGGCATCAGTTTTAGTAGTGTACTCTCCACGCAACCAGCGAATGGCATTGGATTTTAGCGTTTCGTTATCCTGCTCATGCCCCCGCCAGAATGCATCAATGACCTTCGCAAAGTCATATCCACCGACCATATCTGATAGTGCTGCCAGGCGTTTATGAATAACTGATGAAACCTCGGAGCCGTCCGTGTCAGCTTCCTTCCTTGCCTCCGTAACGAACTTTTCAACAACGCTAAGTAACGCATTACCATCCGGCTTGTTTCTGGTGGACATGTTTTTCATGAGCTCAGAATAAAGATTACGAGCCTGACCTCCCGATGAGTGAATACGTCTGTCAGGAGAAAGGTCAGCACTGACTGACACCAACTTCTTCTCCAGCGCAATAGAGCGCACAACACTCATAAAGAACGTTTTACCAGAACCATATTCACCGATGATAAGTCTGAAGCTTGCACCATCGTCAGCAATCCTCTCAATATCCTGATGGAGAGCGGTGATCTCATTCACGCGGCCAACCTGGATATGCTGAATGCCTATCCTTGGCGTTACACCTGACTTAAGTGACTGAATAATAGCGTCGCGTTCTTTCACTCTTATACGTGTTACAGACATTCACTATCCCTCTAATTCTTTGGCAATTTCCAGGTCAACCCAGATATCATCATCGGTATCGTCCAGTACCGGAGCATCAACCACTGCATAGGACCAGTCATTGATCACCTCAAGCGCACCGCCGAGCATCAAGTTCAAATTTCCGCACAATTCTGTCGCCTCTTTCCGGGACCACTGTTCTTTCTCCAGCAAACTGCGATAAAGCTGGCTATGTGCGGAATCAAGGCCCCCCGCCTCCGTTAATGAGGCAGGTGCGCTTTCTGGCTCTTCCGGTTCTTCTTCGGTGAAAATTGTGTTCAGTAATTTACGAACATCATCCGTGGCAGATTCGTGTCGGGCAAGTACATTAGCATCCAGTGTGAACCCTGCCGTTGGCTGATCAGTTGGTACAGACGAGACGAGATCATGTTCAGTTGCAGAATGCTGATGGATATTGCTCGAGACAGATGAGGGATCCAGACCCAAACTTGAATAAATCTTCTCAAGCTGTTTAATTTCGGCAGGCGCTATTGTTCCATCTGAGCAGGCAACACTAACGATAACTTTACCCACAGCAGCCTTTTCCGCAGCCCCCATCAACTCAACCCTGCTTTTCATTCCCGTCATATTGGCTGGGTTATGAAGCTGCCACGTTAAGTACGCATGTAGAGAGCGCTTTTCATCATCGGTGAAGACAGGATTGTTGTTGATGGCATTCTCAAGCACTTTCTGTTCAGCTTGATCAAGGGAATCGTCAATCAAGGCGACCATCGCCCCTAATCTGAGCGTCATTACTGCTGAGATAAATTCAGGAGAAGGTGAGAAGCGTCCACCTTCGGCGGCAGGGAATAGAACAAGTGTCCCATCAACATCCGCCTTCACATGGTGATAATACGGGTCAGGTGCCAGACCGTAACCCATCTTCAGAGCAAAGGCCTGCATCAAGTCGGCCTCTTTTTTATTGATTTTAGTTGGACAGCTGGCATTCATATGTGCCCAAAAGTCGGCAACTGATACTCGCCCCTCTTTTTCGAGGATCGCCTCATCAGCCCAGCGTTTGAATGAGCTTAATATTTTTTCTGCGCTTTCATTAACGATCTCTGAAGGGAGCAACATAATTGCAGCCGTATCATTGACTGACGTACCTTTACGGCCAAGGTAGCGACTGTAAGCATCAAGTTCATCTGTACATATGTCAGCAAGGGCCATAATTTTTTGGACAGGTCCCTTCAATGCACTTGGATCAGGCAGGTCAGGAACAGGAAGTCGGACACCTCGCAAACTAGGACTTGCTGGTGTGTAATCGAACCTTAGGCGCGTTTTATTCGCCTTAACGACCATCCCTTCACCATATTTGAGGGTGTAACGCCGTTTGAAAAGTGCAGCAAACTCTTTAGCACAGCGGCGAGCCGGGGTACGCAGCGAATACTCGGTATGGTTTATTACCCAGTTCAATGCCAGTTCAGCTGATACAGGAACGCCTTCATGTACAGTTTTTGCCAGAGCCAGCTTAAATTGCATGCCGTTGCTGAAACCAGAATCGCTATCGAGCACAGTGGTTAAACCCAAGTCCGGACGCAGAATAGACATGGCTTCGAGCAATTGGGTCGAATATACACGGAAGGAGCGGTTCTCAATGAATATCGATCTTAACCGAGCGACTTCATTGAACAGGCTGCTGAACTCAGCATCAGGGAATTTTTGGTAAGTAGAATCTACAAGCGCTTTTCTTTCCAGACCGTAGAGGTATATAAAAACATAGCCTATAGGACACGATGGATCGGACCTATCGCTGGCAAGCCAACTAACATACGCACCGCGTGCTTCAGGGGAAAGAGAGGAAAAACTGGGCCAGTACCCTAATGAACTGTCTTCGTAAAGATACGAAGTGGGTTGTATCTTACATGTATCATCAATTAATGATGCCTCACTTCCATCGTCATAATAGCCGCCTGACTCCTGACTAGAGGGCTTCATACGTTGTCCCACGTAAATATGGCCACCGCTAATTGTTACACCAGCTACAGTTATCATTTCACCCGGAAGTACCCAGCGAGCTAATGCACCTGCTGACTTTGAGGTGCTCTGGTAATGATTGGTTGTCACCCGAAGTTCAACACCCCGGCCGCCACTCAATGTAAAGGTTGCAAGGTTGTCATCTTCACTATCATCGTTTCGCACAACCGTCTCTTTTTTCTTGATGTCAGCGATCCATTCTTTTGGTGGCGCTTTGAAGGTCTTGGAAGTAGTTACCCCGGCGGTTTTGTTCTTTTTCTTTTTGAAAAACAACAAGTAAATGACATAAAGCGCAGCTAAAAATATCCATAACTCCATGAGCAATAACCTTAAAAAGGGCTTTTTACAAACACCGAAAATGGTGACAAGAAGCAGGGCAAGTGGATTAATCCCAAATAATACGTCTAAAATGCAAGGGTTAAAACAGAAATCCAACCAAAACTAATCCCTTGATTTAAAATAAAATAATAACTGGCTAAGCATGCTTAACCAAGAGGGGTCGGTTAAGATGTACGAATGTCTGTTGAGCTTTTAACCTCAGAATGGGGTATGTTGTTGCTGCGTTAACATGTCAGCAACTGCCGCATAGATACAGTGCTGAACAATGATGTTACAACAAAGACCAGAAGCCCTGACCTGCTTGAGTTAACTAAAAGGATAGAAGAAACAATTGCAAGCAGGCAAATCTGCACATGCAGACTACTTGTTGTAATCCCCGTTCAGTTTTCACAACATATCCCCCTCGACAATACAGCCGTAGCTATCATGCATGGACATAAAAGCCTGATCTGGTTGGGATGTACAACACACATTCAAAGTGAAAAACTAAACTTTAGCTAATACCCAAGAAACAAAATATCCTCCAGTGCTCCGACCTCTAGTTGGCTTAAAAAGACATGAAAGCATGGCTCGTTACCTCGGTATAGAAGTTGATGATGTGTTTGAGATACCTGAATTGATAGAAATTTCAGAGTGCTGATGATAAAACAGTCCCCCTGTGCCGCTAGTAAACTTTGGTCGACGTGCGCTGTTCCTCTCGCTCATTTTTATGATTTGAGTTTTAGAGTGAAAAAGATAATATAGTGCGGCATTAGAATATTTCAGTTATCATATTTGGGGATAAAATGGACGCTCAAGATACCGCAATAGTAATAAATATTGATGAATGCAATAGCTATATGAAAATGGGTTCGGATGAACTGATACATCAAGATGTATATAAAAAATTAATATTTGACATCAAAAACACCATATTACAAACCAAAGTAAAAACCCCTCTTGGTGATAAATCGTCAGTACCAACCTTCCAAAATGAATACCCTCCAAGCAGTGGGTTGGTTTATTTTATTGATGGATCACGTGGTGCAGGTAAAACGACATTTTTACGTACTGTGTATGAAAACTTACCCTTTGAATTATCTCAAACAGATATAAACAGTACTTCCATTAGCATTTCAAAACTTGATTATATTGATCCCACTCGGCTGGAAGCATGTGAAAATTTATTATTGAACGTATTGAGAGCACTAAAGGTAGCTGTCGACAACAGTTATATGTCTCTAGATAATGAACCTCTCAAAAATAATTTTCGTCAAGCCTTCAAAAAATTAGCTGGTGGACTAAGCCTCTTTCGTAATGGTCATGACCAGTTAGCGCATCTTGATCCAGAATTATTTTTTGATAGAGGCCTTACCCAAGCAGAGGATAGTCGGTCGTTAAGGAAGTATTTTCATCAGGCCATAGATATTGCTTGTCATTTATTAAATACAGATACATTAATGCTAGCATTTGATGATGCAGATACTAACGCCCAACACGCATTCCCATTATTAGAATGCATACGAAACTATCTGGATAGCCCTCGCCTTCTTATATTGGTCACTGGCGATATGGAACTTTATTCACTATTGGTCAGGGATGAGTTTTCACAACGACTGCCTTCAGTTGAAAATAAAAATAATTCCTGGAGAGAGGAACAGCGTTTAAGAATGCTTGATCATTTAGAAGATCAATACGTTTTGAAGTTATTCCCATTATCGCGCCGTCAGCATTTAAAAACACTTAATAGACTTTTCGGTAAAATGTATGATGGCACCCATCCATCAAGCTATAAAATCTGCTCGTCTCGATGGAATGATGTAAAACGCGATCCTATAAAAGTCTTGGATGAAATTATTAGTCGTGGGTTACGTATAGCCTCTCAATCAGATATCGAGTTATTCAGAACGCATTTATTAAAGCAACCACTACGCTCAATATTACAAGTTTTGCAAGGTTGTGCCCCCCACCTATCAAAATCTGACGATGATATAAATAATACATGGAATCGTGACCTCTCTGATGCTTTAAGGGAATCTTTAAGAGCAATGGCTCAGGGAAGTTTATACAAATACGGTGTAGTAGTTGACGATCTAACAGCTAATTATCTTCCCACACTGTCCAAAGCAGTCTTCGATTTATGCTGTCAAGATGGAGATGTTGATACCGCAGCCTATTTACGACCTCAGGCAAGTAATGATGACCTTAACAATTGCTATTTAGCCTTAGCAGCAGAAGTCGCTGGGCAATGCGCCGAGTCAGCATCAGCATCGATAAAATATATGTTGACAGGGCCAGGCAATGTTACGTTATGGGGAAAAGAAAAACGACGTATGTCGGACAATATGAATCAAGACTTGCTTTATAGGCAGTTTAGCCAGTATATGGCTATAGGTAGAAACGAAGATGCACTGAACTGGGCTAGACGTGCAACAGCAGTACTCGCAGCTAGACACCCTTCTCAAGCAAAAGCTCCTGTAATTGATTTTGGTATCATTGGTTTAAATAAAAGAGAACCTGATGAAGCAAGAGGAAAAGGCGAAGGCTTTAGTACTATAGATAGTATATTAAGTATTAATTACAGTAGAGAGAATAAAGCTTATCCAACTCTAGCATATAGCCTTTTAGATGTATCAAGTCAGAGCAGTCGCTGTTATTCTTCTATATATAATATACTTGGTTTAGTTGAACGTCTTTTTGGTGCTCGTTCTCATGAAGAGGTATCACGTCGGCTAAAAAGTACTTATCCACAACTTAGTATCAGCAGCCCAGACTGGGGTGGAAGCATCGATACAATGTCTTCTGAGGATAATCCACACACAGTTAGTGATGACACTGTAAAAGATAGCGACAATTCAGAGTTGGAGGGAGATTTAATTAACTCCATACTCGCATGGCAAGAATTAAATAAAGAATCTTTTAAAGAGTTTTCCCCATCTTCTGTTCTACTTGGAAAAATTTGGATAAGAATTTACTTTAGCCTTGAGAAGTCCTCAGATCGAATTCGCCCTGGTTTGCTCAGTGGCGGTAGAAATGTTGATGACATAATGGAAATCAATGCTGCATGTTTAATTAATGCTTTTTTAGTGGAAGAAGCTGATCACAATTTGCTAGATTATAGCATCTCACCTGATCGTACTAATCCGCTAACCTCGGCCTTTGATATACTCAAAAAGAAAAAAGATTTTCTGAAAAAAAATAAAAGCAGTCTCCCTCTTACAACTCTAATATCAAGTTGTCCGATTGTTCTTGGTCTTCTTAAAAAAGAATCAAGAATAATAATTAAAGAGGCCCTATCCCTAGATGATACGATAACAAATATTCCAAGTGCCGAATTACCTGTCAAAGCATTTATCGCTGGTCGATGGCGAAAAACCGAGGCAGAACCAAAATCCCGAGGAAGGACTAAAGCCAGTACCAAAATTGGAGATGGCGAATGACCGTTCGATCATTATCAACTTCTGCAAAGTTAGGGTGTGACTTACTGTCAAGTCATCGAATACTTACGATTATTGAAGAGAAATCATTTCATTTCCCATTAAATGAAGAAGAAATCAGAGAAGAGTTATATCTTACCCATCAACCTTGGGCGGCCAGAGAACCCGATCACGTTTTTAGTAGGGCTCTTGAAGCCTGGAAATTATACCACAAGCCAACGGATAGCTCTCCACTACAATCTGCTCTACGATTCATTGTGAAAGAGTTTATAACTTCTCGTCATGGTATTTTACGAGTTAAACTCCAAATGTTCGGCATTTGGCAGCAAGGCATATTAAGCCGAGTAAGTGGCATACCCATTCAAGCAGCTGCTTATCTTTGGCCTCAAAATGATTATTATCTAGATAAACTCCCCGCCCCCAATCAGTTCGCTGATATATCATCTTACAACAGATTAAATTCTTTACTATTGCCATTTGATCCTTTAATCGAAGAGTATTTTAACAAGGAAGGATTACATGAGACTCATTTGCATTTGAATGGAAGCACTCACGCCGAGCTTTGTTGGCTTCGTGCAATAACAGAACCAGAAAGAGAAATTACTGATTTCTGCAATAAATATAATGACACTGGAAGCAACTCATCACGTCTGAGAGAATTAGCCAGAGCTGTTCACCCTGATTTTTCCACATCCTTATTTCGAAAGCATATATATATAGCAAAACAACTTAGAAAATATTTAATCCCTGCAGCCTTTGGTTGTCTTTCCTCTAGTGAAGAGCTCCCAAAAAACTGTGAAGATGTATTTTCACTAGCATTACTAAGCCACACCCCAAGCATATCACATAATGAACCAGAATATAATAACTTCATACTTTATGACAATGATAATATAGTTTCAGAAAGGTATTGGATTTTTCTCCTATTAAAAAGGCTAGACACTATACCTTCAGTCTCTTTGACGAACATGCTTCATTGTTATTTAATCTTGCAAAACCTTTATTACAGATTGCTTGTCCAAAGTGAAGAGCAGTACGGTTTTGATCAATTTCAAAAAATCACTTGGACAGATTTACGCGAACCAATTGAAAAAGATTATTTAGAACGATTCCAAAGTATGCATGGTTCATTACCTAATCATAGCCGAATTGTTTATTTGGAAGGACGATTTGCTCCTAAAGATAGCGAAAACAAGAACATATCAATCATCTATAATATTTTAAGTGGATACTGGAGATATTTGTATGACACTAAACCTGCAAGTGATCTTACTTTATTGCTAAGAGATTTTGAAAAAAAAATCAAAGAGCCGAACGCTAAAAATGGACGTTTTTTAAAATTAGCACTTGTTACTCACTTTATTAAACTGCCTGAATCTCGGTTTGATACCCCTTATAGACACTATACTTTACGAACTAAACTAACCAACCAAGTATATACCCTTAAAAATACGCTTGAACACTACCCATCCTTAAGGCTATGGGTTAGGGGTATTGATGCTGCTGCTAATGAGTTAGATGCTCCACCAGAAGTGTTTGCAAGCGTGTACCGTATGTGCCGACATTTTGGTATTACACATCGCAGTTACCATGCAGGAGAAGATTTCCATCATATATTATCAGGTATTCGGGCTATGTTTGATGCTTTAGAATTACTTGGACTATGTGAAGGAGATCGTATTGGCCATGGTACAGCAATGGGTATATCTCCTGAACTATGGTTAAAGAGAATGCCTAGAGGGGTATACATACGCAAAGATGACTGGTTACTTGATCTACTTTCCACTTGGCGTCTTCTAAAAATGACAGGAGAAACCGGGTTAGCATATAAACTAGAAGCTGAACTGACCGAACTTGGATCTGAATTATTTGGACAGCAAATAAATAGTATAACTTTAGAGCGAGTGATGAAGCTTAGAGGACTCAATATTGGATTTCTAGCAAAAGTCTTTACCTCTACTCCTCGGGATATAAAAAACTCTGTACTTCCAAAATCCGTAGACTCGGTCACACCACTGAGTGATTTAGAAATGATGGAAGCATTAAAGGTTGATGAGGCTGTCAGTTCCAATGTCAAGGACTGCAGACTTTTATGGGAATGGCTCAGTGACTCAGAAATACGTTCGCGAGGAAGTCAACTCACATTTGTTGATGCAGAATATATGTCAGCAGAGGAATATATAAAAGTACAACAGGCACTAATGATGATTATCAAGGATAGAAAAGTACTTATTGAAACATTGCCTTCAAGCAACGTTCGAATCAGCCAATATGAAAGTTTTGTTGAACATCACGTATTTAGATGGATGGGATTGCCAAATTATACACAGCCAGGCGACCCAGAAATAATGGTTACACTTGGTTCAGATGATCCTGGAATTTTTGCTGGTGATCTTGCTGGTGAGTTCTATCAGTTATATGCTGTTTTGCAGAGTTTAGGATTGAGTGATAAAAAAGCACTACATTATATTTCAGAACTTAACGAACGTGGTAGAGAATATCGATTTCATGAATTCAAAATAGGTTGAATTTAATTTTCCAATTGAACTTTCAAGCATTAACATTCAGCTTTGTGATTATATCCAAGGCTGAATTCTCAATGCAACCCAATTAATATTGGAAAAAATATCGGTGTATATTATCAAGACGTATAAATAAGAATAAAAACTCACATTAATTGACACCTAAATGTAACCATTGAAATTGATAACTCTATTCCCAATCAGTATGTCCGTACAGTTCATAGATTTAACACATCTACAAAGGTATAGACTGTCTACAGATTCATATTAAATATGCCGTATTGGACATTTTTAAATTTATATTGATACAAATATGTTGTCTATGTATAAGGTTGCCCTCGTCTCATTCACATCTGATGCTGATATTAAAAATTTCTTCAGACATATATTATTCAACTGAACAGCTCTCATTTAATGACAGAACTTATTATTCTGCCGTTATTATTTTCATTTTAGAGGAGAAGTGATGAACAATTCTGAAGGTCTGCAGTCGCTGCAAAACTCTCTTTCCAGCTTACCGCAATGGGTGTCTGAACGTATTCTGCACCAAGTAAGCCAGTTAACCAACTATGTGCCAGTGATCGGTATTATGGGCAAAACCGGAGTAGGTAAATCATCCCTTTGCAATGCTCTTTTTGCCGATAAGGTGTCACCTGTCAGCGATGTTACTGCCTGTACTCGCGACCCCTTATGCTTTCGCCTGCAGGTGGGCGAACATGCTATGACTATCGTCGATTTACCTGGTGTTGGTGAAAGTGAAAGACGCGATGTTGAATATGCCGAGCTCTACAGCCAGCAGCTTCCCCGGCTCGACCTGGTGCTGTGGTTAATCAAAGCCGATGATCGGGCTCTGGCGGTGGATGAACATTTTTACCGGCAGGTGATTGGTGAAGCATATCGGCATAAGGTGTTGTTTGTTATCAGTCAGTCCGACAAGGTTGAGCCCACCTGCGGTGGTGAAAAGCTGTCTACAGAGCAGAAACAAAATATCAGCCGTAAAATCTGTCTGCTACATGAGTTGTTCCAACCAGTAAATCCGATCTGTGCGGTGTCGGTTCGTCTGCAATGGGGACTGCGGGTAATGGCGGAGCGTATGATTCGTTGCCTGCCACGCGAGGCCAGCAGTCCGGTGGCGGTACAGCTTAGTGCTCCACTTCGTACCGATGCCGTTAATAAAAAAGCCCGTGACGATTTTGGTGAAACGGTCGGCTCGGTACTGGACACCATAAGTTCCATGCCCCTGATACCGGCCCCGGTTCAGACAGTCATCCAGTCTGTACGAGACATCGTGGTATCAGTCGCTCGTGCAGTCTGGAATTTCTTCTTCTGAAAATTAACCCTTCTAACCCGTAGTTTCCTGAACCCTGCCGCGACCTTGCGGCAGGGCTTTTTGTATTTATTTTCCATCATGAGGAGTCTGCTTATGACCCGTCTGGCTTCGCGCTTTGGCGCAGTAAATCTTATCCGTCGTGACCGTCCGTTAACCCGCGAAGAACTGTTTCTTGTGGTACCCAGCGTATTCAGCGAGGACAAACACGCATCCCGCAGTGAGCGGTACACGTATATACCCACCATATCCCTGCTGGACCGTCTGCAGCGCGAAGGCTTTCAGCCCTTCTTTGCCTGTCAGACCAGAGTGCGTGATCCAGGTCGCCGCGAGCACACAAAGCACATGCTGCGCTTGCGTCGGGAGGGGCAAATTACCGGCAAGCAAGTCCCCGAAATCATTCTGCTCAACTCTCATGACGGCACCAGCTCGTATCAGATGCTGCCGGGATTATTCCGTGCGGTATGCCAGAACGGACTCGTCTGCGGTGAGTCGTTTGGCGAGGTGAGGGTGCCGCACAAAGGAGATGTGGTGAGTCAGGTGATTGAGGGGGCGTATGAAGTGCTGGGGATTTTTGACCGTGTGGAAGAGAAACGGGATGCCATGCAGTCGCTGATGTTGCCGCCACCTGCACAACGGGCTCTGGCACAGGCTGCACTGACGTACCGTTTCGGTGAGGACCACCAGCCGGTGACAGCACCTCAGATACTCTCCCCACGCCGCTGGCAGGATGAGAGCAATGATCTGTGGACCACATACCAGCGTATTCAGGAGAACCTGATTAAGGGCGGGCTCAGTGGACGGAGTACGAAAGGCGGACAAATGCATACCCGTGCGGTGCGCGGTATTGACGGTGATGTGAGGCTCAACCGGGCTCTCTGGGTGATGGCGGAAGCGATGCTGAGTGGGTTTCAGTCCTGAGCTTGTTATCAACATGTTGGGAAGGGACACTCCCTGTCCGTTTTACCTCCATTGGATTGAGTGTTTTATCACCGCATTCCACGGAGCGCCGCGTTGGACCTGCTTCCGGTTGCTGATAAAAAATAGTTCATTCAGTGTCCATACCCTGTCCGCCCCCCTCTTTAGAATCAATTCATATTCAGTCAGTTAACTATTACGGAGATTTAAGATGACACAGGCAGAGCGCCGTCATGACCGGCTGGCTGTCAGGTTGTCACTGATAATCAGCCGCCTGGTTGCAGGTGAAACGCTGAACATGGCGCAGCTGGCTGCAGAGTTTGGTGTGTCAGTCCGTACCCTGCGACGGGATTTTCGCGAACGGCTGATGTACCTCGACCTTGAGTATCGACGGGGACAATGTCGCCTGCGCAGCACCGGTGGGGGCGTACAGGGCGAACTGGATGCGCTGACCTTCGCGCACCGGGCCGGACTGGCCGATATTTTTCCGGGGCTGGACCGGCGTCTGGCGGGCATGCTGCTCACTGCAGGAGGGATGCCATGTCTGGTATGGCAGCCGCCACAGTCTGTGTCACCGGCCAGCTCACTGGTGTTCTACCGTCTTGTCAGTGCCATTACCGCCTGCCAGCGGGTACTGCTGCTGGCCGAGGGAGAGCGCTGTGACGGGCTGGCCCCGTACCGCCTGATATCACTCGACGGCTGCTGGTACCTCACTGGTGAACTTAACGGATATATCACCGTGCATCCTCTGGCGACCATCCATGCGGTGACAGTCCTCAACACAACGTTCACTCCGCTAAAACGTCTCAGCCAGTTAACCACACAGGCGGGCTTTATCCGGGCCCTTCCGCACTTCAGCTGTATCCGTGAAGTCCTGTCTCCTGGGCCCTCTGAGGAGGAGCCGGGCAACACACTGATTTAATTACCTCTGTTAAGAAGGAAAAACAATGATCTGGCATTACGAGAAAAATGGCATACGTCACGACAATGTGACCGAAGACGACATCACCAGCCTGATTATACGCGGTGAACTGACTGCATCCACTTTGGTGTGGCGACAGGGAATGGCAGAGTGGCAGCCGATCTCCGCTACTCCGCTTGCTTCGGCGCTGCTCCGGAGCACCACACCGCCAGCGCTGCCGGGGAACCGCATTCCGGGTGGCGTTGTGTGGACGCTGGCATTTGCTCCCTTCATTGGCTACGCGCTGGAGTTGTGGACTGCAGGATTGAGCGGGATGTCATTTGGCGAGGCATATGATGCCGTCTCGGGTGGGCAGTACTGGTTTATCACGCTGCTGCTCAATATCGCTCTGGGGTATCTCGATGAACGACGCCTTCGTAAGGCCGGAGTGGACACCACCACGTTCGGCAAACTGGCCTGGCTGGTGCCGTTCTATCTGTGGCGGCGGGCGAAAACTCTCGGTCAGAAACCGACTTACTTCTGGGTATGGCTTGTGATGCTGGGCCTGACCGTCTGGGCCTGAATGACCGCTACCTGATTCTTTCTCTGTTAAGGACCAACGTAATGAAAACACTAATTAAAATACTGGGTATTACCGGCAGCCTTCTGCTCTGTGCGGGCGCTCAGGCTCAGCCTTATAACCGGACTCTACCTGCGGTAGTTAATGACAATAACGGGAACATTTTCTGGTGCGATGCGCATCGTCAGGTTACTGGAAAATGCGAAGCTATGTCTGTTGACCGTCTGGGTGGGATGGTCACGGTGCGTTCCGCACCCTTTAAAAACTGTGAAGGCGGCCTGTGGGGCTGGATAACCATCATGCACAACGATGTGTCGAAGGGATTCACCATTACTCCGGATAAGAAATTCGGTCTCACCGTAAAAGATCTGTGCCGTCCGGGCACGGTAGTGACCTTTAAGCCCAACCAGAAGAAGCCGGAATATGACGACCTGGTGGCACTTTACCAGGGCAAAGAGCTGTTTCGCTACCGGCGCTTCTGATAACACCCGATATCAACCACTCTTATTTTGCCCAACTGCGGGCTGGATTAATTCAGGACGAAGACCATGCTGAAAATACTGACCTCTGCTGTACCCGCCCTCATTCTGTCACTTGCCGCATTCAGTGCCGGTGCCGCTCAGCTTCCGGCAAGCCTTATGGATAAAGACAATCCAGGCCAGGAATACTGGTGCCAGGGAAACGATATCAACACCTCCATGTGCTCACTAACAGGTGTCAGCGACGACCATAAATTTGCCCTGATTCACGACCTGCCGGGCCCGGCCTGTGAAGACTTAAGCTTCGGGGTTATCGACCTGGTGCGCCAGACCGGTGTCAACATTCCTTACGACGGTGGTGACTGTAAGGGCGATGTGCAGGCCGGGTTTGTGCGCGGCACAAAAGATAATGCCCTGTATGTGAAAATTGTCCGGGGCAGTAAAACCCTGCGGTTGTATAAGGTACAAACCGGTTACTGATAATCACCCCACATCTGCACACACTCATAGCCCCTGACGCTTCTGCGTCAGGGGCTTTTGCTTTTAAGGTACATCGAATGTCTGAATCTCACATGCTGCCACCGGGACCTTTCACCCGACAGCAGGCTTAAGCGGTTACCCGCCGGTATCACAACATCAGCATTGAAGACGACCAGGGTAGCCACTTCCGCCTGGTGGTTCGTGACTCTGAAGGTCGAATGGTCTGGCGGGTGTGGTACTTTGAACCTGATGCTGGTGAAGGACATAACTGTTATATCCGACAGTACGGCACCCTCAGAGCCTCCTCCTCCTGATTACACCCATCCATCATCCCTGCATGTCCTTTATTTCCCATACGCCAGCCATCGTCGCTGGCGTTTTAATTGACGGAGAATATCCATGACGACACAAACGCAATTCAAATTGATGTCCGCTAATGAACCTCAATTTGACCTTACTGCATCACCAGTACCTGACGAGCAGCGTCTCGATTTCTGGCCGCTGCACTTTGGTGCTATCACACAGTGGATAACGCTGGAACCCCGTATTTTCGCCTGGATGGACCGCTTCTGTGATGAGTACAGCGGTGGTATCTGGTCCTTTTACACGCTCAGCAATGGCGGCGCGTTTATGGCTCCTGATGCTGACAGTGACGATAAATGGCATCTTTTCAACAGCATGAACGGTAATGGTGCGCAAATGAGCGCAGAAGCCGCAGGTATTGCTATCTGCCTGATTGAATACAGCCATCACGCCTGTCGCACCGAATGCGATGCCATGACGGAGCACTATTACCGCCTGCGGGATTACGCCCTGCAGCACCCTGAATCCCACGCCATTTTTCGCATTATTGATTAAGGATATTCATGATAGAACAGTCACTTATCCCACAGGCTCCGGCACTTCCACTGACCGCACAGCGTACGGTAAAACGCGCCTTAACCCTGCTTGACCGACACCTGCGCGAAACAGGCGTGGCATTTACCTCCACTCAGGCTGCCCGTGACTGGCTGAAAATTAAAATGGCGGGGCTGGAGCGCGAAGAGTTTATGGTGCTGTACCTGAATCAGCAGAACCAATTGATTGCCCATGAAACCCTGTTTGCCGGTTCCATTAGCAGCACCGAGGTACATCCCCGTGAGGTGGTCAAACGCGCCCTGTATTTCAATGCAGCAGCAGTGATACTGGCGCATAACCACCCCTCCGGCGATACCACGCCCAGCCAGGCAGATAAGACCATAACGCAGCGTTTGGTACAGGCGCTTCAGCTCGTTGATATCCGTGTGCCTGACCATCTGATTGTCGGTGGCAAGCAAATCTATTCATTCGCTGAACACGGTCTACTGTGAGGTATGACATGAACATTATCAGTAAACGCCGGGCGATGACGATTTACCGTCAGCATCCGGCCTCCCGCATTTTCCGATACTGCACCGGCAGATACCAGTGGCATGGCAGTGTCTGTCATTACACCGGTAAGGTAGTTCCTGACATTCCCGGCGTGCTGGCGGTATACGCCGAACGCCGCCAGGACCGCAACGGGCCCTATGCCTGTCTGATGAGTATCACTCTGAACTGACAATAAAGGAGGTTATAAATGAGCAACATTACATGGGGCCTGCAGCGGGATACCACGCCGCGTCTGGGAGCCCGTCTGGTACAGGAGGGGAACCAACTACATTATCTGGCTGACCGGGCCAGTATCACCGGTAAATTCAGTGACGCCGAATGCCGGAAGCTGGATGAAACATTCCCGCACTTTATCAGCCGGATGGAATCGATGCTGACCACTGGTGAAATGAATCCCCGCCATGCCCACTGCGTCATCCTGTATCACAACGGTTTCACCTGCGAAGCCGACACTCTTGGCAGTTGCGGCTATGTATACATCGCCGTCTATCCCACAAAACGCTAACAAATTTCACGAGAGCAAACATGAAAAATCTACCTGCTACAATTTCGCAGGCGGCGAAGCCCTGTCTGTCGCCCGTGGCTGTCTGGCAAATGTGCTTGTCCGTATCGATCGGAAAGGATTTTCGTGGCAAGAGCAGACCCCGTATCTTTCCGTAGTGGATATTCTGCGAGCAAGGCGCTCTACCGGCTTGCTAAAAACTAACGTGAAATGAACGCTTACATACAGAGCAGACCAAAGGAAAGCAAAATGTTAATCTCACAGACGAAGAGACTTCTACTGTAACCTCCCCTCCCCTGCAAAAAACCTGACATTTTCTTTTAGGACCAACAATGGGACCAAAATGAAAATTGAACTGAATGTTATCAGCCATTAAACAATGAGTTACACAACCAATTCAGACTCCGCCAGCCCACCAAATGATGATCCGGATACGTCCGGTGAAGTACAGAAAGCCCGCATGGCACAAGCCCTGCGGGCTTTTTTGTGTCTGTCGTTGTCCGAGAACATCCGGCTAAATCCGGTGATTATTGGTATACGTTTAGGTATACGGTAGTATGTATACCTAAAAGCGTATACCAATTCATGACGCCCCCTGACCAACACTGAAGTTCTGCGCGCTAAAGCGTTAGAGAAGGATCTGACGCTGCATGATGGCGATGGGCTTTTCCTGATAGTGAAAACCAGCGGGAAAAAGCTCTGGCGTTTCCGTTATCAACGTCCGATAACAAAGCAGCGAACAATGATGGGGCTTGGTGCTTTCCCTGCCCTTTCGCTTGCTGATGCCCGAGGGTTAAGAGCTGATTACCTTGCCTTATTAGCCAACGGAATCGACCCGCAAATTCAAGCTGAAATTGCAGAGGAACAGCAGCAAATCGCACTGGACAGTATTTTCTCAACTGTGGCCGGCAACTGGTTCATAATGAAGAGCAAAAGCGTCACTGAGGACTACGCGAAGGATATTTGGCGTTCTCTAGATAAAGACGTATTCCCAGCAATAGGCTCGATACCTGTTCAAGAAATTAAGGCCAGAACGATAGTTGAAGCATTGGAACCAATCAAAGCACGCGGCGCATTAGAGACTGTTCGTCGCTTGGTCCAGCGCATTAACGAAATAATGATTTACGCAGTCAACATCGACCTGATTGATGCTAACCCGGCATCAGGTGTTGGAATGGCATTTGAGAAACCCAAAAAGCAGAACATGCCCACGCTACGACCAGAAGAATTACCTAAGCTGATGCGTTCTCTGGTCATGTCGAATCTGTCTGTTCCGACTCGCTGTCTTATTGAGTGGCAGCTCCTGACCCTTGTTCGCCCTTCAGAAGCATCTGGCGCTCAATGGGCTGAGATCGATCTTGATGCAAAGCTCTGGACAATTCCTGCAGAGCGGATGAAGGCCAAGCGTGAGCACATTGTTCCTTTATCACCTCAGGCATTAGAGATTCTGGATATCATGAAGCCTCTCAGTGCACATCGCGAACATATCTTCCCGAGCAGGAATGATCCAAAGCAACCAATGAATAGTCAAACAGCTAATGCTGCTTTGAAGCGTATGGGGTATGGTGGCAAGTTAGTTGCACATGGATTACGTTCCATTGCAAGTACCGCTATGAATGAACAAGGATTCAATGCTGATGTAATTGAGGCAGCACTTTCTCATTCAGATAAAAATGAAGTAAGAAGGGCATATAATCGCTCAACATACTTAAATAAAAGAAACGAATTGATGAATTGGTGGGGAATGAAGGTCAAACTATAGAGATTGGGACATTAGTCCCAATCTGATTTTTATCATCAAAAAAAGAAAGAGGAGTCACCATATAGAGCTAATTTATTATAAGCTACATCATGGTCATCTAAATTCTTACCCACAACCAAACAAAGCTTCTTCCCTTGAATATCTATAAGCTCATTCGCACAACCTTCAGAAAAAGATGTAGCATCTTTTTTATTTTTGTTGCAATAAGCAAAGTAACAAAAACCAAAGCTTTCAAAAATCCCAGATGAATAGATAACTGAATTTACATGACCAGAAACCCTCCAATTTTTCCTCACGTTTCTCTTCATTTCATTTATCATATCATAAATAACCGCCTGCTCATTTGGATGTATATTATTTAGTAACAAGGACAGTTCCAACCATCTATACGTCTTCCTCGTTTCCAGTTGTGTAATAATATCCATAAAGAGTTTTCGCACTTTTGGTTTTGGTTTTGGTTTTGTTATTTTTATTCCATTCTCCAAAGAAATATAATAATCATCTATTTTTTGTGACATAGTAGTCAATATTAAATTGGTTTTTTCATCTGATCCCTCCAAGCAAAAAAGGGTATCCAGATAGGTTCCTAGCAAATCCAATTCATCACCAAAATAATTGTATTCACTCTCTATACGTTGACGTGAAGAGAGGTAATGCAAAACAAATGAAGGTTTTTCTAGTATATCAATAACAGTTTCAAAATCGGCTAAGCACATAGATGGGCAGGACTCAAAATCATCTGTAAACCATCCACATGCCTTAATCTTTTGCATATGCGACTGCATAGCACCAAAACTTTCCAGTGAAACAGATACTCGAATAATCTTTTTTACTTTTCTTAATTCATCACCTAATTGTTTTGTAAGATCATCTTCAATATCCAAATTTCCATTTAAATAAATCATCCTATCTCTCAGTCTTTGTGACTGTATACACGGACTGATAATTAATTCATTTATATGTTTTTTTAACCGTTCTGGCGCCCCACGCAATGCTGGTTTAGATATTTTCCCTGATTTAGCTTCAAAGATAATGGCAAATGAATCTATAAGTGTTAATACATCCGTCTCATATACCTGCCCATCCTGCGTCCACTTCAAGCCATTATATATTACTGCTTCATCAAATTTTGATTTAACTATCTCATTTATCTTATTTTCTAAATAGACACTTTTCCTATCTGATAAAGCCACGTCAGAAAACGTGGAGACCAGATCATCAAATATAGGAATAATAAAGCTAAAAAATACCTGAGGAATAAAGCAATAAACCTCCGACTGACTTTTATTTATAAGAGGTTTATACCAAACAGGATTATCAAGAGTTAGATAATCTCTATTTATTCCTGCCAACTGCCCTTTTTCAAGAGAAAAATAAGTTTGTATGTTTCTAACTTCATTTATAGGAATAGAAGTGCCAGATGATATTTCTGAGTCATTAAAAACAAACAATGACTCATCGTAATGCATTACTCTAACCAATAAAAAATAAATTAAGGTTTCTTTGTTCGCATCATGAACCCCATATTTCATAAGTTCCAAGAACTCATCTTCATTAGTTTCATCTAACACTACTTTACGCAGACTTCCTATATCAAGCTTATAATATTCCTGTAACTTTGAAATTCTTTCATTTATTTTTGATTCTATAGTATCTATAAGGAATTCAAAAAAACCAATGACATTATCGACACTAAACCCAAAATGCTCTTTAAGACCATCATTAAAATATCCATAAAGTTCTAAAGAAATTTTCTTTACCTGTGTGTAGTACCCCCAATTTCTAACCGATGTAGTCTGCCCCTGCATTAAACTCCGCATTAAAAATGCGCTTTTTTCCTCATCAGTCTCAAGTTCAGTTCCGCCATCAAATCTCGCCAACATATTTGTTGAAAAGATATAATCCAAACTATCTTTAATACTATTAAAATCTTCACTTGTTGTTTTTGCTTCTGTATTAAATTCATTGCCAGGCAATGTTAAGAAAAGAGCTTGAATATACTCAATGTAAAACTGTGGAATTGCAATTTTACTATCTTGTATAGATATACCTTTTTTCTCATCAATAGGAGAAAGAGAGCTTGTAACAAAACCTGATAGCAAATGAATGGGATTAACCTCTTTTATCAAATCAACAAGTTCATTTTTTAATAGTGGTAATTTTTCCTTAGCATCTAAAAATGATGCACCCACTACTTTTTTTATTTGTTCTCTACTCATATCCTTAAAAGGGTTTATAACCTCAGTCAAATCACTAGAGTTTTGTATTTGAAATTGTTTTTTATTAATCATTTTTTTACTAAATTTATTCTTCACCTTACCGTTCCTTTTCATAAATATAATTAAAGCTTAGCTACACGCATTTTTGTTATCACCTATGAAAATGTATCATCAATATGATAACGATGCTTATTAATGCTGTATGTTACATACTCTACTATTCAGAAAGCCAATAAATATACAGCGCGCAATGCTCTCCCCGCCACGCCTGCCCGCTTCGTGGCGCGCTTTTAATGCAGGTGCGTGAGGGCACTCAGGCCGCGCCAGTGCTGGTGTGGCTGGGTGTGGAAAATTCAGGGTTTTGCATGCAAAGCCATGCAGCGTAGGCATGCATGGCTATTTTTATTAAAAAAACGGGTATTTTCGGGGCGTTTTATGCGGATTTTTTGCGGGTCTGCGCGGCCTGTCGACACATGAAAATCTGACTCTGTTCAGGCGTATATTTGCCCGGTTGTCGGCTCCCGATGCTCTGTCAGGCCGGAAACCGATGGTTGTCAGAATGTCGCGATCTTCCTCTGCGTAATCAATGTTTCCTCCGCGGGTTATATGTACGGACAGCGCTTCGCGAACACTGGCGGCCGCCCGGTCGAGAGCCCGTTCTCTGACGATGTCAGGTTGTTCGCTGAGATTCAGTAATTCCGGTGCCAGTGCGGCGGCCAGCGCATCACCGCTTACCTGCATAAAGTCATGGAGCTGACGCCGGATACTGATACGCTGCACGGCCTCATGTGACCGGATGTGCTGCCCGGCCGACTGATTTACCGCCCATTTTTTCAGGTCAATATCATCACGCAGCGCCTGTGCTGCCTCCGGTTCATAACGGGTGCAGGTCAGCTCCAGCTCTTTAGCCCGCGCCATTCTGAGGGCGGGGCTTTTGTAGAGTTTCATATCCATGCAGGTGGAAATCGCCTGTGATGTATTACTCAGTTCCTTTAACCTTAAACAACAGTAAGTTGCTTGCAAAATAAATGATTAACTAACAGCGTTGGTATCATTTTTTAAAAGTGACTAGCCTCACATTTTGTAAAAGAAGAGGAGAGATACAACTGCAGCATCTTGAATGAAAAAGAACCCATACTCATATCAAGAGTACTGTTTTTAACCTATGAGGTTTTTCATGCCTACCTGCCAAGCACCACACCGCTACGACACAATGTTTGCCGCCCTTCCAGAGGATCAGAGCTATCCATTCCGTCATAAATGTGCCGGATGTGCATACGAACTGGGATTTCAGGCAGGGGTATCAAACCAAGAGCCTAGCGCTGCTACGGCTATTGACTCCATTTTAAAAAGCCAAGCGGCTGAAGTTCGCCATAGAAGCCCAAGAGTAGCTTACTACCAAGGTTACACCGATGGTCTGAACGAGTATTACCTACAAAACCCTCGTGGATAATCATCCACACTCTGTGACTTTCATTAATTTAGCAAGGAATCCTATATGATCACTTATGCTTCTGATTTTAATGAAATACCTAGTGCTTTAGGCAACAACCAAGAACTCCAAAGCAAAATGTTATCTCTTATTGCCAGTAAAAAGATTGCGGGCAAAGCGACCGAAGGAGCAGGCAGGGTAGAAGAGTTCAGAGCAATTTTATCTCAGCTCACAAAAGGTGAATTGCGCTTAGACGAAGCAATTAGAGCTGTTGAAGCTCGCATTCCACGTTATACATCAATCCATTCAGGGGATAACAGAGTCTTTGCTAGTGGCTGGGCTGAACGTTTAACCAGAACACAGTTTAGTCGGTTCTACAACCAAGCAGTATTAGAAATCGAGATAGCAAAGGGACACAACGAATGCTTTGTTCCCCCATCGTCGCAGGAGCAAGCATCATCACAGTGCTCACAAGTTCTTGCAGGCCGTTCTCATGACGTCAGTCATCTACTCAGATTATTAGTTACCTCTTATGAGGATGGCAACTGGGACAAAACGCCTAAAATTCCTGATCATCCCCATTGCACCCACGTAATTAAGCCGATGTCTTGATTTTTGTATTGGGCATCTGACATAGTGGTGTGACATTGATTCCCGCTACATTGCTCAAAGAATCAGATAGTTAGTATTTGGTGTTGCTCTCAGCCAGCTCCACCAATCATGATTGGACAGTGCCAGGACGGTACTAGCAAAAACAGGAAGTTAGCAGTCTCAGCAGGACACCGACCAGACGGTGAGGGGACAAAAAAAGATACGCAAAGGAGCCGCGGCTCCGGAGTGACATAAAAGCCCGCTTATGCGGGTTTTTTTATGCTCTTTGACCCGTCCTGAATAGCGTTGGCACGTTCCAGACTTAAATCCGGAGAACGTGATGATAGATGAATACGAACAAGCAGATTAATTTCCTGATACCCCTTTTTATTTAACAGTGAACGACCAGGCTTAAATAATAGCCCTATAAGCTTAAGATCGTCACTATAAAAAGAAACGTATTTTTTAGAACATTCGCCATTTAAACGTTCGACATCGCCAGACAACCCCGACAGAGGATCGTGTAAAAATATCCAGTTAACTTCTCCATGAACAACTCTTGAATTTTCCTACTAAATACATATATTACGCATCCCGTTCAGTACATAGAATAACCTTTGATTTTTTTAATTGATATTGGAGTTACGAATGTCAAATAAGAAAATTTCGCGGAGCAATGGGGCAACTGGCCCCGTTAATAAGGTTGTCGCATGGTCAACAATCGCTTTGCAGGCCCTGTATCCTGCCCTTCTTAGCTTCACGCCAACCATTAGCCATGCGTCAGCCGTTAAGGCATCGCAGACCGCCGTAGAACAGCAAGAACTGCGCGGCCTGTCTTCTCTCACCGCGCAAGCTGGCAGAAGTATTGAAAACGGCCATGCGGGCAGTTTTGCTGCCAATACCGTCTCAGCACAGGCAACGAAGGAGGTGGTAGAGTGGCTACAGAAGTACGGTAATGCGCGTATTCAACTCAACGTCGATGACGCTTTCTCGTTGAAAGATTCGTCGTTCGATTTCCTTTATCCGTGGATTGATACAAAGCAGCATGTTTTATTTAGCCAGACATCGCTTCACCGTACCGATGACAGAACCCAAACTAATATCGGTATGGGTTATCGCTACTTCACGGCGGATAATTCAATGCTGGGCGCAAACTTATTTTATGACTACGATTTAAGTCGTCATCACGCACGTATGGGTGCAGGCGTTGAGTATTGGCGAGATTATTTACATGCAGGCGCAAATGCTTATTTAAGATTATCAAAATGGAAGGATTCCCACGATCTGGATGATTATCAGGAACGTCCGGCGGATGGATGGGATATCTATACCCAAGGTTGGTTGCCATCGTATCCGCAACTGGGCGCATCGCTTAAATATGAAAAGTATTACGGCAAGAATGTCGGCCTCTTTGGCAGCGATCATCTTCAGGAAAATCCGTACGCCTTTACAGGCGGGATCAGCTATACGCCGGTTCCGCTAGTTACGCTTTCCGCTGAACACAAGCAGGGGCAGAGCAATACTCATGATTCACGCTTCGGCGTAGAGATTAACTATCGCCCCGGCATCCCGCTGGCGAAGCAGTTGGATAGCGACAATGTTGCGTTGATGCGCGAAGTTCAGCACGGACGCTACGATTTTGTCGAACGAAATAACAATATTGTTCTGGAATACCGCAAAAAATCGGTTCTGAAAATCCGCCTGCCTGAAAGCGTACAGGGGGAAGGTGGCGCCGTTGTTCCGGTGACTATTTCACTGGATAAATCCCACTGGGGCATTCAGTCGGTAGAGTGGAACGATAGCGCATTTGCCGCCGCTGGCGGGCGCATTTCCGGTAGCGGCACGTCATGGCAACTGACGTTACCCGCTTATACACCAGGCGGCACCAATCAGTGGCAGATCGGCGCAACGGCGCGAGATGTTAAAGGAAACGTCTCTAACTATGCAGTGATGAGCGTAACGGTGACGGGGAATTCAGCCTCTGTCGGCACAATGGATTTTACATTGAACGACGAGCAGCAACCGATCATCGCGGCTGATGGGAAGTCACAGCATCCGGTTAAGCTGGTGATTAAAGATACCAATGGCAATCCGTTAACAGGGCTCGCACATGACATTGAATTGTCTTTGGCATTTACGCCTGACGCACAGAGAAATCGTGAGCGTTCGGCACAGGCTCCAAAGCTTGGTGAAGTGCAGGAAACCCGTTCAGGGGTGTATACCGCTATGCTGACGCCGGGTTTAACGGCGGGGACGGCACGCATAACCGCTAAAGTCCTGGGTAAAACAGAAACCCTGACAGTGACACTAAAAGCGGTTTCCGCCGAGTCGGCAAAATCGACATTCACGGTAATGCCCATAGAGCAGGTCGTTGGGCACCCGATTAACCTGGCGTTAGAAGCAAAAGATAAAGACGGGAATGCCATCACCGGCGACGACAGCTTACGTTTTTATGCTGTTTCAGCCAGCGGCGAGATCCGTTTTACTGCAGTAGAAGAGAAAGACGGCGTGTACAGCGCTAAGGCAACGTCTGAACTGGCTCAGGCGACACGCATTGGTGTGACGTCACAAAAACATGATTTCTCCGGGCTGGAAAAACAAGCCAACTGGATTGCAGACAAAACGCAGCCGGTGGTGCAGGCGTTTAACCTGACCAGAGACAATGCGCTGGCGGATGGCAAACAGAGTAATGTCGCGGTCGTTACCCTGACCGACCCTTATGGTAACGCGCTATCCGGATACACGGTCACCCTGGCGTTACCGTCACAGGTCAAGGTTGCGAATGGCGAGAACGTTGCCACCACCGATGCCAAAGGTGAAGCAAGATTCTCACTGACCAGTTCAACGCCGGGAACCTATGAGGTTACGCTGAACGTGGGGAACATCAGCTCATCCCTAAGCGTCACATTTGCCTCTGCAATGGAGGGGGCAACATTGTCTCTGACAGCCAAAGACAATGGCGCAATCACCAATATTGCAGCAAACGGTCGCGATGGTGCCACGCTTGAGATCATGCTCAACAATACCAACGCGTCGGTTGAAGGACAGAAAGTGGAGCTTATCGTAACCCCACAAGGTCTCGTGTATCCGGACAAAATCACCACCAATAAAGAGGGTTACGCGACGGTAACGTTAACAACGGTTAAGGCGGGTCATTACACCGTTAATGCCAGGGTTACAGATGGGCAGCACAGCGTTGAGTCCTCAAGCGTTGACCTGGAATTCGTACCTGATATTAACAGCGCAGTGCTGAATTTGGCGGCACCTGCTGAGAGCATCGTGGCAAACGCATCAGCTACGCATGAAATTCAGGTACAGGTTGTCGACGGTGAGAACAACCCATTTAGTGGCGACGTGCACCTGACCAGCACCCCTGCCAGTGGATTAAAACTGGGCCAGTCAGAACTGACATTGGATGAGAAAGGAATGGCATCAACAACCTTTGTTGCCACAGAAGCCGGGCACTATCAATTGCAGGCAACCTTTATCAAAGAGGGTAAACGCGTTACGGCTGGTAAGGCGATTGAGGTGGTATCAGATCTGCAAAATGCAGCGTTGACGATCGAACCGTCAACCACATCCGCCGTAGTGAGTGATGTGGATAACGTGGCGTTTACCCTGCATCTGAGCGATACATCGGGGAACAGCGTCAGCAACCGTAAGCTGAAGATTACGGCCACAGGCCCATCGCCACGCGATCCTCTGGTGATTGATAATACGCTTGTCACCACCAATGCTTCCGGTACTGCGACCGTAAATGTCCACGGTCAAAAGGCGGGTCGTTACACGCTGACCGCCACATTGGCTGAACACGGTAGCAACGTCTCGGCAAATGCTTCGCTGATGCTGAATGCTGATGCCCAGAATCCAGTACTCACTCTGGAGCAGGATTTTGGCTACGTCGTTGCCAACCTTGAGCCGATGGGCTTTATGGCCCGATTGCGGGATAAATTTGGCAATCCGTTAAACGGCAGTGTCGAATTTAGCGCAGGCAGCAGAGCCAAACCCGACAGCGGAACCTTTACGATGACACCGGATAAAACCAACTTTAAGTTAGGAAATGCCTACTCTGAACTGAGAACGGATACTGCTGGTGAAAGTTGGGTGAAAGTGAAGGCAACGACGGGAGATAAAACGTTGGAAAAAGAACTCACCGTCTGGGTAGTTGAGAATCATCAACCGAATTCCTGATCGGGATATAAACAGGAGATAGCCGCAACATGGCGGCTATCTCCCTTTCTATATATTGTCCACACGTCTTCTACCCACTAAGACTCAGAACTGTAATAGGTATTGCAAAGCTAAGTTCACTCTCGACGATTTCCCCTCCCCCGTTGATTTGAAAACAAGCAGCAATATAATAAAAGGGCTGGAAATATCGGCAAAGCCTCAGGTAAAATATTTTCAGACTGATGGCAGTATTATCAAAATTAATTTATCACGTGACAAACTACGCAGGGAGACTTGAATCAAGTATCCAGTACTGATGTTTACACCACATTAATGACATATGACATATATCATCAATTCGGAGATCTGCATTTTCACTCTCAAAAATGTGGCCCGATAAATACCTCACCCCAAAAGTGTTAAATTTTTATTATGATTATTTTGCGGAGAGTTTATGAACAAAATATATCAAATAAAATGGAGTAAAATCCGTAATTGCTGGTGTGTGTGCTCCGAACTGGGAAGGAAGAACACGAAAAAAAAATCCAGGGCGTTATTAGCCGGTGCTGTAGCGCTATGTTCATCAATGGCCTTTGCTAATGATATTGATGTCAGCACAGATAACACCGTTGATTTTGGCGAAAAAAACCAGTCTATTAATTACCATATCAATGTAAAAGATAATGCTAACCTGGTAATCAATGCGCCGGACTCTCGCCCCCGCCTGACCTTCACATCAGGTGGTGGACTGGATATTACCCAAGGAACAGTGCGTATCAATGGCGAGCTAAACGTTCTGCTGAGAGGTACGGGTTACCTTAACGTGTCCAATGCAGGCAGCGAACTCTATGCTGACGACTTATATGACAGCGCATCAGACAACTGGCGAACTGGTGGTTATTTTAACGTGTCTGATGGCGGTAAGATTCATGTTAAAGGGACCAGTCGTCTTACCTATGAAAGGGGAAACATTAGCGGCGAAGGTAGCCAGGTAAATACACAAACATTCTTTATGGGTGTTTTCAAGAGCTACGGTGGCGATCAATTCCTGTCGGTTAATAACAAGGGTGAAATTAACGCCAGTGAGAAATTAAGCCTGGGGTATTACAATCAAGATTCAAATACCACGCTGGTGGTATCTGACATGGGGAAAATATCTGCCCCAGAAATTAGCTTGAGTACGAACTCAGAATTAGCATTAGGCGCTCAAGAAGGTGAGAAAGCTAAATCTGCTGGAGTTATTGACGCCAAGAAAATAGAGTTTGTCTGGGCTAGCACAGACAATAAAAAAATCACACTGAACCACACCAGTGATAACGCAAATATAACAGCTGATATATCAAGCGGCAGTGAGGGGCTGGGTAATATCAATGCGCTAAATGGTACAACGTTTTTATCTGGTGATAACTCAAAATTTAGCGGCAACGTAAAAATTGCCAGGAATGCCACCCTTGGGGTTACGCAGAACCTGGGAACCGCTGATATTAGCAATAGCGGCAAACTCTTACTGAACGCCCAGGACAACATGGCGTTTACCAATAAGGTTTCGGGGAACGGCATTATCTCCGTCGGCGCCGGAAATGTGGCGTTATTAGGTGATAACACCGCCTTTAAAGGAAAGATCAATGTTGAATCGGGTGCCGTTGCAACCGTGTCCGATCAGAAAAACTTGGGCTCTGCCGGGTTATCCGTTGACGGGAAACTGCAGCTCAATAGCACCAGCGACTGGTTGTTTAGCCACCAGATTTCTGGGTCTGGCATCCTGGGGGTCGATACGGGAAATCACGCTTTCTCTTTTAAAAATAGCGCAGCGACCTCTGGGTTCACTGGTGATCTGGCATTACAAAATACGACATTCAACCTGCAGGGAACCAACACCGATGCTCTTGCAAAAGCAGGGCTGATTGCAGGAAAAGGGAGTGAAATTTCACTGGGCACAGGCACACAGTCCATCGGAAGTCTGGCCTTTTCTGGCGGTACCATTGAGTTTGGTAACATTACCCCCGGCATACACCAAACCGACAAAATGGTGAATGTTAAAGACCAGTTAGACCTGACGGGATCTGGTGCTGTGCAGGTGAATCCTGTGGGCGTAGTGGACGCCATATCTCAAGGTATTGATACCGGTCTCTCCTTAATGGAGCAGGAAGACGCCAATGCGGAAATTAAACTGGTTTCCACCAATTCAGCAACCGTTGTAACAGGAGATGCCGGAAACCTGCAACTGCAGGATCTGAACGGTAACGCGATAACAGACGCTGTTCAGCATGACATCAGCCAGGACGGGCAGGTTGTAGCAAAGGGAACATACGACTATCGCCTGACCAGCGGGCAAAACCATGACGGCCTTTATGTGGGCTACGGTCTGACGCAGATTGAACTACAAGGACAGGGTCAGAATGCACTGATCCTGAACGCCAACGGAAAAGTCGGGGCGGCTGCGGAATTGAGTTCCCGCCTGACCGGCTCCGGGGATCTGGCGCTCGACAGCCAGAAAGGCCACACAGTTTCACTATCTGGTTTGAATAATGATTACACCGGTTTGACCGATTTGCGCAGCGGTAATCTACTGATGCTCAATGACAATGTTCTGGGCCATACAGCAGGTCTGCAGATGGCAGAAGAGACCGTTTTGGATATGAATGGGCATAGCCAGACGATTGGGCAGCTAACCAGCGCAGCGGGATCAGTTCTGAATATTAATGGCGGTAGCCTGACGATTTCTAACGGCGGAACATCCGCGGGGGCATTGGTCGGCAGCGGTAATCTGAATATCGATAACGGTGTCTTTAGCGTGAAGGGCTGTAATGCGTCCTTAAACGCAACAACGGCCATCGCCTCCGGCGCAGAGGTCACTCTGGATAATGTTCAGGGATTGGGAACCGGGAAGATTATTGCCGATGGTCATCTCAACCTCAATGCCGTTGAGGGACACTTGTCCAACAACCTTAGCGGTAAGGGTGAAGTTTCATTCAGCGAATCTAACGTCGCTCTTAAGGGGGATAACAGTGGATTTAGCGGCCAGCTTAACCTGGATAAAAACACACAATTAGTGGCGTCAGCCGCCGAACATCTGGGGGAGGCGACGATTCACAATCAGGGTGACATGATCCTTAGCAGCATGGATGACTGGACCATGCAAAACCAGGTCGATGGCAGCGGTAATATCATCAAGCAAGGCCAGGGCACTGTCACTCTGACTGCGAATTCCACCTATACCGGCACCACGGATCTTCAACAAGGGAGGCTGATGCTGGGTCAGGAGGATGCGCCTGTTACTTTAGCGAGCCAGCAGGTCAATATATCTTCGGCCGGTATGCTTTCAGGCGCGGGAACGGTACTAGGCAGTATCCATAATGCCGGACTGTTTGTTGCCGGAAATGGAGCATCAGGCCACTTTACTGTTGGCGGAGATCTCACCAATCAGGGTGCGATCTCTTTGGGGAATATTGGACAGTCCGCCGGCAACCAGCTGATTGTTGAAGGAAATTACCACGGCAACAATGGTCATATTAATTTTGATACGGTTCTGGGGGACGATCGTTCGGCCACCGATAAGCTTATTGTAAAAGGTGATACCACTGGCAATACTCAAGTAAGTGTCACCAATGCAGGAGGCCAGGGTTCACAAACTCTGGAGGGGATTGAGCTTATTCATGTTGATGGCCGTTCTGATGGTGATTTTGCTCAGAGCGGGCGTATCACTGCGGGTGCGTATGATTATTCATTGGTTCGAGGTCAGGGGGCTAACAATAATCACTGGTATCTGACCAGTCAGTTGATTAAGCCTGAAAATCCCGAAAAACCGGTTTCGCCCACAGAGCATATGCTTCGCCCGGAAGGAGGAACCTATACCGCGAACCATGCTGCAGTAAACACCATGTTCAACATGCAGCTACACGATCGCTCGGGCAAAGCTCAGTACACAGATGTGTCAACCGGAGAGATGAAAACCACCGGTATGTGGATGCGTCAGGCAGGTAGCCACCAAAGTTGGTATGACGGTAGCAGCCAGTTGCGTACTCAAAGTAATCGCTATGTGATGCAGCTCGGCAGTGATATCGCGCAGGGCTCAACCAACGGGCATGATAGCTGGCGTCTCGGGATCATGGCCGGATACGGTCATGACAATAATCAGACCCGCTCATCAGCAACGGGTTACACCTCGCGAGGTAGCGTCAATGGCTATAGCACTGGCCTTTATGCCACGTGGTTTGCCGATAACACTGATCATAAAGGCCTGTACTTCGACGGTTGGGCACAATATGGATGGTTTGATAACCATGTCAAAGGTGAAGGACTGGCTTCTGAGTCCTATAAATCCAAAGGTCTGACGGCATCTGTTGAAACAGGGTATACCTTTAAAGTTGGCGAATTCTCTGGCAGCAAAGGAACCGTTAATGAGTGGTATGTTCAACCGCAGGCGCAGGTTACCTGGATGGGGGTCAAATCTGATGACCATCGGGAAGCTAACGGAACGCGTATCGAGATGAATGGTAACGGTAATATTCAAACCCGTCTTGGAGCCAGAGCCTATCTGAAAAGCTTTAATAAAATGGATGAGGGCAAAGGCCGCGAATTCCAGCCATTTATTGAAGCTAACTGGCTCCATAATACACGCAGTTTTAGCACAAAAATGGACGATGTTAGCGTCAGCCAGGAAGGTGCACGCAATCTGGGAGAGATTAAACTGGGTGTCGAAGGCCAGATTACGCCAGATTTAAATCTGTGGGGTAATGTGGGCGTCCAGATGGGAGACAACGGTTACAACAACAGCGCGGCAACGTTAGGACTGAAATATCATTTCTAATCAGCCCGCAACAAAATATAGCCGGGGTGTTTTCGACAGCACCCTAGCTACTGCCATAACCCCAAATATATCGACGCTTGCATTATTCTCATAGCCAGGCGAGCTATGAGAATAATGAGCACTTAAATAGTACCAACCGTCATCCCATTCCTCCCATTTTACTGATCAAAGGGAGGGAAAAAACGACTCGCTTTTAACAAAGCCATTCAAAACCTTATTTATCAACTGGATACTCGCGATTAATCCACGCATGTTCATCTTCCCAGGTGAACATCCATTTGCGTACCGGGCCCGCCATCACGTTGAGGTAGTAGCTGTCATATCCTGCCAGGGTTGCCACCGGGTGATACCCTTTTGGCACCATCACGACATCACGGTTATAGACAGCCATACACTCGTCAAGCGATCGGTCGTCGGTGTATACCCGTTGCAGACAGAATCCCTGCGGCGGGTTGAGGCGATGGTAGTAAGTCTCTTCCAGATAGGTCTCCTGCGGCGGATTGTCGGTATCATGCTTATGACTTGGCCAGGAACTGGTACAGCCTTCGTTGGTCCACACCTCCACCACCAGCAGGCTGTCGGCGGGTTTATCTTCCGGTAAGATGTTGTGCACGTAGCGCTGGTTATGACCTTTGCCACGCGCTTCGCCGTCGATATCCTTAGGTGCAATCAGCCGCGTCGGATACGTTCCTTTCCCTGGTGCCGCGCAGACCGCCAGCTCCAGTCTGGTCACCGCCTGGACCTGTATTGCCTCGCCAGAAGTGACATACACCGCCCACGGTTTGATACGCTCGAACGGGCTCATTCGCTCGCCGATATCCGTAAAGGTTGCGCCCGGCGTGGTGACGGTCGCGCGTCCGGCGACCAATACCAGACAACGTTCTTCGCTGACGGCGGGCAGCGTAAGCTGCTGCCCCTCTTCCAGTTCGTACGCTTTAAAGCCAACATATTCCCAACCGGCGCTTTCCGGCGTCACTGACTGCGTACGCCCCTGCGCGTCCGGCTGCTGCCAGCGTGATAATAAACGTGACATATCACCTCCTCAGATAAGACCAGCGTCACGCGCCAGACGGCTAAGGTTGTTATAGCCCAGACGCGCATACGTTAGCGGATGCGCGATGGCCGGATCCTGCTCCGCCTCCACGACTAACCACCCCTGATACTGGTTCGCCTTCAGCAAGGCCATGATCGGCGGATAGTCAACGCAGCCATCGCCCGGCACGGTAAAGACCCCACTCAGTACCGCATCGAGAAAGCTGGTTTTGCGATTTTTGACATCCGCCAGCACGTCGGCACGCACGTCTTTACAGTGAACATGGTTGATACGCGATGCCCAGCGCTGCGCCACCGCCAGCGGATCGGCCCCGGCGAAGGTCAAGTGTCCCGTGTCGAGCAGCAATCCCACTTCCTCACCGGTATGGGTCATCAGGTTGTCCACGTCATCGGCGGACTCAATCACCGTTCCCATATGGTGGTGATAGGCAATCTGTACCCCCTGCTGCTGGGTGTAGCGCGCAAACTCGGTGAGCTTTTCACCGTATTCTTGCCAGCGCTCTTGCGGGAAGCGCGGACGCAGATGTACCGGCGTCTGCTGCTCGCCGTGAATGCAGCCACTGACTTCGGCAAAGACCAGCACCTTGGCCCCCAGCTCGCGCAGTAACGTCAGATGTGACTGCACGGCGGCAATCTCCTCCTCCACACTGCGTTCCAGTAGACGTCCGGAGTACCAGCCGGAAACCAGTTGCAGGTCGTGACGCTGCAAAATGGGGCCGAGCAGTCGCGCCTCGCGCGGGAATTTATTACCCAGTTCGAAACCAGCAAATCCGGCCTCTTTGCCCTCGCTCAGACAAGTATCAAGCGACGTCTCAGCGCCCAGTGAAGGAAGATCATCATTCGTCCATGTCAGTGGATTAATACCTAATTGTACCGTCATTATCTTCTCCTGAATTATGCTTGTCCGCGCTCGCGCCACCAGGCGATAAGCTGCAGGTAGTTATCTTTAATGCGCGCCACCAGTTGCGCATCGTCAATATCGTGTTTCAACCACGCGCGGGAAGCGTCGCCAAACAGCGTGCGTCCCACGGCAAATCCTTTCACCACCGCATGACCCGCAGCCGCTTTGAAATCCGCGCGCAGTTGCTCTGCCGGTGCGTCCAGACCAAGGATCACCACGCCACGGCAGTGCGGATCGCGCCGTTCGATAATGTCACTCAACGCCGTCCAGCCAGCAGAAGTCAGCGGTGGGAGTTTCCACCAGTCGGGGTAAATCCCTAAGTTGTAGAAGCGGGAAATAGCGCGCAAATACAGTTCATCACTGCGCGGCATACTGGCCGGCAAAATCACCTCCAGCAGCAGCTCATGACCAGACTGGCAACAGGCGCGGTACACCTCGGCGATTTTCTGTTCTTGCTCCAGACGCAACGCATGGGCATCTTCCGGATGGAAAAAAACCAGACACTTCACCACATGTTCCTGCGGCCAACTGATGAGCTGCGAGCCAATATTGCCGTGTTCCATCTCCAGCGGGCGAGATCCCGGCAGTTCGATAGGGCGACCTATCCACCAGCCCTCTCCGGTTATCGAATTCAGCGCATCCTGACCAAACGTACCGTCGCAAAGCAGCCCGGCCTTGCCCTCCAGCCCGGCGCTGTTGGCCGCTTCACGGCTGGCCTGCAAAATAAGCTGTTTCAATGCCGGAATACGCTTCAAAGACGCGCCGCACTGTAGCGCCATCTCTTCAAGCTGACTGCGGTGATCGAAAGCCATCACGCACAGTTCCGGCCATGTGCGACGGCGAGTCGTCACGCGATGCAAATGGTTGAGATGCGGATCGAGATCCGGACGCGGAACCTCCGCAGCACGAGAAAGATAATCATCTAGCTCAACTTTGCTCGGCATCGCCGGCGCACAGCCGTGACGAGATACCACCAGCGCACCGCAGGCATTAGCATAGCGGCACGCCTGCTCCCATCCCTCATCGTTGAGGTAGCCGCGCAGCAGGCCGGACATAAAAGCATCCCCCGCCCCCAACACGTTCAGCACCTCCACGCGTACGCCGGTCACCGTCAGGCCATCGTCCAGCCGGGCCGGGATCGCGTCGGTATACACCGAGCTACCGAGCGCACCGCGCTTGCAGACCAGCGTCGCGTTACTCACGCCGCGAACCTGCGACAGCGCCTGCAGCGTATCGGTACTGCCGCCCGCGATATGAAACTCCTCCTCGGTGCCGACAATCACATCAAAAAGATGCAACACCTCCTGCAACTGACGGGTGACCTGATCGGCGGCGATAAAACGTGTTTCGCCGTCGCCTAAGGATGTAAGCCCCCACAGCACCGGGCGATAGTCGATATCCAGCGCCGTACGCACGCCGTGACGGCGGGCGTAAGCGAGCGCCGTCAACACCGCCTCGCGGGTTTGCGGATGAGAAAGATGCGTCCCGGTGATAGCAAGACAACGAGCAGAAGCGATGTACTGTTCATCAACATCGCTGGCGGTAATCGCCATATCCGCGCAGTTATCACGGTAAAAAATCAGTGGGAAGGTGTCCCGGTCTTTAATGCCGAGTAGCACCAGCGCTGTCAGGCGGTCTTTATCGGTAATCAGATGGCTAGTATCGCAGCCTACCTGGTTTAATTCTTCACGCAGGAAACGCCCCATATGTTCGTCGCCAACCCGCGCCAGCATTGATGAACGCAGTCCCTGTCGCGCCGTTCCGTAGGCCACATTGCCGGACGATCCGCCAAGATATTTGGCAAAGCTCGACACATCTTCCAGGCGTGCGCCAATCTGCTGACTGTAGAGGTCAACCGCCACGCGGCCCATGCATATCACATCAAACTGCTTTTCCACGTTGATACCTCTTCAGACAATGTCGTTCACATTCAGCCAGCGGCCTTCCTGGTGCGAGAGTGCGATGGCGTCAAGCACACGCGACACCTTCCAGCCCTCTTCGAAGTCCGGCCACATCGGCGCGTCGGCGGCAATGCCGTCCACCAGGTCGCGCACTTCCACTGTTTTCTGGTCGTTAAAGCCGATGCCATGCCCGGCTCCCATACAAAACGCGCCGTAGTCCGGATGCGCCGGACCAACCAGTAAAGTGCGAAACCCCTGGCGGTTGACCGGATCGTCATGCAAATAGAGCTTCAGCTCAGCCATGCGCTCCTGGGTAAAACTGATGGTTCCTTTGGTCCCGGTAATCACATACGACAACCCCATCTTGCGGCCACAGGCAACGCGGGAGGTTTCAATCACCCCTTGCGCACCGCCTGCAAAGCGCACCATCGCGTGGGCCTGATCTTCGTTCTCTACCGCCACCATTTGCGAGGAACCGACCTGCGCCGGACGCTGTGGCACCACGATCTTCAGGTCGCCGCAGACCTGATGAATATCCCCAACCAGGTACTGCGCCATATTGACGATATGCGCCGCCAGATCGCCAAGTGCCCCCAGACCCGCCGTTTCTTTAAAACAGTGCCAGTGGATCGGCGCAAGCGGATCGGCCATGTAGTCTTCGTTGTGGGTGCCGTAGAAATGGATCACCTCGCCAATTTCTCCGCGCTCAATGATCTCTTTCGCCAGCTGCGCCGTTGGGTTCTTCATATAGTTGAACCCCACCAGGGTTTTCACTCCTGCCCGCTGTGCAGCCTCAACCATTTCACGCGCGTCGTGGGCGTTCAGCGCCAACGGCTTTTCCGAGTACACATGCTTGCCGTGGCGAATCGCTTCCAGCGCCATCTCTTTGTGCAGATGGTTGGGAGAGCAGATATCCACCACATCAATGGCCGGGTCGGCCACCAGCGCCCGCCAGTCTCCGGTTGAGCGATTGAAGCCAAACGCCTGCGCCCGCTCGGCGGCCAGCTCCGGAGAAACTTCCGCTACCATTTCACGCACCAGTTTGCCGCGCAGGTTAAACACCGTCGGGGCCTGGGCATAGGCGATAGCATGCGCCTTGCCGATATACCCGGTGCCAATCAATCCAATACGAACTTCTTTCATCATGATCCTCACAGTGCGCCGCGACGGCTCTTGGCGTAGGTATCGAACGCCACCGCCAGAACGATAATTAAGCCAGTAATAATTTGTTGGTAGTAAGCCGAGACGTTCATCAGCACCAGACCATTAATCAGGATGCCCATGATGATCGAGCCGATAATGGTGCCGCCGATACGTCCGTACCCACCCATCAGCGACGTGCCGCCAATCACCACCGAAGCGATGACGCGCAACTCAAAGGAGATCCCGGCGACCGCTTCCGCACTGCCTAAACGCGCACTGAGGATGAAGCCCGCCAGCCCAGCCAGACAGCCAATCAATACGTAGACGCTCACCAGCACGCGCTTCACATTGACCCCTGCCAGACGCGCCGCCTCCGGGTTGCCGCCGATGGCGTACACGAAGCGCCCCCAGCGGGTTTTATGCAGTGCCAGGTAACCGCCAATAGCGACCAGAGCAAAGATCCAGATTGGAATCGAAATGCCGAGCAGCTCGCCGCGTCCCCACCAGCGGTATCCCGCGTCGAAACCGGCAATCGGCGCGCCGTCGTTGATCACCAGCGTCAGGCCGCGCCAGATGGTCATCCCGCCGAGGGTGACGATAAACGGCGGCAGACGCAGGCGGGTCACGCCGAGGCCATGCAGAAAACCAATCGCGGTGCCCATCGCCATACAGATGCCAAGGCCAATCAGCCAGCTCATGCCGCCCCAGGCGTTCGGATCGACGGTGGTGAAGTTGTCGCCCTTGATCACATACGCGGCGGTCATAGCGCAGACCGCCAGGATAGAGCCCACCGACAGATCGATGCCGGCAGTCAGAATGACAAACGTCATACCCACCGCCATGATCCCGTAAATGGAGACTTCGGTCAGAATGTTGAAAATGTTGCGTTCAGAAAGAAAATTGCTGTTCTGCAACTGAAAGAAAATCAGCAGCAGGATCATAAAAATCAGCACCCCAAAGCGCTCAAAAAAGGCAATGGGATCGAGACGTCCACCGCGTTTGGCTGGAACCTGCGTTTTAGAAATAATCTGCGTCATGAGTCACTCCGTTATGCCGCATTCAGGGCGTTGTGGTTGATGGCCATCATCGTCATTAGCCGCTCTTCGTTGGCGTCATCGCCGTGGATCTCGCCAGTCACCCGGCCTTCACTCAACGTGATGATCCGATCGGAAACCGCCATGACTTCCGGCAGATCTGAAGAGATCACAATCACCGCCACGCCCTTTTTCGCCATATCAAACAGCACCTGATGGACTTCTGATTTGGTGCCAACATCGATGCCGCGCGTCGGTTCATCCACAATCAACACCCGAGGGTTAAGCGCCATGCAGCGCGCGAGGATCACTTTTTGCTGGTTTCCGCCGGAGAGCTTGCGCACCTCCTGCGCACTGTTGACCATTTTGATCTGCAGCGCCTGGCGGTAAGACTCAATCAGGGCATCTTCTTTGCGGGTATTCACAAACCAGCGCCAGTGCAGCAGTGACGACAGGCTGGAGAGCGACAGGTTGTCGCGGATCGACAGTCCCAACACTGCACCCTCTTTTTTACGATCTTCCGGTACCAGCGCCAGCCCCTGATCCAGCGCAAACAGCGGATCGCGCGGCTGATACGGCACGCCATCAAGTTCAAAGCTGCCGGAGGTAAAACCGTCGGCGCCAAACAGGCAGCGGGCCACTTCGGTGCGCCCGGCACCCACCAGTCCGGCAATACCTAATACTTCGCCAGCATGCACGTGGAAGCTAATGTCGTGCAGCGCGATGCCATGCGGATCCAGCGGCGGTTTTTCGCGGCTAAGCCCCTTCACCGCCAGACGCACAGGTTTATCTTCATGGTGAGTTTCGCTGGCCGGGCGGCGATTAAAGGCCACATCGCGCCCCACCATCAGGCGGATCAGCTGTTCTACGGTGGTCTGTGCAACCGCGCCATTCCCGGTGAATCGTCCATCCTGAAAAACGGTGAACTGGTCGCAGAGTTGAAAAACTTCATGCAGGCGATGGGTGACGTAGATAATGCTCACGCCACGCCCTTTAAGTTCCCGCACCACCCGGTGCAGACTTTCTACTTCGCTGTCGCTCAGCGCGGCGGAAGGTTCGTCCATGATGATCAGCTTTGCGTTCAACGTCAGCGCCCGCGCAATTTCCACCATTTGCTGCTGCGCCACGCTCAGTCGGGCCACGGCTGTGGTTGGCGCAACGTTCAGTTGCAGGTAATCCAGAATCACCTGCGCCTCCTGATTTACCGCCTTTTCGTCCACAATCAGATTGCGTTTACGCGGTTCGCGTCCGAGGAACATATTCTCGGCGACGGTCATATTGGGCAGCAGATTAAATTCCTGATAAATCGTGATAATGCCCTTGTTCTGCCGCTCAACCGGAGAGTCTTCTACCGGCAATGTTTCGCCGTTGAACCAAATATCCCCGCGTGTTTGCGGCTGTGCGCCCGCCAGCGCTTTCAGCAGGGTCGATTTTCCGGCACCGTTCTCACCTAACAGCGCATGAATTTCGCCTGCTCCGACAGTCAGTTGTGCGCTGCTCAGCGCCCAAACGCCGGAAAAGCTTTTCGCCAGGTCGGTCACTTTCAGTAAGGGTTGCGACATCGGTCTGCTCCTCCTCATAGAGAGCCGCCACTTGCGCGGCGGCTGCGGACATATCAGTTACCGGCTTCGTTAATACGCTCGGCCTGCTGCAGGTTCTCTTTGGTGATAAGCGTTGGCGGGTAGTCAGCCCCGGTGATCGCAGTCTTCTCACGGACGTTATTCACCAACTGGCTCATGGCCGTTTTCACCGCAAAGCCAGGACGTTGATCCGCCGTCACTGCCAGCCAACCGTCGCGCACACGCGCCAGTGCTTCCGGCACGGCATCGAATCCCGTGACCAGAACTTCACCCGGCTTCAGTCCTTGTCCCTGTAATGCTTCAATCGCGCCCAGCGCCATATCGTCGTTAGCGGAGAGGATCACCTGCGGACGCTTCGGCAGCGAAGGCAGCACGCTTTCAACAATGCGCATCCCTTCAGAACGCATCCAGTTACCGGTCTGATCGGCAACGATCTTGTACTTTTCACCACCCGCCTTCAGGCTGTCGCGAATACCTTTAGTACGTTCAATGTTGGAGGAGGAGCCTGGCTGGCCGGTCAGCAGAATAATGTCTGCCCCGTCTGGGAATTTGGTTTTGACAAAGTCGCCAATCGCCTGGCCGCCTTTGTAGTTGTTCGCGCCGAAGTGCGGCACTTTTTTCTGGCTGTCAACGGAGCGGTCGAGCGTGACCACGGGCAGTTTCGCATCCTGAATTTCATCTACCGCGCTGGATACCGCGTTGACATCGTTCGGCGAAACAATAAAGCCCTGTGCGCCACGAGTTATGGCGTTTTCCAGGTCAGCGACCTGTTTTGGCGAGCTACCCTGCCCGTCCAGGACCTGTAAATTCACGCCCATCTCTTTTGCGGCTTTCACCGCCGTGCGCTGCATGTGAACTTCAAATGGCATCGCCAGGTTTGGCGTACTGAAAACAATTTGCTCATTTTCAGCAATGGCTGCCCCGGATGTCATGGCGATGAGGACAGCTAAGATCAATTTTTTCATTATTATGTCTCTCTGTGTAGGGTAGGTTGTGGTGACAATCAGAGGAGAACTTCACGCTGGCTATGCAGTGACTCCAGCGCTTTATCCGCCAGATACAGCGCACGCTCGCCATCGTCCCCGCTGCAATCAGGGACCGCTTCGCCGCGCAGTACCGCAACAAAGTGTTCCCATTCCGCGGCATAGGCCGATTTATAACGCTGCAGGAAGAAGTGTTCAGGTAACGCGCTGGTGCAGCCCTGTTTGCCGTAGTGCTGCACCTGGTTTTCGAGAATATTGCCCGCGCACAGCAGCCCTTCAGAGCCGTGCAGCTCAAGGCGCTGATCGTATCCGTAAGAAGAACGGCGGCTGTTGACGATGGTCGCCATCGCGCCGGAGGCATATTTCAGTACGATGAACGCGGTGTCGATATCGCCCGCTTCGCCAATCGCCGGATCCACCAGATTACTGCCCTGGGCATACACCGAAACCGGCTCTTCGCCCATGATAAAGCGCGCCATATCAAAATCGTGGATGGTCATATCGCGGAACATACCGCCGGACACACGCACATATTCCGCAGGCGGCGGCGACGGATCGCGGGAGATGATCAGCAGCGATTCCGGCTTACCGATACGCCCGGCCAATGCGTCAGTTTTCACGCGGCGAAACTGCGGATCGAAGCGGCGGTTGAAACCGATAAACAACGGTACGTCGTACTCTTTGACCACTTTCAGGCAGTCGCGTACACGGGCCAGATCCAGGTGGACCGGTTTTTCACAGAAGATGGCTTTGCCGTGGCGTGCGGCCATTTCAATCAGATCCGCGTGGGTATCGGTCGCGGAGGCAATCAGCACGGCGTGAACGTTAGGGTCCGTCATCGCCTCATCCAGGCTTTGCAAACGAGCCTGGTACTGTGTGGCAAGACGAGTGGCAAATTCCTGATTCGGGTCGACGACCGACCAGAGGGTAGTAGCACTGTGACTGGCAATGTTAGCTGCATGTACCTGGCCAATTCGGCCAGCGCCCAGTAAAGCAATGTTAAACATAACGGCTCCCGGTGTTGGTGAATGCGATGAACTAACGACCCTTTAAATAAAACATTTATTTCATTTTTATAAATAGTGAAAATTATGTTTTTGGGTGCAAGTTAACACTTTTGAGATGATCGAGATAAAATTTGTTATCAATATCACAACATAAAGACAGGAAAGATGAAGGAATTGGCCCCCTTCCGTTCAGGAAGGAGGTGATGGATGAAGAGAAAGGAAAAATGAAATGAAAATTTCGTTGTCGCAGGTTGCCGGATGACGATGCTAACGCCTTATCCCGCCAGAAGGTAGAATCCGCTGTAGGCCGGATAAGCGCAGCGCCATCCGGCATTAATCGCTTTTAGTACTGACGTGCGTTTTTCACCTGCTCAAACGTCTGCTCAGCCGCTTTTCGCACCGACGGAGAGTCTGCCACCTGCGCATCGCCAGTGCGCCACCAGGAGGCATAGTCGTGGGTCATGGTTTTCGGCAGAACTTTGATATCCAGCAGCACAGGCCCCGAATGCACACGGGAGGCTTCCAGCGCCGCCAGCAGGCTTTGCTCGTCATGTACGCGCCATGCCCGACAGCCGTAGCTTTCCGCGTTTTTGGCAAAATCGACCTTCACCAACGGTCCATCTAACCGTCCGGTTTGCGGGTTGCGGTGGCGGTTTTCCGTACCGAAACTCCCCATCCCATGCCCCATCTGCAGGTTGTTAATGCACCCGAAGCTGGCGTTATCAAACAACAGGATAGTGACTTTTATCCCCTCCTGAACGGCGGTTTGTAGCTCGGAATGCAGCATCATGTATGAGCCATCCCCCACCATGGCATAAACCGGCTGCTGTGGCTTCGCCAGCCTGGCCCCAATAGCAGCCGCAATTTCATAGCCCATACAGGAGTAGCCGTATTCCAGGTGATAGCTGTCCGGGGTTTTGACCTGCCAGATACGCTGTAAATCGCCAGGCAGCGATCCAGCGGCCCCCACGACGATAGCGTTATCTTCAATGTGCTGATTGATAAGTCCCAGCACCTTCGTCTGGGTCAACCGGGTGTTTAGCGTGTCGCCATATTCCGCTAACTGAGCGTCAAGATGCCCTGCCACTTCGGGTTCGTCGTCGGGACGCCAGTCGCGATCCCATAAACGTTGGCACTCATCGCGCCAGGCCTCTTGCGCCTGCGTGACCTCCTTCCCCCAATCGCTGCGGTAGTCTTTCAGCGTTTCAGTTAACGCCGTCAGTCCGGTACGGGCGTCGGCGATAAGCGCGGTGGCATCAAACTTCAGTGCGTCAAACTCCGCCACGTTCAGCAGCAGGAACTCAACCTCCGGATGAGAAAACAGCGCTTTCGAACCGGTGGTAAAGTCGGTGAGGCGCGTACCGATGCCGATCACCAGATCGGCTTGCGGTGCGAGCTGATTCGCTGCCATCCCTCCAGTTACCCCAATGCCTCCGAGGTTAAGTGGGTGGTCACTAACCAGTGCGCCTTTTCCGGCCTGAGTTTCGGCAAACGGCAGTTGCAGCGTTTCAACAAACGTACGAAACGCCTCATGCGCGCCGGAATATCGTACCCCGCCGCCGCATACCACCAGCGGACGGCGTTTGCGGGCAATCAGCGCCCGCGCCATCGCCAGACGCTGTGGGTCGGGCGGTCGACGTTCAATCAGATGAACGCGGCGCGCAAAGAAACTCTGGGGATAGTCCCAGGCTTCTCCCTGTACATCCTGTGGCAGGCAGATGGTCACGGCACCAGTATCTGCGGGGTCAGTAAGCGTTCGCATCGCGTTTAGCATCGCACTCATTAACTGCTCCGGGCGGTTAATCCGGTCCCAGTAACGCGAGACCGGGCGGAAGCAGTCGTTGGTGCTGATGCCGAGGTCATGGTATTGCTCAATTTGCTGCAATACCGGGTCCGGCTGACGGCTGGCGTAGACATCGCCTGGCAATAACAACAGAGGAATACGGTTCGCCGTTGCGGTCGCCGCTGCGGTCACCATGTTTGCAGCTCCCGGCCCAACCGATGACGTCACGGCAAAAATACGCTGGCGCCGATGCTGTTTGGCGAATCCGGTCGCCATGTGCGCAATTCCCTGCTCATTACATCCCTGCATCACCTGCAAATGACCGGGATCCTGCTCCAGCGCCTGGCCAATGCCAAGCACATTACCGTGACCAAAGATGGTGGCGACCCCCTCGACAAAGGGCGTTTCCACGCCATCGACACAGATATATTGTTGATTAAGGAATTTGACCAGCGCCTGAGCCATGGTCATACGTTCGGTTTGCATAACCCCTCCTGTCAGCCCAGCGTTGGCATGGAGAACGCTGCCCCTGTGTCCTGCAGCATCTCCGGCCAGCGTGCGGTGACGGTTTTCATCCGGGTATAGAAGCGCACGCCATCATTGCCGTGAACATTGAGCGCACCAAAAATGGACCGCTTCCAGCCGCCAAAACTGTGGAACGCCATCGGCACCGGAATAGGCACGTTAACGCCCACCATGCCCGCCTGCACCTCTTCGCAGAAACGACGCGCACAGCCGCCATCACGTGTGAAAATTGCCGTGCCGTTACCATATTCATGACGATTAATCAGTTCCACCGCGCTGCTGTAATCTGCTACGCGCACCACAGAAAGCACCGGTCCAAAAATCTCTTCTTTATAAATGGTCATCTCCGGCGTGACGTTATCAAACAGGGTCGGCCCAACAAAATAGCCCTGCTCATGACCTTTGACGCTAAAATGCCGACCATCCACACGCAGGCTGGCCCCCTGCGATTCCCCACTGTCGATATACCCGAGCACTTTATTCCGATGCACCGAGGAGATAAGCGGTCCCATTTCGTTTTCCGGTGTCTGATCAAGCCCCGGCCCGACACGCAGCGCCGCAATCTGTTTTTCCAGTCTCGAGCACAGCTCATCTGCCGTTTTATCACCCACCGCCAGCACGACAGAAAGCGCCATGCAGCGTTCACCCGCCGCGCCGTAAGCGGCCCCCATAATGGCGTTGGTCACCATATCCATGTCGGCATCCGGCATTAAAATGCAGTGATTTTTAGCACCACCTAACGCCTGGCAACGCTTACCGTGGGCTGACGCTGTCTGATAAATGTATTCCGCAATCGGCGTAGAGCCGACAAAGCTCACGGCTTGCACGCGCGGGTCAGTCAGCAGCACGTCGACGGACTCTTTATCTCCCTGTACGACGTTGAACACGCCGTCCGGCAGGCCCGCCTCTTGCAGCAGTTTCGCCAGAGCCAGGGCGAGAGAAGGATCTTTTTCCGAGGGTTTCAGCACAAAGGTATTCCCGGTTGCCAGCGCGATGGGGAACATCCACATCGGTACCATTGCCGGAAAGTTAAACGGCGTGATCCCGACGCAAACCCCGAGAGGTTGCATCAGCGAATGGCTATCGACGCCGGTGCCTACGTTGGCTGAGTGTTCGCCCTTTTGCAGATGTGGGATGCCGCAGGCAAACTCCACCACTTCCAGGCCGCGGGTCAGCTCACCAACTGCGTCAGAGAACACCTTGCCATGCTCTTCGCTGATGATGCGAGCCAGCCTCTCCATGTTTTCTTCCAACAGCGCCTTAAAGCGGAACATCACTCGCGCACGTTTTAACGGAGAATGGCGCGCCCACCCGGGGAATGCGTCGTGCGCTGCCGCAATGGCCTGCTCGGTTTCCTGTATCGTACTCATCACCACCTGGCGGATCTGCTCGCCGGTGGCCGGGTTGAAGATTGCCTGAACGCGCTGGCCTGAACCGGTGACACATTCGCCGTGGATAAAATTCGCTACTGTCTCCATCCTTAACCTCTCGCTGTTGATACGTGACTGTTACCTGAACACTGTTATCTGTGTACTATATATGAAACAAACATTCCATTTTAAGTTGAAATAAAATAAATAATGATTAATGTGATCAAGGATGGGTTTTTATGTTAACAAGCGGAATCGCATGATTAGCGTGCACTGGCAGAACGTTTCAGCGAACGGCAAACCTGAAGCTTTTGTTTCGTTTTTACAGCCAGATGAATGAGTGACATTTCAAAGACGCGGTTTTGCGTTTAGAATCATAAAACTATGTACCAGGAGGTAAAATGACAACAGCAACCAGCCTGAACGAGCTGCAGCAGCAAATCCGCGATCGCTACGATAGCCTGAGTAAGAGGCTGCAGCAGGTGTCCCGCTATGTGCTGGATAATACCAATAGCGTGGCCTTTGATACGGTTGCCGTCATTGCTGAACGTGCCGGAGTGCCACCCTCAACGCTGATCCGCTTCGCCAATGCCTTTGACTTCACCGGCTTCAACGAAATGAAACAGCTGTTTCGTATGAACCTGGTGGAGGAAACCGCCAGCTACAGCGACCGCGCGCGCATGTTCCGTGAGATGGAAAGCGAAGCCGTGCCGGAAACCCCGCTCGATATCCTGCAGGAGTTCGCCCGTTCGAATACTCAAGCGCTCCAGCAGCTGGCAGCCCGTGCCGAACCTGAAATGCTGGAACGCGCCGTACAATTGCTGGCAGAAGCCGACACCATTTACATCGCCGGTTTACGTCGTTCGTTTAGCGTCGCCGCCTATCTCACCTACGCCCTGAGCCATCTTGAGTGTCGCCCTATTTTGCTCGACGGAATGGGCGGAATGCTGCGCGAGCAGATTAACCGCATTAAAGCGCGCGATATCGTGGTGTCGATAAGCTTCTCGCCTTATGCGGAAGAAACGGTGATGGTCAGCGAAACTGCAGCCAATGCCGGCGCGCGCCAGATCGTGATTACCGACAGCCAGATAAGCCCGCTGGCAACGTTCAGCGATCTCTGCTTTGTGGTGAAAGAGGCGCAGGTCGACGCGTTTCGCTCCCAGTCAGCGACGCTGTGCCTGGTACAGTCACTGGTCGTGGCGCTGGCTTACCGGCTAGGTGACGGGAGTAATGAACGCGGTCATTCTGTCGGTTGATGAGCGACGCGAAAATTGATGATCCGCTTTATTACATTCCCGCCAGCGTGACGTGAAATCGTGATGTCTGCAGTTACTTTTATGGTCGTTGAAAATATCACCATCATTCAGCGACCGGATAAAATACAATCCGTTATTACCATGAGCTACAATTATATTAATTTTAGATAATCAACAATGCATGTGCTGACAATAATACGCAAAGGTTTACTATAGCCCTGTCTTTTTTAAGCAGGAAAGTAAAATGAAAAATACAAAAGGGTTGATGATTATTGCCCTTGCTTTCACCCTGGCATCATGTGCCGCCATTCCTGAGAATATCAAAGGTAATAATCAACCCGATATCCAAAAAAACTTTATCTCCGTGCATAACCAGCCTGGTTTATATACCGGTCAGCAGGCCCGCTTTGGCGGTAAAGTCATCAATGTGATTAACACCAAAAAAGATACGTTGCTGGAAATCGCCGTTTTGCCACTGAACGACTCTGCTAAGCCACAAATTGACGCGAGCTATCAGGGACGTATTCTTGCCCAGCAGAAAGGTTTCCTCGATCCGGTAAACTACAGAAACCATTTCGTGACTATTTTGGGAACAATTCAAGGAGATGAGTCAGGTTTCATCAACAAAGTCCCGTACAACTTTGTTAAAGTTGATTTACAAGGTATCCAGGTTTGGCATTTAACTGAGTCTGTCAACACCACTTATAATATGTGGGATTATGGTTACGGTGCGTTCTGGCCAGAGCCGATGTGGGGAGCGCCTTACTACGCTAATACAGTAACTCAGGTAACTCCGGAGCTAGTGAAATAATCCCAGAGGTAAGATGGCGCGACTATATTCCGGAGTCAGGTGTTGGCAAACAACCCTTCTCATTACCCCGCGTTTATCTTATTGCGCCATCCTGCTTCAGGAGATCCTTCGCTTAACATGCATTCTTCCTGTTACATATAATTTTTAACCGCTAATTCTTTAGCGAAGAAATGGGCTTTACCCTTCTCATGCCTGACCATCTTTTGTTATTTACCGACAACTCCCCCACCCTGCATGCAATAAAAGAACATTTGTGTTTACACATTATTCAGGGATTACTATGAACAGAAAATGCTTACTGTTGATACCATTATTCTTTAGTAGCGTCATCATCACTGCCTGCGATAATAAACCTGCAGTAAAAACCACCATTGAGCCCGAAGTCGGCGTTGTTACCTTAGTCCCCTCCTCAGTAAATATTAAAAGTGAACTTCCGGGTCGCGCACTTGCGTTCGAGATCGCCGAAATCCGCCCTCAGGTTGGTGGGATCATCATAAAACGCAACTTTGTTGAAGGTGATAAAGTCAGCAAAGGAGAATCACTGTATCAAATTGATCCAGCCCCACTGCAGGCACGACTGGACTCAGCCAAAGGCGCGTTGGCAAAGGCACAGGCTACCGCCAATAATGTTCGTCTGACACTAAATCGGCAGTCAGCATTAATAAAATCTAATTACGTCAGCCGCCAGGACTATGACACCACGCGTTCACAGCTTAATGAAGCGCAAGCCAATGTTGCCGTCGCTAAAGCGGATCTTGAACAAGCCACCATTAATCTTCGATATGCCAATGTTACCTCGCCCATTGATGGCATTAGCGGCAAATCTTCCGTGACCGTGGGTGCCCTGGTTACTGCCAATCAGGAAAACTCGCTGGTCACCGTTCAGAGATTAGATCCGATCTATGTTGATTTAACGCAGTCAGTACAGGACTTCTTACGCCTGAAAGAAGAGAAAGCTAACGGCAAAATTGCCCAGCAACAAGGCAAAATTCCGGTTGAGCTGATGCTGGAAAACGGCAAACCCTATCGCCATACCGGTACGCTTGAGTTTTCCGATCCCGCTGTTGATGAGACCACCGGTTCGGTAACCCTGCGCGCCGTATTTCCCAATCCTGAAGGTGAAATTTTACCCGGCATGTATGTCACTGCGTTGCTGGACGAAGGCAGTCAACAAAACGTGTTGATGGTCCCCCAGCAAGGAATTACGCACAACGAGCAAGGAAAAGCCACCGCGCTGATCCTTGACCAGGAAAACGTAGTGCAACTGCGTGAAATAAACGCAGTGAAGGCCGTTGGTAATCAATGGTTAGTGACCGCGGGATTACGCCCCGGCGATCGGGTCATTGTGTCCGGATTACAAAGAATTCGTCCGGGAAGCAAAGCCCGGGTCCTCCCTTCAAAACTGAACACACCTGACACGGTAGCTGAACAGTAATATTTCAGGTATTAAGGACACTTTCTTTATGGCCAACTTTTTTATTGAGCGCCCAGTTTTCGCCTGGGTGCTCGCTATTATCATGATGTTTACGGACGGTATCGCGATAATGAACCTGCCAGTCGCCCAATATCCACAAATTGCGCCCCCAACCATTACCATCAGCGCGGCCTACCCCGGGGCAGATGCAAAGACCGTTGAAGACTCCGTCACCCAGGTGATTGAACAGAATATGAATGGTCTTGACGGCCTGATGTATATGTCATCCACCAGTGATGCGGCAGGTAATGCCTCGATTATCCTGACCTTCAAAACGGGTACGTCACCCGATATTGCGCAGGTTCAGGTACAGAATAAACTGCAGCTGGCGATGCCTTCCTTGCCACAGGAAGTACAACAGCAAGGGATCAGCGTTGATAAATCCAGCAGCAATATCTTAATGGTCGCCGGTTTTATCTCTGATAATAACAGCCTGAGCCAATATGATATTGCCGACTATGTGGCCTCGAACATTAAAGATCCGCTAAGCCGCACTGCCGGGGTGGGGAGCGTGCAGTTATTCGGTTCGCAATACGCCATGCGCATCTGGTTGGATCCGCAAAAGCTCGACAAGTATAACCTCACTCCCGAGGACGTCATTACCCAGCTCAAAGTACAGAATAATCAGATATCTGGCGGGCAACTGGGGGGCATGCCTCAGTCAGCCGATCAGCAATTAAATGCGTCGATAATCGTCCAGACGCGTCTGCAAACAACCGATGAATTTGGCAAGATCTTCCTTAAAGTTCAGCAAGATGGTTCTCAGGTTCTACTGCGTGATGTCGCACGCATTGAGCTGGGTGCGGAAAATTATGCCACGGTTGCACGTTACAACGGCAAACCCGCCGCCGGGATTGCAATTAAACTTGCCGCAGGCGCCAATGCCCTTGAAACGTCCCAGGCTGTTAAACAAGAGCTGAACAGATTATCAGCCTGGTTTCCGGCCAGCATGAAAACCGTTTATCCCTATGACACCACGCCGTTTATCGAAATTTCGATTCAGGGTGTTTTTCATACTTTGATCGAGGCAATCATTCTGGTATTCCTCGTCATGTACCTGTTTTTGCAAAGTTTTCGTGCGACGCTCATCCCCACTATCGCCGTTCCGGTGGTTATCCTTGGCACCTTTGCCATTCTCGACGTCGCCGGTTTTTCGATTAATACGCTCACGATGTTTGGCATGGTGCTGGCGATAGGGTTGTTAGTCGATGATGCTATCGTGGTGGTTGAGAACGTAGAACGTATTATTGCTGAAGAGCACTTGTCTCCAAAAGCGGCAACGCATAAAGCAATGGGTCAGCTCCAGAGGGCGCTGGTTGGTATTGCCGTGGTGTTATCCGCCGTATTTATGCCGATGGCATTTATGAGCGGCGCGACAGGAGAAATTTTCCGTCAGTTTTCCATCACCTTGATCTCCTCCATGCTGCTGTCGGTGTTTGTGGCGATGAGCCTGACGCCAGCACTCTGCGCCATGCTGTTAAAAGCACATGATGACGAGCAGGCAAATACACATTTTCTGTTTACCCGATTCAATCATTTCATGGAGAAATGCACTCAGCACTACACGGACAGCACCCGAAAACTGTTACGTTGCACGGGCCGTTACATGGTCGTTTACTTAGTCATTGGCGCGGGCATGATGGTGCTGTTTTTACGTACGCCGACCTCCTTTTTGCCTGAAGAAGACCAGGGGGTATTCATGACCACGGCGCAATTGTCCTCAGGTTCAACGATGGTGAACACCAGCAAAGTGCTCGGGGAAATAACGGACTACTACCTGACGAAAGAACAGAAAAACGTTGCTTCTGTTTTCACCGTCGGCGGATTTGGTTTCAGCGGTCAGGGACAAAACAATGGCCTGGCGTTTATCAGCCTGAAGCCGTGGTCAGAACGCGTTGGCGAAGAAAACTCGGTTACCGCCATTATTCGACGGGCAATGATGGCCTTAAGTACCATCAATAATGCCGTCGTTTATCCGTTCAATTTACCCGCGGTCGCAGAATTGGGCACCGCATCAGGGTTTGATATGGAGTTGCTGGATAACGGTAATCTTGGGCATGAAAAAATGATGCAGGCCCGAAACGAGCTTTTGGCTCTGGCCAACCAGTCCTCAGGTGAGGTCGACGGGGTGCGCCCAAACGGCCTGGAAGATACGCCGATGTTCCGCATTCACGTCGACGCCAAAAAGGCTGAAGCTATGGGCGTTGCGTTATCGGATATTAATCAGACCATCTCCACCGCGTTCGGTAGTCGCTATGTCAATGATTTCCTGAACCAGGGGCGCGTAAAAAAAGTGTATGTCCAGGCCGATACGCCGTTCCGTATGTTGCCGGACAATATCAATCACTGGTATGTACGTAATGCCTCTGGCGCGATGACCCCACTTTCCGCCTACTCATCAACCGAGTGGACCTACGGCTCTCCACGCCTTGAACGCTACAATGGTCAGCCAGCAATGGAAATTCTGGGCCAGCCGGTAGAAGGGAAAAGCAGCGGTGATGCGATGAAATTTATGGCATCACTGATTAATAAACTGCCCGCAGGCGTCGGTTATGCCTGGACCGGTCTGTCTTATCAGGAGGCGCTATCCACAAACCAGGCACCAATGCTGTACGGCATTTCGCTGATCGTCGTATTTCTGGCGCTGGCGGCGCTGTATGAAAGCTGGTCGATCCCTTTCTCGGTGATGCTGGTTGTGCCAATCGGGGTGGTCGGCGCGTTGCTGGCCACCGATCTGCGCGGCCTGAGCAATGATGTTTATTTCCAGGTCGGCCTACTCACCACGATGGGGCTATCGGCTAAAAATGCTATTTTGATCGTCGAGTTTGCCGTCGAGATTATGCAGAAAGAAGGGAAAACGCCGCTTGAGGCCGCGGTGGAAGCCGCGCAAATGCGCTTACGTCCTATTCTGATGACCTCACTGGCCTTCATCCTGGGGGTAATTCCACTAGCAATAAGCAACGGCGCGGGCTCTGGCGCGCAAAATGCCGTCGGTACGGGGGTTATCGGTGGGATGCTGGCCGCGACGGTACTGGCGATCTATTTTGTTCCAGTATTCTTTGTACTCGTTGAAAATACGTTAGCGCGATTTAAAGCCCGACGTTGATCCCCTGCTCTATCCCTGGGTTTAGATTATTAAATCCAGGGATGGGACTTCATTTGTCAGGTCTACAGTTATTAGCGGGCACGGCTATCCAGCGAGTTTCTCGTGGATAGCAGGGTAAGCATTACGCGGACTTTTCTTGTAGGGGAACAACTGGGGCAGGTACAGAGGTTGTCAATTCTAACTAAAGCCAGGCTATCAAAACGGTTAATCAATAGTGCAGACCGGAACCTTTCAGATTTACAGCCAGTTCACCCAGTTTTGTATTCGGATGCTGATGACACATTTTAACCATTTTCGGTACAGCTTCCGTTTCCACCTCATGCAGGGGAACATAATCATCGCCTTTAAAGTCCGAATTTTTATTAACAATCACAAAGGCAATTGCCGTCTTGTATTGCTGACTCATATCAACGAATTCTTTACAGGTCATATCTTGTGGCGCAGCTTCCGTTGCCTGAGTAGCAAAAGCACGGGTCATTGGCGCCATAACAGAGGTCACAAGAATAGCTGCAGAAACCATCATTTTAATATTCACTATGCGCTCCAGAGGTAGCATTAATTTTTATCGGCGAGCTTATCAGTTTTTACCAGCGTCGCATTTCTACGCAGACTGATAAAAGCTAAAGAACTAAAGATCATCTCGACACCAATAAAAATTGAGGTAAATACATACGATCTGTCGGGATCCATATTCAGCCACACGCCGGCAATAAGCAGGTCAAAAATACCAATAAAAATGTTCCATCCATAACCCGGACTGTGGAACAGTTTGACCCCAGATGCGATACGAAAAATACCACCCAGAATAAACAGGCAGCAAAATACCATTGCCAATGAATTCATGCCTATCACAGGATTCACCAGGAAACAGTAACCCAGCAGTAACCACGCGATAGCAAAAAAGGCATAGGTAAATTTGGCTTTCAATTGCTTTTTACTTGAGCTAAACAGGCTATAAATAGAATAAAAACCACATACCAGGAACATAAAGCCAGTTGCATAGCTTAAATAAACACCTGCAGCAATCGGATAAATCAAGCAGCAGATGCCACAAATCAACATCAACACCGCCATAATCGTCGCATGCTTTTTATAATGAACGAGTGTTTTTTCATTAAACGCTCTCAGGCTACGCTGATTAAAAACAAACATACATCCTCCGTTATACATAAACGCAATGTAACCTGTTGACACAAGAATTATTACTCACTCAACATATGTTACTTACAATGGAATGATAAGACTTCCGCTAAGGAAGCGTATATAAGAACAAGAGAATGTCGCTATGCGTATATTCCTACACATGTCAGACATCTGACACTTGTAAGATTAAACGGTCATTATTCTATCGTGGTTCTGATTTCGCTCTTTAACATTATTTAATATGCTTATTGCGTTTGGTGACATATACCAAATTTATTCAGGAGAAAGTAATGAAAAAGATTATTCTTGCGGGTGTGCTTGCAACCATGATGGGTTCAGCACCAGTGATGGCTGCTACTGCTACCACAACTACTCCGGCGCAAGCTACTACCGCAAATGTACAAAAAGAAGCTGCCGATATTATGCAGGTCGCAGTGCAAGGCGCAAATGCGATGCGTGATATTCAGCTTGCTCGTTTGGCCCTGTTTCATGGACAGCCTGACAGCGCTAAAAAATTAACCGATGACGCCGCTTCCCTGCTGGCAGGCGACAGCAAAGATTGGGCGAAATTTGTAAAAACTGCGCCTAAAGCCAAGATGATTGACGATCAGTACGTGGTTATTAACGCTACGATCGCGCTGTCAGAAGACTATATTGCCACTCCAGCCAAAGAATCCGCTATCAAAACAGCGAATGGCAAAATGGCCAAAGGCGACTGGAAAGGTGCAGTGGATACCCTGCAACTCGCTGGTATCAGCGTGCTTCAGACCCAATACCTGATGCCCCTGAATCAGACTCGTAAAGCCGTTACCAGCGCGCAAAAACTGCTGTCTTCCGGTAAATATTATGAAGCAAACCTTGTGTTAAAAGGTGCTGAAGAAGGTATTGTGATCGATAGCGAGATGATCGGCGCAGGCCAGTAATACTCAGCACTACGGAGTGTTGAACCAGGACTTTCTCTCCTGATCGGGCAGCTACGGCCACCCGATCAGGGGGATTAATGGCTAATCAGACTGTCTATCTCAATCTCAATTTCCCGCATAACAGCAATAATCTTCTGCAATGCCTCCTGGCGTACTGCCAGAGGAAGATCGTCAGGTCGTCTGGATTCGAAAGGTTCGCACAGGTTTTGTAGCGCAGTGATGCCCAGAATTTGCGCCGAGCCATGCAACCGGTGAAGAGCGCGCAAAAACAGCTGAGGTTCATCTTGCAGAACAGCTTTCTCAGCCGCTTGTATATCATTCAGCGTTGCCTCGCGAAATGTCTCGAGAATCTCGTTCATTAGTGCGCGATCGCCGCCGGTATTCTCCGTCAACACATTGAATTTCAAATGCCGGATTGAACAAGGAGACGAATAACCGGTTTCGATTTTACTCAACTCATGTGTCAGTGTCTGAATCGACACAGGCTTGAACAGGCACAAATTCATACCATTTTGCAGGCATCGATCGCGTGACTGTGGAAGTGCGCTGGCCGTCAGTCCCCATATTTGTAAATTCGGCTGTTGACGACGTAGCGAAGCCGCGAGATCAAACCCGTCTTTTTTCGGCATATTTACATCGGTTATCAGCAGATCGTACGATTTTTTCGCCAGTTTGGCTTCTGCCTCCTCCCCATCACACGCTTCATCCACATTGTAGCCAATGGCATTCAACTGTCGCTTGAGCAGCAGGCGATTGGTTGGGTTATCGTCTGCAATCAAAATAGACAGACACGGAAGCGGTAACAGAGTACCAGGCGCATCGCCATCCGGTACAATCGACTGTCGAGCCGTTTCAACCGGCAGCGTTATGGTAAACGTGGTTCCTTGCAACGGGACGCTCATCAACTCCAGCGTCCCACCCATCAGCGTCACCAGTTCTTTACAGATAAATAACCCCAGACCGGAACCGGTTTGTTGACGCCCGCAACACCCCTGAGCGTAACGATGAAACAGCCCCGCCTGCTCCTCTTCACTAATCCCGCAACCGGTGTCGCTAATGGCAATGGTCAGGGTACCGTGATTCTCCCCGTCAGGCGTCAAACGGGCCGTCACATGAATACTGCCCTGCTCGGTAAACTTCAACGCATTGCCTACCAGGTTGGTGAGAATTTGCCGCAAAGCCTGCTGATCGACAAATACCCGTTCGTTTGCCGGCAACTGGCTAACGCAAGCCAGCGTAATTCCTTTCTGTCTGGCTAAAGCATCGAAAGAGTGGCACTGCAATTCAATGAGCTGCGAGAGATCCGTCCATTGAGGAACAACCTGGTATTTACCAGACTCAATCTTATCCAGATCCAGAATCTTACCGATCAGCCCAAGCAATGACTGGGCTGTCGCCCCGGTAAGGGCAATCGCCTCTTTTCGCTGTGCCGGGCTGAGTTCTGAACTCGACAGTAATTCCACAAAGCCAACAATCGAACTTACCGGGGTACGTAATTCATGGCTCATACTCGCCAGAAAGCGACTTTTGGCCTTGGTTGCTTCAATCGCTTTATTCTTTTCGTTTTCCAGTTCTTGAGATAATGCCTCTTTGAGATGAAGCTGCTCTTCCAGTAGCCGCTGAGATAGTTTCCTTTTCTTTACCTCACGGGAGAGTGAGATCCCCCAGATCAGGCTAATCGCTATCAGCAGCAGCGCGAATATCCCCAGTTGATAGAACTGTTTGCTATATCGACTCCATAAATCAACCTGCGTATTGGAAATTTTCGACCACTTCTCCGTCATCTGCAAAATCTCACGTGGCGGTATGGCCTGTAGCGCTTTATCCATAACAGACTTCAACATAGGCTCGTGAGAAGAAATCGCAAAACTTACAGAGGCACCAGGCATATCTGGAAGCCTAAAAAAGTGCATATTTTTCTGATAGTAATGATCGACCATAAACCTTGCTGACAATTCGGTAGCAATTGCCGCATCAGCGCTGCCCTCCTTGACCATGACCATCGCAACACTGCTAGTATCAGCATTAACCCAGGTGGCCTGCGGATAGCGTTGCTTCAGCTCGCTTTCCAGTACATGCCCGGCTGGTAGCGCAATACGTATCGGCTTCTCCAGTAGCGAGTCGGCGGTTTCCTCACGGGAAGTGATCATCACAAATGCCACATTCATCAGAGGATCGCTAAAGGTCGAATTGTGCGGGTTTTGATGAGTGAGCGTGATAGTGGGATACATATCCCACTGTTCGCCGCTTATTTGCTTTGTCTGCTCACTTTTAGAGTTAGCTAAAATGGGTTCAAAATCGAGCCCCGTTTGCAGATGAATAATATTCAGTAAATCGCCAAGAATACCGCGTAATTCACCGCTGCGATCGACCAGCGTATAGGGCGGGTAATCTGGGTTGATTAAAATGCGGATGACATGCTTTTTCTTCAACCACGCTTTTTCCTGAGTGGTGAAAGGTATAGGTGCATTCAGATAGGCAAGGTTGCCGCGGTTCAGCCAGTTCTGCATGACTTGCATATGAATTTCATTACTGATTGACGTAATGAAACCATCAAGAATATTTCTTAATACCGGCTGATCTTCGTTAACGACAAAATAATTATATTGTTCTTGCTTATCAAAGTAGTGCGTAATAACCAGTGATTGTGAGAAGTATCGAGAGATGCAATGGCTGCTGGTGATATTGTTACCAATATAATATTGGTTATCACCATTCACTACCGAGGCCATGGCCTGATACTCGTCATCATAAAATGAGACTTTAGCCTCAGGAAAAGCCTCCTGGATAACATCGAGAAAAGGGCAATCCCGCACACACGCGACGCTAACCTGATGGTTCGTGGTCAGCGGCAGCATAGTGTTTTTTAGTGATGTTACAAGCGTCGGCCACGTCGTCAGCAATACCGAAGTACGCAACAAATTTCCGCCCACATCCTGGCGTCGGGACAGTTGGGTTATCAGCGTATCAACATCGTTATTGGCGAGCGCGGCCAGCGCCTCTTGCTCATTATCATACTGCTTTATAATGATTTTCAGATTGAGGTTCTTTTGCATTAACGCAAGGTAATCTGCGTTGACTCCCCGATAATATTCGCCGCTATTTTGATAAACAATGGGGGAGACTTCAGGTAACTAGGTACCAACAACCAAGGTTTTTTTATGCGCTAACCAGTTTGTTTCTTCCCTGTTCAAGCTGATATTTTGTACTGAAGTATTATAATTACTTTTTAGCTCAACTTGCCGAGCTGAGCTTACACCCGTAGACAACCCGATGGTAAATATGACCATCAAAAAAATAAACAAGCGTTCCAGCATTACTCTATCCTATTTTATTTCTCTGCGCATAATCATAAATTTCCATTAATGATGAACAATCTAATTTTTCCATCAACCGGCTTTTATAGGTACTCACCGTTTTATTACTGATATTCATTTTGCTGGCAATTGAGCTGTAATCCATGCCATTAAGGATATAACGCAATACTCTCATTTCCTGATTCGACAACGTATCAAGCTTATCCTGCTCGCTGACGGATGAACCAGTAAAATGCTCAAGGGAAAAGGGAAAATAGCTATAGCCATTTTTTGCTGCTTCGATTGCGGCAAGAATATTATTCATACCTTCTTTTTTACTCACAAATCCGTTGGCACCGTATTCGGCGCTACGTTTACCGTAAAAAAATTCATTTTTGGCTGAAATGATAATGATTACACCAGCATAGTGCCGCTTTCTCAGCTGCTCCAGCACTTCGATGCCACTGATACCGGGAATATCTACATCGATAATCAACAGCTCCGGCTTAGTTTTTTCAACGGTTTGAACCACTTGATCTCCGCTGTCGAGTTCGGTGGTCACAGCGATACCATTAGTATCGAGTAAGTTGCGGATGGCAATGCGTGCCAATGGGTGATCGTCAACAATTATCGCGTTCATTGCGTATAAGAATCCCGATAAATAAAGAGAGGCGATGGCTATAGAGCAGGCGAGCCTTCAACATTATAATTTCTGAAAATAAGGCTTTATCAGGTAAATCCTAACATAATCACGCGTATATTTTATTCATTTTTTATAAAAAATGCAGAACAAGGTATAAACGCAACACTGTAATTTACAAATTTTAAACCTTGAGCCTATCTAAATATCAAACCATTAACACAACATAAAAGGAATATTCCTACACGCGTAGGACAAATCTCTCATTTATTATGATTTATTCTTAATGCTTTGGGACATATAACCGGGATATTGTTCATCAGAACTGCGAGGGGGGATATGCGAATAGCTATCTAAAAATAAATTTCATACCTGGTCAAATATGGAGAACAAGAGTACAAACCTGCTGAATTTAGAGAGAAACTCCCCGCAGCTCTGGAGCAGCAGTGCCACAGGGAGGCAGCGATTAATCAGGCTTTACTGGGCAATGCCCCTACTGCATGCGAGCTTTTCACAGTCAGTGTAACGACGGCAGAACACAACAGTGCGGCAATCATAAAGATAAAAGCGCTGTTATAGCTTCCGCCGCTACTTTGGATCAACCAGCCGATGATGGGCGCTGATACAACCCCTGCCATCTGGCCGCCAAAGTTAACAATACCGGATGCCCGCCCCATGATGTTGCTGGGAATGGTATCCATCAGAATACCCCAGAACGTTGCCATAGCGAAAAACATGAACAAGGCTGAAATACACTGATAAACCACCGCCATATCTGCACTGCTCACGCTGAAGGTCAGATACAGGAAACCCGCGGCAATAACAGAGGTTACGACATACAGCGTTTTACGCTGGGGTTTGAATTTGTCTGAGCAATAACCGCCTAATAATGTTCCGCCGGCCCCGAACAGGAAGGGAATGGCTGCCATGACACCGGTCTTTGCCAGAGAAAACTCTCGTACGGTAATCAGGTAGCTTGGCAGCCAGGTTGAAAAACCCCAGAAGGTGATATCAAACAAAAACCAGATACTGGCCATTTGCCAGAGCACCGGCATTTTGAGTACGTCTTTAAACGCGATAGCACTGGTGTTTTGCAGGCTCCCCTGGTCGTCAGCAGCCAGCTCCGCCAGGTCTTGTTGCGTAATGGCAGGGTGATCTTTCGGGTTGTCACGCGTAAATAAGTAGATACCTGCGGCGATAAACAGACCGGGAATACCCAGCACGATAAAAACCATGTGCCAGCCAAATGCCCCGATGATGCTTGCCGCCACGACTACCGCCAGCGCTGGGCCTAAGGTGTTTACCGTTGACTGAATCGCCGTGGCGCGACCACGCTCTTTCGACGGGAAATAGGTTGATATCATCTTCCATGAGGCCGACGGGAAACATCCCTCACCAATACCAAAGAAGAAACGTACTGCTAACATCAGCGGCAGCGTCAGCACAGCGCCGGTTAAGCTGGTGAACACAGACCACCATGCAATACCAATGGCCATGATTTTTCGCGAGCCAAACTTATCCGCCAGTAATCCACCGGGAATTTGAAACGCGGCATAACCAATAAAAAAGGCGCTAATAATTAAACCTTGTTGAGTCGTATCAAGATTTAAATCTTTGCCAATATAAGGGAGTGAAACGCTCATCACCATTCTGTCGAGAAAAGAGAGCAGCCACGCCAGCCAGATCAGTGTCAGGACGGTATATCTTGCTTTCCAGGTCTTGGGTTTACCTGAAGGTAAAGACGTTTGTAGGTTCATTGTGATGTCCTTAGGGTGTAGTGATCTACCGCGGCCATAAATAGTCGCGATAGATCCATGCGTGTTTAGCGTTATTTATTAATATTGTTTTCTAATAACCGTACCGCTACAAGCATAACTTTCCGTGCCATTGATTAAGGCAATGCGCCCATTAACCATGACAATTTCAATCCCTTCCGGGTACTGATTGGGTTCAACAAAAGTGCCTTTATCCGCAATTGTGTTCGGATCGAACATCACGATATCCGCTGCATAACCGACCTTCAGCAGTCCGCGATCCTGCAAACCCAATACTTCAGCAGGTTTCCCCGTCATCTTGCGGATTGCCGCTTCCCAGCTCAGACATCCCTCTTCACGAACATATTTACCGAGCACGCGAGGGAATGCGCCAAACACGCGCGGGTGCGGTTTGCCAGCCCCCATCAAGCCATCGGTACAGACGTTTTGTTCAGGTCGACAGAGAAACTTAATCACGTGCTCTTCGGTACCGTAGAAGTCGACCATCCCCACGGCGTTTTCCTCTTCAAAGAGCAGATCGAAGGTGGCGTTGTACGGATCTTTTCCACGCAGCTCGCCCAACTGGACGAGGTTCAAACCGACAGCATCCTGATTTTTTGCCGTTTTCACGCTGGTGACAAAAATCTGGTCCAAACCGGCAAAATCGATAAAGTTATCCCAGCCAGGAATACCCTGCTGAATATCGTCAATCATTTTGGCGCGCAGTTCGGGCGAGGCGAGACGCTCAAGTAATTTGTCTGTACCACCGGAGTGAACCCAGGGCGGCAGGATCACGCCGAGCATCGTGCTGCCCGCCACATACGGATACTGGTCGAAAGAGATACGAATCCCCTCTTTCTGCGCCTGTTCCAGCATGCCCAGCATTTGGTCGATCAGCCCCCAGTTTTTCTTGCCGCAAACCTTCATATGCGAAATATGCAGCCAGACGCCGGTGGCTGTGGCTATATCAATCAGTTCCTGGGTTGAGTTGATAATATCGTCAGCTTCACTGCGCTGATGCACCACAAAAATCCCGTCATATTTCGCCGTGACCTTACACAGTTCAATCATTTCGGCAGTATCACCAAAGGCGCAAGGCATATAGATAAGACCAGTGGAAAGTCCAAATGCCCCGGCTTTTAACTCCCGCTCAAGGACCTCACACATCTTCGCCACATCTTCACGGGTCGAAGGACGCCCATCCAGGCCCATCGCTTCCATGCGCACGTTGCCATGAGGAACTAAATACGCGAGGTTTGTCGCCGGATGACGCGATGCCAGCAGATTGAGATAACCGTCTGTATTTTTATATTTCCAGTCAATTTTGTCGGTGTCACCGTCCAGTCCGGCGATATTTTTACGCCAGGCTGGAATATATTCTTCCGGTAGCGGTGCTAAGGCGACGCCATCCTGGCCCAACAGTTCGGTGGTGATACCCTGACGAATTTTTGCCGACAGAGCGGAGTTAATAATGGCTGACAGGTCAGAGTGCGTATGGGTATCAATAAAGCCAGGGCAAACTATTTTTCCTGTTGCATCAATAACCTGCTCATTGACACCAACCTCAATTTGGCCGATTGCGACAATACGTCCTTCATCAACCATCACATCGGCAATTCTGCCTTCACTGCCCGTCCCATCAATTACATTTCCGTTTTTGAAAATGGTTTTCATCGTTATTCTCCATGGCGGTGCTGCTGAGCTACACCGCCTGTAAGGTAAGAGGTGGTTATCTTTATTTTTATTGGCGATAGAGTGTCTGGATAATGCTGTAATAGCCGCTGGCCGAGCCGGTTAATTGCTCGATCTCGATATACTCATCAATGGTGTGTGCCAGGTTTTCTCGTGAAGGACCGAAGCCGATGGTTTTGATTCCCGCTTCGCCCGCATAGTGGCTACCGTTGGTACAAAATGAGTACTGCGTAATGGTTGGATTAAAGCCAGCCTCACGAACGCCCGCCAACGCTGCCTGCACGAATTCGTCGGACTCGTCGTACACCCAGCCAGGGAAGAACCGCTCTCCCTCAATCGTGGCGCCGGTATAGCAAGACTCCTGACCCACCGCGTAGGACACTCGGGCCTTAAACTGCGGATCCTGAGCAATAAGTTCCGCAAGCGCATTTTCCAGCGGAGCAATCACGCTTTCTTTGGTTTCACCCACCAGCAAACGGCGATCGTAGGTTGCGCGACAGTAATCCGGTACCACCGAGGCCCCCGGGTACGGCGAAGATTTAATGTCGGTCAGTTCCAGAATGCCAGGCCCCAGAACCGGATGCGTTGGCGGCGTGATCGTGCGAATTTTGTCGATCAATTGCGCCATTTTGTACACCGCGTTAATCCCCGCCTGCGGGTTAGCGGAGTGCGCGGGTTTACCAAATGTTTCGACCACAATTTCAGCGCGGCCACGCTGACCAATTTTCAGGTTTAACTCGGAAGCTTCACCGATGATCACATAGTCTGGCTTATAGCGCTCGCTGACCAGGCGAGCGGCAATACCTTCGAAACACTCTTCATGCACGATGCACGCAACGTAGATTTTCCCGGCAAAATTTCGCTGATTGTCCTGACCGAAAAAGCCCACGGCGGAGATCATCGCCGCCACGGCACCTTTCATGTCAGTTGTGCCGCGACCATAAATTTTGCCATCTTCAATATCGCCGCCGTATGGGTTGCGGGACCACTTCTCTTCGTTCACCGGCACAGTATCGATATGTCCATCGAGAACCAACGTTTTCCCTGGCTGGTTGCCGACAATACCGCCAACAATGTTGCCGTACTTATCAACGTGGATGTCATCGAATTGGTAATGCTGCATCATTGTTTTTATGGCATTAACCACTTCACCTTCCTGACCGGAATAACTTTTTTGTTGGATCAGTGCCTGACAGTTTTTAATGACTTCTTCAATGCGGTTTGCAGATAACATGGGTTTCTCCGTTATATCTCTTAATCAGGGAATTATTTGTTGATGCCCGGGTACTGTCCGCCCCAGACAATATCCAGATATTGTTGCGGGTCGGTATCCCCTTCGGTGCTGACTAACAGCACGCGAGAATGCGCATCCAGCCCCAGTTGCTCACGCGTTTGCGCCAGTTCAGGTGAGGTCATCAACAGCGCCAGCAGACCGGTAGTAACCGCACCTGACTCACCCGAAATAATCTGTGGATCGCCTGCCAGCGGGTTGCCCAACATGCGCATGCCTAACGCTGCAACTTCATCAGGGCAGGAAGCAAATGCGTTGGCATAGTCGCGCAGCAGTTTCCAGCCGATACTGTTCGCCTCACCGCAGGCGAGACCGGCCATCACGGTTTGTAAATCACCGCCCACCGCAATGGCATCCCCCTCTTTCGAACGGGCTGAGCGGTAGAGGCAATCGGCAATTAACGCTTCGGCGACGATCACTTTCGGGCGATTCTCACCCCAGGCTGCCGTCACCATTCCCTGAACCATGCCGGCAAACGAGCCGACGCCTGCCTGCACAAAAATGTGAGTCGGCGCAACCTGATGCAGCTGATCTATCGCCTCCAGCATCAGCGTGCCGTAGCCCTGCATAATCCACTGCGGGATCTTTTCGTATCCTTCCCAGGCGGTATCCTGCACGACAATCCAGCCATACTTTTCGGCCTGCTCTGCGGTCATACGAACCGCATCGTCATAGTTCATATCGACGATCTCAGCGGTAGCGCCTTCGTTACGGATAGAGGTCAGACGTTGCTGCGAAGAGCCCTTTGGCATATAAACCACGGCGTTTTGCTTCAGTTGGCGCGCCATCCATGCCACGCCGCGACCGTGGTTGCCATCAGTGGTGGTAGCAAACGTGACGGTTTGCAGATCGTGGCGTACCTCTTCGCTGGTCATCACGTCAAACGGCAGTTCACTGATATCCTTACCAACTAATTCAGCGATATGGCACGCCATCGCATAGGAGCCACCCAGCGCTTTGAAGGCTTTCAGGCCAAAACGCTGAGATTCATCTTTGAGGTAGATATTTTTTACGCCCAGTTTTTGTGCAAGCGCCGGTAACGTATATAGCGGCGTCGGCGCGTAGCCCGGAATAGACCGATGAAAATTCAACGCTTTTACCAGTTCCTGGCGGCTAAACGGTGCCAGCGGCGCGTTCGGATGTTCGGTAAACGGTGTCTGGTTGATAAAAAATGATAAGTTTTCCTGCATCATAAAACCTCATTGTCCTGGTATTTCACTCCCTGTAATCGGTGCAATACAGAGATATTTCCGTTATCGGTAATGGCAATAGAGCAAAATACTTACCAGCTTTTTATGAATTGAGTAAATTCTTATAAATATTTTAATAAAGGCTTTAATTTCAATAAATTAAATAGAATTTGAAATTGACAACCAAAAATATCAACGCATCAGTTTATCGCTTCATTTTGATAAATTCTCATCATTGATAAATAGTGTGATCGCGGAAGATAAAATAAGAAAAACATTCAAAAACAGCGTTGTGGATTGATTTTTCGCAAATCATTTTTGCATTGTTTCGCCTATTTATCATTTTCCTTGAGAAATGTGACACACCGCCGGAGAAGTACCATGATTTCAGTACTCAGCAATATTCAGGATGATATATGCAATTACGCCGACGCTATTTCTGGCATAACGGGCACGGACGTTGAAATCATTGATGAATCTTTAATGCGCATCGCGGGTACCGGGAAATACCGGCATATGCTCAATGAGAACGTGGCCAAAAATGGCTACATTTATCATCACGTATTGCAGGTGCGAGAAACGGTACTGATCAAAAACCCCGGCGAGCATCCGCTGTGTCAGTTATGTGAAAAACACCACTACTGTTCTGAAATGCTGGATTTGAACGCACCTATTTTTCTCAATAATCGCGTGATTGGCGTGATCGGGATTATTTGCTCAACCCAGGCACAGCGTGACACGTTACTGAACCAGATTGATAAATTTGTCACCTTTATTGAGCAAATCGCCGTAATGATCTCCAGTAAGGTCTTTGAATGCCTGGAACGTTTACGCGCACAGGAAACGCTTGGCGCATTTCGGCGTCTGATCGATGCCATGGACCGCGGCGTGGTAGCGATTGATGGCAAGGGTCTTATCTGGCATGCCAATCATTCAGCCGATCGCATCCTCAACCGCGAGGTTCAGGGATTACCTCTGACCATTGAAACAACCGGGGACAGCCTGTATGGCGATGAAGAAGCGTGGCTGACGCTTGAAGGTCAGAAACATCATGTACTGTGCAAACAAATTTCGCTCTCCTCGCAGGATAACGATCGCTTAACCATGGTTATCTTTCGTGATGCACACGACTACCTGAGTAACCTTACTCCATCCCCTTATGAGTCCGACATACAGGTACGACTAATTGGTCACTCTCCCTCAATGGAACAGCTCAGAAGTACCATAGGTAAAATCGCCAACAGTTACGCCAGCGTGCTCATCACCGGGGAAAGTGGCTCGGGGAAAGAGGTCGTGGCATTTGCCATTCACCAGAGCAGTCCACGTAAAGCCGCGCCTTTCGTAACAATCAACTGCGCGGCTATTCCAGAACAACTGCTGGAAAGCGAACTGTTTGGTTATGTTCGCGGCGCATTCAGCGGGGCTGATCCCAAAGGGCGAATGGGGAAATTTGAACTGGCCAACGGCGGCAGCCTGTTTCTGGATGAGATTGGCGATATGCCACTGCACCTGCAGGCCAAGCTGCTCAGGGTATTGCAGGAAAAGGCGATCACCCGCGTTGGCTCTAATAACACCATCAATATTGATGTGCGCATTATTGCTGCAACTAACAAAAACATTAACGCGATGGTGGAAAATAATCAGTTTCGTGAAGATCTTTTCTATCGCCTGAACGTGGTCCCTCTGGTACTTCCTTCCCTGCGTGAACGCCGAGCTGATATTGCGGTCCTCGCACAGTATTTTGCCGATGAGTTTTCGGTCAGTTACCAGCGACCACCGCAAAAACTGCCTGATGACGTTATTAATCGCCTTTATGCCTGGCACTGGCCGGGTAACATTCGTGAATTACGCAACGTGATCGAATACATTTTTGTGATGCGCGGAGAAGCCGCTGGGATCAACGCCAGCCATCTTCCCCCTTACCTGCTTACCGCCGCTGACGGTAGAAAAACGACGATGACCGCGCAACCCCGACAGCTTGCCAGCAAAGGAAAACAGGCGGAAAGGGAGGCTATCGAAAACGTCATCCAGCGATTCGGCTCAAGCGTTGAGGGAAAAAAGCAAGCCGCGACAGAACTGGGGATCAGCATTGCCACGCTCTATAGAAAAATAAAACTGTACGGACTGTAAGCTTTCCTTATTAACTGAGAAGCCCGCACAACGCGGGCTTCTCATAGGTAGAACAGAGCAAATTAAGCCCGAAAATACTTAATCAAACACACCATTAATTACCGCGGTGACAATCGCCGTACTAAGTGCAATCAACACCAGATTGTCGCCCACAACCTGCCATTCATAACCTGGATAATACGGCAATTGGTTCAGCATAGAGGATGGAACACTTTTCTTAGCGATCCCCGGAGGAAGCGGCTTTCCTCGCGCCAGATTTTTGGCGATACCCGGAGGCAGTGACTTATAGCCCGTCAAACCATATCTGACGGCATACTGTCTGGCCACGTTATAGCTGATGTCACTATCAACATGGTCCGGCTTACCATAATTTTTACGTTGTTCTGCCGGCGAATTGCCTTTCTGGCTATTGCCCTTATTCCCGCTATTACCATGATTGCTACTATTTCCATGGTTGCCACTATTACCATTGCCGTTGCCATTACCGGGGTTAGCCAATACAGGAGTGGTACACATCGTCATCGCAGCAACGGCAACTACCGCTGCGACTAAAGTACGAAGCTTGGGCATGATGATTCCTTAACCTGTGGATACAAATAAAAATGTACGGTATCGCGTGAATACTGGCTATCGCTACAACTCCGATTTATTGGCAAAAAAGGGGAAAGCACGTAGCGCACATCACGCTATTCGCCTCGCCGCGGTGGAGAAAAGTTAGCCAAAGATGTTGCTGAACTGCTATAAAGTCTTTCCCTTCTGTCGGCTGGTGTTAAACTGGAAAGTGTGATCTTCATCATAACCTGCTTAAACAGAGACAAGAGACACTGCTATGCAACATATCATCGAGGGCTTCCTCAACTTCCAAAAAGAGATATTCCCTCAACGCAAGGAACTCTTCCGCAGCCTGGCATCCAGCCAGAATCCTAAGGCACTTTTCATCTCCTGTTCCGATAGCCGCCTGGTACCTGAACTCGTTACTCAGCAAGATCCAGGACAGCTTTTCGTTATCCGCAACGCCGGTAATATCGTACCGTCATTTGGTCCGGAACCGGGTGGTGTATCCGCAACCATCGAATACGCGGTTGTCGCACTTGGCGTAACGGATATCGTCATCTGCGGTCACTCCAATTGTGGCGCGATGAAAGCCATTGCCGATAGCCAGCCCTTGGATCCGATGCCCGCTGTCGCTCACTGGCTGCACTATGCCGATGCCGCGAAAGCCGTGGTCGAGAAAAAAACCTGGGATAACCCAATCGACAAAGTTAACGCCATGGTAGAAGAAAACGTTATCGCACAGCTTAACAACATTAAAACGCATCCTTGTGTCGCGGTTGGGCTGCGCAATAATGCGCTTCGTCTGCACGGTTGGGTGTATGACATCGAAAGCGGTGAAATCCGTACCCTGGATAAAAACAGCAAAACCTACGTTTCCCTTGCAGAAAACCCACAAGTGCATTTCGAGTAATTCCTCCACTGGAGCAAGGATGCTCTGGACATCTCCTCCCCCTATTTCTGTTAGTGGACAAAAAACGGACTTGCGACTAGCTTTAAAGTGGCCACTGGTGTTCCCACATCGGTTTTCGCACATTTTATAAAATATTGCGACAGGTCTCATTTCCTGAGTCGCAAACAGCTGTTCATACATGGTGCAGGCGATAAAAGGAGCCGGTACGAATGCAAGCAAAAATAAAAAGAATAATGAATATGTTATTTTATCATGAGTCGTGGGATATCATGCTTATTAAGGATAATGGCACACACTTATTCCCTGATAACACCCTGGAGATATTAAGCAAATCCACTGCACAGCAGTTAAAAAAGAAATATACATTTCAGGCTGACCCTTTTCTGGTTGAAAAAGACGATAAACTGTATGTTTTCTATGAAGCTCTTAGCTTTCGCAACTCAAAAGGCACGCTACGATGTCGCGTTCTTGACCGTGAACTGGTTGAACTTGATGATATTAAGCTTGAGGGCTTTGACGACTTAAAGTGTCATTTGTCATTCCCTTATCTGATTCATATCAACGATCAACTCTTCATGATCCCCGAGTCTTCAGAAAGAAAAGAGGTAATACTGTTTCAGTCAATAGAGTTCCCTGCACGCTGGAAGCAAGTTAAAGTTTTAATCTCTGATATCGAATTAACCGACAACGTATTTATATCAATTAATGAAGCCTGTTATCTTTTGTCCACCACGATGGATAATGAAATAATTATTCATTCGGCAGATCATATTTATGGACAATGGCAGCGGATTACCCCCTCATTGAAGGTGAGCAATCCTCATCATCGAGGCGCAGGAGCCTCCTATCAGGTCGAAAATAAAATGTACTTCCTTACTCAGGAGTGCACACCTGAAACTTATGGAAAATCAATCTATATCAAAGAATTAGTGACACTGAACGACGCTAATTTTGATGAGAACCTGATCGAACAAATCAATTCGTCGATCAACCACAGTGACGGCGTCCACACGCTGAATTTCTCAAATAACTATATTGTTTATGATACAAAAATAAACCAATTCAGCTTTTTATCTATACTTAAAAAAATATCTTATAAATGCATGGTGAGGTATCGCAACTATAACCTTACCAAACGTCACCAATAACGCGTTCTCTATGGTACTGGCGTGACTCAATCCCCGTTTATCTGGAGTCTGTATGGCAATTCTGGTCACTGGTGGTGCAGGTTATATTGGTTCACATACTGTTTTAACGCTACTGGAAAGAGGCGATGATGTCGTTGTTATCGATAATCTGGCGAACGCCAGCCAAACCTCGCTGGACAGGGTCGCGGAACTCACTGGTAGAGAACCTATTGTCTATATCGCCGATGTTCTCGACAGGCCGGCATTGAAAAACATTTTCGCCAACCATAACATCACCGATGTCATTCATTTTGCCGGGCTTAAATCGGTTTCAGAGTCGATAAAAGAGCCCCTCGCCTACTATGAAAACAACGTCACCGGAACGCTGGTTTTACTGGATGAGATGCTGGCCGCAGGCGTTAATCGTTTCATTTTTAGCTCATCCGCCACGGTATATGGTAATCCGGAAAGCGTACCGCTTAGCGAGCAATCGCGTACGGGCGGCACCACCAATCCGTACGGCACGTCTAAGTTGATGGTCGAACAAATTCTGACTGACTTCTCTCGTGCACAACCCGATTTCCGCATTACCTGCCTGCGCTATTTCAACCCGGTCGGCGCCCATCCATCGGGTCGGATTGGTGAGGATCCTAACGGTATCCCCAATAATCTGGTTCCGTACATCTCCCAGGTCGCGATTGGTAAGCTGGAAACCGTGTCGGTGTACGGTAATGATTATCCCACTCCCGACGGTACCGGCGTGCGTGATTATATTCACGTCATGGATCTGGCGACCGGTCATTTAGCCGCGCTGGATTGCCTGAACAAAGGCGCGGCTTACAAGGTGATTAATCTCGGTACCGGTGTCGGTTATTCCGTGATTAAGTTGATTGAAGCATTTGAAAAAGCAGCGCAGACTAAAATTAATTATAAGGTTGTCGCCAGAAGACCTGGAGACATTGCCGAATGTTGGTCTGACCCATCGCTGGCATATAAGGAGTTAGGTTGGAAGGCCATCTACAGCCTTGATGAAATGATGCGTGACACCTGGAACTGGCAAAAAAACAACCCGAATGGGTATCAAATTTAATGTTCACAGCAGCGAGCCTGACCGTCAGGCTCGCTGCTGTGTCTGACTATTGTACTGTTATTGTTGATACCCGGTACCAGCCGCTGTTCTGCTTCCCTTCATTGGCAAAGTTAATTCTCGCCGCACCCGACTTATCCAACATCGCAACCTCAATCGCGTACTGCCCTTTTGCCAGTCGGCCTGGCATAGATAACGCATAACTGACCTGATACTTACCGGGGAGCCAGCGGCGAATATCCTCCGCGGAATTCCCCTGTGCCACCACCTTATTAGCATTGTCCACAACACGGAATGCCAGCATATAAGGCAGATAAATCGGAGCGATACCCTCATTGTACCAGGTACTGTTCAATGTCAGCGTTTGTCCGCTGTCCCACACGGACTCATGGCTCAGGGACGCCAGGCGAAATCGATAGCCCAATTTGGTCAGCGCATCGTCGACAATAGGTCGATAGTCGCTCGGTATCGCTCTCGATTTCAGGTTAATGGTACTGGCGTGCTGTTTGACCGCCCAGTCAAAAATCCCCTGCACTTCAGCACGTGTATAGTGAAAGGTATTCTTCCAGTCCTGCATATACGAGCAGATCTCCAGGCTCACCGGCGCACGTTTCCATGCGTCATTGAACCCTGAATAACTCTGCTGCGCAGCCAGCAATCGCTGCGGGTAATCATCAGTCATATGGTTCCAGGAGTCCGAAAATACGCGCAGGTCCCCCCAACAGTCCGCACGCCATCCTGCCCCACGCTCCACCGCATTCGCCAGACTTTGTCCGCCGCTTATCAGCATGGTTTTTGGCGTCACCGGAAAAGCAGAAAAGTGCATCGCGACGTAGCGATCCAGTTGCGCCGTGGTGTATCGCTCCAGTAATGGCTTCAGGTTCGGGAAGTTGCTGTTATGCCATTCTCCCCATGATCCCACCATGCCAATATCAACAAACGCGAGATTCTCATTACCATCGTAGCGCTTACCAAATGCGTTCAACAGACGCTGGCTGTATTGAATAAACAGAGGATCGTCTAAATCCGGGGCAAATGTCTTTTTATCCGGCGTCCAGGTACCTTTCACGCCTTTTTTAATCAGCCAGTCAGGAATTTGAGAGCCGCTTTCCGGCTCTGCCAGTACCATAAATCGTAGCCCGACATTCATCGCTGGACGATGTGCCGCCGCGTATTTGAAGGCATCATCCACCAACGCAAAATTGTACTGGCCTTCGACTGGCTCCAGGTCCCGCCAGTAAAAACGCTCGTATTCAAATCCGGTATTGGGATAGTCCGCCAGCCCCAGCGTTTCACCGTATCCCTGATGAAAACTTGCCACGCCAATCCCCGGATTGGTTAGCGGGCCCGTCAATGCTTTGGGGGTAACGGTCGTCAATGCGGCCATGACCGTCAGCGGGAAAAACATGCTCAACAACGCACAAACCCATTTACGTTTCATCGCAATGACATCCTCCACCAATTTGTAAACGCTAGCGGTCTTTAAGGCTTAACCACCAGTCCCAGATACCTACGTGAAAATTTTGGAACACATCAATACCTAACGCGGATTTGATCATATACAGCGTCAGCAATATGCAGCAGGTGACGAATAGCACGGCAATCAACAGCAAAAATGTGAGCAGCATTCTCGACAGGGTTGATTCCTGGCGATGCTGACGGCGTAAATCTCTGCCAAACAAAAAAACCAGATAATAACGCTTACTGAAAAAGGGAAAGCTTCTGCGAATATCGATCTGATGCCGCGAAGCCAGCGTCGAGGCCAGGATCGCATTTTCCACCCCTTCTTTTTGTTCAGGGGTCAACCCCTGCGCAATCGTCTCATCAAGATGAGTATAAAATCGTTCGATTACGGGGGGACGATTTTGAGGACTGGTCAAAATTAACCTATATCTTTATCAATTGAGTGATAGACGTTAACCGTCTTTTTGGCGATTTCATGCCAATTGTAGTTTTGCAAATATACACGATAGTCCACGCTATTTGCTGTTACCCCTTGGCCTAATTTTTCGGCCAGACCGGTTACATCTCCCACCTTAAAATAGGTCTCGGCAGGCAGTTGAACTTCAAGGTTAGCAGGAATATCACTGACGACGGCCGGAAGAGAAAATGACATTGCCTCCAGCAGCGCAATGGGCAATCCTTCATGGTATGAAGGCATCACAAATAGCCTGGCCTGCGAAAACACCGCCTGCAGCTCATCACCACGTAAGAAACCGGTCATCACTACGCCTGGCGTGTCGGCGGCAAGCTTTTTGAGGCGAATGCTGTATTCGGTTGGATGATCCGCATCACCAATTAACACTAACGGCATGGTCAAACCGCTGTGTTGATAGGCGGCAATGGCATCATGCATCCCTTTTTCTTCCACAAACCGTCCAACCACAACGAGATAATTTTTCGGCTGCAGCCCAAAGCGGGAGAGCGTATTGTCGATGGTGAGCTCTGATAACAACCGCGGCTCGTTTACGCCATTGTGAATTAAATGCGCATCATAGCGACCATGTTTTTTCTGGATCAGTTGATTAATAACTTCAGAAATCACAATCACCTCGTTGGCATATCTCACCGCCCAACGTTCGCCCAGCAGCAATATTTTTTTTGCAACGAAACCCCATTTCTGACGATCGTAATCAGGTCCGTGGTGGGTGAAAACCACCTTCTTACCCATCACGCGTAAGAGTGGGATCACAAGGCCAGGGCCGATAGCATGGACATGCACAATATCCGAATGGTCGATACGTGTCCTAAACGCCGCTAAAACGGAATGGACAATAGCTTCCAGCGAGCGCTTTTTGGGTGCCCACAGCGCGTAGGTTTCGACTTTTTTATAGACCGAACGTTTGTAATTTACATATGGCGAGCGAGCAATCACGCAAATATCCACATCGAACTGCTGCTTAATAGCAGGATAAAGATTCTGACAGTGTGTCTCCACACCGCCCAATACATCGGGAATACCACGCGTTCCAAAAACCGTTATTTTTTTACTCATTCTATGGCCTGCTCAGCAGTTCTTTATACAGCGCCTGTAAGGTATCCATATGTTTACTCAGCGCATATTTTTCACTCAACCGCGCACGGCCATGTAAGCCCATATTCCGCGCCTTCTCTTGCGAGTCAGCCAGGACGTCCATCGCATTTGCCAATTCCTGCGCATTGCCTGGTTCGAATAAAATCCCTTCGATACCGTCACGAATTTGTTCCGGGATGCCGCCAATGCGCGACCCAATAACCGGCTTGCCTAAGGACATCGCTTCCAATATCGCCATAGAACAGTTTTCATAGCATTCAGAAGGAAGGATCACCGCTCGCGCATGCTTAATAAGCTTGTCGAGGGCTTCTCCTTGTTGCACATAACCTAAAAATTCAACATCAGGGTATTTGGCGGCTAATTCATCATGCAACGGACCGTGCCCCACAACTTTCAGCGGCGCGCTGTTCTGCATTTTTTTATGCGCTGCCAACAACGTTGCCACGCCCTTTTCACGGCTCAGACGGCCAAAGTACAGCATATAGCCCTCATCGCTTACTTCGGCCAGGGGACGACTGTCATCAACGCCATTGACGATGACATCAATGCGCGAATTTGGCAGCGTACGCAGCAGGATACCTCGTAAAAAAACACTCGGTGAAATAATCACATCCAGCGCCTGATAGTTTTGTGCAATGTACTGCCAGGTTGCCTCCAGGGAGAGCAGTAAGCTTTTTGAGGCTGAACCGTCCTGGCAACGATACCTGAAGGCATTGAAAACCGTCCCGGTAATACAGGAATCGCACACTTTGCCGTCGCGCAGCATGGAATACGAGGGGCACACAATCTTATAGTCATGCGCAGTCAGCACCGTTTTGCAGCCAAAATTACGCGCAACTTTAATCAACGCCGGTGTTAACTGATGGTAGATGTTGTGAAAGTGGACAATATCCGGGCGCTCTTTTTCTAATAGCGCCAGCATTTTTTTGCAGGCCTGCGAATTATGAATAAAGTTAACCGCCGTTTTGATACCGCCCAGCAGATTGCTCTCTTTGTGGTAGTCCACATTGCTGACGAAATAATCCGCATAGTCCGAGGGGAAATTATTATCATGATGCATAGAGAAATCAATAACCTGCACTCCGGCCTGTTTCAGCATATCGCGCTCTTGAAAATAAACCGTTTCCGCGCCGCCTTTAATGAAAAAAAACTTGTTAACTAATAATACTTTCATGGCGCCTGCCCCGGTTATTCATGAATGATTTTACTGTTAGGTGGAGTCAACGGATCGCGTACGGGATAAAAAATACCTTTGATCAGCCCCGCTGAGCGTACGATTAAGTTAATAACGCTTTGCAGTCCATCTGTTAACGAGCGGTTTTGCACAATCTTCAACAAGGTAAATGCCAGTAATGGTAGAAGCGCAACGGCAAACACGTTGATATTAAAGGTGAGCAGCGCCACAAATAAGAGAATAAGGTAGAGCGCAAATACCGCCTCATTCTTCACGATGTTGAATGTCTGGGAAAACCAGGGTTTCCCCCAACTACAACGCAAAAGCTCACCCGGAGCCTGGTAATAACCGCTGGTCCAGCGCCGCGCCAGCATCTGAAACGTCGGCAGCGTATGTGACGTATGGCTGAAGTAAGGAATATCCAGACGCCGCAGTTTATAGCCCGCTTCGATTAAACGCAGACCCAGCTCAGCCTCTTCATACGCGTGCAAATTACGGTTAGTCAGATAACCAATTTTCTCAATCGCAGAGCGACGATATAATCCACCACCGCCTAAATGGTCACTATCCCCGAGCGGATATATTTTATTAATGCGTTGCTTACGAGACTTAAATTCATAGTTAACGGCATCATCCATTTCAACGGTTCCCGCAACGCCTGCATATTCTGGTTCAGCCTGCAAAAAGGCGACGGCCTGATCCACAAATCCTTCTTCCAGCTCCATGTCGCCGTCCATCAACAACAGATATTCCCCTTCGCTATACAGATAACCTAACTGGTGCCCGACGCCACAGCAGCGATCGCCAGGGTCAGTTAAGGACACTACGGTCACCCCTTTATCGATCGCAAGCTGTTGGGTGTTATCCGTTGAGAGACTATCTGCCACAATAATTTTATGTGGATAGTCAATAAGCTGCTTACGGATGCTGTCAATCGTCTTCTCAATACATTTAGATTCATTGAGTGTTTTAATGCTCACTGAAATAAACGGTTTTTGGTCCATACAATTACCCTACGCAGCGAAGGACGGTTCGACGAATCACTAAACTTGCCCCTAGTGATAAATAGAACAGGAATTGTAACATCGGTGTAATCATCAGTATCTGGCTGTAAGGTAAGCTAATTAAGCAACTGATAGCAAAAGCGTTAAACGCCGGTGCAAAACTCAGCAACTGGAGATCCTGCTGGTCCAGTTGTTCAAGTCTCAGTAATGGCTTTGGTTGACAAACTTTCAGGATATAAATGAATAAGCTAACAAAGAGTAGTGTACCAATCGCCCCCACTTCCCACAGCAGCATACTCAGGGAGGTCGAGTCGAGAATTAAGTTGTAGATAATATTCAAAAATCCCGGCGACACCGTACTACCACTGTTAGTGGCGTTGAGTCCGTAGCCAAATAACGTTCCTGAAAGCCCCCACAGATCGTTATTTTTCAACCAGAACAGGAACGTCGTAAAGCGCCCTAATTCACCGGTAGACATAATGTAGTTCGGATCAAAGATATAGCTTAAGGAGTCGATAAAAATACTTAACGAGCTTTTCGATGGATCACCACCGAACGCCGTAGAATAATAGTACGCGAGGATCACAATCGACAGGCTAATGAGCAACAGCATTCCCGCCACAATAACCAATAACGTTTTCAGATTAACCTTACTAACGTCTTTGACGTAGCTCGGTGAGAGCCACACCCACGCCAGGAATATTGGCGATAGCAGGATGACAAACTTCACTTCACCAATTATGCATAAACCGATACCGAGAACAATATGCAGCGCCATGGATTTGAACGTGGTGAGCCCATGCTTATATTCGGAGACTTTTAACAACATAATTAACAGGCAAAACAGCCCCATTGCGGCAGTATTCCCGCCCCCCATGGGGTCACCGCCAAACGTGCCAACCACGGAGTCCCATTTCTCATCTTCGCCGCGCAACGCAACGCGCTGGGGAACGACTAGTAAAACCTGATAAATCATTACCGGGATCTGCGCGTAAAAAACCCAGTACAGATAGCGTGTTACACGATAAATCTGCGACTCCCGGCAAAACCCTAGCAGCAAACAGATCATCACCAGCGACAATGCAATTTCGTTTTTAAATGCCACAATCGCGACGGTGATCCCGCCCTGAATCAACGTCGATGTCCCAGCCAGTACCAGGAACGAGAAATACAACGCCAGAACAATCGTCTCCTGCGCATCCAGTTGCAGCGAGCCATCACGCGTCTGCATCACCAATAATCCCACCATCAATAAGGTGAGGAAAAAAGGTATCCACAGCACTGACTGCATACCGGTAAAGTATTGCACCAAGCCACACAGGATCAGCGTGACAAAAGTATAAACCTGTAAATAGTATCCGGTATTCAGTGTCATATTATCACCGGCTTGTCTTTCAGGAGATTGGCTCGCTTATTCATTTTCAGATAAATGAAGGCGTAGCGAATAAATGTCAGTGAAGAAAACAAGATGACCGACGTTGCATAATCTTTATAAAAATAGGGCGTCACGACAAAAGCGAATAGTACAATCGCCAGCTGTTCCAGTTGGATACGCAGAAAATAGCGATGGGAACCAAAAATAAGTTCTATCACCGTCAGAGGGCTTATCGCCAGCGCAGGGAATAAATAGGGCAACATGTAGCGCGACGTCTCAATGGAGTTAATCCAGTCTTCGCTAAAACCGAGGCGCATCACAATCGGATAGAAAATAAAAACCCCAAGGGTACAGATAACCCCTAGTACCAGCAATAGCATACGTACCTTGGTATATTCCTGATAGTTAAAGGTATTATTTCTGAAGTCGATAGACCACTTGGAAAAAATAGTATTGCGTACCGCGTTGCCGATGATCACCACCGGTGCCAGGCAAAAGCGGCTAACCACGGAAAAATAACCCGCCGTCAGCGCCGAGAACCAAAAGTTAATCAGCATAATCGGCAAATTGCTGCTGGCCATCGCCAGCACTTCCGCACTGCCCACTTTGGTAATGTGATGAATATTCTGTTTGAAAAAATGCCAATTACTGGCGGGTCGCAGATGTCTGGCTGCCACTGAACGAATATCAAACGAATGCAAAATACAGCTTATGGTCAGCGCCATCGTCGCGCAGGCCCACGACCAATAAAACAGCTGTACATAATGCGTAACCAGAACCGAAAGTAATACCACCACTGAAACAGAAATACGCTGGAAAATCAGAAAACGAAAGTTGGCCGTGCGTAGCGACAGGTTTTCCGAGATCAAAACCCACGCCGTTGCCAGCGTCAGCAAATAGAGAAACAGGATGTTCTGGTGAAACAGCCACGCGGTGAGCACGGCGTAAGGTAAGGCAATGATCGTGCTTTGGATCAGGCAAAACACAACATTCTGTACCAGTTCGTCATCCTGCTGTTTAGGAATTAACAGCTGTGATGCAAAGGTACATACCTGAGCGCCCACCACGGCGATACTGTAGTTGAGCGCATAAAGCCCCACCTCAGCCATATCGTACTTGTGTGAAATCAACCAAATAGACAGTGCACCAATCAGCTGCGAGATGACTGATGAACCGGCTATCGTGGAAGCGCTCTTCAGTAGACTCATACGCGGCCTGGCGTGGTCATCAGTTGATCGGTACTGAAGTTCAGTGAACGCAGACCTTCTTGCGTCTCAAGATCTTTTTCTTCAACCGCATTAAGTACCGCGCCAATTACCACGCCGTTATTTTCTTCCAGCTTATCCAGCGCGTTGGCGATTTGCCCGGCGGACCCCGTCCCGGCTTTCACAATGAAAATCACCCCATCAACGGCGCGTTTAATCAGTTGAACATCCTGACTCTGATTCACAGCAGCGACATCAATAATAATGCGCTGATAGTGCGATTTCAGTTCACGCATTAAGGGCTCAACGTGCCCCGACGACAGCATCAGTAAAGAAGAGATGGTTGTCTTGCCGTGCGGAATAAAATCGAGATGATCACTGAGCGTAATCCGCGCCTTTTCAAGCTGAACCTCCCCGCGCAACAGTTCCGCCAAACCTGCGGATGTTGCCGACGCCAGTTCAGAAGAGAGCCCGTCAGTGTTAAAGAAATCCGCATCAATAAGCAGTGTTTTCTGGTCGAAACTAAAAGAGTTAGCTAACAGATTCGCCAACAAAGAACGCCCATCACCGTGCTCTGTCGACGCCACGGCAAGCGTCTGTAAAGGTCGATTATCCAGCATAATCCGGGTACGGATACCGTGCACAATATCGGCATTCAGCGGGTTCTTCATGATCATGTCCCGCACCTGCGCGCGCCCTGAGGTTCCGCTAAAACGACGGATTTCACCCAGCGGAGCAACATTGAGCCGTTTTTTCATGCGACTGAGAGTACCGATTGAGTTATCCATTGCCGCTTTAACAATGAAATACATGATGCTGAACACCACCACCAGCATGACCACCATCAGCAACAGCAAAGATTTATTCGGTTTCGCCGGTTTTAACGCGGGTGCCGCAGGGTCGTATAACACCGCATCAGCATTCACACCGGACAGCGACAGCTCTTGAGTACGTTGATAAAGCGATTTATACAGGTCTTCCATTTTATCTAACGACAGCTTTTGACTGTTCCAGGCATCCCGTTTTGACGCCATTTTCTGGAAGATCTCTTTCTGCTCAGTCACCTGCTGTTGATAGTTTTTTTCGTCCGCCAGCGCCGCCAGATATTGCTGGCGTAAACCGACTTTCAGCTCACCCAATACTCGTCCAGTCTGGTTTTGGATCGACTGAACATCGGCCTCTGCTTTTAAAATGGCGGGATTTTTTGGCCCGTAGACTTTACGCTGTTCGGACAACGTTCGTTGCGCCTGAATCAACGCAATGCGCAAATCCTGGATCTGAGCATGATTAGAGACCGAAGGCAGCGAGATAACGCTCTCAATGGACTTACCTCCCCCGTTCACCTCGTTATAGACGGATTCAGCGGCAACCCGACGCTGAGTTGCATCGGCCAGGCGATTGGTTACGATACTTAGCTGCTCGGTTTCAAAACCATCGATTCCACGGAAGGTCAGCAGCCCGGCATTTTTCAGATAGTTGTCCATCTCGTCTTTTTGCTTAGCTATCGACGTCTGAATCTCTTCCATTTTTTCAAAATTCAGTTCACGAGCTTGCTCCACTTTCAGACGCTTCTGCTCCACCGTGTAGTTGATGAAAGCCTGCGCGACGCCATTCGCAATGTCAGCCGCAACCTGTGGGGACGTTGATTCATAGGTAATAGACGCCAGGTTCGTCGTACGAATACCAATGACATTCAGATTTTTCGCCAGCGTTTTCAGCGCTTGTTCCATTCTCAGTTGCCGACTTTCATTGCTATCAGCCCCCCGAGCACCGGCTTTTTCCCCGGTAAACTCCGGGTTTTCATCCAGCTTCATATCACGTATGGCTTTCTCCAGCACAATACGTGAATGCATCAACGCATATTGTGTTTCGTAGTAACCACTACGCGTTGAATCGAAACCATCAACCTGTGGAAACGGAGAAACGTTATCAGCTTGCGCCTTAATCAGCACCGTCGCCGTTGAAACATACTTTGAGGACATCATGCTGATTAATGGATACGCGACGACCCCAGCAACGATACCGGCCAGCGCGATTTTCCAGGCGTTCTTTTTCAGCTCTTTGGCAAAGCGGGAGAATTCGACACTGCTTTCTCGTTTTTTGCCGTTTTCCACTATAGATAGTTTCATCGTTAGAAGAACCCCATGCCAATAATCACGACATCCCCTGGATGAACAGAGTGCGTTAAATCGACATTCTCAAGCAGCTGATTGCTACCCGACAGACGAATGTTGATATCTTGACGGTCCGCACGGTCTGTAAACCCACCCGCCTGCGCAATAGACTTCTCGACGGTAAGCCCTGGCTCATAGGCGAAGCCATTTGGACTTTTCACCTCGCCTGAAACATAGTATTTGCGGAACTCGGCAATGCTCACCGTCACCATCGGAGTGGTAAAATAATCTCCGGTCAGGCGTTGAGTTAATTCTTTTGTCACTTGATCAACGGTTTTATCTTGTAATTTAAGAGCACCAACAAATGGGAAATTAATTTCCCCACTCTTATCCAAAATAAACCGCATCGTCATATCGGGTTGACCATGAACAGCGATATTGACCGTATCCCCCGCTCCAAGTCGGTAATCCTGCTGAACAGTAGCAGGATCGTCCATTAATCGCGGGCTGGACGTTGTGCATCCGACCAACAGGATACTGAAAAGCAAAACCGCGCACAGTTCTATTATTTTCATTTTAGATCTGAACCTTAGCTTTAAGCATAATCATAGAATTATCATAACCCAACGTTCTAATGACTTCCTGATTGTCGTTGGGACCGATATAAAACGAGTCAGTATCCCTATTCGAATTTAATGTATCTATCTGATATTTAATCTCAAAATTAACCGACGGCGTATAGTCATAGCTCATGGTTACGCTAAACACACCATCTTTATCAAGTCGATCCTTGTTCTGTTTTTTATAGTCTTCCGAAGTGAATGAGTAGTCCAATAAAGTAGAAAAACGAGTGCCTAACCAGAAATGCTGGTAAGAAAGGCCATACTGGGTCACTAAAATATATCCCCCAACTTCCGATGGGTCTTTAATGCTTTGCGCAGAGTGGGCCGTGAAAACAGATTGTTGTAATGGCTTCCACTCCGCTTTTATGTCCCAGTTTAGACCATTAAAATCATGCGAGTTTGCGTTGTTTTCAAATGTTTTATACAGCCATGAAATATTCATGTCGACATTGGTTTTCCCCGTCAACTGCGACTTCAGGCCATACAGCAAATAGTACTCATTAGTGTCTTTTTCTGAGTTGTTATCATAGCGACGCTGGTTAGTAATAAAACTATAGCGAAAGCGCGTTCTGGATGAGTATTGGTCAAAAACTTCCGCTATCAGGCTATTTTCATGCCATTCCTGTTCCTGAATATAATTGTAGAAGTCTTCACTGCTGTCCCGAACATCAGAAGTGTTACCGAAAGTCAGTTTTTTGTATAACAACGCCAGTTCCGCTTTGCCGCGACCATCAGGCGCACCATAGCTGTAGCGCAATTCACTATTGATAAAATTTGTCGTCAGCGGGGATTTAATCCCATATTGCTCAAATTGACTCGGTAGAAAACCCTCGGTGATGTCACGACCACGGGATTCATGCCCAAGCGAATCCTCCAGATTAAGGGTTAAACCATGCTTGAGCCCATAACGCCAGGCACCGTTAAAACGGAAAAAATGATCGTTGTAGTTATCAGCAGAATCGCTTGAGTAGTTACGGTAATCCCCGGAGTACATCAGCAAATACTTATCCTGACCACGCTCTCCACTCATACTCAGCACTGGCGCTGCACTCTGAAATGAGGAACCGATAGCATCATTGCTATGTGGCTGATAAGAGACGTTATCATTATAACCGTAGTCCACAGCAACCTTGCCCTGGAAGTCTATCCCCGCAAAGCCAATGTGTGATTTCGGTGTTAAATCAGCCCATGCGGACTGCGATATCACGATTCCGGTAATAACGAGTAATTTAGTATGCATTCTTACCGACAAATCCTTTGAAAATAGTTTTAATAATAATTTTTAAATCCAGCCATAACGACCAGTTTTGAATGTACTCAATATCGTACTGAACCCGTTTTTCCATCTTATAAAGCGCATCAATTTCCCCACGGAACCCGTTGATCTGCGCAAGCCCAGTGATCCCAGGCTTAACTTTATGGCGGATCATGTAATTTTCAACCTGTTTGCGGTACTGCTCATTATGCGTAACCGCATGAGGTCTGGGACCGACAATCGACATACTTCCCTGCAAAACGTTAATAAATTGCGGAAGTTCATCCAGCGAAGTGCGGCGTAAAAAGCTCCCGAATTTGGTTACCCGCGGATCGTTTTTCGTGGCCTGAATAACCGTATCGGAATTCTCCATGACGCGCATAGAACGAAACTTCCAGACCTTAATTTTTTGCCCGCTAAGACCATAGCGGTCCTGTTTGAAAAACACCGGCCCGCGGGACGTGAGTTTGATACCAATGGCAATAGCCAGCATCAGGGAGGAAATCATCACCATAATGATGCTGCCAAGAACCAGATCTTCCGCCCGCTTAATAAACGACCCCGCCCCTTCAAACGGTGAACTGAAGATACCGATAGTTTGCAGGTTGTGGATGGAGCGTAACTTGGACATGTTGTTACTATAAGTATAAAAGTCAGGGACAATATAGGTATCTACGGTGGTGTCAGACATCATCGCTAAAAAATGACGAATTCGGTGTAAAGCAACCATCGGTAAAGCGATGTAGATTTCGTCTATATTTCCCTGCCTGGCTTCCTCAACCAGATTGATCACCGGACCACGAAAGGGACTTTTAACTTTATCAACGATATCGCCACAGCGAGATAAGGCGCGCTCATCATAAAAAGCCAAATCTAATGTGATATTGGCGTATTCATTCATTAGCGCAGTTTCTGCAGCCAGACCATTGTCGGTCAGACCAATAATCGCCACGCGTATACTCTTTTTCGTTGAATACTTAAAAATAAAAAAGCGAATGTAGTAAAGAAAAGGTAATGGAATGAAGTACCAGTAAATAATGGCTGAATAAAACGGTGAAGGCAGTCTGTCTAAGTAGCCGAGTGATTCAGGCTCAGCCACCGTCATACTGACCAGTTCGTTAAAAAAAATCGCCAGCAGCGTACAAAAAACCAAGCGTTTTTGATTACGCAAACCGATCGTCTTAATCTTTTGCTGGTACATTTTAATGTATTCAGCAAACAGTAAGAAAAAGATCGAGAAGAGAAGACTCAAAATCGCAATGGTGTTAAAGGGCAGCAAACCCAACAGATGGGCGCTAAAAATTAACACCACATTGATAACAATGAAATCGACCAGTTTTAAAAAGACTGGATATCCTTGGCTGCTAATCTTTAGCGATTTTTTAAGCATATCTCAGCCCATTATTTATTGATCTTTAATTGTTTTTTTCTCATTTCATGTTGCTAATTATATCACAAGTCTAAAAAACGCAATGGTACATTGTCAGTAAATGTAAAAAATAATACTCATTACTGTGACAAACATCTCCAGAAAAATCGCATCTATATGATTTTAATACAAATAAAATCAATAACAGTTTTATCCACCTCAGCAAAAAAGATAATATTTAACAACATCATTGCTATTGACAGGTAACAATTCATGGTCTATGAAAAAGTGTTTTATGTATGATGAATTGCAAAAAATATTGTTTCATTGACGCTGAATCACCTTAGAGGTGCTGTTTAATACGGTAATTAAAATAAAAACAACTTCCTTAAGACAATATTTCAAATGACATTAATAATAAAGTTAATTACTTTTTATTATAATAAAATAACAAATATCATAATCACGAATATATCATACCGTAGCTCTTAAAAAGCGTACCCGAACCATCAGCCCACCCAATGTCTCACTACGTATTAACTGAGGATGCGTGCGATGTAGACGAGCAATATCATTAACCAGCGCCAGGCCGATCCCGGCGCCTGGGATATTGCCTACGTTATCAAGACGATGAAACGGTAGCAGAGCCTGATGAACCATCTGCTCGTCTATGCCCGGCCCACTATCTTCGACTACCAGCACCACGGCCTCTCCTTCTCGTTGCAGCCGGGCGGTCACTATCCCCTGCGTCGGCGTGTATTTCAGTGCGTTATCCAGCAGATTCCCACACAGTTCACCGAGCAGCACTTCATCTCCCTCGACCCACACCGCGTCCTGATCCCCTTCATAGCCCAGATCGATCCCTTTACTACGCGCCTGCGCCAGTCGGGTAAAACAGCTGGTTTGCACCACCTCATACAGATTAACCGGCGAGAAATGCCTTTCCCCTTGCTCTTTGCGCTTCACCGCAGACAACTGCAACAGCCTCTCTGTCAGTTGAATGGTGTTATCCAGCGTGCTACTCATAGCTTGTAAGCTCTCATACCATTGCCACGGCTCGGCGCTGGCGAGGGCCACCGATGCCTGAGTTTTCAGTACCGCCAGCGGCGTTTTAAGCTGATGGGAAGCATCCGCGCTGAAGCGCTCCTGGCGAGAGATCAGACCGCGAAGTCGGTCCAGATAACGGTTGAATGCAACAATCAGCAGACGGGTTTCCGACCACGGCAGCAACTCCGGCAGCGGCGTCAGCAGACCTGGCTCACGACGCACCATCAGCGATGACAGCTGGCGCATCGGGCGCAGCACCCGGCGCAGCAGCCAACCAACCAGCACCAGAGTCAGTAGTACCAACAGCCCTTGCGAAACCCACGAGGAAAACAACAGCTGTCGCGCCAGATAACGCCGCGATTGCAGCGTTTCGGCAACATAAATCTCCGCCATGCCAACAATGCCACCTTCGTTGACAGGCTGCAGTAGACGTGCCACACGGATTGCCTCACCGCGATATTCAGTGTGATAAAACCATGCCAGCGCCGGATAAAGCCGCGTGCGCGAGGTAGCAGGCGGCATCGCCGGTAAATCGTCATAACCAGAGATAACCTTCCCCGCCGGATCAACCACTTTGTAATACAGTCGGTCGTTCATATTCAATTCAAAGCTGTCCAGCACCACCCATGGCACATTCACTTCTAACTGTTTATTGCGCACCACCAGCCGCTCGGAGACGGTCCTGGCGGATGAAAGCAGCGTGCGGTCATACGCCTGGGTCGCCGCCTGTAGCGCACTGACATAGCTGTTAAATGCTGACAGGCCCCACAGCAACATTAGCGGCAGGCCCAAAAACATCAGCAGTTGCAGGTATAACGATTGGGGTTTAACCCACTTCATCACTACGCTCCAGCACATAGCCCAGACCCCGCAACGTGGCGATGCGCACATCACTTCCCTGTAGCTTTTTGCGCAAACGATGAATATACAGCTCAATGCTTTCAGGACTGACCTCATCACTCAGGCTGAAAACCTGCTCAAACAACTGCTGGCGTGAAACCGGTCGCAACCGACGGTACATCAGCACCGTCAACAGCGCCTGTTCGCGCGGCGTGAGCGCCAACGGCTGCCCCTGCAACAGAAAATATCCTTCATCGTGAAACGCCAGCTCCCCCAGTTGCTGGATGCCTTGCACCTGTCCCGCACTGCGACGCAGCAAGGCTCGCAACCGAGCATCCAACTCCTCGATCTCAAACGGTTTTGCCAGATAGTCATCGGCTCCGACGTTCAACCCTTTCACCCTATCGGCCACCGCGCTACGCGCCGTCAGCAGCAGGACAGGAAGCGTCTGCCCGCGTTTGCGCAGCCGCTTAACGACTTCCAGGCCATCCAGCCCCGGCATATTGATATCCAGCACCGCCAACGCGTATGTTTCACTATGTAAAAGGTGATCGGCCGCCAGTCCATCAAAAGCGCAGTCAACGGCAAAACCGTTTTGCACCAGCGCTTTCTCCAGCCAGTGAGCTAACTCACGGTTATCTTCCGCTAATAAGAGACGCATATCACATCCTGTAAAGTTTCTGCCGCATTGAAAGGGAATTGAAAGGTTAATGTTTTAACAATCACGCAACCGAACTGCTACACATCGGCTCACATAATCACAAAAATCTTCTTCCGTACCCGAAAATCCGGTTTTCCGGCGTGAGGATAAACAATGAAAAAACAGTTACTTCGTACCCTTACTGCAAGCATTTTACTGATGAGCACCTCTGTACTGGCCGAACAAGCGCCATCGCGCACTGAATGTATCGCCCCTGCTAAGCCCGGCGGCGGTTTCGATCTCACCTGTAAGTTGATTCAGGTGAGCATGATGGAAACCGGTGCTATCGAAAAACCGATGCGCGTGACCTATATGCCTGGCGGCGTTGGTGCCGTGGCCTATAACGCGATCGTCGCTCAACGCCCGGCTGAAGCGGGAACCGTGGTGGCCTTCTCCGGCGGCTCCCTGCTGAACCTGTCACAGGGTAAGTTTGGTCGCTACGGTGTGGATGATGTCCGCTGGCTGGCAAGTGTCGGCACCGACTACGGCATGATTGCCGTACGTCAGGATGCGCCATGGAAGACGCTGAAAGATCTGCTTACGGCAATGGAGAAAGACCCTAACAGCGTGGTCATTGGCGCAGGTGCTTCTATCGGTAGCCAGGACTGGATGAAGTCGGCGCTGCTGGCGCAAAAAGCCAATGTCGATCCGCATAAGATGCGCTATGTGGCTTTTGAAGGCGGTGGCGAACCGGTTACCGCATTGATGGGAAATCACGTACAGGTGGTTTCCGGCGATCTCAGTGAGATGGTGCCCTACCTCAGCGGCGACAAAATCCGCGTGCTCGCGGTATTCTCTGATGAACGCCTACCGGGCCAGTTAGCTAACGTGCCAACCGCCAAAGAGCAGGGTTATGACCTCGTGTGGCCTATCATTCGTGGCTTCTACGTTGGGCCAAAAGTCAGCGACGCTGAGTATCAGTGGTGGGTTGATGCCTTTAACAAACTCCAGCAGACCGATGAGTTTAAAAAACAACGCGATCTGCGCGGTCTGTTTGAGTTCAACATGAGCGGCAAACAGCTCGACGACTACGTGAAAAAACAGGTTACGGATTATCGTGAGCAGGCGAAAGCCTTCGGTCTGGCGAAGTAAACGCAGAGGCAAAGATGATGAGCGATCGTATTTTTGCAGGTATCTGGCTGTTGCTCTGCATAGCCGGGCTGTTCGTGGCCTGGCAAATCAGCAGCGAATACAGCTATGAACCCGTAGGGCCGCGTCCCTTCCCGCTGGGCATTATCAGTCTGATGTTGGTATGCGCCGTGGCGCTGCTGTTGCGCCATCCGGACACCATCAGTTGGCCCCGTCGCCACGTGCTGCAAAAGCTGCTGACGATGGTAATTGTTCTGTTGATGTACGCCTGGGGTTTTGAGTGGCTCGGTTTTCCCATCGCTACCGCCATTCTCACCGTGGTGATTGGCATGCTGTTCGGCGCAACCATCCCGGCTGCGGGTATTTCCGGCGCGGTGCTCGGCATTCTGCTGTGGTATGCCTTTGACCGACTGCTTGACGTCACCTTACCACTCGGCGCCTGGCTGGGTTAACGGAGAAACGATGGATACCTGGATTTATCTTTCTCAGGGTTTCGCGGTGGCAATGACGCCGGAAAACCTGGTCATCGCCTTGATAGGCTGTTTTGTAGGCACCATTGTGGGTTTGCTGCCTGGCCTTGGGCCAATCAACGGCGTGGCGATCTTGCTGCCGCTGGCCTTTGCTTTGCATCTGCCAGCAGAATCCGCGCTGATCCTGCTGGCTACGGTCTACATTGGCTGTGAATATGGCGGGCGCATCTCCTCCATCCTGCTGAATGTTCCCGGCGATGCGGCGGCGATTATGACCGCGCTGGATGGTTACCCGATGGCGCAGCAAGGACGCGGCGGCGTGGCGCTCTCTATCTCGGCGGTCAGCTCTTTCTTTGGTTCGCTTATCGCCATCGGCGGCATCATTCTGTTTGCCCCGGCGTTAGCCCAATGGTCGCTGGCCTTCGGTCCGGCAGAATACTTTGCCTTAATGGTTTTCGCCATTGCCTGTCTCGGCAGCATGATGGCGCAAAATCCGCTGAAATCATTTCTGGCAGCGCTTATCGGTCTCGGACTTGCGACCGTCGGCGTAGATGCCAACACCGGGGTTTATCGCTTTACTTTTGACAGTGTCCATCTCTCCGACGGTGTGCAGTTTATCGTAGTGGTGATTGGGCTGTTCTCTGTCTCTGAAATACTGTTAATGCTGGAACATACCAGCAGTGGCCAGACGCTGGTGCGTAAAACGGGCCGCATGTTGTTCAACGCCAAAGAAGGCGCACAGTGCGTAGGAGCCACCCTGCGTTCATCAGTGATTGGCTTTTTCGTCGGCGTTCTGCCTGGCGCTGGCGCCACCATTGCCAGTGCCATCACCTACATGACCGAGAAAAAGCTCAGCGGCAACAGCGACAGCTTTGGCAAGGGGGATATTCGTGGCGTAGCGGCACCAGAAGCCGCCAACAACGCCTCGGCCTGCGGCTCTTTCATCCCAATGCTGACGCTCGGCGTGCCGGGCTCCGGTACCACGGCGGTGATGATGGGCGCGCTGACGCTGTACAACATCACCCCGGGGCCGGCGATGTTCACTGAACAGCCGGATATCGTCTGGGGGCTGATTGCGGCGCTGCTGATCGCTAACGTAATGCTGCTGGTGATGAACATTCCACTGATCGGTCTGTTTACCCGCATGTTGACCATTCCGCTGTGGTTTTTGGTACCCGCTATTGCGGCAGTCTCCGCGGTAGGTGTGTACGCTGTCCACAGCACTACCTTCGATTTGGTGTTGATGGTCGCCCTCGGCGTGCTGGGCTACATTTTGCGTAAAATGCACTTCCCAATGTCGCCATTGATTCTGGGCTTCGTTCTCGGGGAAATGCTGGAGCAGAACCTGCGCCGGGCGTTGTCTATCAGTAACGGGAGTATGGATATTCTGTGGGCCAGCGGCGTGGCGAAAGTGCTGCTGGTGATGGCGGTACTGGTTATCGTGGTCCCGCCAGTGCTGCGCATGATCCGTAAACGCAACAGCAAACCGCAGGTGGATATCGGTTAGTAACGCGCCTTGTCCGGCCTACGATTAATCGCCACTGTAGGCCGGATAAGCGCAGCGCCATCCGGCATTTTCATCTTAATTCCTGAACTGCACTAAGAACGTGCTCAACAAACCGTGTCAGCTTGGGCAACGGACGCAAATCCTGTCGCCACAGCAAATGAATCGGCCGCGGCTGTGGCGTAAATCCTTCCAGAATACGAACCAACTTGCCAGTAGCCAGCTCTTCTGCCAACAGCACCTCCGGTTGCAATAACAGCCCAGCCCCCGCTACCGCCGCCATACGCAGTCCATGACCATCGTTACAGCGCAGAATCGCATCGCGTTTCCATCTGACTTCCCCCGTCACGCCAGGCAGTATCCACTCGTTGCGGGCCGTCCACACGGTATGGGACAGACACAGATGATCCACCAGATCCGCGGGCGTTCGGGGGGTGCCATGGCGGGCAAGATATTCTGGCGAAGCACAAATTGCCATACGGTAGGGACACAGGTATTTCGCCACCACGTCAGTCTGATGGATATCGCCAATGCGGATCGCCAGATCAACACCTTCATTAACCAGATCAACCATCCGGTTGGTTAGATCCAGTTCAATGCGCACCTCTGGCCAGATCTGTAAAAACGCAGCGGCCAGTGGCGAGATCACGCAAGCGCCAAAAGACGTGGGCGCGCTTATGCGCAGCGTCCCTGCTGGTGCCAACCGCAGACGCTCTACCGAACGTTCGGCTATCGATACCTGCTCCAGCACGCGACGGGCTTCTTCAAAATAGACGCGTCCGGCATCGGTCAGACTCTGGCGACGCGTATTGCGCTCCAGCAAACGCGTGCCGAGCTGCGCTTCCAGTTGGGCGATATATTTTCCCACCATCACCGCAGACATCTCGAGCCTCGTCGCCGCAGAAGTAAAGCTCCCGCTCTCCACCACGGCGACAAACGTTTCCATGCCGCGTAACTTATCCATATTGCAAACCCCTGGTTAGTAATCATCTAACTTTTAGCCAGTTTATCCGATTTCATTTTCATTAAAGAATAGCGGCTCACACTATTGCGGAGGTGGTTATGAAAATCGTCATTATTGGTGCCAGTGGTACAGTGGGTCGCGCAGTCACAGAAACGTTAAGCCGTAAACATGAGGTGATCCGCGTAGGTCGCACGCAGGGGGATTACCAGGTCGATATCACCTCGCAGGTGAGTGTCGAGGCATTGTTCGAAAAAGTCGGTCGGGTAGATGCGATCGTTTCCGCCACCGGCAATCTGTTCTTTGGACCGCTGTCGACAATGACCGACCAGGACTTTAATCAGGGGCTTCAGGATAAACTGTTAGGCCAGATACGTCTGGCCTTAACCGGGCAGCATTTCCTCAATGATGGCGGTTCGATAACGTTAATTAGCGGCATTATCGCCCACGAGCCCATCGCACAAGGCGCAAATGCGGCAACGATCAATGCCGGTCTGGAAGGATTTGTGCGCGCCGCTGCCTGTGAGCTAGAGCGTGGTCAGCGTATTAACCTGATAAGCCCGACCGTGCTGAGTGAATCCGCCGCAGCCTATGACGGGTTCTTCCCCGGCTTTGAAAGCGTCCCCGCCGTCACGGTCGCCAACGCCTATCGCCGCAGCGTCGAAGGCATCCAGAGCGGGCGCATTTATAAAGTGGGTTATTGTTAACCGCTTTTTCTCGCCTCTTACGTCATCAGTAAGAGGCGAGGAGTCGCATATTTCAGGCACCCGTTTCGTTTCTGATCCGCGCATTGATGTATTCCACGGCCTGCGTGACGTCCATAATGCCGTTAATCGCATTCGTCACGCCTTGCCCGATAATAATCTCTGCCTGTCGCAGGTTAAAAGGCTCACCTTTACTTCCCTGAGACTCCCGTATTCCCGTCATGCCTTTTTCATTCAGTAAATTAAACCACGGGTAGAGATTGAGAACATTTTGATCGTGACATATTCCAGACCAGGCGCTGTTGCCCCCCAATAGAACCAGATGGCGCGAAATTTCATCGGAATAAAGCCAATGAAAAAACTGCTCAACCTGTTTTTTCTTCTTACTGTAGCGAGACATTCCAATAGAACCACCGCCCAATTGTGGAAGCTGCCCCGGAACGGGAGCATAGCCAATCGTGGGGGCGATGGTCGTATGCGCAACATCGTTAAACAAATTGAGATACATAATCAGCATGGCGAGATTTCCACGCTCAAACTGTTTAACCGCATCACTCCACCACTCACCAGGGAGATTCACGGCGATAGAAAGCTGGTGCAGATATTCTTCGAGTGCAGCGGCAGCAAGCGAAGCATCAAGTTGTACCGGCTCGCCCTCACGCACCAATCGTCCACCTAACGCGTAGTAACGTAGCAAGTACTCAGTGGCGATAAGTCCTGAGCTGCCCAACGTCACCGCCGTTCCCATTGGGCGCTGTCTGTTTTCTGGCTGATGCAATTGACTAAAGAAAGCGGCAATCTCATCAAATTGTGCGAAATTCTCTGGTAGCGTTAACTCTTTGCCTGTTGATTCATAAAACATCCGTTTAATCGTCGCATCTTCAAACAGATCTCGTCGATAAAACAGAAGCTGCATACTGGCATCAAAGGGAATTGCCCATGCAGTCCCATTCACCTGGCTGAAGTGCTGCTGAATTTGCTCAGAGAAGTTATCCAGCAATAACGGGAGTTCGGGGGAGACCGACTCCAGCGGCAATAATGCTTTTTCTGCAAACCAGGGAAAACATGCCATATCGATTCGCAGTAAATCGTAATAAGGGTGCAGGTGAAGATGAGAGAGAATTTCAAAAACCTCATCATACGGATAAACCGCAAGATTAACCTTAATACCGGTCTGGCGATAAAAGTGAGGTAACAGTTTCTTCAGCGCATCGGTCGAAGGGCTGGGCAAAATTAACATATTCAGCGTCGCCTCCGTCTCATGAGGCGGAGCGTATTGCCCATTCCAGGAAAAACCGCAATTCGTCAGAATACGGTGCTTCTCTTTACTTTTGGGTTGGCGAATACATGAAGCAATAGTTGTCCCCAGGCGGGCATAATCCATCTGATAGCTGGTGATTCCATCAAAAGATGCAGGAAGATTATCACTCAGTTGTACTATCGGCGGGCAGGACTGAGAACTCCCAAACCAGGACGCTTGCGTCAACGCACGCGTCTTCTCACTGTCCTGAACAATAAACAGATCGGGTATCGCCCCCCGGAAAAAGTCAAACGCGACGGTGTTAACTTCACTGGCATGCGCAGGTATAACCATAAGCTTTGTGTGCGGACTTAACTCCCGGCATACCTTCTGTATCGCTTGAGTAAAGCGTGCGCTGTGGGCAAATTCCAGCGGCTCGCAGAAAACACCAATATGACCCGGCAGCTGCGCCAGTGCCCTTCTTGCGGTTTCTTCCCCTGCGGTCACATAGTCAAGGCTAAAATAACAAACTGCACCGGCTGGCTGGCGATACGCAAAAAGCACATTCTCCGGGGAGAGCCTGAGCATATCGTAATAGGGCTGGCTGTTGTCCAGGCAACTCACGGTGACAACAGCCTGGTAAGACTTTGCCGCCAGTGTTTGCAAAATATCCAGTTCCAGATTGGGCAAATCATTAGTCAGGTAAAGATCAACCGGTTCGCTGAGTGAAGGTTGCCAGGCCTGGTGTAATCCCCGATAAAGTTGATAGTAACGTTCCGCATTGATGTCCGGCAGAATCAAGGCCACTCCCTGACTTTTGCTGGCTCTCAATGATTGCGCCTGCGCATTCAACTGATAGCCAACTTCTCGGGCCGCACGTTGAACCGCTTCAATCTTCTCAACGCTTACATTTCCTCTGCCATTGAGCACATTCGAGACAGTCCCATGCGACACACCGGCAATTCTTGCTATGTCTTTGATAGTTGGCATTTTTACACCCTTCCCCTGATGTTTTGATGCTAGCACGGCGCTCATCAGGAAACTATCTCCAGCAAGATAATTTGAACGTTACAATATTAAAAAGTGCATTTTATCAACACATTCTTATAACCACCTTTCAACCCCACATAGCACGAAGAAATGAACTAAAAATTTCAAAGCTATGAAATATAAAAATAAATTATTAAATTCTTGAAGAGGATCACTTATGCAACAAAAGATCGTTGTTGCCTTGAAGCTGCAGGATAATAATTGACACGTTCCAATTACGTTTCATTACATTTTCGTTCAAAAAACAACACTCTGTTTTGATCAAGAGGGAAACATGAATATTCATTTTCTGGGAACCGCAGCATCCGAAGGGATACCCAATCCTTTTTGCCGTTGTGAGCACTGTCAGCAAGCCCGTATTCGCAAAGGCAAAGATATACGCACGCACTCCTCAGCGATCATCGACGATGAACTGTTGATTGATGTCGCGCCTGAATTCAGCCAGCAACTGCTGCGAGATGGCCTGGACGCAACAGAGATCAAATCGCTGCTGTTCACGCATACACATCCCGATCATTTCAACGTCGGCGATCTTTTTAGCCGAATGGAAGGGTACGGATTTGAGATTACTCATCCGTTGCACATTTTTGGTAATGACCGTGCGATTAACGGCGCGGCACAAGTATTACCAGGCTACAGCGCAGAAAGATTTGCTTTTCATTGCCTGGTTCCCTTCGTAACCGTTGAAACCCGCGGATACCGAATCACTCCACTGCTGGCGAACCATGCCAAATGGGAGCTTTGTTATACCTGGTTTATCGAAAAAGATGGTCAGTCAATTTTCTATGGACATGATTCGGGCTGGTTCCCTGAACTCACCTGGCAATGGTTGAAAGGGAAAAAGATCGATTTAACGGTGCTGGAATGTACCTACGGTTTTAATGGTGATAACCGTACAAATAACCACATGAGTCTGGAAACCGTTTTCGCCGCCAGAGACAGGCTTGCAGAACTGGGCTGCCTTGAGAAAAATAGCCAACTCATCGTCTCGCATGTCTCACACAGCGGCGGTCTACTGCACGACGATCTCGTGGCGGCGTGCGACAAAGAGAACATTCTTGTCGCCTGGGATGGGCTTAACCTGAGCATCAACCAATAAGGATATGCAATATGGACCTTAATAAAACACCACGCCTGCTGGTTATGATGTTCATACAATATTTCATGCAGGGCGCCTGGAATATGACCATGGGACTGGTATTAAGTACCTATGGTATGGCGACCATTATTGGCTCATCTTATGCTTTGCTTGGTCTGGCGACCATTCTTTCGCCACTCTTTATTGGCATGGTAGCCGACCGTTTCTTTTCGTCACAAAAAGTCATGGCGATCCTGCATTTAATTAATGCTGGCGTACTGTTGTTTGTTCCACAATTTATTGAGGCACAAAACACGGGCATGACGTTGACCATGATCTTCCTGGTCGGTCTGCTGTTTTATCCAACAACTGCGCTGGCGAACAGCATCAGTTTCAGCCACATTAACGGGGTGAAATACTTCCCCTTTATTCGTGTGTTCGGCACATTTGGCTTTATGGTCATCGGTTTTATTATTGGTGAAATGGGCTATTCTGGAAATACCATCACCTGGTATATTGCGTCAGCCTCCGGTGTCGTGCTCGGCCTTTACTGCTTTACGTTGCCAAACACCCCACCGAAAGCAAAAGGAAGCGTATTTACACTCCGCGATCTGTTATGTCTGGACGCTCTGGCACTCTTCAAGGACCGCAGTTTCTCGGTTTTGATGCTCAGTATTTTTGTCCTGATGATCCCCAAAACAGCTTATTCCGCCTATATCCCGGTCTTTTTAAAAGCGCTTGGATTCGATAACGCCGCGTCAATGATGCAGGTCGGCATCGCCTGTGAAGTCATTTTTATGTTCCTGCTCTCGTTTTTCTTACTGAAAGCCGGCTTCAAAATTACTCTCATGTTGGGCGCCGTTTGCTGGATCATCCGCACACTGTTGTTTGCTCATGCATCACTGGATGCCAACATGATGTTTGTGCTGATCGGCCTGATGTTGCAGGGATTCTGCTGGGACTTTTTCTTTACCGTGGGCGACATTTATGTTGACCGTAAAGCCGCGCCAGAGATCAAAGCACAAGCCCAAAGCTTGCGATTTATCGTCTCCAACGGCGTCGGTTTGCTGTTTGCCTCTACCGTATGCGGTCAAATCTTCAACAGCACCGTGACGGAACAAGGCCCACAGGCGTTACCGCAATGGGAAACATTCTGGCTAGTTTCAGCAGGCGTTGCCGCAGTGGTCAGCGTATTCTTCCTGATATTCTTCCGGGACGATATTTCAAAACGCAAAGCAGACCTCCCATTGAAAAAAGCAAACTCTTGATCGTTAAAGACTCTTTCATTAAGGTAATTGCATGAATAATCTGGCCGCCATCATCAATGAGCAAGGATTGTTGCCTTTAACTACGATCATCAAAATCAGCATTGCATTTATTCTGGGTGGCATTATAGGCCTGGAAAGAGAATCGAAAGGGAAGCCGGTTGGCTTCAAAACTTGCGTTATTTTATCCGTAGCCAGCTGTGTGTTAACTGTCGTATCAATACAATCTGCAGAATACTATGCTGAAATTTCGATGAACATCCGTAGCGATCCTATGCGTCTGGCGGCTCAGATTATTAGTGGCGTTGGTTTTCTCGGTGCGGGAGTCATTCTGCACCGACACGACGATGCTATTTCTGGTCTCACTACTGCGGCAATTGTCTGGGCATCTGCTGGAGTGGGAATCACCTGTGGGGCCGGTTTTTATTTTCATGCTTTTTTTGCCACGGCTTTATTTTTATTGGCAATTAAATTAAGCCCGTTCATTATTTTCTTACAGACTAAAAACCAGTTCCCCGGAAAAGTAAAAGTCAGGGTTATTCTTGATGAACGCGATGCGCTCGAAAATCTGATAACCCGCATCCATCAACAGAAAAACATTATTGAAAACATAACGATCAGGGATATTAAGAAGGGTAAAATCGAGGTTAATCTCAAAATCGTAATTCGTAAGAAGATGACCTTGCCTGACTTGTACCACGATCTCACTCATATTGAACACGTCTGCGCTATTGCTCTTGAACATTAAGATGCTTTATTTCCCTCTTTAAAATCAGGTGGTTACCACCTGATATAACCGCTCTATCCTTGTCTTCGCTTTAAATCCCTATTGTTTGCAATGTTAAATATTTGTTGCTTTTGATCACAAATAATAAACAAACAAGCTCATTATGTGCGCGTTTTTCAAAAATGTAGATATTTTTAATTTATGGCTACGAAACGAGCTGCGCCATATCTCCCTGACAATCTACTGAGAGGAACGATTTGATGAACGCACTGACTGCCGTAAAACCAAACGCTGAAGATCCAGCCCAGCACTACAGCGGTTTCACGCTGAAACCGTCAGCCCAATCCCCACGCCTGCTGGAGCTGACTTTTTCTGCTGAGACCACTGAGCAATTTCTGCAGGCCGTCGCGCAGTGGCCGGTGCAGGCGCTGGAATACAAATCCTTCTTGCGCTTCAAAGTGGGCAAGATCCTCGACGACCTGTGCGGCAATCAGTTGCAGCCTCTGCTGCTGAAAACGTTGCTCGATCGTGCCGAAGGCGCACTGCTGATCAATGCCGTTGGCGTGGATGATGTGGCGCAGGCAGAAGAGATGGTCAAGCTGGCGACGGCGGTAGCACATCTAATCGGACGCTCGAATTTTGATGCGATGAGCGGTCAATATTACGCACGTTTTGTGGTGAAAAACGTCGATAACTCAGACAGCTATCTGCGCCAGCCTCACCGAGTGATGGAATTGCACAACGACGGAACCTATCTCGAAGAAATCACCGATTACGTGCTGATGATGAAGATTGACGAGCAGAACATGACCGGCGGTAACTCGCTGCTGCTGCACCTCGACGACTGGGAACATCTGGATCAGTACTTTACCCATCCGCTGGCGCGTCGCCCTATGCGCTTTGCCGCGCCGCCAAGCAAAAACGTGAGCCAGGAAGTGTTCCATCCGGTATTTGACGTTGACCAGCAGGGTCGTCCGGTGATGCGCTACATCGACCAGTTCGTCCAGCCAAAAGACTATGAAGAAGGCGTCTGGCTGAGTGACCTGTCCGACGCGCTGGAAACCAGCAAAAGTATTATTTCCGTACCGGTTTCAGTGGGTAAATTCCTGCTGATCAACAACCTGTTCTGGCTACACGGTCGCGATCGTTTCACCTCGCATCCTGACCTGCGCCGCGAACTGATGCGCCAACGTGGTTATTTCGCTTACGCGACAAACCACTACCAGACTCATCAGTAAGCGCGAAGGAAAAAAGCGGATGTATGATTTTGTGATTATTGGCGGCGGCATTATCGGCATGTCGACCGCCATGCAGCTGATTGATGTCTATCCGGACGCCAGAATTGCGCTGTTGGAAAAAGAGTCCGGCCCGGCCTGTCACCAGACGGGCCACAACAGCGGCGTCATTCATGCCGGGGTCTATTACACTCCCGGCAGCCTGAAGGCGCAGTTTTGCCTGGCCGGAAATCGCGCCACAAAAGCCTTTTGCGACCAAAACGGCATCCGCTACGACGTCTGCGGAAAAATGCTGGTTGCCACCTCCCCTCTGGAAATGGAGCGCATGCGCGCGCTATGGGATCGCACCGCCGCTAACGGTTTGGAGCGCGAATGGCTGAATGCGCAGGAGCTTCGCGAGCGTGAACCGAATATCACCGGTCTGGGCGGCATTTTTGTTCCGTCGAGCGGGATCGTCAGCTACCGTGAAGTCACCGCCGCGATGGCGAATATTTTCCAGGCCAAAGGCGGTGAGATTATTTACAACGCCGAGGTCAGCGCGCTGAAAGAGCACGCTACGGGCGTGATTGTCCATACCCGTCAGGGTCAGGAATATGAAGGCGCGACGCTGATTAGTTGTTCTGGCCTGATGGCGGACCGACTGGTGAAAATGCTCGGCGTTGAACCTGGCTTTATCATCTGCCCGTTCCGTGGCGAATATTTCCGCCTGGCGCCAGAACATAATCAGATAGTTAACCATCTGATCTACCCCATCCCCGACCCGGCAATGCCGTTTCTCGGTGTTCATCTGACCCGGATGATTGACGGCAGCGTCACGGTCGGCCCCAACGCGGTGCTGGCATTTAAACGTGAAGGCTACCGTAAGCGTGACTTCTCGCTCAGCGATACGCTGGAGATCCTCGGCTCTTCTGGTATTCGCCGCGTGCTGCAAAACAACCTGCGCTCAGGGCTTGGCGAAATGAAGAATTCGCTGTGCAAAAGCGGTTATCTGCGGCTGGTACAAAAGTACTGTCCGAGCCTGATGCTTAAGGATCTGCAACCGTGGCCTGCGGGCGTGCGGGCACAGGCGGTATCACCTGATGGCAAGCTTATCGACGATTTTCTGTTTGTCACCACGCCACGTTCAATTCACACCTGTAACGCGCCTTCTCCGGCGGCAACATCGGCAATCCCTATCGGTGCACATATTGTCAGCAAAGTTCATGCGCTGCTGGAGAACCAGAGTAATCCCGGACGCACGCTGCGTGCGGCACGTAGCGTGGAGACATTACACGCCGCATTTACCCGTTAAACCGATTAAGACAGGAAGCAATCATGCAACTTAACGATCCAACCTTATTTCGCCAGCAGGCACTGATCGACGGCAACTGGCGTGACGCTAACAGCGGCGAGACCATCGCGGTGACCAATCCCGCCAACGGTCAGCAATTGGGTAGCGTACCTAAAATGGGGGCAGATGAAACCCGCGAAGCGATTAACGCCGCAAACCGCGCTCTGCCGGCCTGGCGTGCGCTGACTGCCAAAGAGCGGGCCAACATTCTGCGCCGCTGGTTCAACCTGATGATTGAGCATCAAGACGATCTCGCCCGTCTGATGACCCTGGAACAGGGAAAACCACTGGCGGAAGCCAAAGGCGAAATTACCTACGCCGCCTCCTTTATTGAGTGGTTTGCCGAAGAGGGCAAACGCATTTATGGCGATACGATCCCTGGCCATCAGGCTGACAAACGCCTGATCGTCATCAAGCAGCCGATCGGCGTTACCGCCGCGATTACGCCGTGGAACTTTCCCTCAGCGATGATCACCCGTAAAGCCGGTCCGGCGCTGGCAGCAGGCTGTACGATGGTGCTTAAACCCGCCAGCCAAACCCCCTACTCCGCACTGGCGCTGGCAGAGCTTGCTAATCGCGCCGGGATCCCGGCAGGCGTTTTCAGCGTGGTGACAGGTTCTGCGAGCGCGGTCGGTAACGAGCTGACCGGCAACCCGCTAGTGCGCAAACTGTCATTTACCGGCTCAACCGAAATTGGCCGTCAGTTAATGCAGCAGTGCGCCAAAGACATCAAAAAAGTATCGCTGGAACTGGGCGGCAATGCACCGTTTATCGTCTTTGACGATGCCGATCTCGACAAAGCCGTGGAAGGCGCGCTGGCCTCGAAATTCCGTAACGCCGGGCAGACCTGCGTCTGCGCCAACCGTCTGTACGTGCAGGACGGTGTGTATGAGCGTTTTGCCGAAAAACTTCAGCAGGCTGTGAGCAAACTGCACCTCGGCGATGGTCTGCAACCTGACGTCACCACCGGACCGTTGATCGACGAAAAAGCGGTCGCCAAGGTGCAGGAGCACATCGCCGATGCTCTGGATAAAGGCGCGCGCATTATCGCGGGCGGTAAACCTCATGCGCTCGGCGGTAACTTCTTCCAGCCCACCATTCTGGTGGATGTGCCTGACAACGCGAAGGTCGCCAAAGAAGAGACGTTCGGACCGCTGGCTCCGCTGTTTCGTTTTAAAGACGAAGCCGACGTCATCGCTCAGGCCAACGACACCGAATTTGGTCTGGCCGCCTATTTCTACGCCCGTGATTTAAGTCGCGTCTTCCGCGTTGGCGAAGCGCTGGAGTACGGCATCGTCGGGATTAACACCGGCATTATCTCCAACGAAGTCGCCCCGTTTGGGGGAATCAAAGCCTCCGGTCTTGGCCGTGAAGGATCAAAATACGGCATCGAAGACTACTTAGAAATCAAATATATGTGCATCGGCCTTTAATAAAATAAATACTGGAGAACACCTGATGAGCACCAACAAAGAACTTATGCAACGTCGCAGCAACGCCGTTCCCCGTGGCGTAGGCCAGATCCACCCTATTTTTGCCGAGCGTGCAGAAAACTGTCGGGTCTGGGACGTTGAAGGCCGTGAATTCCTTGACTTTGCTGGCGGTATTGCAGTGTTGAACACCGGTCACCTGCACCCGCAGATCGTCTCTGCGGTAGAAGCGCAGTTGAAAAAGCTGTCCCATACCTGTTTCCAGGTACTGGCCTATGAGCCATACCTGGAGCTGTGCGAAATCATGAATAAGAAAGTGCCGGGTGATTTCGCCAAGAAAACCCTGCTGGTGACCACCGGTTCTGAAGCGGTAGAAAATGCGGTGAAAATCGCCCGCGCCGCCACCAAACGCACCGGCACAATCGCCTTCAGCGGTGCTTACCACGGCCGTACCCACTACACCTTGTCACTGACCGGGAAAGTGAACCCATACTCTGCCGGAATGGGGCTGATGCCGGGCCACGTGTATCGCGCGCTTTATCCTTGCCCACTGCACGGCATCAGTGACGACGATGCTATCGCCAGTATTCACCGCATTTTCAAAAACGATGCCGCGCCAGAAGACGTCGCCGCCATCGTAATTGAACCCGTCCAGGGCGAAGGTGGTTTTTACGCCGCTTCTCCTGCTTTTATGCAACGTCTGCGCGCTATTTGTGACGAACACGGGATCATGCTGATTGCTGATGAAGTACAGAGCGGTGCGGGCCGCACCGGTACGCTGTTTGCCATGGAGCAGATGGGCGTTGCGCCCGATCTCACCACCTTCGCTAAATCCATCGCCGGAGGCTTCCCGCTGGCAGGCGTGACCGGACGCGCCGACGTCATGGACGCTATTCCACCGGGCGGTCTGGGCGGTACCTATGCCGGTAACCCAATTGCCTGTGCCGCTGCGCTGGCGGTACTAAACATTTTCGAGCAGGAAAATCTGCTGCAAAAAGCCAACGAGCTGGGGCAAACCCTGCGTGAAGGCCTGTTGGCTATCGCGGAAACCCACCGCGAGATTGGCGACGTACGCGGGCTGGGCGCGATGATTGCTATCGAACTGTTCGAAAACGGCGACCACACGAAACCAGACGCCAAACTGACAGCTGAAATTGTCGCTCGTGCCCGCGATAAAGGGCTAATCCTGCTCTCCTGCGGACCTTACTACAACGTGCTGCGCATTCTTGTCCCGCTGACTATTGAAGACGCGCAAATCCGCCAGGGGCTGGACATTATCGCCCAGTGTTTTGCCGAGGCAAAGCAGGGTTAAACCCGTATCAAAACGGGGAGTTTTAAGCCGGATAAGGCGGAGCCGCCATCCGGCAAACAGGGTCAATAACAATAATACGCGTGCCCCGGCGCGGGAATGCCGGGGTGCTCTCCCAAGTGAAATACTTTCGAGAGGTTTAAAGATGGGGCAACTGTCACAATCACATGATTTAGGGGGCGGGCTGAAATCACGCCACGTCACCATGCTGTCTATTGCCGGGGTAATCGGCGCAAGTTTGTTCGTCGGTTCAAGTGTGGCGATTGCAGAAGCCGGTCCCGCAGTATTATTAGCCTATCTGTTCGCCGGATTGCTGGTGGTGATGATTATGCGCATGCTGGCCGAAATGGCCGTTGCCACCCCGGATACCGGTTCTTTTTCCACTTACGCCGATAAGGCCATTGGCCCGTGGGCGGGTTACACCATCGGCTGGTTATACTGGTGGTTCTGGGTGTTAGTTATCCCGCTGGAGGCGAATATCGCCGCCATCATTCTTCACTCCTGGGTGCCTGGTATTCCTATCTGGCTGTTTTCTCTGGTTATCACGCTGGCATTAACCGGCAGTAATTTGCTGAGCGTCAAAAATTATGGTGAGTTCGAGTTCTGGCTGGCGCTGTGCAAAGTGATTGCCATTCTGGCGTTTATAACCCTCGGCGCGGTGGCGATTAGCGGTTTCTACCCTTATGCCGATGTCAGCGGGGTTTCGCGCCTGTGGGATCAGGGCGGCTTTATGCCCAACGGTTTTGGCGCCGTGATCAGCGCAATGTTAATCACCATGTTCTCCTTTATGGGCGCAGAGATAGTTACCATCGCCGCCGCCGAATCCGATACCCCGGATAAACATATCGTTCGCGCCACCAACTCGGTTATCTGGCGTATCTCCATCTTCTATCTGTGCTCTATTTTTGTGGTGGTGGCGCTGATCCCGTGGAACATGCCGGGACTGAAAGAAGTCGGTTCTTACCGCTCGGTACTGGAGCTACTGCATATCCCGCACGCGAAATTGATCATGGATTGCGTCATTTTGCTGTCGGTGACTAGCTGTCTCAACTCCGCGCTGTATACGTCCTCGCGTATGCTCTACTCCCTGAGCCGCCGTGGCGATGCCCCCGCCTTTATGGGTAAAACGAACCGCAGTAAAACGCCTTATGTGGCGGTGTTGCTGTCTACCGGTGCCGCATTCCTCACCGTCATCGTCAACTATTACGCCCCGGCCAAGGTGTTTAAATTCCTGATCGACAGTTCCGGTGCCATCGCACTGCTGGTCTATCTGGTCATTGCCGTTTCTCAACTGCGGATGCGCAAAATCCTGCTGGCGCGAGGCGGTGAAATTAAACTGAAAATGTGGCTCTATCCGTGGCTTACCTGGCTGGTCATCGCATTTATTATCTTTGTGCTGGTGGTCATGCTGTTTCGTCCGGCACAACAGCTGGAAGTTATCTCTACCGGATTGTTAGCCATAGGAATTATTTGCACCGTGCCCATTATGTCACGCTGGAAAAAACTGCTATCTTGGCAAAAAGCACCATTGCAAAATACGCATTAAACCTGTTCCCGGCGCAGGCCGGGAAATCCTTTCAGGAGTATGACCATGACCGCCATTCCCCAACCGACGGCCATTGATGGATACCGCTGGCTGAAGAACGACATCATCCGCGGTGTGTATCAGCCTGATGAAAAACTGCGTATGAGCCTGCTGACCTCACGCTATGAGCTTGGCGTGGGACCGCTACGCGAAGCGCTTTCGCAGTTAGTTGCCGAGCGGTTGGTGACGGTAGTAAATCAGAAAGGGTATCGTGTTGCCCCGATGTCAGAGCAGGAGTTGCTCGATATTTTCGATGCCCGCGCCAATATGGAAGCCATGCTGGTCGCGCTGGCCATTGAACGCGGCGACGACGCCTGGGAAGCTGAAATTCTGGCGCGCGCGCATATGCTTAGTAAGCTTGAAGCCATTGATGCCAGCGAACAGATGCTCGACGAGTGGGATCAGCGCCATCAGGCGTTTCACTCGGCGATTGTCGCTGGCTGTGGTTCACAATATCTGCTGCAAATGCGCGAACGACTGTTCGATTTGGCGGCGCGCTACCGGTTTATCTGGCTGCGAAAAACGGTGCTGTCGGTGGAGATGCTGGAAGACAAACACGATCAGCACCAAACGTTAACCGAAGCAATTCTGGCACGCGATGCCGCGCGCGCCAGCGAATTAATGCGCCAGCACCTGCTGACGCCGATTCCGATTATTCAACAGGCGATGTCCGGTAAATTGCTGACGGAATAAGCCTGAATAATATTACTGCTCCGGAATACGTAACACCTGCCCAGGATAGATTTTATCCGGACTTTTCAGCATGGGTTTATTCGCTTCAAATATCTGGTTATACAGGTTGGCATTACCGTAAACCTGTTTAGCAATAGCGCTCAGGGTATCCCCTGATTTAACGGTATAAAACTGGCTTTCGCTCGCGGGCGCAGAGGTTTTAACCTGATCATCTACGCTGGCAATACCGGAGATATTACCAATCGCGATCAGAATTTTTTCTTTCGCCTCCTGACTTAATCCATCACCAGAAACAGTGGCTTTGCCTTCGTTAATTTGCACGTCCACTTTATCCGCATCAGGGATGCCAGTTTTGTTCAGGTGTTCCTGCACTTTTTTTGCCAGATCGGCTGTGTCATGGTTTCCAGTGACCGCATCCCACAGTTTTTCACCCGCATCTTTTACAAAATTGAAGAGTCCCATATCCACCTCGGTAATTAACAATTAACACCCAAAAGTGTAGCAGAGGAGAAAGGGGGCCAAAGAAAACGGCGCCAAAGCGCCGTAGTTGAAAGGAATTAATTACGCGTCTGTATCCAGAAGGCATGGATCAAACCAGGGATGTAGCCCAGTAGCGTCAGAACGATATTGAGGATAAATGCCCAGCCGAACCCCTTCCCCAGCAGCACGCCAAGCGGGGGCAGAATAATAGTAAAAACGATTCTCCAGAAACCCATACACACTCCCTACAAGCAAAAAATTAATCATTGTTTAAAAAGAGATTTTATCTCTAAGAGTAGCCATTCTACCCAACTCTGCCAGCATTCCGCGGCTGTTTTACCCTCCTTTACGCTCTTTACGCTGGCGTACGTTGGTTGTTTATTTTAGAATGTGCTTAATTTAGATTGTGCTTAAATACATATGACTGAACTTGAACAACTCCAGGCCAGCGCAGAACAAGCTGCCGCCCTGCTAAAAGCGATGAGTAACCCGAAACGGTTGCTGATTTTGTGCATGCTCTGCGGTTCACCCGGTACCAGCGCAGGCGAGTTAGCCCGTGTTACCGGCCTTAGCCCTTCCGCCACTTCCCAGCATCTGGCGCGTATGCGTGAAGAAGGTCTGATAGAAAGCCAGCGCGATGCCCAGCGCATCCTCTACTCCATTAAAAATGCGGCCGTGAATTCGCTGATCGCCACATTAAAAACACTGTATTGCCCATAAGGAGCCATCATGACTATTGGGACGATTTCCCCGCGCGAGGCGCAGACACTGGTCGCGCAAGGTGCAAAACTGATTGATATCCGCGACGCTGACGAGTATCTGCACGAGCATATTCCTGAGGCTCATCTGGCACCGTTGCCCGCGCTTGAACAGGGATCGCTGCCTGCGAATTTACGCGCCGAGCAGGTGATTTTTCACTGCCAGTCAGGCAAACGTACACAAAATGCGGCAACAAAACTGAGCGCCATTGCTGCGCCCGCGCAGGTCTGGCTGCTGGAAGGTGGAATTGACGGCTGGAAAGCCGCAGGGTTGCCGGTGACGAAAGACAGTTCACAACCGTTACCGCTGATGCGTCAGGTGCAGATAGCCGCGGGTAGCCTTGCCTTACTCGGTGTTATTCTGGGTTACGCCGTCAGCAGTGCTTTCTTCCTGCTGAGCGGTTTTGTCGGGGCCGGGCTGATTCTCGCTGGCGTGACTGGCTTTTGCGGCATGGCGCGTCTGCTGGACAAAATGCCCTGGAACCGACGTACTCATTAAGCGGTAATCATTGAAACAGCACTGTACCCGCCGGTTGACGTGATCTATGGTGAGTTCTGCAATAAATGATAAATAAAGGAGCGCAACAATATGTTTAAACCTGGCGATCTGGTTCAACCGCGTATGGGCGGTCCAAAACTGAAGGTTGTTGAAGTCAATGACGATCAAATTGTGGCGGTACAAGCCAGTAATGAAAACGGTGATAAATTCACGCTGAAAGCAGCTGATGTCACGCGATATACCGAAGAGGGTGATTTCGGCGTTTGCTGAAAATAAGCGGTGAGGATCTCCTCACCGCCTTCGTAATTAGATCAAAAAGTCATCAAGAGATTTACCGGTAGCCATCGCCTGGGCAATTGGCTTCGGTGTGCGACCTTGCCCAGTCCATGTTTTCGTTTCACCATTGAGATCGATAAAACGATATTTCGCCGGGCGCGGTTGGCGTTTTTTAACTGAACGTGTCGTAGCCGGTGTTATGCTCAGCAGCTCCTCCGGGCTAATCCCGTCTGCCTGCATCTGCGCCAGCAAGGCATTAATTTTTGCCTGCTGTTCTGCGCGTTGGCGCTGTAGCTGTTCTTCTTCATCGCGCCGTTCTTTGGTCACTACCCTGAATTTTTCAAGCATATCTTCCAGTACATCAACGGAAAATTCACGAGCCATTGCACGCAGCGAGCGGATATTATTTAAGTTTTTTAACATTGAACTCATATTAACAAAACCTCTTTAACGTAAAACATAAAAACGGTATTACGCTAAATATTGTATGCAACTGATTATTATATTTCCAGTCTAATTTATTCGCAGATCATTAAACAAATAGCCAACTCTGATATTTATAGCATCCATTCTGCTATCGCTCAGACAATATATTCTATTACCCTGATTGCAGCTTTGAATATACCTGCAAGGTATCTCAGTGCGTCACTTAAGAAACAGGCCACGGCATCGCGTGGAACCAACGAGTATACATATTGCACATCAGTCAACATTCAGAAAAGGAGCGCAAAAAACCCAGAAAAACAAGCAAAAATAACTCTTTGATCTAAAAGAATTTTAATTAACACAGCAACGAAAACACCAAAACGAACAAAAAACAAACCATTACAGAGCATTTTATCGACAAAAAGGCAATAAATAAAAATTTTAAGCTAGTTGCTAGTTATTATCCAGGCAGATATCCTATTAAAACGCGAAAGCAGCAAGACAAATCACTAGCAGTTAAGGTATTCAAAACCTTTTTCCCCCTTTTTACAAGGAGCATTAACATGTTCTCTCCGCAGTCACGCTTGCGTCATGCAGTAGCAGACACGTTCGCGATGGTTGTTTATTGTTCTGTCGTGAACATGTTGATCGAAATATTCCTTTCTGGAATGAGCTTCGAACAGTCGCTGTATTCCAGATTAGTCGCTATCCCTGTCAACATACTGATCGCGTGGCCATACGGCATGTACCGTGATTTGTTCATGCGCGCGGCGCGTAAAGCCACGCAGGCAGGATGGGCAAAAAATCTGGCGGATGTGCTGGCTTATGTCACCTTCCAGTCGCCGGTGTATGTGATTATTCTGCTGACGGTTGGCGCGGACTGGCACCAGATTACGGCTGCAGTAAGTTCGAACATCGTGGTATCAATGCTGATGGGCGCTGTCTATGGCTACTTTCTTGATTATTGCCGCCGCTTGTTTAAGGTCAGCAGCTATCATCAGGCTAAAGCCTGACACGCTTCTTTGCGACTGGCACTGCCAGTCGCGTTATTAGTTAGAATTAACGTCGCCAAACAACCCACTCAGATAACGCTCCAGCGCAATTCGCGAGCTAAAGCCGTGCGGAATACCATAATGTTCGTGTGTCTCACCGGCTAAATACAGTGGGAATTGCTGATAATGATCGCAGGTTTTAATATCCGTCGCTGGTTCTGCCAGCGAAGAGCTGCGCTCTTTTAGCGTGGGATGGATAATTAATGCGGTACGTCCCATGCGTGCTTCACGGTTAACGTACACATAATTTTCGCCACGACGATAGCCGTACGTTTTCTGCGTCACTACATCAACGGTAAAGCCCACTTTTTCAAGTACGCGCGCCACCTCATCAGGTCGTAAATACATATTATTTTCCTCGTTATCTTTTACTGCGGGCTTACCTTACCTGATTCAGCATTAGCAACGCTTTCAGAAAAGTCCATAAACGGGTGGCGATGGTGGGACGCATATCGTAAGAACCTTATATACCCTAAATAATTCGAGTTGCAGGAAGGCGGCAAGGGAGCGAATCCCCAGGAGCTTACTAAAGTAAGTGACTGGGGTGAACGAACGCAGCCAACGCACATGCAACTTGAAGTATGACGGGTATAGATTTATGTCAGCGCCATCCGCAGTTGGTACGCCGCCTGTTGCGCCATTTCCGCCGAGCTGATATTGGTAAATGACAGCAATATTCCCCCCTTTCCTTCTGACGTTATTCGCCAGCGGCTTAACGCCTGAACAGCTAACCCGGCCTGATTCGCTTTGCGCACCAGCGCAATATCATCTCCGTCCACACTCATCACCAGTTGAATCCCACCTTCCTGAGGAATGACGCTAAATCCTTGTTCGGTCAGGGCGTTTTCCATCCATTGTCGTCGTTCGGCATAATGTTGTCGCATACGTTTTAAGTGTCGCCAGAAGTGGCCGTCTCGCATAAAATCCGCCAGCGTTTGCTGCCATAGAACCGGAACGCTACAGGCCGTTAGCGCCGCTTGTTGGCGAAAGTGTTCAACCTGGGTCAGGGGCACCACCAGCCATGCCGTACGCAAAGCCGGAAACATCGATTTGCTGAACGTTCCGGCATAAATCACCCGCTGGGGCGCATCCAGACTTTTTAGCGGCGGCAACGGCTTACCGTGGTAACGAAATTCACTGTCATAATCATCTTCGATTACCCACGCCTGCGCACGAGTCGCCCACTCCAGCAACTGGTGGCGACGGTCTAAAGACAGTGCTACCCCCAGTGGGCTTTGATGTGCGGGAGTGAGCAGTACAAAACGCGCCTGCGGGTAGTCGCGGATCCCGGCGCTGACATCCAGACCATCGGCATCCACCGCTACCGGCTTCAACTCAATGCGTTCTTGAGCCACCACAGGCCGAATCAGCGGAAAGCCGGGATCTTCGACCCACATTCCCTCTCCGGGATGCGCCAGAGCGCGCAGGATTAACGTCATTGATGCCGCATAGCCTGAAGTGATAAAAATCTGCTCTGGCTGGCATTCAATGCTGCGTGAGACCCGCAGGTAATCCACAATCGCCTGACGTAACGCCCGCTCGCCACACACATCGCCCACCGCCAGATCAAAACGCGTTTGGGTGCGTAAACGCCGTCCCATCACCCGCGCCCAGACTTCGCGCGGAAAAAGATCGAGTGCGGGTAATCCCATCTGAAAAGTTTGCGGTCTGGGATTTTCTCCGGCAAAAATGGCAGGAGAAGCAGGTGCCCTTTCTGGTCGCAGTTGCTCACTGACAAACGTTCCTGCCTGTCCACGCCGCGCGAGCCAGCCCTGCGCCACCAGCTCTGCATAGGCATTTTCTACCGTCGAGCGTGATACTCCCAGCTCCTGGGCCCAGGTCCGACTGGAGGGCAATCTGGTACCGGGCTTGAGTTCACCTTTCTCAATTGCGTTTTTTAACTGACGGGCGATTTGCTGATAGCGCGGCATTTATGGTCTGCTTTTTTGGCAACAATATGGCTCTCTGTAGCAGTCCATTATAGTGCTACATTGCGGGTCATCCAAACGAGGAGAAATACCATGACCATGTTACGCCAGCCCTATTATGAACTCAGCCCTGAAATCTATAACGCTCTGGTTCAGGCAAGCAAAGCGCTGGAGAACTGCGCGCTGGAACCTACGCTGACGGAACTGATTTACCTGCGGGTCTCGCAAATCAACGGCTGCGCCTTTTGTCTGGAAATGCACAGTAAAGCACTGCGCAAATCCGGAGTTGCGCAGGCCAAACTGGATGCGCTGGCAGGCTGGCGGGTGAGTCACCACTTCAGCGAGCAGGAACGTGCGGCGCTGGCGTGGGCCGAATCGGTCACTCAAATTGCCACTAGTCACGCCGAAGATGACGTTTATCTGCCGCTGCTCGACCATTTCAGCGCGAAAGAGATTAGCGACCTGACATTTGCCATTAGCCTGATGAACTGCTTTAACCGCCTGGCGGTGGGGATGCGCATGTGATTCTGCGCTTCCGGATGGCGGCATAAACGCCTTATCCGGCCTGGGAAGTGCTTTCCTGTAGGCCGGATTTGACGCGACGCGCGCCATCCGGCAACCTGCGATGGTACATATCACTTCCCCTGCCATGCCCATAACCCAGCCCATCATCAATCTAAAATTCCCATATCTTGTATGGTTGAATCTTTTTAAAACTACATCTAGTATTTTTCCTATCAGGACACACACAACCCGACGCCCTCTATCGCGCCGATCTTTTATTTTTAAATGGAAATACGAATCATGCGTATTATTATTTATACTCGCAATAACTGTGTTCAGTGCCATGCCACCAAACGGGCAATGGAAAGTCGTGGTTTTGACTTTGAGATGGTAAACGTCGATTTACAGCCCGATTTGGCTGATAACCTGCGCGATCAAGGGTTTCGCCAGTTACCGGTCGTAGTCGCGGGTGAAACCAGTTGGTCAGGGTTTCGCCCGGACATGATCAACCGTCTGCATCCGGAACACCGTGTGGTCAGCGCATGAGTCAGCTCGTCTACTTCTCCAGCAGCTCCGAAAATACGCACCGCTTTATGCAGCGTCTGGGGCTGCCTGCCATCCGCATTCCGCTTAACGAACGCGAGCCGATCCGGGTAGACGAACCTTACATATTAATCGTGCCGTCCTACGGCGGCGGCGGCACTGCTGGCGCGGTCCCAAGACAGGTGATCCGCTTATTAAACGATACACACAACCGGGCGTTAATCCGTGGAGTGATCGCCTCCGGCAATCGTAATTTCGGTGACGCCTACGGTCGCGCGGGTGATGTCATCTCACAAAAATGCGGCGTGCCGTGGCTCTATCGCTTTGAGCTGATGGGCACCCAAAGCGATATCGACAACGTTCGAAAAGGAGTGAGCGAATTTTGGCAACGACAACCGCAGAACGTGTAATGCAGCCAACGCTGGATTATCACGCCCTGAACGCCATGCTGAATCTGTATGATAAAGCCGGGCGCATTCAGTTCGACAAAGACCATCAGGCGGTGGAGGCTTTCTTTGCCGCACACGTCCGCCCCAACTCGGTGGCGTTTGCCAGCCAGCAGGAGCGCCTGGAAACGTTGGTGGATGAAGGCTATTACGATGCCAGTGTGTTAGCCCGCTACGATCGCGCGTTCATGCTGAAGCTATTCGCCCACGCCCACGCCAGCGGATTCCGTTTCCAGACGTTCCTCGGCGCATGGAAGTTCTACACCAGCTATACGTTGAAAACGTTCGACGGTAAGCGCTATCTCGAAGACTTTGAGGATCGGGTAACGATGGTGGCACTCACGCTGGCGCAGGGCGATGAAGCACTCGCGACGCAACTGACCGATGAAATGCTCTCCGGGCGCTTTCAGCCCGCCACGCCAACCTTTTTAAACTGCGGTAAACAGCAACGCGGCGAGCTGGTCTCCTGCTTCCTGTTGCGTATTGAAGACAACATGGAGTCTATTGGTCGGGCGGTCAACTCCGCACTTCAGCTCTCCAAACGCGGCGGCGGCGTGGCATTTTTGCTCTCCAACCTGCGCGAGTCAGGTGCGCCCATTAAACGCATTGAGAACCAGTCCTCTGGGGTGATCCCGGTAATGAAAATGCTGGAAGATGCGTTTTCTTATGCGAATCAACTCGGGGCACGTCAGGGCGCAGGCGCGGTGTATCTGCACGCACACCATCCGGATATTTTACGTTTTCTCGATACCAAGCGCGAAAACGCCGACGAGAAAATCCGCATCAAAACGCTCTCGCTTGGCGTGGTGATCCCCGACGTCACCTTCCGGCTAGCGAAAGAAAATGCCCGGATGGCACTGTTCTCACCGTATGACGTGGAACGGATTTACGGCAAACCGTTCGGTGATATCGCCGTGAGTGAGCGGTATGACGAACTGGTGGCCGACGAACGCGTGCGCAAAAAATACATTAACGCCCGCGAATTCTTCCAGCGGTTGGCCGAGATCCAGTTTGAGTCTGGTTATCCTTACATCATGTTTGAAGATACGGTGAATCGCGCCAATCCGATTGCCGGTCGGATCAATATGAGCAACCTGTGCTCGGAGATTTTGCAGGTTAACAGTGCCTCCACCTACGATGAAAATCTCAATTACGAGCAGATCGGGCACGATATCTCCTGCAATCTCGGCTCGTTGAACATTGCCCATACCATGGATTCACCCGATTTTGGTCGTACCGTGGAAACGGCGGTTCGCGGCTTAACCGCCGTTTCGGACATGAGCCACATCCGCAGCGTGCCTTCGATCGACGCCGGGAACAGCGCGTCGCACGCGATTGGTCTTGGGCAGATGAATCTGCACGGGTATCTGGCGCGGGAAGGGATCGCCTACGGCTCGCCGGAAGGGCTGGATTTCACCAATCTCTATTTCTACACCATCACATGGCATGCGCTGAATACGTCAATGAAGATCGCTCGCGAGCGGGGTCAAACCTTTGCCGGATTCAAACAGTCACGCTACGCCAGCGGCGAGTATTTTAACCAGTATCTGCAGGGCGACTGGCAGCCAAAAACCGACAAGGTCCGCACACTGTTTGCCGCCAGCGGCATTACGCTACCGACGCGCGAGATGTGGGCACAACTGCGTGAAGATGTGATGCGCTACGGTATTTATAACCAGAATTTACAGGCGGTTCCGCCCACCGGTTCTATCTCCTACATCAACCATGCCACGTCAAGCATTCACCCGATCGTGTCGAAAGTGGAGATTCGCAAAGAGGGCAAAACCGGGCGCGTTTACTACCCTGCCCCGTTTATGACCAATGAGAATCTGGCCTTGTATCAGGATGCCTACGAGATCGGTCCACAAAAAATCATTGATACCTACGCTGAAGCAACGCGACATGTCGATCAGGGGCTTTCACTGACGCTCTTTTTCCCCGATACCGCCACCACGCGCGATATCAACAAAGCGCAGATTTACGCCTGGCGTAAGGGCATCAAATCCTTGTACTACATCCGACTACGCCAACTGGCGCTGGAAGGCACCGAAATCGAAGGCTGCGTGTCATGCGCGCTGTAAGGAGGAGAAAATGACATTATCCCGCGTGAGCGCCATCAACTGGAACAAGATTGAAGATGATAAAGATCTTGAGGTATGGAACCGTCTGACCAGTAACTTCTGGCTCCCGGAAAAGGTTCCGCTCTCCAATGACATTCCGGCCTGGCAAACGTTGAACGCAGCCGAACAGCAGCTAACAATCCGCGTTTTTACCGGGCTGACGCTGCTCGACACCATTCAGAATGTTGCCGGAGCACCAGCGTTAATGACTGATTCGTTAACGCCGCATGAAGAGGCGGTGCTGTCGAATATCAGCTTTATGGAGGCGGTGCACGCCCGTTCCTATAGCTCTATTTTCTCCACCCTTTGCCAGACCAAAGATGTGGATGCAGCTTACGCCTGGAGTGAAGAAAATACCCCACTCCAGCGCAAGGCGCAGATCGTTTTGGCACATTACGCCAGCGACGAACCGTTGAAGAAAAAAATAGCCAGCGTGTTTCTGGAATCCTTCCTGTTCTATTCTGGCTTCTGGTTACCGATGTATTTCTCCAGCCGCGGTAAACTGACCAATACCGCCGATCTCATTCGTCTGATCATTCGTGATGAAGCGGTTCATGGGTATTACATTGGTTATAAATATCAAAAAGGTCTGGAGCATATTTCCGAATCATCACGCGACGAGTTAAAGCATTTTGCCTTTGACCTGTTGATGGAATTGTATGATAACGAAGCGCGTTATACGGAAGAATTGTATGCACAGACCGGCTGGGTGGATGACGTCAAAGCCTTCCTTTGTTACAACGCCAATAAGGCATTAATGAATTTGGGATATGAAGCGCTATTTCCGCCTGAAATGGCGGAGGTTAACCCGGCAATCCTTGCCGCGCTGTCGCCCAACGCTGACGAAAACCACGATTTCTTCTCGGGTTCCGGTTCATCCTATGTGATGGGAAAAGCGGTCGAAACCGAAGATGACGACTGGAATTTCTAGCACTCATTTTCACGGGAAATACCGTACATTTTTCGCGGAAATATTTTAACAGGATCACACTTTTGTCGTGCAAATATAATTGTGTGATCTACACTCAATATCAGACGCATTATTCGCCTGCATTCCAGCAATTCAGGCGACTTTTCATTGCCATTTACAAAAAATATTAAGCCGCTCACATTCGCGCTCAGCCCTTATATCACGGGAAGTCCCGCCACCTGGCCTTTGGCAATATTCATGCCACAACCAAATTCAGGGTTGTCTCAGATTCTCAGTATGTTAGGGTAGAAAAAGGTCACTATTTCCATCAGGTAATATATCGATATAAACAAATAACAGGAATCATTCTATTGCATGGCAATTAAATTAGAAGTTAAAAATCTCTATAAGATATTTGGAGAGCATCCCCAGAGAGCCTTCAAATATATTGAAAAAGGACTTTCAAAAGAGCAGATTCTGGATAAAACGGGGCTATCGCTTGGCGTTAAGAACGCCAGTCTGGCCATTGAAGAAGGCGAGATATTTGTCATCATGGGATTATCCGGTTCGGGTAAATCCACAATGGTACGCCTTCTCAATCGCCTGATTGAACCCACCCGCGGGCAGGTATTGATTGACGGCGTAGACATCGCCCGGATATCCGATGCTGAGCTTCGCGAGGTGCGCAGAAAAAAGATTGCGATGGTGTTCCAGTCCTTTGCCCTGATGCCGCACATGACGGTGCTGGACAATACGGCATTCGGCATGGAATTAGCCGGTGTTGGTGCGGATGAACGTCGTGAAAAAGCGTTAGATGCGCTACGTCAGGTTGGTCTGGAGAATTATGCTCACGGATACCCGGATGAACTTTCCGGGGGTATGCGCCAGCGTGTAGGCCTCGCCCGCGCATTAGCCATTAATCCTGACATCTTATTAATGGATGAGGCCTTCTCAGCCCTCGATCCATTAATTCGTACTGAGATGCAGGATGAACTGGTAAAACTACAGGCGAAGCATCAACGCACCGTGGTCTTTATATCGCATGATCTCGACGAAGCTATGCGTATTGGCGACAGAATTGCCATTATGCAAAACGGTGAAGTGGTCCAGGTCGGCACGCCGGATGAAATCCTGAATAATCCAGCCAATGATTATGTACGCACCTTCTTCCGCGGCGTTGATATTAGCCAGGTCTTCAGTGCGAAAGATATTTCACGCCGTAGCCCCGAAGGTTTAATTCGTAAAACGCCCGGGGTGGGTCCACGTTCGGCGCTGCAATTATTGCAGGACAAAGATCGCGAATATGGTTACGTGATCGAACGCGGCAATAAATTCGTTGGCGTTGTTTCAATCGACTCCTTAAAAACAGCGTTAAGTCAGGCGCAAGGTATTGAAGCGGCATTGATCGATGAGCCGTTAGCCGTAGATGCACAAACTCCTCTCAGCGAGTTGCTTTCTCATGTCGGCCAGGCCCCGTGCGCGGTGCCGGTTGTTGATGAGGAACAGCAGTATGTGGGCGTCATTTCAAAACGCATGCTGTTACAGGCTTTAGATCGTGAGGGGGTAAACAATGGCTGATCAAACTAATCCGTGGGATACCACACCAGCGGCCGACAGCGCCGCACAAACTGCCGATGCCTGGAGCACGCCATCCGGTGCGCCCACTGATGGCAGTGGCGCGGACTGGCTGACCAGCGCCCCCGCGCCGGCACCAGAGCATTTCAATATTATGGATCCGTTCCATAAAACGCTGATCCCACTGGACAGCTGGGTCACAGAGGGGATCGACTGGGTCGTTACCCATTTCCGTCCGGTCTTCCAGGGCATTCGTGTCCCGGTGGATTACATTCTCAACGGTTTTCAACAGCTGCTGTTAGGTATGCCAGCCCCGGTGGCGATTATCCTGTTCGCGCTGATTGCCTGGCAAATTTCCGGCGTTGGGATGGGCGTTGCTACGCTGATTTCCTTGATTGCCATCGGTGCCATCGGCGCGTGGTCGCAGGCCATGATAACCCTGGCGCTGGTGTTGACCGCGTTGCTGTTCTGCGTGGTGATCGGTCTGCCGATGGGGATCTGGTTGGCGCGCAGTCCACGGGCCGCAAAAATTGTTCGCCCGCTGCTGGACGCCATGCAAACCACACCCGCGTTTGTCTATCTGGTGCCGATTGTCATGTTGTTCGGTATTGGTAACGTCCCGGGCGTAGTGGTGACGATTATCTTCGCCCTGCCGCCAATCGTACGTCTGACTATTCTGGGGATTAACCAGGTTCCAGCCGATCTGATTGAAGCCTCGCGCTCGTTTGGTGCCAGCCCACGTCAGATGCTGTTTAAAGTGCAGCTCCCGCTGGCAATGCCCACCATTATGGCCGGGGTTAACCAGACGCTGATGCTGGCGCTCTCAATGGTCGTCATCGCGTCGATGATTGCCGTGGGCGGGCTGGGTCAGATGGTTCTGCGCGGAATTGGTCGTCTGGATATGGGGCTTGCCACCGTCGGCGGAGTTGGGATTGTGATCCTCGCCATCATTCTGGATCGCCTGACGCAGGCCGTTGGTCGCGATTCGCGTAGCCGTGGCAACCGTCGCTGGTACACCACTGGTCCCGTTGGGCTTATCACTCGCCCTTTCACGAAGTAATTCACCCGTTGCCCGGTGGCGCATTGCTTACCGGGCCTACAATTCATTAACTTGCACAAAATCATTCAAGTTGCATCGCGGCGGCAAAGGAATGTATCCCCAGGAGCGTACAAGTAGTACGTGACTGGGGTGCATGAGTGCAGCCAACAAAGAGGCGGCTTGAAGGATGAAGTGCAATAAGGAACAACGATGCGACAGAAAATTATTATTGCCACAGCGTTTGCCACCCTTGTCTCCACCAGCACTTTCGCTGCCGACCTGCCGGGCAAAGGCATCACCGTACAGCCAATCCAGAGCACTATCTCTGAAGAATCCTTCCAGACGCAGTTAGTCGCTCGTGCGCTGGAGAAACTGGGTTACACCGTTAACAAAACCAGCGAAGTTGACTACAACGTCGGCTATACCTCCATTGCCTCTGGCGATGCAACTTTTACCGCCGTGAACTGGCAGCCGCTGCATGATGATATGTACGCCGCGGCGGGCGGAGACAAAAAGTTTTATCGCGAGGGGGTATTCGTTACGGGTGCCGCACAAGGTTATCTGATCGACAAAAAAACCGCTGAGCAGTACAAAATCACCAATATCGCCCAGTTAAAAGATCCGAAGATCGCCAAAATCTTTGACACCAACGGTGACGGAAAAGCCGATATGATGGGCTGTTCACCGGGCTGGGGTTGTGAAGCAGTAATCAACCACCAGAACAAAGCCTTTGATCTGGAAAAAACCGTCGAGGTCAGCCACGGTAACTATGCAGCAATGATGGCTGACACCATTACCCGCTTCAAAGAAGGTAAACCCATTCTTTACTACACCTGGACACCGTACTGGGTCAGCGACGTAATGAAGCCGGGTAAAGATGTGGTCTGGCTGCAGGTGCCGTTCTCTTCCCTGCCAGGCGAGCAGAAAGATATTGATACCAAGCTGCCAAACGGCGCCAACTACGGCTTCCCGGTGAACACGATGCATATTGTCGCCAATAAAGCCTGGGCAGAGAAAAACCCGGCTGCGGCGAAACTGTTTGCCATCATGAAGCTGCCGCTGGCGGATATCAACGCGCAGAACGCAATGATGCACGACGGGAAAGCGTCTGAAGCCGACGTGCAGGGTCACGTTGACGGCTGGATCAAAGCCCACCAGCAGCAGTTTGACGGCTGGGTGAACGAAGCGCTGGCCGCGCAGAAATAACCCACTCGTAGGCCTGATGAGCGTAGCGTCATCAGGCACAATAACCATACCAATGCCGGATAGTGGCGCGATGCGCCTTATCCGGCCTATCCACCCTCCTCCAATCGCACAATCCATCACTCAACAAATCAGCAACATTTAATCACTTCCGTTATGATTGTTTTCTGCAATCCATTATTCAGTTGAAAACCATGACGAAAACAACTCAGGGACTTAGCCCTTCGCTAATCCTGTTAATGTCTATCGCCACCGGCCTCGCCGTCGCCAGTAACTATTATGCGCAGCCGCTGCTCGACACCATCGCGCGCAACTTTTCGCTCTCTGCCAGTACCGCAGGGTTTATCGTCACCGCGGCCCAGCTCGGCTACGCCGCCGGCCTGCTGTTCTTAGTGCCGCTCGGCGATATGTTTGAACGCCGGATGCTGATTGTCTCCATGACGCTGTTAGCGGCTGGTGGCATGCTGATCACCGCCAGCAGCCAGTCGCTGGGTATGCTGATCCTCGGTACTGCCCTGACCGGGCTGTTCTCGGTAGTGGCACAGATTTTGGTTCCGCTGGCGGCAACGCTTGCCACACCGGACAAGCGCGGTAAAGTTGTTGGGACGATTATGAGCGGCCTGCTGCTAGGTATTCTACTGGCGCGCACCGTGGCGGGATTACTGGCGAATCTTGGCGGCTGGCGCACCGTATTTTGGGTCGCATCAGTATTAATGGCGCTGATGGCGGTTGCACTGTGGCGCGGCCTGCCGAAGATGAAATCCGATACCCATCTCAACTATCCGCAGCTGTTAGGCTCCGTATTCAGCCTGTTTATTCACGATAAATTGCTGCGTACCCGCGCGATGCTGGGCTGCCTGACTTTTGCCAATTTCAGTATTCTGTGGACCTCGATGGCGTTTTTGCTCGCCGCGCCGCCATTTAACTATTCGGAAGGAATGATTGGTCTGTTCGGTCTGGCGGGTGCCGCAGGGGCGTTAGGCGCACGTCCGGCGGGCGGTTTTGCCGATAAAGGTAAATCCCACCTGACCACAACTATGGGGCTGCTATTACTACTGCTCTCCTGGCTTGCTATTTGGTTTGGGCACGCTTCAGTCCCCATGCTGATTATCGGTATTCTGGTGTTGGACCTCACCGTTCAGGGAGTGCACATCACCAACCAGACGGTTATCTATCGTATTCATCCTGACGCGCGTAATCGCCTGACAGCCGGATACATGACCAGCTATTTTATTGGCGGAGCGGCAGGTTCGCTGATTTCAGCCTCTGCCTGGCAGCATGCCGGGTGGGCTGGCGTTTGTCTGGCAGGTACGACCGTTGCCATACTCAACCTGTTGGTCTGGTGGCGAGGTTTTCACCGTCAGGAAGCCGTAAATTAAGCGTATAACGCATGTTTACCGCTGATTGGGCTCCACAGGGTGTTAAGGAGCCCATCAGTCTGCTAAGGTTATAACTCATTGAACCAAGTTATATTAATTTCGGTAATGAAACCTATAACCCTATGGAAAGCCCTGTACCCCAGTCTGAATCCAGTTCGGCAACGTTAACGGAAGGATTCAAAGACAGCCTGCCAATTGTTATCAGCTATATTCCGGTCGCTTTTGCATTTGGTCTCAATGCCACTCGCCTTGGCTTTACACCGGTTGAAAGCGTCTTTTTCTCCTGCATTATCTATGCGGGAGCCAGCCAGTTTGTTATTACCACCATGCTCGCCGCAGGCAGTTCGCTGTGGGTCGCCGCGCTGACCGTCATGGCCATGGATGTCCGTCATGTTTTGTACGGCCCTTCCCTGCGTAGTCGGATCGCCCAGCGACTGAGTAAACCCAAAAGCGCGCTGTGGGCTTTTGGCCTTACCGATGAAGTCTTTGCCGCTGCAACGGCAAAACTGGTACGGGATAACCGGCGCTGGAGTGAAAACTGGATGATCGGAATTGCGCTATGCTCCTGGGCCTCCTGGGTGTTTGGTACGGTGCTCGGCGCGTTTTCCGGCAGTGGTTTACTCAAAGATTACCCGGCGGTTGAAGCGGCACTGGGCTTCATGCTCCCGGCGCTGTTTATGAGCTTCCTGCTCGCGTCATTCCAACGAAAACAGGCGCTCTGCGTGACTGCGGCCCTCGCCGGGGCGCTGGCTGGCGTCATGCTGTTTTCCATCCCTGCCGCTATCCTTGCAGGTATTGTCTGTGGATGCCTGACGGCGCTCATCCAGTCATTTTGGCAAGGAGGTCCTGATGAGCTATGAAGTTCTGCTACTTGGCCTGTTGGTCGGCTGCGTAAATTACTGTTTTCGCTATTTGCCGCTCCGTCTTGGGGTCGGCAATGTTCGCCCGACGAAGCGCGGCGCGACGGGCATATTACTTGACACTATTGGCATTACTTCAATTTGCGCCCTGCTGGTGGTGTCTACCGCGCCAGAAGTGATGCACGACGCTCGTCGGTTCGTGCCTACTCTGGTGGGGTTTGTCATACTGGGTGCAAGCTTCTATAAGACCCGCAGCATCATCATTCCAACGTTACTGAGTGCTCTGGGCTATGGATTAGCCTGGAAAATGTTGGTTGTCTTATAGATAAAAACAATCATTTTAAATTAATAATACATTTACTTTATTTGTCACCGTCGTTACTATATCGGCTGAAATTAATGAGGTTATACCCAAATGGATAGTTCGTTTACGCCCATTGAACAAATGCTAAAATTTCGCGCCAGCCGCTACGAAGAGTTCCCTTATCAGGAAGTGCTTCTGACTCGTCTATGCATGCACATGCAGGGCAAGCTGCTGGAAAATCGCAATAAGATGCTGAAAGCTCAAGGGATTAACGAGACGTTGTTTATGGCGTTGATTACGCTGGAGTCTCAGGAAAACCACAGTATTCAGCCTTCTGAACTGAGTTGTGCGCTTGGCTCGTCACGTACTAACGCTACCCGCATCGCGGATGAGTTAGAAAAACGTGGCTGGATCGAACGTCGCGAAAGCGATAACGATCGCCGCTGTCTGCATCTGCAATTGACCGAGAAAGGCCATGCATTTTTGCAAGAGGTGTTACCGCCTCAGCATAATTGCCTGCATCAGCTCTGGTCGTCTCTTAGCACTACCGAAAAAGATCAGCTTGAGCAAATTACCCGTAAACTTCTGACCCGTCTTGATCAGATGGAGCAGGATGGCGCGGTGTTAGAAGCGCTGCGCTAAGGCGTCGACTCGCTCAGAAATCCAGATTTATAAATGAAAAAACCGACAGGCCAGCACGCATACTGCTGGCCTGTCTGATAAACAGGTCGGCTCAGCCGATGTGAATAAAAAGAAGATCGTGGAGAACAACATGAGCGCAAATGCGGAGACTCAAACCCCGCAGCAACCGGTCAAGAAGAATGGCAAACGTAAAAGTCTGCTTCTCCTTCTGACCTTGCTCTTTATTATCATTGCCGTGGCATATGGGATTTATTGGTTTTTAGTACTGCGTCATTACGAAGATACAGACGATGCGTACGTGGCAGGGAACCAGGTTCAAATCATGGCGCAGGTATCAGGCAGCGTGACGAAAGTCTGGGCTGATAACACTGACTTTGTAAAACAAGGCGATGTGCTAGTCACCCTCGACCAGACAGATGCCAAACAGGCATTTGAAAAAGCCAAAACTGCGCTGGCTTCCAGCGTGCGTCAGACGCACCAGTTGATGATCAACAGCAAGCAGTTACAGGCCAACATTGAAGTGCAGAAAACAGCTCTGGCGCAGGCACAAAGCGATTTTAATCGCCGAGTCCCGCTGGGCAACGCCAACCTGATTGGCCGCGAAGAACTGCAACATGCGCGTGATGCCGTCGCCAGCGCTCAGGCTCAGCTTGATGTCGCAATCCAACAATATAATGCTAACCAGGCAATGATTCTCGGCAGCAAGCTGGAAGATCAACCCGCCGTACAACAGGCCGCCACCGAAGTGCGCGATGCCTGGCTGGCGCTGGAACGTACCAGAATTGTCAGCCCAATGACCGGTTATGTATCCCGTCGCGCCGTACAGCCTGGTGCGCAGATTAGCCCAACCACGCCGCTGATGGCGGTTGTTCCGGCCACTAACCTGTGGGTAGATGCCAACTTCAAAGAAACACAGCTCGCCCACATTCGTATTGGTCAACCCGCGACGGTTATCAGCGATATTTACGGCGATGACGTAAAATATACCGGTAAAGTTGTCGGCCTCGATATGGGAACGGGCAGCGCCTTCTCCTTGCTGCCAGCACAAAACGCGACCGGTAACTGGATCAAAGTCGTCCAGCGTCTGCCGGTGCGTATCGAACTGGATGCGCAGCAACTGGCACAGCATCCTCTGCGGATCGGTTTGTCTACGCTGGTTACAGTCGATACCTCCAATCGTGACGGACAAATTCTGGCAAGCCAGGTCCGCACCACGCCGGTATCAGAAAGTAATGCACGTGAAATCGACCTTGCTCCGGTCAATAAGATGATCGAAGAGATCGTGCGGGCCAACGCGGGCTAATTCAAAGGTGCGTGTGATGCAACAGCAAAAACCGCTGGAAGGCGCGCAGCTCGTCATAATGACGATCGCGCTGTCCCTGGCGACATTCATGCAGGTGCTGGACTCCACCATTGCTAACGTGGCGATCCCCACTATCGCCGGGAACCTCGGCTCTTCACTGAGCCAGGGAACCTGGGTGATCACCTCATTCGGGGTGGCGAACGCTATCTCTATTCCGATCACCGGCTGGCTGGCAAAACGCTTTGGCGAAGTAAGACTCTTTATGTGGTCAACTATCGCCTTCGTCATTGCGTCATGGGCATGCGGGATGTCCACCAGCCTGAACATGCTGATTTTCTTCCGCGTAATCCAGGGTATTGTCGCCGGTCCATTAATTCCGCTGTCACAGAGCCTGTTGCTGAATAACTATCCACCCGCCAAGCGTTCCATCGCCCTCGCGCTATGGTCGATGACGGTGATTGTTGCCCCGATATGTGGTCCTATTCTGGGGGGCTATATCAGCGACAACTATCACTGGGGCTGGATATTTTTTATCAACGTGCCAATCGGGGCTGCGGTGGTATTGATGACCCTGCAAACCCTGCGCGGTCGGGAAACCAAAACCGAGCAGCGGCGCATTGACGCCATTGGTCTGGCACTGCTGGTCATCGGTATCGGCAGTTTGCAGATTATGCTCGACCGCGGCAAAGAGCTGGACTGGTTCGCCTCGCAGGAGATTATCATCCTGACGGTGGTCGCCGTGGTTGCTATCAGCTTCCTGATCGTCTGGGAGCTTACCGACGAGCACCCTATTGTCGATCTCTCGCTGTTTAAGTCGCGCAACTTTACCATCGGCTGCCTGTGTATTAGCCTGGCCTATATGCTCTACTTCGGCGCCATCGTCCTGCTGCCGCAGCTATTGCAGGAGGTTTACGGCTATACGGCAACCTGGGCTGGTCTGGCGTCAGCGCCGGTTGGGGTTATTCCGGTGATCCTGTCGCCGATTATCGGCCGCTTCGCGCACAAGCTGGATATGCGTCGGCTGGTGACGTTCAGTTTTATTATGTACGCCGTCTGTTTCTACTGGCGTGCGTGGACGTTCGAGCCGGGTATGGACTTTGGCGCATCGGCCTGGCCGCAGTTTATTCAGGGGTTCGCAGTAGCCTGCTTCTTTATGCCGCTGACGACCATTACGCTGTCCGGTTTACCGCCTGAGCGTCTGGCGGCTGCATCGAGCTTGTCTAACTTTACGCGAACGCTGGCCGGCTCTATTGGTACATCGATTACAACAACGATGTGGACTAACCGTGAGTCGCTGCACCATGCTCAGCTAACGGAATCTGTTAACCCCTACAATCCAAATGCACAGGCTATGTACGATAAGCTGCAGGATTTAGGGATGACGCACCAGCAGGCGTCAGGATGGATAGCTCAGCAGATCACTAATCAGGGTCTGATTATTTCCGCCAACGAAATCTTCTGGATGTCGGCGGGGATCTTCCTGGTTTTGCTTGGTCTGGTGTGGTTCGCTAAACCGCCCTTCGGCGCGGGCGGCGGCGGCGGTGGAGCGCATTAACTATCTGATAAAAGGGATCTGCGGATCCCTTTTTTATTGTGGCCAGCATCAGAAATAATATTTGAATCTCAGGCGTCCGCCGTAACGTGCATCTTCGCTGTTGTCGCCATTGTTCGGATCGGCCTCAACCCATGAGGCATAAGCACCGAGATAGATATTAAAGTTTTTCATATCCATCACATTGGGGAATAAATATGAGGCATGAATAGTGTGAATGTCATAATTGCCGGGATCGGTGATCCAGCAATCGTTCTCACAAACGGCATCGATATTGGTAGCATTGAAGGCTTCGATTTTGTTATGCGCATAGATATAGCCCAGTTCGAATCGATGCCACAACGCGTTCACCCCAGCGGTAAAATCGGTCTCATCGGTCGCGTCCATATAAGCAGTATTCAGGTTAATCACCGCGCCGTCTTCCGCATCGGTTTTTTGTCCGTCCCAGGTCATGGTAAAACCATACCCCGTACGATCGGACTGATCGATCCACTTCCCGTTCTCATAATAGCCGTAGGCGTTGTTAACGACGTTACTTTCCATCGCCACTGCCGTCGAGAAACGCCCATTTTGCCAGGCGATCACCGGGCGCACGTAAGCCACGTTTTTATCATTGGTTAAGTCCATCCCGTGGTACTGCTTCTCGGTATAGAGCGTACTGCCACTTTCCATCAATGTATTCACTTCAAAATACCAGTTATCGATGGTTTTACTGATCAGGAAATTACCGCCGCTGTCGCTACGTCCACGCCCCTCTTTCATCATATAAATATAGCCATAGCCATCACTGTAAAGATCATTCGCCGTATTACCTGAATATTCAATAAACGTATCCTGATTCAGCGGGAACATATCGTACGCTTCAAAACGTCCGACCTTAATTTGCCAGTCTTTTTCCTGACCAAAAAAGAACACTGCATCATCGAGATTCATTTTTCCGGTCAGGTCTGCCAGCGGCTGAACTGAGAATCCGGCGAAATTACCGTTGTTCAGTCGTTGGTAGCCATCAAACCCTAATAGCAGACGCCCGTTGATATCCCAACGTTCATTCGTTCCCGGCGCCCAATCTTTATTTGCCGAAGTTCTGGTTGATGTCAGACTACCAGAGCGGCTTGCCGCATCCATATTAAACTCAACGTCGCCATAGAACTTGATATCGCTAAAACCGGATAGCGTTAACTTGGGTGGATTTTCCGTAGAGGCGGAGGGTTCAGCAGACTGTACTTGCACCGTCGGCGCTGCAGCTACCTGCTGCTGCCTCAGCGAGCGAATTTGCGATTCAGCATCTGCGGCTCGCTGTTCGGCATTAATCACACGCTGCTCCAGTTCGACAAGACGCTGTTCAATAGCGGTATTTGCTGCCCAAAGGTTATGCGAAAAGCAAGCGCCGACCACAAGCGCTAAATATTTCACCTTCATTTTTTATCCCTAAAGTTTAATGTATACCAGATAAGATTTGATAAAAACCCCATCCACAAGCGATGAAAAGAGTCTTTTTATTACCTGGATACCTGGCGTATTCCATTATGTTTTTCTATTAATTATTTATGTTTTTTGATTTATGTGATCGGTGTGGGCTGGCATCGTTAATTATCCATTATTTTCTGTTTGCCAGATCACGTTTTATTATTTAACAGGTCACCCATTAATTAACTGAAATTATATTCCTGTCGTAAATATAATAGATATAGATTATATTACGAAATAAAAAACCCCGGACATAAACCGGGGTTAATTTAAATACTGGAACAGCTAATCAATAAGACTAAATATGCAGTTCCTGCAATTTCTCTTTCGGCAGCGCCAGCTCTTCATTGCTGTTCACGCGTACATCCCGCTCCAGAATATGACGCGCGATATCCTGTGCTTCGCTAAGAGAGTGCATCTGATACGTACCGCACTGGTAAACGTTCAGCTCCGGGATCTGGTTCTGATCCTGTACTTTCAGCACGTCCGCCATTGCCGCTTTCCACGCATCGGCAACACGCTGCTCGTCCGGCGTACCAATCAGGCTCATGTAGAAGCCGGTACGGCATCCCATCGGAGAGATATCAATAATCTCAACGCCATTACCGTTCAGGTGGTTACGCATAAAACCTGCAAACAGGTGCTCCAGCGTATGGATACCTTTCTCAGGCATGACTTCTTTGTTCGGAATGCAGAAACGCAGATCAAACACGGTGATTGCGTCGCCATGCGGGGTATTCATCGTTTTTGCAACCCGGACCGCGGGAGCTTCCATCCGGGTGTGATCGACAGTAAAACTATCTAACAACGGCATTTAGCCACCTCCGATAAATTTTTTAAAAATAATCTGAACTCTTTGTTCCGGGGCGAGTCTGAGTATATGAAAGACGCGCATTTGTTATCATCATCCCTGTTTTCAGAGATGAAATTTTGGCCACTCCCGAGTGGCCTTTTTCTTTTGTATCAAGCGTGCTTTTCCAGCCACACGCTAAACGGCTCAGTATCAGCCGCTTCTATCTCCTGCTGACGACGCTTCGAAGCCTCGGTTTCAGCAATAAATTCAGCTTCCTGCAATATTTCTAATGGCTCTTCACGCAGCAGATTTCGGTAAGCCTCACCCAGCGCTTTGCCCGTGCCGCCAATGCCTTCATCAATCATAGACCGTAGGATCCGGGCAGAGAAAGTCAGTTCAGGATTGTCAAAACAGACAACCAGTTCATCACAGACCTTCTGATACTCCTCTCCCCCATCGATGCTGTCCAGCGTTTGTGCCACACGTTTAAGATCGCGGAACAAATCTTTCCCAACCTTAGGCAGCGGGAACTGGGCTGTTTCACAGCCAATACCTAACGTCAGTCCAGGCTTACGCCCTTCGAGAATCACACGATTCCAGTTTTTACGCGTACACAGCAATTCATCGCTGCTCATTTCCGGGGCATCGGCCAGCGCACACCAGACCATAAACAGATCGAGGAAGCGCACCTGCTGCTCGTCCACGCCGATCGGTGAGAACGGGTTGATATCCAGCGAGCGTACTTCGATGTACTCGATACCGCCACGCAGAAGCGCATCAGATGGTGTTTCACCACGACGAGTAACGCGTTTCGGACGAATAGGCGCATACAGCTCATTTTCAATCTGCAGAACGTTGCTGTTGATTTGCAGACGCTTACCGTCTTTCTCCAGACCGATCGCCGCGTACTCCTCGGAAGGAGTCTTAATCGCGCGCTTTAATCCTGCCACATACTCATGCAAATCGTTAAACGTAATTCCAAGATTGCTTTGCGACTTATTGGTATAGCCCAAATCACTCAGACGCAACGAGGTCGCGTACGGCAGGTAGTACATCCCGCAGTCGGTTTTTTCAAACGGCAGGGTTGTTGGTTTTCCTTGCAGGAATGAGGAACAAATGGCCGGAGAGGCGCCAAACAGATACGGGATCACCCAACCAAAACGGTAGTAGTTGCGGATCAGACGGAAGTAGCCCGCGGAGATCTTCTCTTTAGCATCTTCGCCTTCGGTTACGCCGCACTTCGCCTGCCAGAAAGCCATTGGCAGCGAGAAGTTGTAGTGTACGCCTGAGATTGTCTGCATCAACGCACCGTAACGGTTTTTAAGGCCTTCACGGTACAGCGTCTTCAGGCGACCGGTGTTCGACGTGCCGTACTGCGCCAGTTCGATATCCTGGCCTTCGGCAATATAGCAAGGCATGCTCAACGGCCACATACGCTCGTCGCCCAGGTTTCTGGCGGTATAACGATGCAGGTCGCGCATGAATGTGAGCATTTTCTCAATGTCATCGCCTGGCGGAGTGATAAATTCCAGCAGCGCTTCGGCAAAGTCAGTAGTTATCCATTTATGCGTTAGCGCTGAGCCTAACACCTCAGGATGGCCTGTCGTTGCTAATGACCCATCTGCATTAACACGCAGCGTTTCACGCTCCAGACCACGTTGAATCCCCTTTAACGCCTGAGGATGGTTTTCCAGCCAGGCCAGCGCCTGTGATACGTCCGGGATCAAATTGACCTCCCGCCTGTCAAAATCGTTTTAATTAGCATAATGGTATTGGTTACCCTGAAGGCTATCTCACAACACAATTAGTGCCACCACATAATGCCTTGCGTCGTAACCGCTGCGACAACAACATAGCGCAGCGCCTTGCCAAGGCATAAGAAAAAGAGAACTGGACCCCACGAGATGCGCATCCACCCGGCTAACAGGCACAATAAATCACCTACAACCGGCATCCAGCTTAATAATAGTGTGACAGCGCCATAGCGCTGCAGCCAGCCAGTGGCTTTTTCTTGCCAGCGCGATGTTTTACGCAAAGGAAAGAAACGCCCAAGGATAACGTTAGTTAACCCTCCAAGGCTATTACCCATTGTTGCTGTTAAGACTAAGACCCAGGGATGACTTATCCCGGAGACCAGCAAAGCAACTAAAACGACTTCAGAATTACCGGGTAATAGCGTGGCGCTGAGAAAACTGCTGGCAAACAGTGACAGGAGCGACAGTCCATCACTCACAATAACCGGACATCCACGGCGTCCATTCCCGCAGCGTGCGCCGCCTGTATTCCAAAATCGGCATCTTCAAACACGACGCAACGAGCCGGAATAACCCCCATACGTTCGGCACAAAGCAAAAACGTATCAGGAGCAGGTTTGTGGCGTTGTACGTGATCGGCTGCGACGACAGCATCAAAATAGCGACGCAGTCCAAGGTGAGCGAGCAGCGCTTCTGCAATTGCGCTTTCACTCCCCGTTCCTACCGCCATAGGCCGACGCCCATGCCAGGCTTTCACGACGTCAACCAACGGCAGAGGCTGGACGCTATCCAGCAACATGCTTTTCACCTTGTCAGTTTTCTCGCGCGCTAAGGCATGGGGGTCAAGATCGGCATGATTCAATTCAATTACCGACTGGGCAATACGCCACGTTGGGGAGCCGTTGAGGGCGACCATGGCTTGTTCATCAAAACGCAGCCCATAATGCCCCAATACCTCATGCCACGCCTTACGGTGCGTTGGCTCAGTATCCAGGATGGTGCCATCCATATCAAAAATCAAACCCGCATAACGTTCGTACATCGTCTTCTCACAAGCCGAATGACCAGACGTTATTTTATCGTAATTGATTGATTTTGTCGCTGACAGCGAATTGAGGGGTGTTCAGAGAGTATGTGGAAATAATTTAAAGGGGGAGATGGTGCATCCGGGAGGATGACTCACTAGCGTTCGCCCTGCGGGCCGTTGCTGGAGCAACGTTATCCTTCCTGGTGCTCGCGATTATCTCGCAGACCATGAAACAACAGTTTTGCTGCTATCTCGGAGAAGATGGTGCATCCGGGAGGATTCGAACCTC